>CAZJHX010000126.1:0-32004 GCA_964545715.1 uncultured Myxococcales bacterium
TTGGCGGCGAACGGCGTCGCCGCGCGGGTAGGAACGAATTTCCGACCTCGACAACCAGGCCTCCGCTAGACCCCGTGCGCCGACCTTCTGTGGTGGTTGGTGAATGTGGGTGCGGTCTGGGCCGAGAAGAGGGCGCGCTTCGGAGGGCCGGGCGGCGTGGCACCGGGAGTCCGGCGCGCCTTGTCCGGCTCGGCGCTGCGTTGGTGCGCTCCACTCGCGGCACTCCGACCCACTGAGACGGTCGTGACTCATGCGGCAGTACCAATCAGGTGTCTTCCAAAGCGCCATTCAAAGGCAAAGCTGCCTTTTGAGGCGCGGTCTACCTCCAGGTGGCCGTTGTGAATCATGTCGGATGACGTGAGCAGACGGTGAGGAGGTTGTCCGGGGTGTGCTTTCCACCATGCGCGCGGTGTACCACGTGGTGCAGCTGAACCCAGATTCGATGACTGCATCCCGGGACCACGCAGCCGTGATTATCTCGGCGCAGCACGACTCTTCGGACCCGCTCGTCAATGGCGTGGGTGGTCTTGGCCTGCTGGGGGCCCGGTCGCATGTCCACAATTACGCTGTCGCACTCAGCCGCTGCGACTCTGGTCGCCGAGACCTCGGCGTGGGGCTCTTCCGCCAAACCTATCTGGACCGCGTCTCGGCACTGCGGGCATTTCGCAAGGACTGTCTGGAACCGCTCGATCGCGATTGGACGCGGACCGTTCGACTGCGCCGCAAATACGATCTCAGCGATCAACGCCAACACGACGTCGTCCTCGACATGCCCGCCGCCCTTGCCGCGCTGCAACCCCAACATGGTCTCGGTGTACTCGCGCATGCTGGCCGCAAACTGCCGATACAGTCCGTCTCGCTCCAGCTCGGCCAAAAGCTCGGCTTTCCGCAGGTCGCTGGCCAGGTCCGCGCGTACCAAACGCCGCATTTCCAGGTCGATTTCTCTCGCGCGATTCGTTGCCATAACCACCTCCAACATGCTGAAAATATTATGACAGCAGCCCTCTGGAGGTCGTTTTTGAGGTGCTGCGACACCCGCAAAGGCCTCAAAGCCACGCGCAACCCAACCAGGCTCCGAATCAAGCCGCACAAAGCCAGGACAGTGGCCCAAATTCCGTCTTATCCGGCCAATTTGTCCGGCCTGGTTCGATGCTTGTCAGGGGTTGTCCTTCGAGATCCTGACGATCGTTCTCCGCAGACGCTGGAGTCGTTTGACCACGGGGGTTGGTTCGGTATTTCCCGCCGCGTGGCTCTTCACCCATCTAGAGCGTTGACTAGCCCGCTCTAAACCATCAGCAAAATCCCCGAGGCGGGCTGCCCGGTCGCCTCTGCGATGGCGTCCGCGTACAGCGACACCTGGACCGCGTACTCCGGCGGCGGTGTCACCTTGATGTCGGTCTTGAAGTCCACTACCACCCAGCGCGCATCGTCTCCATCGCCCTCTTGAAACGCCAGGTCGACCACGCCCTCGGCCAGCGTGCCGTCCTCCAGCGCGTGCACGATCGGGGTCTCCCGCAGACAGCGCGCGCCGGCGGCCGCACGCCGCATCACCGGATGCTGCAGCGCCGCCGCTGCTACCGGGACCGCGGCAAGCGCCTCTTCGGGCGGGGCCCCGAGCACGCGCGCCTGCACCGCCGCCAGTGAGCCGAGATAGTCCGTGTCGCAGTCCAGGGGCGCGTCGGCCAGCACCGCGTGCACCAGCGTACCGAAGCGCTTCCCGTGCGGACGACCCGCACGATCGGCGGCGACGACCGCCACCTCCACCGGCGGCGGCTCGACAGGGACCTCGTCCTCGGCCGGCTCCGCATGCGCGAGCGCGGTGATGGTCAGGGCAGCCATCGTCGGTGCGGAGCCCGCAGTCAGCGCAGCCTGTCGCCGCTCCTCCCACGCTGCATAGGCCGCGACACCGGCTTCTGCACCGGTGACATCCTTGTCGGGCGACAGCACCCACTGATTGCGGATGCCGGACACGCTCTCCACGCCCAGCTCCAGCACGGACGGATCCCACCAGACCACCTGAAACGGCTGCCGCCCCTCGGGCAGGGCCAGCGCCGCCTTGGGGGTGTGCAGCCCGGGCCGAACCGACGCGTTGGGATGCGGCGCCTTGGCCGGACGCACGTGAACCGAGTCCTCGCCGAACGGCGGACACCCCGGCCCCGGAGCCGAGTCACGGCGGCTCTCAAACGCCGGATACAGCGCGCTGTCCAGCACGTCCATCCAGCCGCCGTTGGGTCCATCACCACACGCCGGCAGCACCAACAGGTCCCGCGCTCGGGTCGCGGCGACATACGCCAGCCGAATGCCCTCTTCGTCGTCGCGCGCCAGGCTGTCGGCCGTGTTGTCCAGCAGATTGTGCGGCGCCATGCCGGCCAGCTTGCCCGCCCACATGCCCGTGGCGTTGTCCACGTGCAGGCCTGCGGTTTTAAAGGTCCGCTGGGCGGTCGGGTCGCACAGAATGACCACAGGAAACTCCAGCCCCTTGGCCCGATGCACGCTCATGATGCGCACGCCGTCGGTGCCCTCTTCCACGATGGGGGCGTCACCGGCGTCGCCGCGCTCGGCCTCTCGCTGCAGCTGATCAACAAAGGCCCTGAAGCTGGTGGCGCCCGCCGATTCAAAGCGGCGGGCCATGTCCATCACCCGCACCACGTTGGCCAGCGCCTGCTCGCCAGTGGGCCAGTGGGCCAACCCCGCATGGGCGCGGGTGGCATCCAGCAGCCGCGCGATGGTGTCCGCGATCGGCCGCCGATTACGTCCGAAGTGCAGCACCTTCAGGACATGCAGCGCCTCCAAAACAGGCCGGGTCAGGTCCGTCAGGCGGTCGTCGTCCAGCTCGATTGGCTTGAGCGGGTGCAGCGAGCCGAGCACATGCCGAAACGCGAGCAGCGCGTCATCCCCCAGCGAGAAGAACGGCCCGTGCAGCGTCGCGAACACGGCCAGCTCATCACTGGGCCACTCGATGGCGGACAGCGAGTTGCGCAGCGCCAGCACCTCATCGCGCTCGTGGAAGGAGTGCCCGCCCACGAGCACGTGGGCAACTTGCCGTGCCTCCAGGGCCTTGACGTACGGTCGCGTGATGTCGCGGCCAAAGGTCTGCAGCCGCTTGAACAGCAGGCACACGTGGCGGGCCTCCATCGGCACGCGCTCATCGCCCTCGCTGACCGTCCAGCCGCTGTCCGTGACAAGCCAGTGAACAAACGCGCCGACCCCGACCGGCAGCGAGTCATCGATGGCGTAGTTGACGACCTTGCCGCCCCGCGAATACGGCGCCGGCACGGGCAGCGCGACGACCGACGGCTGGGTCTCCGGCTCTTCGCGATACGGCGCCAGCCCGACGTATGTCGCCTGTGTCGCGCCACCCAGCATCACCTGCTCAAACGATGCATTCACCACCCGCTGGATGTTGGGAACGCTGCGGAAGCTGGTCGACAGGTGCAGAAGCTCTGCCCCGGCGCCCATCAGGCGCTGCTTGGTCGACTCGTAGAGCGCGACATCGGCGCGACGGAAGCGATACACCGACTGCTTGGGGTCACCGACGATGAAGAGCTTGCCGGGAACCGTACGCGCCTGGGTCCACTGCGCGCAGGTCGGGTCGTCCGCCGCCAGCAGCAGCAGGATCTCAGCCTGGAGCGGATCCGTATCCTGGAACTCGTCCACAAACAGGTGACTGAAGCGGCCCTGAAGCTCTCGCCGCACGCGCTCGTGATCCCGAATCAGGGTGCGGGTACGCACCAGCAGGTCCAAAAAGTCCAGCTGGCCGGCGCGCTCTTTCAGCGTCTCGTAGCGCTGAATCAGCGGCTGCAGGTCCTCGCGCAGAGACGCCACCAGGTCGGCATTAGCCTCGTCCAAAAATGCATCCAGAGACGCGCACACCGCGTCGCGATCCGCCACCACGTCCGCGCGCGCCAGGCCGGGGCCATAGAACTTGCCGCGGCCGAAGTAACGCCACGTCCTGTCGCGACGCAGCATGGCCAGCTGGCCCTCCAGCCCGTCGTAGTCGCGGTCGGCCACCACCTGCTCACGCGCGGCCAGCTCGTCGCAGAAGCGGCGCACCACGCGGAAGTTGCGCGTCAGCCAGCCGTCCGGATCCTGGGCCTGCTCCACATAGTCCGCCAGCCGGCGCAGCGCCGGGATCAGCGCGTCCATCGCCGCGCAGCGATCGAAGTCGGGATCGCGGCGCCACGGCGCCGTGAAGTCCCGGTGGTCGATCAGCTTCCAGCCGGCCGCCCGCAGCATCTGCTGTGAGCCCTCCTGCGCGCCCCGCAGCCGCCTGCGCAGAAAGCGACGGACCCCGGGCGAGTCGTCCTGCGCCGCGAGCACGTCCTGGAACCAGCCGGCGAAGGCCCGCTCGTAGACCGGACTTCTGGCGCCGTCCGCCGTGACCTCAAACACCGGATCGACCTGCGCCTCGACGGGCCGCTCGCGCAACAGATCGGCACACAGCGAGTGGATGGTGCCGATGCGCATCGCCTCCAGCTCGGACAGCGCCACATCCAGCCGCACCCGCGCCGGGTCGTCCTGCGCGAGCGCCGTCCGTGCGCGCTCCAGCTCAGACCGCAGACGCAGCTTCATCTCGCCGGCCGCCTTCTCCGTAAAGGTGACCGCCACGACGCGCCCGAGCGTGCCTTCACCGGACGCCAGCACCGCGATGATGCGCGCCACCAACTCGGTCGTCTTGCCGGTGCCGGCCGCGGCCTCGACCACAAACGTCGTGTTGAGATCCTCGCGGATACGGCGCCGCGCTTCGGCGTCGACCAGGGGTGTGCTGCCGCTCATGACATCTCCCGCAGCTGTTTCAGCGCAGCCAGGCGAATCTGCGGCTTGCGCGTCACCCGAAACTCTTCGGCGTTGCCGCAGACCGTCTTGTAGTCGCAGTAGGTGCAGCCCCGCTTCTCCGGCGCGGCCGGCAGGAAGGGCTCGGACAGCGCCTCGCCGACGGTCTTGGCCACGCGATCCGCCGCGGCGCGCGCAAACGTATCCAGCGGGATGACGACCTCGGAGAAGCTACCGCGCGCCGTGCAATAGTGCAGGCGTCCCGACTCGACATCCGAGCCCGGCACCAGCTTCTCCAGCGCCAGCGCGTACAAGACCGGCTGTAGCGCCTTGCCGCCGTCGATCACCGCGTCCTGCTTCACCCACGGCTTGCCCGTCTTGTAGTCCGTCGCGCGCACACGGCCCTCCGAGGCCTGCTCGACCAGGTCGATCGAGCCCCGCAGCCGGATACCGCAGTCCAGGCGGACCGGCTCGGCAACGCTATGCTCGTCGGACAACCGGTCGCGCCCGCCCAGGCCAAACGACAGCTCAAAGCGCCAGGGCGTCCAGTCCGGATCTGCCGCCAGTCGCGCCAGCCACTCGCGAGCGTCCGCGCGAATCAGGTCGATGGAGTCGTCCCACACGCGGTCGATGGCGGGCGCCAGATCGTCTCGGTACCGGGCGGCCAGCTCGTCCAGCACCTCCTCCAACCGCTCCCGCGCCTGCACCAGGTTTGTCGCGGTCAGCGGAATCAGTCCGTCGTCGCGCAAGCCCTTCAACAGTTCGAAGAGCACGTCGTGAATCAGCGAGCCGCGGCTGAGCGGGTCCATCTCTTCCAGCGCCTGAGGCTGCTCGCGCGGCTGGAGGCGGTGCACCGTGTACAGAAGGAACTTGTACGGGCACTTGGCAAAGTTCTGCAGCGCCGTGGCCGAAAAGGACCGGGCGTCCAGGCCATGCGCGGCGATGGCCGCCACCGCCTGCGGATCCGGATCCACCAGCCCGTCGGCTTGTGTCCAGCGCCGCAGCCAGCGTCGAGCCCGCGCGCGCAAGGTCCGCGCCAGATGCGGGTTGACGTCCAACAGGTAGCGCGCCGAGCCGCCGGCCTTGTCCGGCCCGCGGTTGAACAGGTCCGACAGCAACGCCAGATCGTGCTCGGCCGGGTCGATGGCCACCATCGCATCGCGCGGCGCCGGCCAGCCAATGCGAGGCGCGCCGCCACGATCCGCCCGAGCGACCAGCTCCTCGAAACCGGGCAGCCGCCCCTCTGCGGCGCGAAGGACCTCCAGACCATAAAAAGACGGCACTCGTGGGCGCCCACGCTCCAGCTCGACGCGCGGGTACGACAACACCAGCCGCTTCTGTGCGGCGCCCACCGCCAGGCGCAGAAAGAGCCGCTCCTGCTGGACACGGCCCTCGTTTGTGACCAGCTCGCCTCCCGCGTTGCGGCGCGCGGCGTCCAGCAAGATCGGGTCCTCGCTGACCTTCTGCGGAAACAGGCGCTCGGCCAGCCCGGGGACAAAGACCGTGTCGAAGGCCAGCCCGCGCGCCGACTCCACGCGAGCCACGTACACCGCTCCCGCCACAGGCGTGGCGCTGGGCAGCATGAGCTCGCTGAGACGACGCGACAACACGATGATGACCTCGTCCAGGCCCACCGGACCCACATCCGCCATCGGCGTGAGCTCGGAGAGCACCCGCAGCGTGCGATCCGGCGCGCGCAGGCACCGGGCGGCCAGGTCGGACAGCGCCTCCAGCCACTCCCCCCAGCGCGCGCTGGCCGGCAGCGCCTCCAGGGCCTCGATGAGCGGCAGAGCAAAGACGCGCAGACTCTGCAGATCGCTGACGTTGCGCTCCAGACCGGCCGTCTGCGGGCTGTCGGGATCCTCGGCCCGCGCCACCGCCAGGCGACCTTCCAGCTCGTTGCTCAGGCCATCGAGGCGGCGAACCCAGCGGTCCTTGCCGCCGATCACCGCGGCGTCGACCAGCAGCTTCTCCCAGCGGCGGGGAGCGCGCAGACACCCGTTCTGGACGACCGCGCCCTCTTGATCTGGCGCTGCCGCCTGGTCAGCGACCTCGACGTCCGCCTCAGGTGCGTCAAGACCGGCCGCGAGAACCGCCATGGCGGTGGCCAGCGACAGCAGCTCGGCTTCGGGCGGCCGCCAGCGGTCCCCGGAGCCCCCTGCACCGGGCAGCGCGCCATCGGAGTCGACTCGCGGGATCTCGCCCAGGGACGCGTACTCCGCAAACCGGCTGGCCGACAGCCCCTCACTGCGGCACAGCAACAGGGCGAGCAGCGCGCGGCCCGCCGGATCAGGCTGGCGCGTGCCCTCGGCGAAGTGGACGGGGATGTCGGCACGGCGAAACGCTTCCGCGAGATGCGCACGGTATTGTCCCGGCGAGCGCAGCAGCACCGCGATGCGGTCAAACGGCACGCCACCCTCGACGGCAGCCATGACGGCGCGCGCGATCTCGACGCACTCCCGGCTCTCACCGGGAGCCGACAAAAACGTGACCGGCGGGTTGCCATCGTCGTCCGTCGTCTCCGGCGGTGCGCCCTCGAACAGGTGGGTCTGCACCCGACTGAGCATCGACGGACCCGCCGCCTTGACGCGCGAGATCCGCTTGACGCCCAACGCCTGCTTGAGATGGCCGATGGACAGCGCGTCGCCGTGCGCGGCCGTGGCGAGAACCGTTGGCGAGTGCGAGACGACCGCGGCCACGAAGTCCCGCTCCGCGCGTGTCTGCACCGAGACGTCCAGCAAGAGCACGGGCACACCCAGCAGCGCGTGGTCGCCCGCGGCGGCGGCGGCGGCGGCGAGACGGAGCACCTCGGCGCGATCGGCGAGCTGAACGCCCGACAGCTCTTCGAGATATCGGCGATAAATGCCGGCCAGATCCGTGGCGAACAGCACGTCTGCGAGGTCCACCCCGCCCAGGCGCAGCTCCTCCAGCGTGTCGGCCAGCGCGCGCGGCAGACCCGGGCGGTCGCTGACGTCCTGGTAGTGCCCCAGCGCGTCGACGGCACCCAGCTCATGGACGACGCGCGCGATGACCGCCTCGCGGCTGAGCGCGCCCGCACGCGCGAGGCCCAGCGCGGCCAGCTGTGGCTCTGCCAGCGTGTTGGCCAGGCGGTTGAGCGTCATCCGATGCCAGCCGAACACCGCACGGGGCCCACCCTCTGTCGCGGCCGACCGGGTCACGAGCTGGCGCACCAGGGTGTTGGCGCCCGTCAACGTGCCGCCGACGATCAGCAGCGGCTGATCGCGGGGCTGCTCTTGAAGCCACGATTCGGCGCGCGCAAGCCGTTTAGCGGCCGACGGGGATGTGACGACACTGGTGAACATGCGGGCAGTATATTGGTGGTGCCACATATTGCAATGCGAAAAACGCAGCGCTCGGTGAAAAGATCAAGAGCCACGTCAAAAATGCTATGGTGCTGCCGCTTGGAGGTGACCATGTTGAAGCGAGCACCCGCACTCCTCGCCGGGTTGGCTCTTGTTGCTGCAGGTTGTCCGGGGACCTCGACGAGCGGAGCGCCCCCGACCTTTCCCGTGAGCGACGAACCCGACAGCCAGAGCACCGCGGACACCGGTCTGCCCGCGGTCGAGGACATCGTGACGCCTCAGGACGTCCCCGCGCCGGAGGACATCGCCACGATCGAAGACACAGGCCCCACAGACAGCGGGCCGGCGATCGATATCCCCGAGGCCCAGGACATACCGGACACGATCGACGACGTTGTGGACGCCCAGGTCGAAGAGGTGGACATCGCGGACGTGACCGACGCCGTAGACGCTGCCGTGGAGACGGACCCGGGGCCCGCGACACCGCCGGAGATCTGCGTCGGAGTGTCGCCGCCCGAGTCCGCGTGGGAGACCGAGCCCGGTCCCCAGAAGCCGCCCGAAGAGGAGCCCACGGACGCCGACGCGTCTGGGACAGATGCCGCTGAGCCGCCCCCAAAAGTGAAGCCGGTTGTCGGCCAACCGCCCGCCGACTTCGTGCTGACGGACTTTCAACCGCAGAGCTGCGGCTATGGCGGCACGTATGGACTGGACGTGTTCAAGGGGCACGTCACCGTGGTTGTGCTGCTGGCGGGCTGGTGAAGCTTCTGTCTGTCCCAGGCTGGGGCGCTGGAAAAGATGCGGATCGAGTTCGAGGTGGCCGGCATCGACGTGCAGTTTGTGTCGATCAACAAGTTGGATGCGGTGGCGCAGCAGGGCAAGCTGACTGCCAAGTGCTCGTTTCCACTCATTCAGGACCTGGACACGATCGACGCGTATGCGCTGCTCGGCGGAGGCAAGGATGACTTCTTTATCTATAACGCCGACGGCACGCTGGCGAAGTACCTGCCGATCGCCGGCGCGGTCGATGTGAACCTGGGTACCGACGAGGGCTACCAGAGTCTGAAGGACCAGATCATGGAGGTTGTGGAGTGAGCCTGCGGGCAGTGCTGATCACGGCGCTGCTGTGCGCGGGGTGTCCGGATGAGCAGTCCCCGACGCCGGTGGACGCCGCACCAGCCCCCGACGCGACCGTCGCCGACGTGCCCGCCGTCGACACCACCCCTGCGCCGGACACGCCCCCGCCCGAGCCGGTGGACGGCGAAGCGCTCTATCAGGCGTACTGCGCGCTGTGTCATGGCGCCGCCGGCGAGGGATACAAAGCGGATGGCGCCAACGCGCTGGCAAATCAGGCGTTTCTGGCGACCGCCAGCGACGCCCTGCTCGAACACGCCACCCTGCGCGGGCGACCGGGAACCCCGATGTCGGCGTGGGGGCAGACCTACGGCGGCCCGCTCAGCGACGAGGGAGTGGCTGCCGTCGTGGCGTTCATGAGAGCGTGGCAGACCGAGCCGACGCTGGACCTCAGCGACGTGACGGTGGACGGCATTGCGGAGCGCGCGGAGCCGCATTACGAGATCCGGTGCGCGCCCTGCCATGGTGAGAAGGGGACGGGCGCCGAGTACATGAGCATCGCCGACCCCGAGTTTCTGGCGGACGTCAGCGACGGCTATCTGCGCCATGCCATCGCCGGCGGACGGGCGGACACCCCCATGCCGGCCTATGAATCGGTGGTCACCGAGCAGACCCTGGACGACCTGGTGGTGCTGATCCGCAGCTGGCAGACGGAGCCCGGCGAGGTCGTGGAGGTCACCCCGCCGGCCGAGCTGGGGCCGGTGGTCATCAACCCGGACGGTCCGGAGCCGACGCTGCCGGGGGAGACCCGCTACGTGTCGGTGGACGCCGTTGCGGCGGCGCTGGAGGCGGGCTCCAAGCTGGTGGTAATGGACGCCCGACCGACCGGAGACTACGCCCTGGAGCACATCGCGGGCGCCGTCTCGGTCCCGTTCTACTCGGTCGCGGACTACGTGGATCAGCTGCCGCAGGACGTCTGGATCGTGACCTACTGCGCCTGCCCGCACGCGGAGTCGGACGCGGCCGCGGACGCACTGGAGACCAACGGCTTCACGCAGGTGCGCGTGCTGGACGAGGGCTTTCTGGTCTGGAAAGAGAAGGGCCTGCCCGTCGAGTCCGGGCTGCCCTGAGGGGCGCTATTTGCGGACGCGCAGGGTCATGGACCCCGAGTCCTTCTGGCGGCCGACGCCGGCGGTGTAGCTGCACGCCGCGCGGGTGTGCTTGCCGTTCATGCGGCACTTGATGCGCACGTAGTCGCGGCCGGAGCGCGCGCTGAGCATGAAGCTGCCGCGAAGCTTGCCGGAGGACTTCAGCTTGAAAGAGCGCCCGTGGACGCGGGCCTTGCCGCTGGTAAAGCGGTCGTTGTCGCCCTTGCTTCTGACGTAGACGTTGCCGCCGCGGCTGAGGTCACCACGCCACCGACGGCGCTCGGGCGCAGCGGGCTCGGCTTTCTCCTCGGGGTAGGCGCACTTGCCGGCGACGCAGATGCGCTCGCCCTTGCAGTCCGTGTCCTTGGCGCAGCCGGGCGCCGGCGCCTCTTTCTTGGGCGGGTCGATGCAGAACCCGTCAACGCAGAGCTGCTCGCCCTTGCAGTCCGTATCTTTGCCACACTTCGTCAGCTCCGGCGGCTCGGGCTCGGTGGCCGGCGGCTCTTGAGCGGACGCGGCGGCCGCAAACATCAACACCACTGAGAAAAGGAGACCCTTCAAAACCCCTCCAAAAACGCTTTCACATACTGATTTAAGGTAGGCCGCAGGCTATCAACCCTGGCGAGCGGAGACAACCGGCTCAGCCGTCGCCGGTTCCGACCTCGAGCGGCGGCAGCCCGAGCGGCCGGATCAGGCGCTCGTACAGAGTACCGAAGGCCCCCGCGCCGACCAGCACACCCAGCAGCGCGGCGATGGCGTACAGCTTACCCTCGCCAACGTTGACCAGGATCGGTCCCGGGCACATGCCGGTCACCGACCACCCGATCCCGAAGAGCACGCCACCGACGATGTTGCCGCGGTGGCGCGGCTTGGCCACGACCGACAGGGGCGCCCCCGACAACGTGGTGCCGCGCCGCTTGAGCAGCCATAGTCCGGGCATGGTGACGGCCACGGCGGTGCCGATGATCCCGTACAGCTGGAAGTCCCGAAACAGGAACATGTCCTGAATAAAGTTGTAGTCGGCGGCCCCGCTTCGGCTCAGCACCCACCCGAACAGCGTGCCCAGCGCCAGGTACAGCAGCCTCATGTCAGGCCTCCGAGCACGCGGTAGAGCACTTGGGTGGTCACGACGCCGGCGGCCATAAAGCTGACCGTGCTCACCAGGCCCGACGGCTCCAGGTTGGAGATGCCGAAGATGCCGTGACCGCTTGTGCACCCGCCGGCCATGCGCGTCCCAACGCCGATGAAGAGGCCGCCGACAAACATCCACGCGACCTTGCCCGCCGGCCCCCAGCCGAACGTGGTGTCAAAGATGCCGAGGTCCCAGGTCAGCGCCCAACCGCCGGTGCTCAGCGCCGACAGGACCCCGCCGAGCAACAGCCCGGCCAGAAACGCGAAGCGCCAGGGATTGCTGCGGACCAGCGCCGATCGCCGAAAGTACGGGGGCTTGACGACGAGCGAGCACACCGACTCAAACCCGGTGGAGATGCCCAGCCGCTTGTTGGTCAGCGCGAGCAGAAGCAGGGTGATGCCGCCGATCGCCGCGCCCGCCACCGACCAGTGGATCGGGTCCGCGTCGTTGAGAATCATCGGGCGGACAGAGGCTCGCGACGCCGCCGAGCGAGCCGGTCGTTGCCCACGACGTCCAGCGAGTATCGAGTCTGCATGACGCCCTCCTATTTCTTGGGAGCGGGCTTGGGGGCCGCTCGCGCGGCGCCACATCCTTCACATTTGGTGTGCTTGTGATCGTTGCTGCCACCACAATAACCGCACTTCCACGGCGCCACCGCCGCTTTGGTCGCCGCCTCGGCCGCCTTGGTCGCTGCGGCCGCCGCGCCTGCTTGCGCCTTGGTCGCGCCGGCTGCGCCGATCACGCCGTCCAGGCTCGCTTCAGCCGCCTTCAAATCGGCGAGCACCTTGCCCAGGACAGCGGACGCGCCGGTCTCGTCCTTGGCGCCGGCTTTGAGCGTGTTCTCAACCGACGTGAGCGTCCTGGTCGCCAGATCCGCCGCGGCCTTGGCGCCGGCCGCCTCAGCACCGCCGGCCTTGGTGGCCGCGGTGACGATCTTTCCCTGCACCGCCTTGACCTGCTTGTCGACCTCGCCCAGCTTGGTCACAAACCCGGCCATCAGGGCCTTGTTGGCGGCGGACATCTTATCGGCGGCCGCCTCCTCGTCGCCCATGCCCTTGGCAGACTCCATGAGCTGACCCGCGGACGCCAGCCTGTCGCCGAGCGCCTTCTTGAAGCCGGGATACAGCGCCTGCAGCTCTTTGACCTTCTTCTCGTTCTTGGTCCAGGC
Organism: uncultured Myxococcales bacterium; assembly: GCA_964545715.1. GTDB lineage: Bacteria > Myxococcota_A > UBA9042 > CAZJHX01. The sequence continues at coordinate 12,616 of CAZJHX010000126.1, forward strand.
GCCGGACTCGCCCTCTACGGACTTCTTACAGGCGCCGAAGCACAGCAAAGCTACGGCGATACACGCGACTGCTCTCATGGGTCCTCCCGACTCTTCGTATCGGGCGAGCATATCTCAGCCGCGCTTCGGGAAACAGTCCCTAGCTCTGCTCCAACTCATAACCCAGATTGGGACCAAGCCAGCGCTCGGCCGCCCGCAGCCGCATGCCCTTTCGGCGCGCATAGTCCTCCACCTGATCGCGACCGACGCGCCCGACACCGAAATACCGGGCCTGCGGGTGGGCAAAGACCAGGCCCGACACCGACGCGGCCGGCAGCATGGCGAAGTGCTCGGTCAGCGACACGCCGGCGCTCTCGGCATCCAGCAGGTCGAACAGCGTGCGCTTCTCGGTGTGGTCGGGACACGCCGGATAGCCGGGCGCCGGGCGGATCCCGCGAAAGCGCGAGTGCAGCAGATCGTCGAGCTTCAATCCGTCATCGGCGAAGCCCCAGGCCTCACGCATCTGCTCGTGGACGCGCTCGGTCAAGGCCTCGGCCAGGCGATCGGCGACCGCCTTGGCCAAAATCGCGTTGTAGTCGTCGTGGTTGGCCTCAAACTCGGCCACGACCTTGTCCAGCCCCGTCCCGGCCGTCACCGCAAACGCGCCCAGCGTGTCCTCTCTGCCGGAGTCGAGCGGCGCGATCAGGTCCGCCAGGCACTGGTACGGCGTGCGCTTGCCCGGCCGCTGCTCCTGCTGGCGCAGCATGTGAAAGCGGCACTGCTCCTCGGTCCGAGAGTCGTCGCGATAGACCACGATGTCGTCGCCGTCGGCGGCTGCCGCATAGAAGCCCCAGGCGCCGCTCAGAGTCACTTCGCCCGTGCGGGCAAACCGGGCGATCAGCGCGCGCGCATCATCCAGCAGCTCGCGGTAGCGCGGGCCGACCTCGGGATCCTCGAGCTGCTTGCGCCAGCTGGCCTTCAGCTCCCACGCGGTGAAGAACGGCCCCCAGTCGATATAGCGCTCGATCTCCTCGATGTCCGCGCCCGCAAACGCACGTGTGCCGAGCCGATCCGGCGTGGCGATCTCGGCCTCATCCCATCCCGTCTTCAGCCCCTGATTGCGTGCGGCCGTAAGAGACAACAGCGGGGTCAGCTTGCGGCGCGCTTCAAAGCGCTCCCGGGTGACGGTCTGCTCGGCGCGGTTCTCGGCGTCCAACGCCACCCGCTCGGCGGGGTTCATCAGCCGGGATACCGCCGTCACCGCGCGCGACGCGTCCAGCACATGCAGGGTCGTCTGCTCGTACTGCGGCGCGATCTTCACCGCCGTGTGCTTCTTGGACGTTGTGGCGCCACCGATCAGCAGCGGCACCTCGGCCCCACGCCGGGTCATCTCGTGGGCCACGTGCACCATCTCGTCCAGCGATGGGGTGATCAGCCCGCTGAGCCCGATCAGGTCCGCCTGCTCGGCCACGGCGGTGTCCAGGATCCGGTCACACGGAACCATCACGCCCAGGTCGATGACCTCGTAGCCGTTGCAGCGCAGCACCACGCCGACGATGTTCTTGCCGATGTCGTGAACGTCGCCTTTGACCGTGGCCATGACGATCTTTCCCGCCGACGTGCGCCCCTCGCCGGCGTCCTCCATATACGGCTCCAGGTGGGCGACGGCCTTCTTCATCACGCGCGCGGACTTGACCACCTGCGGCAGAAACATCTTGCCGGCGCCGAACAGGTCACCGACCACGCTCATGCCATCCATCAGCGGCCCCTCGATGATCGACAGCGGCGCCGGATAGACCGTCAGCGCCTCGGCCATGTCGGCATCTATATAGTCGGTGTTGCCGGTCAGCAGGGCGTGCTTGACGCGGTCTTCAAGCGACCCCTGGCGCCACTGTGTCTGCGTCTTGCGGGTCGTGGACACGCCTTTGGTCTGCTCGCCGAACTCGATCAGGCGCTCGGTCGCGTCCGGACGCCGATTGAGGACCAGATCCTCGACCAGGGTCAGCAGCGGCTCCTGGACCTCGTCGTAGACCGCCAGCTGCCCGGCGTTGACGATGCCCATGTCCATGCCGGCCTGAATCGCGTGATACAAGAACACCGCGTGGATCGCCTCGCGCACGACGTTGTTGCCGCGAAACGAGAACGAGAGGTTGCTGACCCCGCCGGAGACCAGCGCTCCCGGACAGCGCGCTTTGATGCCGCGCGTGGCCTCGATGAAGCTGACGCCGTAGTCGTCGTGCTCCGCCATGCCGGTGCCGATCGCCAGGATGTTGGGGTCAAAGATGATGTCGGTGCCCGCGAAGCCGGCCTTCTCGGTCAGCAGCTTGTACGCGCGCTCGCAGATGGCGATGCGGCCCTCGGTCTCGGTGGCCTGGCCGGTCTCGTCAAAGGCCATGACGACCACGGCGGCTCCGTAACGCCGGCAGATCGCGGCCTGCCGCAGAAACTCGGCCTCGCCCTCTTTCAGCGACAGGCTGTTGACGATGGATTTGCCCTGGACGCACTTGAGCCCGGCCTCGATAACCTCGAAGCGCGAGCTGTCGATCATCACGGGCACGCGCGCGATGTCCGGCTCGGCGGCGATCTGGTTCAAGAAGACGGTCATCACCTTGGGTCCGTCCAGCAGCCCGTCGTCCATGTTGACGTCGATGATGTTGGCGCCGCCCTCGACCTGCTTGCGGGCCACTTTGGTCGCGCCCTCGTAGTCGTCGGCTTTGATCAGGTTGCGAAAGCGTCGCGAGCCCGACACGTTCGTGCGCTCACCGACCATCGTGAACGTGGTGCCCTCAAAGATGGTGTACGGCTCCAGCCCGGACCAGCGCGAGACCGAGGCGGCGGCGGGCACGTCTCGTGGCTTGAGGTCCTTCAGCGCGGCGGCGACGGCGGCGATGTGCGGCGGTGTGGTTCCGCAGCAGCCTCCGGCCATGTTGATCAGCCCGTCCTCGGCGAAGGTGGCGACGATCTCGGCCATCTCCTGCGGCGTCTGGTCGTACTCGGCCATCTCGTTGGGCAGACCGGCGTTGGGGAAGGCCAACACCGGAATCGGGGCGATGGACGCCAGCTCTTCCAGGTGCGGGCGCATCTCGGCGGCGCCCAGGGCGCAGTTCATGGCGACCGCGATCAGGTCGGCGTGCTCGATCGACAGCCAGAACGCCTCGACTGTCTGGCCGGACAGCGTGCGGCCTGAGCGATCGGTGATCGTGACCGACGCGATGGTCGGCAGGCGGACGGCATGGTCGGCAAAGTACTGCTCGATAGCGAACAGCGACGCCTTCAAGTTCAGCGTGTCGAAGGTCGTCTCGGGCAGCAGCAGGTCGACACCGCCCTCCACCAGGCCGCAGACCTGCTCGTAATAGGAGTCTTTGAGCGCGTCGAAGTCGACCGCGCGAAAGGCGGGATCGTTTACGTCCGGGGACAGCGACGCCGTCTTGCTGGTGGGCCCCATCGACCCCGCGACAAAGATGCGTCGGCCCGAGGCCGCCATCGCCGCGTCGGCCGCTTTTCGCGCGCATTGCGCCGCCGCGACGTTGATGGCGTGTACCTGCGACTGCAGACCGTAATCCGCCATGGACACGGCGGTCGCGTTGAACGTGTTGGTCTCGATGATGTCGGCGCCCGCCTCGATGTAGGCGGTGTGCACGCCGATGACGGCGTCCGGGCGGGTCAGGCACAGCAGATCGTTGCAGCCCTTGAGCGGCGTCGGGTGGTCCTTGAAGAGGTCACCGCGAAAGTCTTCCTCTTGCAGGGACAGCCCCTGCAGCGCGGTGCCCATGGCGCCGTCCAGGATGACGATTCGCTCTGAGAGCAGCTGTTGAAGCTCTGTTCTAACACTCATGGGGCCCCCTTCGGGCGCGTCGCGATGGCGATCAGTGTGTGAAACGGCGGCTGGCGGCGGTCTCGGCCCCCGGCCCGCACCTCGATGTCGACAAAGCCGGCTTCCGCGAGCATGCGGCCCAGCGCGTCCCGGTCAAAGCCCAGATGATGATGGCCGCAGCGCTCGCGAACCCACTCGTGCTGATGGGCGGCAAGCTCGGTGATCCAGATGCGACCGCCGGGGCGCACCACGTCAAACGCGTCCGCGACGGCGGCGGCGGGGTCGACGTGGCAGTGCAGCGAGAGCGAGAACGCGACCAGGTCCACGGTCTCCCGCAGTGAGCCGACCGGGCCGTGCCAGGTGCGCACGTTCTCCAGACCGGCTTTGGCGGCGCGCTCGCCGACGGACGTCAGCTTGTCGGCGTCGGTGTCGACGGCGAGCAGGGCGTCGCTGGAGCGCGCGAGCAGCAGCGTGAGGTCGCCCCGCCCGACCCCGATATCCGCGACGGTGCCGAAGCGCGAGAGCATCAGCAGCGAGCGGGCCAGCGTCTTCCAGCTGCGACCGGGCACATAGCCGTGGTCAAAGGCGCCTGTGACGGGATCGCCTCCCGCGTCGGCCAGGCGGGCGGAGCGCACACGATCGAGGGCGTCGGCGTCGGCGTCGGTCAGGGGCACGTCCGATAGCGCGACATCCACCCAGTCCGCACCATCGGCAGCGGTGTAATAGGTGCGGCGACCGTCCTTGCGTCCACGCACGAGGTCGGCGCTCATCATAACGCGCAGCATGCCGCTGACCGTGGACTGCGCCAGGCCGAGCACGTCGACCAGCTCGGAGACGGTCAGCTCCATCTCCTTCAACAGGACCAGCGTGCGTAGCCGAGCGGGATCGCCCAGGGCGCTGAATGTATCAGAAATCGCCATATCGCAATATGACGATGTCTCAGCGAACAGAGTCCGTCAAGTTGTGTTTGAGGTCTTCGAAGAAGGGCGGCGGCTCAGACCTTGTAGCGAGAGCCGGCCATAGTCGGTGCAGTCGCCCATTTGGGCTTCCAGGTCTTCTTGTCGCCGATCCGCTCCCAGAGCTTGTCGCAGATCTCGATCGGCAGCAGCGGCTTCTGAACGACCCAGCCGGTGCGGTGCGCCATCAAGGCGTTGAGCGTGTCACCGCACACATCCGCGGCCAGCACGACGGTCGCCTGGGCCAGCTCGGGGCGATACTGACACAGCCAGGTCCACAGCTGCAGAGCGCCGGGTGTGTCCATATCGAGCACGAGCGCCCCGAACTCGAAGCCGCGGGTCAACAGCTCGCGTGCGGTCGCCGGCGTGTCGGTGGTCTTGATTGTAAACAGCGGTTCGAACGCGCGCGCGAACTCGATACGGCGCGAGGGCGAAGCGTCGACAGCGAGGACGTAGCACTCGCCGGGGGCGTAAGTGAGGCTCATGTTCTTTGCTATCGTGACACCTCACCCCCAACATAACGAGCATGATGCGTTGGGTGCTGGCTGTGGGGTGCTGTCTGTGCGTGGCGCAGACGTCCGCCAAGCCGCCCAAGAGGCAAAAGGCGCCGAGCTTTTCCATCGGGACGCCCGGGCGCGGGCATCTGGTCAACGGGCGGCGCATGCGGTTCAAGAGCCGCTACCACAAGCTGTATCCGCCTACGATCAAGCGTGGCTTCTACTACGGGACCACGGAGGCGGTGGGGCTCATGCGGCGGGTGGCGCGGCGCGTAGCCAGGAAGCATCCGGGGTCGATCCTTCAAGTGGCCAATCTCAGCCGCAAGGGCGGCGGCAACATTCCGCAGAGCGTCACGCACAACAGCGGGCGGGACGTGGACCTGCTGTTTTACGCGACGACCGAGGACGGAAAGTACGCACACGAAACGGACTTCGTGTCCTATGACTCCGCCGGGCGGGCCGGGGATTGGCGCTTTGACGTGGCGCGTAACTGGGCGCTCGTGCGGGCGGTTCTGACCGACCGAAAAGTGCAGGTGCAGTGGATGTTGGTCGCGCGGCCGCTGAAGCGCATGCTGCTGAAGTACGCCAGAAAGACCAAGCAGCCGAAGTGGCTCATCGCGCGGGCGTCGGATGTGCTGCGACAGCCCAGCCGGTCGAGCCGGCATGCGGACCACTTCCACTTGCGGGTTTATTGTGCGCTGCACGAGCGGCTGAAGGGGTGCCTGGACACGCAGCCGACGCACGGGTGGATCAACGACTTCGAGCATGAGGTGGCGGCGCACGCCAAAACCCTGGCGGCGGACTTTGAGCATGCGGATGCGGCGCGCGCGGTGACGGCCATCCAGGACGTGGCGGCCATGAGAGCGACGTCCGCCGTGCCCGCGCTGGTTCGGGCGCTCGCCGACAAGCGGCCAAAGGTGCGCGGGGCGGCGCTGGACGCGCTGGTGACGCTGCGTGCGGTGGACTCTGCGGTCGAGCCGCTGGTGCAGGCTGCCCGGAAGGCCGCGTCACCGGCGTGGCGGACGCGCGTGGTCCGGGCGATGCACAAAGTGGCGATGCGGGCGCCCAAAAGCGACGCAGCCGAGAGCGCGCGCCAGGTGTTTCACGCGGTGCTGGACGCCGACAGCGGCGTGGAGCCGGTGGCGCGGACGCTGGCGGCGCGAGGCTGCGGAAAGCTGTTGGATGCAGGCGCGGTGCCGCTGCTGGGCCCCTGTCTGAGCCACGTGGACGAGGATGTGCAGGCGGCGGCGGCAGCGGCTCTGGAGCGGATCACCGCGCACCGCTTCGACACCGGAAAGGCCGGTGCGGCGGCGTTTGGCCAGTGGTGGGCCCAGAACAAGGGCAGCGAGCGCATCCCCTGGGTCATGAGCGCGTTTGAGGCGGGCAACGGGATCCGGCTGACCCCCAAGACCTGGCGAAAGGCCGTGCGAAAGCTGGTGTCGCTGGTCCGCAAGGGCGGTCGGATCAGCGCCAACGCGCGGGCGCTGATCGCGCACTTCACTGGATACCGGGCCCACCGGCGCAACCCGCGCGCGATGCATCGAGCCTATAGACGGTGGCTGAGGCGTGGGGGCGCACGGAAGACTCCCGCGGCGCAGCTGTTTGCGACCCGATAGCGGCGTCAATCCACGACGGTGAGGACGACCTTTTCGAAGAGCTGGCGGGCGGGCTTGCCATGGATAACGGTGGCCGCGTCCATGGTGTGCGACACGACCTCCCATGGGACATCGTCGGACGCTGAGATGTTGACCCGGGTCGCCGGCGCACCGGCGGTGGCCAGGTCGGTCTTCAGCTGAGCCAGGATCCGGTGCAGCGTGTCGAAGTCGTACTCAGTCCCGGCCATCGGTATGAACGGGACCTGAGCAACCTCCATGGCAACCTCCTGCCGCCAGCTGATCTCAAATCCGCGCCCGTCGCGGACGATGACCGTCAGCTCGGGCTTTTTGGGCTGTTGGCACTCGGCGCCGGCGCAGCTGCCGCGACGTGGGGCTTCGATCTTCTGAACGCGGATGATGTGAAACGTGAACATGTAGATGATCATCGGGATGAGAATGACCATGATCCCCATGAAAGGAACCAGGCTGACAGAGGGAGCATCTTCTTGAGAGCGGCGGCGGGCAGTACGTGGTGTCATCGAACCTCCTTGGCGACGATCTGACACCGGCCAACTCCCGGAGTTCCGAAGAAGTTCAAAATCGGGGTATGATGACGCTCATGCAGCGCCTTCTGATCACCATGATGGTTGTCGGGTGCGGCTCCGGTCCGGCGCCGGCGGGCGCACCGCCTGTGGAGCCCGAGGGTCCGGTGGTGCCCAGAGAGGAGCCCACCGTCCCCGATGTGGTCGTGCCGGACGTGGCCATCCCAGAGGAGGCGCGCCCCGAGGCGCCGAAGTGGATCGCCAATCCGTGCCACGTCGACGCCGACTGCGGCACGCCCAGCGAGGGCGGCACCTGCGTTGCGCCCCACTACGGCGGCGCGCTGATCTGCACCATGCCGTGCGACGAGGGCGCGTGCCCGGCTGGGCTGTACTGCGGTCTGGCCCGCGAGTCACACGGCCCGCCCGTCTGCCTGCCAAAGTTCGGGCACTGGCCCGTGTGCCTGCCCTGCGAGACCGACGAGGACTGCCTGACGGGCAGCAACTATTGTGTGCTGCTGGCCGACGCCGACGGCACGCCCGAGAAGCGCTGCTCCGGATACCCCGCCGGCGAGGAATGTCCTGAAGGCCTGAACATGCAGGCCTTCCAGCCGGAGGGCTCCAGCTCGGACATCTACTTCCTGTGCGCTCCCGCCAGTGGGACCTGCAGCTGCTTCAACGATCAGACGTCGGGGTGCCAGGAAGAGCGGGACCCTTGAGTCGCTAAGCGTCCCTGAGTGCGGACGCGACCATCCGCGCCTGAAAATGACCCAACCCGTGCTCGCTCTTCAGCCAGCTGACCTGCTCGGTGTAGCCGGACACCGGCGCCGCGCGCAGCAGGGCGACCCAGCCATCGAGATCTCTACCGGTTTTGGTCGCCAGGTTGGCGGCCATCGTCGCCCGCTTCTTGTCGTGGGGGCGGAATGAACGTTCATTCCGCTTTTTGTCGCCGGCGCTCATGCGTCGCGACCCAGCTCTTGTGCGCGGGCGCAGGCGGCGGCGATGGCGGTGTTGACCGTGTCGGCAACGTCGGCGTCCTCGAGCACCTTGAGGGCCGCGGCGGTGGTGCCGCCTTTGGAGGTGACGCGCCGGCGCAGGGTGGCGGCGCTCTCGGTGGAGTCGTCGAGGAGCTTGGCGGCGCCGAGGATGGTCTGGTTGACCAGCGTTCGTGCCAGCGCGGGCTCCATGCCCAGGTTTTGGGCGGCGGCCTGCCAGGCTTCGGCCAGGTAGAACAGGTAGGCGGGGCCGGAGCCGCTGACGGCGGTGACCGGATCCATGAGCGACTCGGGGACGCGGACGGACTCACCGACCGAGGCCAGCAGGGCGGCGGTGAGGGCGGCGTGGGAGTCATCGGCGAAGCGGCCTGTGCAATAGGCGGACATGCCGGCGCGGACCAGGGACGGGGTGTTGGGCATGACGCGGACGACGGGGAGGTCGCGACCCAACGCGTCTTCGAGACCCCGCGTGGTGATGCCTGCCAGCACGCTGATGATGACGTGGCCGGGCCGGAAGGCGCCGGCCAGGGAGGTCATGAGATCGGGCAGGCCTTGCGGCTTGATGGCCAGCAGGAGGATATCGGCCTGGGCGACCAGAGCGTGGTTGTCCTGGGTGGTGCCGATACCGAGCTCGGCGGCCAGCTCGGCCAGACCGGCGGCCTGGAGGTCTGAGGCGATGATCTGGTCGGGGGCGAGGACACCGTCGGCGACGGCGCCGCCGATCAGAGCGCGACCCATGTTGCCGGCGCCGATGACGCCCAGCGTCAGGTCCTTGAACATGTCAGACCAGAATGACGAAGACGCCGGCCGCGATGGAGGCCAGGCCCAGGGCGACCTGATATGGGGACAGCGTCTGGTACAGCTCGCGGGCCTTCTCTTCGGCTTCATCACTGGACGCGATGAGCGACATGATCTTGGAGAAGCCCATCAGAAAGCCGGTGGCTGCCAGCAGCGTGGGACCGACGAAGGCGGCGATGACCACACCCAGGGTCGCGGTCTTGAAGGCGCTGCCGACGGAGAGCAGCACTTGGACCAGGAAGAGGATGCCGGCCACACACGCGACCAGGCCGACCCAGCCCTGAACGGGTCGCAGATGCTCGTCGATGGCCTGCTCCAGGTCCTCACTCAGGTTGCCGACGACGCTCGAGGCGGCCAGCAGCCCGATCACGATCAACAGTAAGCCGATAATCAGCCCCATCGCGCGCTCCTTCTTTTGTTGTCACTGAGTACCGGAGATCGGACTCGAACCGATACGCCCCAAGAGGCAACAGATTTTGAGTCTGTCGCGTATACCAATTTCGCCACTCCGGCAGCGGGTGAATTTCTAACGCCAGGCCGGTGCCTTGTCAATGCACGCCAGCGAAGGTACCTTCGGGCGATGATGAAGCGAACGGCGTACGTCTCTGTGATCGTGGTGGCCGCAGTGCTGTTGATGCGGCCCGACGACGCCATGGCGCAACAAAACGCCATCCGGGTGCTCGAGGAGGAGATCAACCTCCTCAAAGAGACGATCGAGCAGCAGAATCGGGCGATCCGCAAGCTGCGCGAGCGCGTCGGCACGATGGAGAAGTCGGTGGGCCAGCGCGACAAGGCGATCTCCGACCTGCGGCGGCGCCTGGCGCGGATCGACGTGTTCCAAAAAGAGCTGCAAGGGCTGGAGGCGAAGCTGGCCGAGGCGATCGCGGGCGGTGGCGTGGGCGCCAAGGGTGGCGACGCCAGCGCGGGCGGGCTCAGCGCGGAGGTGCGCATACGGCCCGAGTTCACGCAAAACCGCAATGATCTCAATAGTGACGCCGACGACCAGGACGGCTTCTGGGGCCACCGCGTGCGTCTGGGCGCCAAGTACGGGTTCTCGGACTGGGTGCGCGCACTTGTCGTCGTACAGGAGTCCCGCAGCTTCGGCAGCACCACCACCGCCGGTGGTGGCGAGCTGGGCATCCACGAGGGCTTCATCGAGCTGACGCCGCCGCTGCTTCCCGGCCTGCGCATTCGGCTGGGGCGCACCGAGCTGAGCTACGGCGGCGAGCGCCTGATCGGTCGCGACGACTTCTCGCGCGCAGGCACCGCCTTTGACGGCGGGATCATCCGTTGGGGCCACCTGCCCTGGTTCGACATCGAGGCGTTCTACGCCAAGATCCACGAGTCGCGGCTGACCGACGGCGATACGGACTTCTTTGGCGCCTACATGACGACCGAGGCCGTACCGAACACGACTATCGAGGCCTATTACATGGGCTTGCTCACGGAGCAGGTCGTCGTGCAGCAGGACGCTGAGCGCAAGCGCGAGGACGCCATTCACACCCTGGGCGTGCGAGCGGAGGCCGTCGTCTCGGGCCTGCGCATCGACGGCGAGGCGGTGGTACAGCTCGGCAGCCGCACCGATCCGGCCGACCTGACCAAGGAGCTGGACCACTTCGCCACCGCGTTTTTCGCCGAGCTCAGCTACCAGATACCGATCAAAACGTCCCCGACGCTGGGTGGGTTCTTTGTCTATGCCAGCGGCGACGCCAACCCCACGGACTCCAAGAGCGTGAACTTTCAGCCGCTCTTCCCGACCCGGCACTCGTTTCTGGGCACCATGGACCTGTTCAGCTGGTCCAACATCATGGACGTCGGCGGCATGCTCGAGCTGACGCCGCCCGCCGGCTTCGGCTTCTTTGCCGCCTTCCACTATTACCTGCAAGTTCAGCGAAACGGTGGGCTGCAGGGTCCCCTGGGTGGCAGCATCACCCCGACCGGCGCCGAGAGCAACGGCAAGAAGATCGGCTATGAGATCGACGCGGCCCTGAGCTGGGCGCCAAACGATCACCTGCAGCTACAGTTGGGCTACTCGATCTTCATGCCCAGCACAGTGCCCGAACAGCTGAAGATCGGCTCCGACTCCGCGCAGTGGGCCTACCTGCAGGCCCGCGTCCGGTACTAAAACTCCGCCGTGGAGATCACTTTCGGCGCCAAGACCGATGTAGGTCGCGTTCGGAAACGCAATGAGGATAACTTCCTCATCGACCGCAAGCTGCAGCTGTACGTGGTGTGTGACGGTATGGGCGGCCACGCGGCCGGCGCGGTCGCCAGCGCGACAGCCGTAAACGTGGTGCGCGAGTGCATCAACGGCAACCGCGAGCTCATCGATACGTTTGCCCAGACCCAGCGTCTGGTCGACCGGCGCGACATCCTGAAGCTGATCGAGCAGACCATTCAACGCGCCTGCTACCGCATCTTCGCGCGCGGGCAGGAGAACGCGAGCGAGCGCGGGATGGGCACCACCCTGACCATGGTGATGATGGCCGGCGGTCGGGCGTTTATCGGCCATGTCGGCGACTCGCGCGTCTATCTCGTGCGCGAGGGGCACATCCACCAGCTGACGGAAGACCACAGCCTGCTGGCAGACATGGTCAAGCACGGCCGCATCCGGTCGACCAGCGAGGTGGATCCACGCTTCCGCAACGCCGTCACGCGCGCCGTGGGCGTGCACCAGACAGTCGAGGTCGACACCCTGGATCTGCCGGTCCTGCCCGACGACCGCTTTCTGCTTTGCAGCGACGGGCTGACCGGCTATGCCGACGCCGCCGCGCTGAAGAACATGATGACCGTCGCGGACGACGAAGAGGTGGTCTGCGGGTCGATGATCGATCACGCCAATGTGATGGGCGGATCGGACAACATCACCGCCGTGGTCGTGACGGTGCGGGCGACACCCGAGAGTGAGCCCGAGAAGGTCGAGCACATGCTGCGCACGCTGCGCAGCCTGACCCTGTTCAAGTACCTCAGCTACTCCGAGCTGGTTCAGATCATGAACATCTCAGAGGAGCAGTATTGCCGCCCGGGCGACGTCATCTTCACACAAGGAGACGTCGGCCACTTCGCGTACGTGATCCTGCAGGGGCGGGTGCAGATCCGCAGCAGCGACGTGGTCATCGCCAACCTGGAGAGCGGCCGCCACTTCGGCGAGATGGGCCTGGTCGACGACCAGCCGCGCTCGGCGGACGCCCTGGCCATGGACGAGGCCTGGCTGCTGGTGATCCCGCGCAGCGCCTTCTACGACATCATGCGCAAAAACTCGCAGCTGGCGGTCAAGCTGCTGTGGAGCTTCGTCAAGGCGCTCACCATCAGACTGCGACTCACCACCGGGGAGTTGAGCCTGGTCAAGAAGCTGTTCTATGCGGTCAGCCCCGAGGAGGTAGACCGGCTGCCCAATGAGTGGCTGCCACCAGACGAGCTGGTCCACCAGACCCACCCGCCGCGCAGCGACTCGGGCGAGATCAGCACGTCCGATGCTGAGCGCGAGGAGCTTCGGACGGCCCGGCCCACGCCCGACATCGAGGCGCCAAAACGGACCGTGAGCATCCCGCCGCCTGTGCCGGGAGCCGTCGGCGTGGCAGACGCACCGCCACCCGCCCTGCCCCAGGACACCACCGAGGAGTGGGGCACGTTTGACGACTCGGAAGAAGACCCCGAGTGAGTCGCTGTTTTCGATGCGCGCTGGTCGTGCTGTTTGTCGGCGGGTTGGGATGTCGCGAGCGCTTCGAAGAGACCCCCAACCTGGCCAAGGCGCGCGCCATGCAGTCCAGCGGCGCAGCGGGCGGCCACGTTACGCGCGTCACGTCTCCACCGCCCGGTTTTGAGAACCGTCTGACCGGCGGCGAGCAGGTCTTTGCAGACGACTTCGAGCGCGCGCAGTTCGGCGACAAATGGCAGGTCGGCGCCAAGAGCTGGCGGCTGGTCGACGGCACCGCGATCAACCGCGGATCCGACAACAAGGGGCTGTGGCTGCTGGAGCCGCTGCCCGAGGGCGACTGCCGCATCGAGTACGACGTGCGCAGCGACAGCTTCTCCAAGAAAGAGCGCGACGGGACCAAGAAAGAGGTCTTCCCCGGCGACAATAAATGCGAGGCGTTCAACATGACGCCGGAGCACCAGACCGGCTACGTGTTCATCTTTGGCGGCTGGAGCAACCGCATCAATCGCATCGCGCGGCTGGAGGAGCACGGCGACGGCGCGGGCGCGCGCATCGTGGACGGCCCCCTCAAAAAGGTCGAGCCCGGCAAGACCTACCGAATGAAGATCCTACGCATCGGCAACACGATGGCGTTTTACGCGGACGACGAGTACCTGGTCCACATGACGGACAAGGACCTCATCCGAGGACCGCACTTCGGCTTCAACAACTGGAGATCTGCTCTCACCTTCGACAACCTGGCCGTCTACAAGCTGTAGCGCCGGTTGGAGGTCTAGCGGCCGCGCGATTGGCGGACGGCGGCGGCTTTGCGCTTGGCGCGGGCCTTCTTTTTCGCCTGTGCCTTCAGGCGGCGCATCTTGTGGCTGCGGCGGTTGTCGTCTTTACCCATCGTGTTCCTCTATCAATCGTCAGTGTCGCGCGTTCTGCAACGCGGCGGGACTATACGAGCACTTCTGCGATCAGACAAGCCTTGACTCGCACCCAGCAATGATTAGAGTCCGCGCCATGAAAGCGCGAACACTCAGAGCTACTCTTATTTTTGCTATCGCAGGAGCGATCAGCGTCTTTCCCCTCGCCTGCTCCACTGAGGGCGGCACCAGCAGCGGATCCAAGAAGGACGCCGGCAGCAGCGCGACCACGGACACCGGCGCGGACACAGGCGACACGGGTACGCCCGACACGACCGACACCGGCACCTCGGACACCGGACCGGCGGACACCACCACGGACACCGGCGACACAGGCGACACCGGCGCGGACACCACCGACACGACCGCCACGACCGACACCCCCGCTGACACCACCGATAACACAGACACCTGCGACACCGGCGCCAGCGTGCCCCAGAGCGACTTCAAGATGTGTGGCCCCGACACCTGCGGCGGCACCTGCCCGCCCGGCTGCGTTGATGGCGAGGTCTGCACCGACGGCACCTGCCTGGACGAGGGCGGCACCGGCGACACAGGCGGCGACACAGGACTGGACGGCGCCTGCACCAACGAGGCCGACCAGAAGATCGTGGACGACCTGGACGTCGAGACCATCGCCAAGGACTGCGCGCTGGCGAACCTGGGCAACGAGCCGGCCGCCGTGGCGTGCATCAAAGACAAGACCGGCCTGTCCGACCCGTGCATCGTCTGCTTCTCGGGCATCGTGACCTGCGGCATCCTGAAGTGCGCGGGCGACTGCCTGATCGACTCCAGCAGCCCCGCCTGCAACAAATGCCTGGAGGATACACCGGACGACATGCGCTTCATCGAGCAGGAGCGTCGTCGGAATGGCCATCTGCTTGAACCCGACCGGCCACCCGAGCGGGAAGTTGATCGCCCCGATCAGAAACGTGCGAAACTCGAAGCCGCCCTCGTGCAGCAGCCCGAAGCGCGTGATGATCTCCAGCTTGGGATCGCTGAGCAGGGTGATCTCCAGGCCGTCGCGCTCACGATGGGCCCTGCACTGCTCGGGGGTGTCCTTGCTCAGCGCGATGACCGTCACGCCGTACTGGTCCATCAGCGGACGCATCGCGTTGAATCGCCGTAACTCGGCGGAGCAATAGGGTCACCAGCTGCCGCGAAAGAACTTGAAAAGCACGCGCTTGCCCTTCAGGTCACCGAGATCAAACGGGTTGCCGGCGTGGTCGACCGCCGCCAGCTCCGGCATGGGCTCGCCGACCCTGGCGATCAGCGCGCCGTCGGGGAGGCGGCGCAAGGACAGCAGGTAGAGCAAGAGGCCGCCAAACGAGATGCTCATGACCCCCAACGTCCACTCCATGCCGCCCGGATTCAGGATGATTGCGACCAGGCTGAGCACGACCCCGACCGCCAACACCCAGGCATGCGGCCTGATGTCCTCGGGGACGTCCTCCCGGTTGATCGTGAGAAAGTAGTGGGTCATCGCGACATTGACTCCACCAAACCCAAGTAACGCCATTATTGCTGCCATGCGCGCATGGTATCCCAGTTACCGTTGCCGTTACCGCCCTGTGCTACCTTTTTGCGCATGCAGAGCGCTCACCGCCCCATCACAGCTATGCTGTTCATCCTCCTGCTGGTCGCGTGCGGCACGTCCGATCCGGCCGAGCCGACCCCTGCCGCCGACGTCGCTGACAGCACCAGCATCGCGGACATCCAGACACCAGCCGATGCACCGGAGCCCACGGATGCACCGGAGCCAACGGACGCACCGGAGCCCGTGGACACGCCGGCGCCGGCGGACACAGCGACCCCGCAGGATGCGCCGGAACCGGCAGACACCAACACGCAGGACGAGCAGACGCCGGACGACGGCCCGGTCGTTGACGCCGCATCGCCACCGGCGGGATGCGCGCTGACCACGTTCGAGGACGGCCTGACGCCGACCACGGTGCTGCACGTGACGGTGTTCGGCTCCGACGAGACAGGGACCGGGGCCGAGGACGCGCCGTTCGCAACGCTGGAGCACGCCGTGGGGCTCGCAACGCCGGGCACCGCGGTTCGGCTTCACGACGGGACGTATCCCGGCGGTCTGCATGTGAACGACGTCAACGGAACGGCCGAGGCGCCTATCTGGATCGGCGGTGCACCGGGCGAGAACAAGCCCGTACTTCAGGGCGGCTCGGGCGGCCTGCAGCTGAGCCGGGTGCGATGGGTCGTCGTGCACGATCTGGAGGTCACAGGCGCCAGCGGCAACGGCATCAACTGCGACGACGGCGGCGACTACGACGATCCCGAGGCGACCCGGCACGTGATCTTCCGCGGGCTGGACATCCACGATCTGGGCGGCAGCGGCAACAACGACTGCCTGAAGCTGTCCGGTCTGGACGATTACATCGTGCGCAACAGCATCTTCGGCCCGTGCGGCGGGGGCGGCAGCGCGATCGACCACGTGGGCTGTCACCAGGGGCTGATCGTGGGCAACACCATCGGCGGAGGCATGGCAACCGGCGTGCAGTGCAAGGGCGGCAGCCAGGATATCGAGGTCCGCGGCAACACGTTTGCGGCGGCCGGTGATCGGGCCGTGAATATGGGAGGCAGCACCGGGCACCAGTACTTCAGGCCGCCGCTGAGCACGGACAAGCCCAACGCCGAGGCGCGCGACATCCGCGTGATCGCCAACGTCTTCATCGGTGGGGAGGCGGCCTTTGCGTTTGTCGGATGCGTGGACTGCGCCGCGATCAACAACACGATCATCGATCCCGACAAGTGGGTGATGCGCATTCTCCAGGAGACGAACTCGTCCGGCGACAAGGAGTTTCTGCAGGTGCAGAACGGCCGCTTCGCCAACAATCTTGTGCACTTCTCCGCGGCAAAGCTGTCCAAGACGATCAACATCGGCGGCAACACCCAGCCGGAGACCTTCACGTTTCAGACCAACCTCTGGTACGCCCACGACGCACCGGGACAGTCGGCGCCTACGCTGCCGGTGACCGAAGAGGGCGGGCTGATCGGGGTCGATCCGCTGCTGGCTGAGGACCACACGATCCCGAGCGACAGCCCGGCGGCCGGCGCCGGCACGCCGCATGACGCGCTCACAGCCGACAACGTGGGCGCCTGCTATGCGCCTGCGCCGAGCATTGGCGCCTTCGAAGTGGCAGACTGAGATCCTATGGTTCTGTACGCAATCCTCAACACCACTCAGAAGGGCCTTGCGCCGCTATACGCCATTCTGGGCGTCTTGCTGCTTGGCATCATCGGGTTCGGCTACTGGGTCACGGGCCTGTTCGGCATGGTGGTGATGGGCGTCGGCTCAATCGCGTTTGCGATGAAGGCCAGCGCGATGTGGAAACGGGCGATGTGGTCCAACATGGTGGTGGATGACGATGGGCTGATCATCGTGCGCAAGCCGGAAGCCCTCCAGATTGCGTGGACTGAGATCAAGTCGGCCCAGTGGACACCGGGCCCCAAAGATACGTGGCAGTTGGTGCTGTATCGAGCGGACTCGGCTCGCCCGCTGACCATCACGTCGTCGGTCTTCGTAAGGCCGGAGTACGCGGCCGAGGTCTTGCTGGCCGCGCTACGCGAGAACTGCAGCGACCGCCTTGAGGCGCCGGTCACGTAACGGCGGGTCCCAAACTTGAACGCCGTCGCCCTTGCGTGGTACCAACGCCTCACATCGCGGAAACGCTGAGTGGAGCACGAGGATTTGGCTGACGTACATGAAGTACTTTTTCTGGAAGACAGCCCGACTTTCGCGGAGTGGCTCCATATCAGGCTGGGAGAGTCAGATTCCGAGTTTCTGCCTCAGTTGACTGTCGTCACGTGCGTGGCCGACGCGACAGCAGCACTGCAGAGTGACAAGACGCGATGGAGCGCCATCCTGACGGACCTGAACCTACCCGACTCGCGCGGGTTGGAGACGGTTCACCGGCTGCGTGAGGTCGCGCCGGAAGCTCCGCCAATCATCGTGTTGACCGGGTCCCTGGAGAAGGAGTTGGGGTTGCGCGCGGTTCGAGCCGGCGCTCACGATTACCTGAACAAGGACGAGCTGACGGGCTCCATGCTCGCCCGATGTCTCCGGTACGCAATCGAACGCACCGACGCGGATCGCCAGCTGCGCGAGGCACGTCTGCTGAGAGCGCAGCGGATGGAGGCCATGGGTCAGCTCGCGGGCGGCCTGGCTCACGACGTGAACAACATGCTGGCCGTGATTATGGGTCAAACTGAGGGGCTGCTCGAGAGCGCATCCGAAGCCCAGCACGCGGCGCTGGAGAGCATTCTCGGCGCCGCTGACAGCACCAGCGCGATGATCCACCGGCTGCTGGCGTTCAGTCGCCGGCAGGTGCTCCAGCCCACGCGCATCTGCGTGGATGACATCATCACCGATACCCTGCGGATGATCCGGCCGACGATGCCGCCGGGGCTCGCCTTCGTTGTGCGATTGGCGGCTCAGCAGGCCTGGGCCAACGCGGATCGGGCGCTCCTGGAGCAAATGCTGGTCAACCTCCTGGTCAACGCGCGGGACGCGATGCCGGAAGGTGGCTCGATCACCATCACGACAGCGGTGGACAGGATCCCACCCGGCGCGACTCGCCAGAAGGTGCGAATGCGAGCGGGCACGTACACCCGAATCAGAGTCGCAGACACGGGTAGCGGGCTGCCTCCAGAGGTCCTTCAGCGCTGCTTCGAGCCCTTCTTCAGCACCAAGTCAGACACAGAAGGAACCGGCCTGGGCCTGGCCAGCGTCTACGGAATTATCAAGCAGCATCGCGGCTACGTCTTCGCAGAGTCCGATTCCAACGGCGCGTCGTTCGATTTGCTGCTACCAAGCACACGCCACAGGCCGGAGACAAAGACCGCACCGACGGCGGCGGGCGAAGCGAGAGAAGTGCGCGGCAACGGCACGATTCTGATCGCCGAAGACAAGCCGCCACTCCGATCGCTGATTCACCGAATGCTGACAAGGGCTGGTTACGACGCGCTCGTCAGCAGCGAAGAGGAGGACGCGTATCGCGTCGCCGCGCAGCACGACGGCCGCATCGATTTGCTCATCTGTGACGTCGTGATGCCCCGCAGCGACGTGCGGCGCCTGGCCCAGCGACTGAGAGAGTCTTACCCCGACCTGGCTGTCCTCTACGTCTCCGGCTTTCCGATGGCGCACCTGTCGCCGACCGACCTTCTCGACAGCGACGCCGGCTTTCTGCGGAAGCCTTTCAAATCCAAGGAGCTGCTCGAGGCGGTGCGCCTCCGCCTAAGCTAGCGGCGCCGGCCGACGATGCCGGCAATCCGGGCGCCTGCGACGAGGCGTGTCCGCCTGCCGGGCACGGCGAGGATCCCTGCGCTGAGTAGGGTTTTCTGAGGCGGCCACATCTTTTTTTCACCGAAGTTGGGTTCCTTGCGGAAAGGGGAGCCGAGGCTTTGCTAAAACGGTGGAACGAAGAGGTGGCACTCAATGAGACGACTTGTGGTGATTTGTTTGTTTGCTGTGGGCCTGTCGGCCTGCGGCGATGACACGGGAAAGACGGACGCTAAGCCGGACGTCGTTGCCGAGACGGATACCGATACGACCGGTGAAGACACCGGCGACACGACCGAAACCGACGACACGACAGAAACCGAACACACGACCGAAACCGACGACACGAAC
>CAZJHX010000127.1:0-31970 GCA_964545715.1 uncultured Myxococcales bacterium
CACAAGCCGATCTCGGACAAGCTGTTCAACGCCTACAAGATCAAGCCGCAGAACGTCACACCGGGCAAGGGCGAGAAGTACGTGGGAGGCTCCGGCAAGCTGTCGGGCGACAGCGGGCTGCACGGTGAGGGCGGCAAAGGCAAAGGCCAGGGCAAGGGCAAGAAAGGCCAGGGGGTCGGCAGCAGCGGCAAATCGCTGAAGGACGGCTCGGGCGCCAAGCTGGGTGAGCTGCCGGCGGGCATGAAGCGGCTGATGAAGAACGGCGGCGAGAAGCTGTCCGAGCACCAGCGCAAGGTGCTGCCGTGGATCAAGAAGCTCTTCGACGTACTGCACCAGCAGTTCAACACAAAACCAGAGCGACCGGACCTGACCTGGGAGAACTTCGCGCGGTTCTACTTCAACCGCAGCGCGTGGTTTGAGCAGCTGATCAAGGCGTTTGACGTGGAGCAGCCGGTGGCGCTGTCGGCGGACCAGGCGCGCGGGATCCTGGACCAATTCGACCGCTGGCTGGTCATGATGAAGGAGGTCGAGGAGAGCCAGCACCTACTCAAGCAGGCCGAGCGGCTCTACACGGTCATCATCCAGCTGTACAACGACCCGCCGACCGACGGGCTGACCAAGAAGAACTGGGACACGTACGTCTTCAGCGACCGCACCTGGGTGAAGGAGCACATTGTGCTGGCGTTCCCGGGCGGCGTCTTCGCACCGAGCAAGGAGGCAGCGGAGAAGTTTCTGGGGCGCTTCAAGATCTTCCATGCGCTGCCGCGAGGCTCCGAGCGCAAGAAGGATGCCGAGGAGGCCAAGGACGCCGGCAACCTGATCACGTTCTACGAGAACGTGCGCATCGAGCTGGCTCGTCGCGAGATCGACGCCTCGATGGACTTCGAGAAGTTCTACGCCTTCTATCAGAACAACAAGAAGTACTTTGAGAAGTACCTGACCAAAACGAAGAAGGGCACCCCGATCTCGCTGAAGGATCTCGTCGAGGTCATCAAGAAGTATCGCGACTTCGAGGACGTCTTCAGCCACTACGAGAAGCAGGGGCTCAAGAAAGACGGCAAGTTCGACCTGGACAAGTTCCTCAAGGAGGACCCCAAGTTCGGCAGCGAGAACGGCAAGAGTCGCTCCCGTAGCCAGTTTCTGCCCGTCGGGCACCTCCACACGGTGCCCAGGCTCGAGGGCGACTGGGACTTCTGCAAGGGCGTGGAGGTCAAGTTCGGCGTCACGTTTACGGGGCCGCATTGGCGCAACCGCTGGTACAACTTCAAGCCCAACTCCGCCTGGTGGCACTGGCAGGTTCGCAAGGTCAAGAAGAACGGGGCCGACGGTCCTTTGGTGCGCGAGACCAAAGGCCGCAACCTCCTGCAAACGTCTAACCGATTCGAGGTAGAGCTGGACGGGCAGGGCCTGCTGCGGTCGATCGGCAGCGCGGTCGGTGTGGCGGACGATCACTCGATCAGCACCGGGGAGTACCGCGTCAAGGTCAAAGCGCGCTCACCGGAGTTCCGGCTGCCAGGCAACGAGTGGCCCAAGAAGAAGGCTGAGGGCCAGCGCGACTTCAAGATCAAGACCAGCAAGAAGATGGCGCAGTCCATCGTGGATTCCAACTTCGTCACCGACGACATGAAGGATCCGGATGGCACGAAGATCTTCATCCCGGACGGGAAGGGCGGCCTGAGGCTGCGGGATCCCAATACGAAGCCGGACTCGATCGATACCAAAATCAAAGAGGTCGAGACGATCCTTCAGAAGCTCTACAAGCTGACGGGTCGAAACAAGCACGGGCAGCCGGATCCCAAGATCCCGCGTAAGCTCAGCGACGACGATGCCAGCATCAACGTCTGGAAAGAGACGCTGGCCAAGTACAAGGCCGAGCGCAAGAAGCACTTCCTGAGCACCGGGCCCGGCGACAAGCAGACGGCCCTCAAGACCTATGTGGTGCGGGCTGCGTTTGCGTCCAAGGAGAAAGCCAGCGTCGGGCACATCCAGGTGCTGAACCTGACGATCGCCAAGCAGGCCAGGGGAAAGGAAGACAACTGGATGCAGCTGCATGGCTTCGATATGCGGCTGACGGACTACAACGAGCAGAAGAACCCGCGTCACTACAAGGGCAGCGGGACGTCGACGACGGTGGAGCAGGCCGAGATCAAGGCGATCAAGTCGGTGCTCAACACGTACGACGAGGACAACGACTACCCGATCGGCCACATCGACATCGCGGTCGTGCTGCAGGAGGGCAAGAACAAGGGCAAGGTGCTGCGCGACACCTACAGCACCTACACGAAGATGAAGAAGGCCGGCAACATGCTGGACTCGGCGGCGGCCACGGTCGGCAAGATCGCCATGGTCGTCGGTGTGGCGGCGATGTTCATCCCGGGCCTGCAGGCGTTTGTGCTGCCGCTGATCATGTACACGTCGGCCGCGCTGACGGTGGCGTCCGTCGGGATGAGCATGGCCGAGCGGATCAAAGCGGGCACGTTCTGGGAAGGCAAGGCGCTGGTGGGCGACTTGATCAACCTGGCCGGCGCCTTCTTGAGCGTGTGGGGGCTGCGGATCGCCAACGCCAGCAAGGCCGTGAAGGGTATGTACTTCATCGCTGAAGGCGTGGAGTTCGCCGCCGGCGGCATCATGATCGGCGTGGGCGCCAAAGTGCAGATCGACGGTGTGCGCGCCCAATACGCGCGTCGGCTGGCGCACGCCAAGAACGAGGCTGAGCGGCAGAAGATCATGAAAGAGCGCAACCTGGTGGTGGCCCAGATCATGAGCGACGCGGTGAGCGCCGGGATGATGTACGGCGTGCAGCAGGCGACGATGCGGGTGCTGCCCACGATGCAGCGCGCCGGCGTATTCGGGCGCATCGGGCGCTTCAAGGTGGACAAGTCGATCGTGGACGCGATGGGCCGGCAGGACCTGGATGCGCTGCGTGCGATTCGCAAGGATCCCAAGACCACGCGTCGCGAGAAGTGGATTATCAACGAGGCGCTGCTTGGGGCGAAGTTCTTCGGCAAGCAGGGGCTGTCAGCCAACTTCCTGGAGCCGCGGTTGGAGCGTCGCGCAGCTGTCGTGGAGGGCGGCGCCGGCGTCAAGAACTATACGAACCTGGACACTGCTGGCATGTCGGCCACCGACATCACGGTGGCGTTTGTGGCGGATGCGCGGATCAGAAAGGGTCACCCGGATCTGT
Organism: uncultured Myxococcales bacterium; assembly: GCA_964545715.1. Lineage (GTDB taxonomy): Bacteria > Myxococcota_A > UBA9042 > CAZJHX01. Next base: position 3,185 of record CAZJHX010000127.1, read on the forward strand.
TTGATGCCGCCAAGCACCCCGACTTTGCCGTGCACTACGAGGCCTGGCTGAAGCATACCGTCACGCGCGGGAAGTTCCCGCCGCCGAAGAACGTGCCGCGCAAGTACCGCAAGCTCTTCAACGGGGCGCTGACGAAGAAGGTGCTGGGCGCGTTCCAGGGGGTGGCCAAGGATCTCGAGGCGGACGTCAAGACGGCGCGCGCGACCAAGAAATCGGCGGAGCCACCGGTGAAGAAGGGCGCGCCCAAGACCGACGATGCGCCCAAGACCGACAAGCCGGGCGAGCTGCCGCCGCCGCCGGATCTGCCCAAGCACCCGGAGCTGCTCGCGGGCAAGGGCAACTACCCCGAGTACCAGGCGCGGATGGCGGCGTGGGCGTCACGCGTGCGGGCGGCGGGCAAGAACCCCACGAAGGTGTTGATGGACTCAGGCCGCGCGCCGGCGCCGCCGAAGAAGCGACGTCGCGGAGGTCGCAGGCGGCACGAGCGCAAGGTCGCTGCCTGGAAAAAGGCGATGGACCGGATGGGCCTCGACGGCGAGGTCCTGTACTGGAAGGCCAACCACCCGGGCGTGGAGCTGCACAACCACTTCCTGGGTGTGCGGGAGGCCGAGTACTTCCGCAAGGCGGTGGGCGGCGACGGTCCGGACGCGGCGGTGAAGCTGTTCAAGCGGATCGCCAAGGCGTACGAGCACCCGGACATGAAGGCGGAGTCGCCGACCGGGCTGAAGAAGGTGCAGGAGACGCAGCGCAAGCTGGCGATGGAGAAGGACCCGGTCAAGCGGGCAGCCATCGCGGAGAAGGCCAACAAGGAGATCCTGGTCACGCAGGACGGCCACCCGTTCGACGCGACGTACGGGCCGCGCGGCGAGCTGATCAAGGACATGGGCGAGCAGCTGTTCCACAAAGGCGCCGCCAAGTCGATAGGCGAGCTCATGGGCGGCGACCTGGCGGCGGGCAAGATGCCGACCAACGAGCAGCTGGCTGCCAAGCTGGGCAAGGCCTCGCAGGCGGATTTTGACGCCTTCTTGAACGCCAACCCGACACTGCGCCAGCGGCTGGAGGCGCAGCACAAAGCCAAGATCGAGGCACGGAAGGGGCCCGACAAGCGCCTCAAACCCGAGGATCTGGACACGGGCAAGCCGGAAGGGCTGGCGGCAATGGCCAAGAACCTGCGACACCACAAGGAGCAGCTGGGCTACCGCAAGTTCATCTACGACACCCTCAAAGCGCTGCACAAAGACGGCATCACCTACTCGGAGCAGTCGTTCAGCGTCAGCAAGATGCTGCGCGCGGTGCCTGAGGCGGACCTGAAGTTCATCATCGCCAAGCTCAAGAGCGAGGGCATCCAGATCGAGGTCAAGTGGCTGCCGCTGATCACGACGATGCATGTGTCGAGCGAGTTCATGGTGCATCAGGACAAGGGCGGCAAGGCCATCCTGAACACCGAGTTCATGAAGAGCAAAGACAATCCGCAGGGGCTGACCGGCACCCAGGCAGAGGGGCTGATCTCGCACTTCATGAAGACGTCCAAGACGCGCGCGGAGGCGATCAAAAAGGTCGGTGAGGCGACCAGCGCGACGCTGCTCAAGGTGAAGGGCACGGACGGCAAGCCGCTGATCAACAAGGGCCAGGCGGACATGCTGACCAAGCAGCTGCCGCCGGCCACGCGCAAGAAGCTGGAGGCGATGCTGGAGCGCGGCGACGTCATCGGCTTCGATATCGCGGCGCCGGAGAAGCACGTGTTTACGCAGCGTGGTCTCAGAAACTTCCAGGAGCTGTACAAGCTTCTCAGCGCGGCGGCCAAGAAGCGCGGCAAGCCGGTGGTGCTGCGACCGCACGTGGGTGAGGGATATACGCCGACGCGCAGCGGCAAGATCGAGATGGGCGCGGACGGCAAAACGCCCAAGCACTACGAGACGGCGCAAAAGAACATGACGCTGCTGCTGGGGCAGCTGCAGGCGATGGGCTACAACGCCGGCAAGGGCAAGGCGGACGGCGTGGTGGTGCGATTCGGGCACGCCACGCACGCGACCCAGAAGCACGCCAAGATGATGGCCGACATGGGGATCATCGCGGAGGTGAACCTGGGGTCCAACGCAGAGACGGGCGCGGTGCTGCCGCCCAAGCGTCGAGTCGGTCCGGACGGCAAGATGATCGTCGAGCGCACCGACGTGAACCCCAAGAACGAGCCCGGCGCCTTCAACGACCACAGCCTGCTGCACCTGCTGTTTGCCAAGGTGAAGGTGGTGCTGAACACGGACGCGCACGGCGTCATGAGCGCGGATCTGCCGCACGAATACGGCACGGCCGCACGCATCGTCCAGCAGTTCAAAGACGGCAACCTGACCATGCAGCTGGACGGCAAGACGGTGCACTACAAAGACGTGCAAAAGCGGCTGGGCAAGGCCGAGGCCGCGCGTCGTTTCAGCATGAACCGGGTCACAGCCGCCGCCAAGGGGTATAAGAGGGACATCAAGTCGCAATCAGTGGCGGGCGGTAAATGACCGATGACATACCCCTGAGCCGGGACGCGATGCGCGCGCATCGCGAATGGCTTCAGAGCCTGGGCGACGCCGGGGAGCGGCTGCATCTGCAGGACGCCGATCTGGGCCAGGTCCGTTTGCAGGGTGCCATCCTGAGCGGCGCGCGCTTCGAGCGATGCGGGTTCTCGGGATCGGCGCTGACCCTGTCACATCTCGATGGCGCCGAGCTGATCGGCTGCGATTTTACGGGCGCCTCGCTGAGCGGCAGCACGCTGGCGGAGGCGGAGCTGGAAGGCTGCGTGTTTGTGGGGGCGGACCTGTCGCTCGTGAGCTTCAAGGAGGCGGTGCTGCGGGACTGCAGGTTTGAGGAGGCGCTCGGGGATCGGGTGGCCTTCGAGAAAGCAAAGGTGCACGACTGCTCGTTCGAGCGCGCGGACCTTCGCCAGGCGGGCTTCGATGACGCGCGCTTTGAGGACGTGTCGCTGCGCGGTGCTCGGCTGTCGCGCGATCCGAGCTGGCGCGGGGCTGGCGGATCGGCCTTCCGCGCGCGCTTCAGCGACTGCGACCTGACGGGGGCGGACCTGGACCATCTGCAGCTTATGGGCACCGTGTTCGATGGGTGCACATTGGAGCAGGTGCGGGGCGTACCGGAGGCACACGGACCGTTCGAGATTGTCGGGTCGACCAAGGCGCCGTTTCGTATTCAGCCCCCGGCGCTGGAGCCGCCCGCGCCCGTGTTTGACGAGGCGCCCGAGCGCGACGCAGCGCTGCCACGCCAGTACGCGGCCGTGGTCGATCGGCTGACCGGCGAGCTCGAGCGCATCTACCACGAGGCGGCCGCAGGGCTGCCGGCGCCCAACGACGACACCATCGCCATCGCGACGGAGCGGTGGGACGACCACATCGGCTTTCTGCGCGCTCACTACCCCGACTCGGGTTACCAGTTGGTGCGCGGGACGTTGGAGGACCTGGCTGCCGTGCTGCCCGCGCCGCCCACGCCGCTGGCAAAGCCGGGCATGGCCAAGGTGCACGGAGGTGGGTTTTGGATGGGCTTGAGCGAGGAGGACGCCCGCGAGCTGGCGGTCGAGGTGTCTGAGACGGAGGCGGACGTGGACCGATATCTGGCGCTGCTGCAGCCGCTTGTCCCGTTGGAGGGAGCCACCCTGGAGACGTTCTACATCGACCCGCGCCCGGTAAGCCGTGGTGAGTACGGGGCCTTTGTGACGGCGACTGGACACCGCGCGCCGGAGGGGCAGGGCGGGGAGCCGGGCGATCCGGTCCGCGGCGTCAGCCTGGAGGATGCGCGCGCGTATGCGGCATGGGCCGGCAAGCGGCTGCCGACCCATGCGGAGTGGGTCAAGGCGGCCCGCGGAACCGGCGCGGACATCTACCCCTGGGGCGACGAGTGGGACGATGACGGTGACCCCAGCGTGTGGGGCTGCACCCTGCTGCTCGGCGACCGTTGGGAGTGGTGTGAGACTGCGGTAGGGCCGGACCAGTACGTGCTGCACGGTGGTCCGCTGGAGCCGATCGGCCCGGCGATCCCGTTCATCAAGACGGATCGCCCGGGCGCGACCGACCCGAGCTATGGCTTTCGTTGCGCCATGGACCCGGCGGAGGGCTGATGTTCGAGTCGCATCTGGATCACCTGCAAGCTGAGCTGGCGCGCGTGCTGCAGCTGTTGCGCCGCCGCGAGGAGCCGCCGCTGTGGCCGGAGCAGGAGCGGGGCGCAGAAGGGGACGCGGTTGCGTGGCTGGCGGAGGACGACGAGGCGAATCGGATCGACGCCCTGGCGGCGGATGCAGAAATCGATCTGCCGCTTGTACGGCTGGCGTCGCTGTATGCGCTGGACCGGCTGGATATGGACCTGCTGCTGTCGGTGCTGCTGGCCGACATCGAGCCCCGCGCGTCGGTGACGTGGCGGCTGCGCGGCGGGCCTCTGGATGACCGGATCACGCTGGACGCCCTGACGCGCGCGCACGGCAACACGTTTGCGGCGCGCTTGGAGATCCACCATCGCGCAGGCCCGTCCGGGGACCTGGTTGCGCATGGTCTGCTGCGGTATCGGGATCCGGAGCCTGGGGCCTCGCCGTCCACGCTTTTTCCGCGGCTGGCGCCCAAGATCAAGGCGCTGATGCTCGGCTGGCCGGAGGCGGATCCGGCGCTGGCGGGGGTAGCTCGGGTCAGCGCGGCGATGCTCCGTCCGGATCAGCTCGTCGCGTCGCCGGACATCGACGCGCTGGTGGCAGAGACGCCGGTAGACCGCCCGACGATGTGCGTTGTGACGGGGCCGCAGGGCTCAGGTCGCCGGCGCGTCGCGGAGGTGCTTGCCACGCGGGCGGGGCGCTCACTGCTGCTGGTGGACGGCGACAAGCTGACGCCCGACGTCGCGTCGGCTGTTTTTCAGGAGTGCTGGATCGAGGGCCATCTGCTGTGTCTGAAGCCCGCTATCGCGGCGCTCGGCGTGCTGGGTGCCGAGACGGTCGCCCGCTGGTGTGCGCAGCTGAGCGGCCCGCTGATTCTGATCGACAGCTCGCCGCGCGGGTGGCCGCCGCTGCCCGCTTCGGCTCCGACGCGCCACTTTGCGCTGGACGCGCCGACGGAGGCGGGTCGTCAGCGGCTGTGGGACTTGTACCTGGCGCCGTTCGCCGACCGGCTGGATGACGTGGATACGGCGGCGTTGGCCAAGCGCCATGCCGTGACCGGCGCTGTGATCGCGGCAGCCGTGGAGCAGGCGGTGGCGCTCTCGGACCCCGATGCGTCGCCGATCACGCAGCAGGCGCTGGACGAGATCTGCCGGCGCTAGGGCTCTCACTCTCCGCGCCCACAGACGGCAGCACGAACGAGCAGGTGGTCCCTTTGCCAAGCTGGCTGCTGACGTCCAGGTCGCCGCCCAACAACGCAACCAGCCGCTGGCTGATGGTCAGCCCCAGACCGGTGCCTCCGTACTCGCGCGTCGTGGACTCATCGGCCTGCGTAAACGGCGTGAAGACGTGCTTTGCCTGGGCCTCGGTCATCCCGATCCCGGTATCGCTGATCGCAAAGCGGACCGTGTCGCCGTCCGGCCCCCCCACAGGCTCAATATCGACCCGAACGGTGCCGCCCTCGGTGAACTTGCAGGCGTTGGAGACCAGGTTTGTAAGGACCTGCCGCAGCCGCACATAGTCTACGGACATGGTGATGGCGACCACGTTGATCTCCAGGCTGTTCTGTCGCTTCGTCGCGAGCGGTCGCACGGTGTCGATGACCTGCTCGGTCAGCTCTTGGATCTGCACGTCCTCGTAGTGCAGCAGCACTTTTCCAGCCTCGACCTTGGATAGGTCCAGAACCTGGTTGATGAGCCCCAACAGGTGCTTGCCGGCCGAGCGGATGCGATCCAGGTCAGCCACCGCCGCCGTGTCACCACTCTCATCGGCGTCTTCCAACAGCAGCTCGCTGTAGCCGAGGATGGCGTTTAGCGGAGTGCGAAGCTCATGGCTCATGTTGGCCAGAAACGCGCTCTTGGCCTGACTGGCTTTGGCCAGCGCCACATTCACCTCTCTCAACTCTGCGGTACGCAGCGCCACCTCTTCCTGGATGCGACTTGTCTTGTCCCTCTGGCTCTCGACCGCGACAACGACGGCGAGCGTGAGCAAGCAGAACAGGGCGCCCACCAGCACCGCGATGGCGAGGCTCTGACCCGGGGAGAACGCCGGCGCCGCATCCCACCGCAGTCGCCAGGGCGTGCCGAAGACGTCGATAGTCTCCGAATAGCTCGCGACGGAGTCCGGTATCGCCCCGCCGAAGATCAGGCTGTCGGGGTTGGCGTCCGTGCCGTCGAAGGCAGTCAGGTGAAGCCCCTCGGGCCAGCGGTTTGCGACTGACTCGTTGAGCATGTCGCCGATGCGATACACGCCCAGGGCGAAGCCATCGAAGACCTCCTGGCCATCGGCGCCGACCCGAAAGATGGGCGAGAAGATCAAGAATCCTGCCTGGCTTGCCGTCTCCTGCACCAGCGTGATGCGCTTGGTGGCAACCGTACCGCGTGTCTCCCTGGCCCGCGTCAGCGCCGCTAACCGTGCCGGGCTGCTGGCCAGGTCAAAGCCGACCGCTTTCCGGTTCCCGGCGAGCGGCTCCACGTAATAGACCGGGTAATACAGCGGCCGCGCAGTCGCCGGCACCATCTTGCCGTCCACTTTCTGTGTGACGTTGAACCCCGCCAGCCCGTCCGCACGCGCCCGCTCTTCCCAGTGCTCACGCTCGTCGCCGGCGATGGCCGGAATCCACTCCAGCGCCTGCAGGAATTGGTGCCTCTCGAGCAGCGGGGTCACGAAGGACCGGAACTGCGCCCGCGTCACCACTTGCGTGGACCGAAAAAAGGACGAGACGCCGTGCAGAATCTCCGAATTGACCAGCAGCTGAGTTTGCAAAATGGCGGTCTGTTTCCTGGCCTCGTCCATGAACTCGCGCTCGCGACGCTCGCGGTCGACACGGTGCACGCTGTAAGCGGCCGTGATCGAGGTCGCCAGCCCAATGGCCAGGAACAGAAGGCTTTGACCGGAGAGACGCGGCATCATCGGGTCAGCTCAAACGGCACGATGTACTCGAGGCCCACGCCCACACCAACGTCGTCGGCCATGAACTCGTTGTAGCGAAGCTCGGCAACGACGTGCAGCTGATCAAACAGCCGCACCCCGAGTTGGTGCTCGGTCACGATCATGCTGATCTCGGTGCCGTCGGCGCCACCAAAGGACAGGTTGTGGTCTACAAACCCGCCCAGATACAGGCGCTTGCCCAGCGCCCCAGGCGCGATCTGAAGCCGGTACACGTGCTCGATTTGCATGCGATAGCCAGGGCGTCACTGAAGTCGAACTGATAGGCGTGCACGTTGACGAAATACATCAGGTTGATCGCCTTGAACCATGTGTCCAGCACGGACGTGTTCATCAGCCGCCACCGCAGACCAAAGCGCAGCATGTCGTTCTTTCCGCCGCTGCGATGCACCCATTGGGTCATGAGATCCAGCGGCACCGACGGCAGCGGCCCCCACCGCAGATTCTGCTCGGTGTAGTAGGTGTCAAAGTCGCGCCGCGGATCCGCGCCCACTGCGTTGGTGTAGTTGGTCAATGAGAAGTACTGCAGTCGGCCCGGCAGGTTCGCCAGCAGGTTGAGCGTCACCACCGCAAAGTCGCGTGTATCGTAATACCCGTTCATGTCGATGAACCCTTTCAAGGGCGGTGCCGAAGCAGGGGGCGGGTCCGCGGCCGTGGCGGGACCGGCGAGCAGCGCAAGAACAGCGCAAAGCACGGCGGCCTGGCAGAGGCTGAGCGATGGCTGGGACGTCATGCGCCCTTATACAACCACCGCCTATCGTGCGCTAGCACGGCGGGTACGCGATCCAGATCGAGATGCTGTCGACGGCCGTGGCGTTACCCTCGTCCGTGGCGTACAAGCGCAGCGTCAGGGTGACTCCCCCGCAGTTGAAGCCCACGTCCTGTGCCGGCACCCAGGGAACGTTGAGGCCGCTGCCCAGCTCGATCTCTTCGCCGCCGTACTTCTTCTGGATGGTCCACTGGGTCTTGACCTTGCCGCCGTCCGGATCCTCCACCTCGCCCTTCAGGAACAGCAGCGAGTTCGGGTTGAGGCCGTCGCCGTCGTTCGGCGACAAGATCGTCGCGATAGGAGGCCCCGTGTTGGGCTTGGGTGCCACCGTGATGGTGCGCGTCGCCGTGGCCTGGGACGTGCCGTCCGTGCCCGCAAGCTGGATGATGTGGAAGCCCGTTGTCGTAAAGACCACGGCCGGGTCGCAGCCCGTGCCAAGCGGCGTGCTGGTGGTGATGTCCGTCCATGTGAGATCGTCGCAGGGCAGGGCTGAGAACGCCTCGGGGTCGAAGGAGTCGCCTTGAAGCTTGACGGTGGTGTTGGTGTAGACCACCGCGCCCTCGGCGGGGCTGACAATGTAGACCTTGGGCGGCGTATTGGACACGTTGAGGACGATCGACGCCGTGGCCGTGGCGCCCTGGCTGTCGGTCGCCGTGGCCGTAATCGTGCGCTTGCCGGGACTAAACGACACGGTGCGCGTGTGACCGTAGCCCAGCGCGCCGTCCAAATCGGACGTCCACGTGATGTCGACCGCGTTCACGCCGGCCTCGTCCTCGGTAGCGGCCACCAGGGTGACGTCGTTGAAGGCGCCGCCGCTGATCGTCTGCCCGGTCTTGGGCGCCACGATCTCGAGGGTGGGCGGCAGATTGCCCAGGACGTGCTTCACGGCGCGGTAGGCGTCCACGTAGCGGTTGACCTTGGGATCGGAGCTGGAGTGCGCCGTCTGGCGCATGATCTGGATGACCTGACCGGCGGGCAGGGACGGGTCCGCCGCCCAGATGAGCGCCGCCACGCCCGCCGTGAACGGCGACGAATAGCTCGTGCCGCTGCCCGTGCGCGTCATGTTGGCGGTGTTGTCCGGGTCGACGCCGACAACGACCGTGTAGGGTGCGTAGATGTCGACCTCTTCGTGGCCGTAATTCGAGCCGCCGGCTTTGCTGCGGGAGTCCCACTTCAGGCCACCGACGCACTCCACACCGGCGTTCTCGCAGGGCGTATGCCAAGCCTCCTCCCAGCACACGCCAAAGCAGTCCTCGGCGTCCACGTCTTCACCGGCGTTGCCCGCCGACGCAAACAGCAGCACGCCGGTGGCCCGTGTGATGGCCGTCGTGACGTTGAACGGCTCCACGGTCCAGCTGACAAACGCCGGCACGCGCGCCGAGAAGCTCATGTTGATGATGTCGGCGCCGTTGGCGGCGGCCGTGATGACCGCCAGCGTCGCAGAGAAATAGTCGACACTCTGGTGGATGGTCAGGAGGTCGGCGACCGGACCGGCCGTCCCGGCGGTGCCAAAGCTGTTGTCGACGCGGCCTGCGACCACCGCCGCCACATTGGTGCCGTGCCAGGGGCAGGAGCCGCTGCCGCAGGAGTTGGGGTTGGGGCTGCCGGTGGCCGCATCGCCTGCGATCATGGAGATGGACTCGGTCCCCGCGGGGAAGTCGGCGTTGGGCGCAAACCCGCCGTCCAGCACGGCGATTTTGACGCGATTGTCCAGCTTGCCGGCGATGGCGAGCGCGCGCCACGCCTCGGTCACGCCGATGTCTTGTGTGGTGCCGGCAGCCAGATGCTTCCAGTCAAAGGGATTGGACGAGAACCCGGTGGGCGCCTCGGATAGCGACCTGTCGACGAAGCCGTCGCGCGAGGCGACCCAGTTGATGCCGACCAGCATGCCGTGCTCGCGCGCCTCGTAGGCGGCGACGGCGATCAGGTCGCGGCCCGCGTCATCCGACACGACAAAGTCGCCGGCGACGCCTTCGTCGGCCACGTGGGCGAGGTCGTCGGACAATCGCGACAGATCAGCGCCTGTGGCGTCGATGCGCACGAGCGTCTGCACCGACGCGGTGGAGTCGAGCACCGCGGGATTGGCGGTCTGCAACACCACGCCGTTGTGGCGTGCGATGAAGGCCTCCAGCGCGGCGCTATTGTGCGCCACCACGATCAGCTCATTAGAGACGAACTCAGCAGGCTTGCCGCGGCCGTCGCCGGCAACAGAGAGCGGGCGCGGCTGGCCGTCAGCAAAGACCGGCAATGGGACCCTGGCGGACGACAGATTGGCGTCGATACCCACCGTGATGCGAGGTGTTGCCGCTGATGCGGCCTCGGGCGCCTCCCGGGATTCCCCCGATTCTTCTGGCGGCTCATCCGCGTGCGGCGCGATTGGCCCGCACGCGGCGAGCATTAAGCTCAGGACAAGAAGACGAGCTGTTATCTGGGCATTGAACATGTGACGCACTCCCTTTGGGTGTTGGTTGATAGGGTCACAATAGGGCTGGCCGGCTCACGCAGCCTGACCGGGATGTGATCTGTTTGTGATCCAGCGTCGGCCACGTTGCTGGAGCGGATGGATTGGGCCGATGCCTGGACTGCGCGTCCAGCTTTCGTCGCGGTTGCGCTCGTAGAAGGCGCGCGGTACCGTCGATGCCACTGTGAGCTACAAGGTCTGCCCCGTCTGTCGGAAACGCTTCGACTCGGAAGCGGCACGGAGTTGCCCAGTGGACGGGACGCGCCTGTTCCTCGTGACGGGGGACGAAAGTGACCCTTTGATTGGGAAGCTGCTGGCCGGCCGATTTCTGATCGACAAGCGGCTGGGTGCCGGGGCCTTCGGTACAGTTTATCGCGGCATACAGCGCCCCGTAGAGCACACGAGTTTCTGACCCGCTTCATCCGCTTCGCTTACTCGGCTGGTGGCAAACCCAAGCGACTCCATGAGGCTGAAAGTCGCCTGCGACGTCTCGAGTCAGCATTGAAGAAGACACATGGCGCTTTGGAGGTGGATTCACTCCCTGGTGGCGGCGTCCTGCACATCGGGGCCGACCCCCCGCGCGGACTACCTACGACACTCTGGCTACCGGCTCGCCGAGAGATCCATTTTCGCGTACGGAAACCGGGGTTCGCTCCGGTCAAGCAGCGCGTCGTGCTGCTTCCGGGGCGGACCGTCAAGGTGTTCGCGCGACTGGAGCCCCTTTCGGAGACTGGCTCGTTACGCGTGGAAAGTGTGCCGTCGGGACACATCCGAGTCGATGACGCAGCAGTAGGTGCGTCGCCGGCCCTGCTTGAGGTCGGTCCAGGCGAACACGAGGTCACGGCGTGGGCTGCGAATCACTCACTGCATAGCCAAAAGGTGACCGTCGCGGCCGGCAAAGCGACCAGTGTGACCATCGAGTTGGTTCCATTCGCGAAGCATGGGGACGCACCTGCCACCGTCGGATCTGACTCACTAGTAAAGCAGTGGTGGTTCTGGACTGCGATAGGCGCTGGCGTGGTGACCGCTGTGATGGTGGGTCTTATCATTGATGACCAGTAGTCACACCGACGGGCACATCGACCCCAGCGTCCGCTAGATGATGCGCAGCCGGGTCCACGCATAGCGCAGTCGCGTGTACACTGTGGTCCTCGTGTCCCGAACATCAAAGATCGTTCTCGCCGGTACCGCCGTCGCGGTGTTCGGTCTGCTGTGCGAGCGCGCCCGAACGTCGGGCGATGACGGGCAGGCAGCGTCCGAGACCGCTCGCCCGGCCGCGCGCGAGCGGTTGATCACGGTCGGACTGACAGACGCGGAGGCCGACGCGGTCATTGCGGCTGGGGAGACCGGCATCGCTGTTATCGACGCGCTAACCGACCCGGCGCTCGCCGAGCGCGTGGAGCGGGTGAAAGGCAGGCGGTTCGTACGCGCACGCTTCTTTGCGTCGCCGGACCAGCTTCAGCTGGATGTGCTGAGCAACGCAGAGCGCAGCGCATACCTGGGGTGGCTGGACGAGAAAAACGCAGCACAGCTCCTGGAGATCGCACTCAGACCACCAGAGCGGCACATCGTGACCGCGGTCGCATTGGGGCTGCGGCAAGCGAAGTCCCCGGAGGCGTTCGATCCAGATGCGATGCCTCCCACCGTGGCTGCTGCGCTAGGTGCCACATCAGGAATCCCGCGTGAGTCGATCAGACGGGTGCTGTTGCTGGGGGTTCGAGCCGTAACGGCCGAGAAAGAGTGTACGGCCAACCCAGCGCAGTGGCCCGGTCTCGGCCACGGACGGGTGCCGCAAGGCCGAGAATGGAGTAGCTGCACCGATGCTGCACTGCGCTCCCTGCTGGACGCCCCCTTGCCCATTCAGGACATGGCGCTGGCATCGCCCAAACACGCGCGCGCTCTGGCGGCCTGGCCGGCTCTGGCGTGGCCGATCGGGCAGCTCGTGGCCGACAATCCCAGTCGCACCTCGAACGAACTCGCGGGTCGGCTGCATCGTCTGTTTGCGGTGGCCGAAACCTGGGCGGAGCCGGGCGTCCCGCCGATCGTGACGCACGTGACTGCAGTCGCTGAAGCGATCTGGGCGCTGGCTGTTTCCGACCAGCTGTTGCGCCTCTCTCTTCGTTGCGCGGATCGAGTTCAAAAGACCACGGAGGCGGTCCAGACCATCGCGGCGTCCACCGATGCGCTGATGCTCGTGAACGACTGCGAGACCCTCACGAAGGAGCTCGGCCAACCGGTCGCCGAGCTGCTGCTGGCAAACGCGACGCTCTACCTGCGAATGCGGGCGACAGTACCACCGACCGAAGCCATCGCTGTGATGGATGTCGCTCACGATGCCCTGGACCATCTCACCAGCATCACGGACGAGCAGCTTGCAGGCAGACTCATCGCCGCTGGTCAGTCCGCGTGGCCCCGGGTGGAGCTCCTCGTCGATCTCTACGGCCTGGGCCTGGACGAGCTGAGCGTGGCGGAGGCGTCCGGATACATGGATTCACTCGAGGCACTCCCGACCGATCGGCTCTTGCAGGAGCCCGACGTGGACATGAAGGTCCGCGCACTACAGGCCATCTCCGCGGGCCTGGCCGAGTCGGCGCCGGAGCTGCACTTTGACCCTGAGAACCCCCCCGAGCCGGTTCGAGTGGCGCTACTGAACATCCAGAGCACGAAGATGGGCGACCTTCGGGAGGCGGTGCTGCTCGGAGCGTTTGCAGCACTCGCGTCGCGACGGTGTGCTGACTCCGGCACGCCGGCGGCGAAATGCGCGGAGCGGGCGCGAAACTTCATGGTCGCGCGCGAGTGGATCCAGACCGCCGCCCTGCTCGACGACCGGGTGGCTGAGCTGCTGTTCCGAATGCCGCAGTTGAAGCACGCTGCGTACTGGCGAGCCGACACAGGCAAAGGCTTCCTGCACCACGTCCAGGACCTTCAGCGTGCTGAGGCCGACGTAGAGGTCGATCGGCGCACGACAGCCACAATGCTGTTGCTGCGCGCCGCCGAGCGTCTCTTCGATATGTTGACGGACGATCTCAAGGCGACCGGGCTCGAGCTGGCCGACGCGCACCCGCGGCTGGCGCTGGAGTTGATGGCGTCACCGGGGGTCTGGCACACCGTTGTCAACCTTGGAAAACAGCATGGATGCGCAGCGAAGATCGCGATGTTGGTTGCGCGAGCTGAGGACCCCATGGCGCAGCTCGGCGAGCTCAGCGACCCCGCGATGGCGGCTTCCACGCTCGATGAGTGGACAGTGGTGGGCTCATCGTTGGAGCGAAGCTTGGGCGCCACGCTGTGGCACTTTGTCCCGGGCGTGAAGATCTCGAAGATGCTGGCGGCCGGCGACCCGACCTGGCAACAGCTCGCCTGGGTCGGCGCGTGGGATCTCGTCATGATCCTGCCGGTCGGCAAAGCAGCCTCTGCGGTCGCCAAGGCCGGCGGACGCGCGCTCGGCGCCACAGCCAAAGCCGTGCCGGCAGCGCTGCGAGCGGCTCGAGCGCGGTTCATTCGGTCCGTGGGCGGCATCCGCAACCTGTTTGGGAAGCGGGCGCTCGCGTGGGCGGCGACAACTGGGCGAAAGGCAAAAGACGCGACCCACCGTGCGGTCGGCCGGTTCACCTTCAAGATGGTGCCGAAGGTGGCCCGCTTTGCCGAGAAGCTTGCTACGTCGCGCGCCCTTGCCGTGCCGATACAGCTGTTGAAGACGCGACCCGGCTATACCGCCGCCTGCACCGGGCTCTCGATGGGAGCGGCCTTCGGCATTCGTAAGGCGCTGGCCCGTCCCGCGACGGAGACAACCCAGGTCCAGGCCCTGGCGCGCACGATCTCTGAAACCGCCGTGATAGGAGGGGTGTGCTTCGCTACGTCGAAGGGCTCCGCGATACGTAAAACGGCTGCGGTCGCGTCGCGCGTCAGAGCCATACCCGGTATCAAGACGATCGTGCGGGTAGCCAAGGAGGTGCCCGGCGCGGCCAGGACGGTCACGGTGTACAAGCTCGGTCCGGTCCAGAGCAAAGTGCTGTTCGACACATTGAAGACGGGTAGCAAGCACCTGCGCGCACCTGTCGAACGTTTCGCAGGGAAGCACGTATCCGCCGCGGCGGGCCGGGCTGCCGTCGCTGTCGCTAAAAAGGGCGTCGCCAAAAAGGTCGCGATACACACGGGCACCGTCGTCCTCACGGTCGCCATCGATCCGTTGGCAGACGCCATCCGCCGATAGGAACAGTTCAAGGCGTCACGATCCGCCACGGCGCTTGCGATCTACGCGGCGTTCGGTCAAACCTCACCGTGATGGACGCGGACACTCTCCACTGGCTGGCCGTTTGCGCGGGCACGCCCGATGCCGCCGTTGGCGCGCGGCTGGCGCTGGACTTCATCAGCGCGGATGCCAGTTCGGAAGACGCCCACTTGTTCGTTGCGCGGCCCGGCGGCGGCTTCGGCATCATCGGCGCCGGCCTGGACATGGAGGACGCCGGCCAGGAGCTCGCCGATGTGTGTGGCCTGGTCCTGCACGGGGCCCAGCCGATGGGGCCCGGTGATGCGCCTGGGGAGCTGTCGGACTGCTGGCTGCTGCCGCTTCAAATCGATGACACGGGGGTGGGTGTGCTGGTGGCGCGCGGTGGTCGCGAACCAGCGGCCGACCTGGTTCGCGCCATCTTGACCGTGCACGCGGATCGGCTGCATCACATGGCCGTAAGACGCGCCAATGAGACGCTGATCGGCACGCTCTCGTCCTATCTGAACTCGGAGGTCGTGGACGAGCTGAAGCGCCGTCCCGGCGACGCCCTGTCCACCGCAGTGCGTCGAACGTGGGCGGTCGCGATGTTCGTCGATCTCTCGGGCTTTACGACGATGTCTGAGCGCCTCGCCCCTGAGAAGGTGGTCGAGACGCTCAACGCATATTTCGCGCGGCTGCACGCCGTCGTCGACATGCACCGGGGGGTGATCGACAAGCACATCGGCGATGCGGCGCTCGTCGTCTTCGAACCCGAGTTCAAGGAGAGCGAGAGCGCCTGCATCGGTCGGGTGCTCGATACCGCGGCTGATCTGTTGCAGCAGTTTCCGCCCAACTCAGAGCTTGCCGTGCACATCTCTGCGGCATGCGGTGGCGTGGTTGTCGGCAATGTCGGCTCGGCGCGGCGGGTCGAGCGGACGGTGATCGGTGACACGGTGAACCTGGCAGCCAGACTTCAGAGTTATGCCGACGACGGCGAAGTGGCTATCGACGGCGACATCGAGCGGGCCATGCGCGGTCTCATCCGTGGAGGACATGCGCGTCGCCTGATCATCTGCCGTCGCAAGCGCCATCGCGTCCGCGGGCGCGCGCACCCCGTGTCGGTCAGCGTCCTGCGCCTGCCGGACTGACCTCTGCGGCGGCTAAGCGGCCTCCGCCGGCAGCGTGATGGTGAACGTGCAGCCCCGCTCCGGGTTGTTGTGCACGGTGATGCTTCCGCTGTGCAGGTCGACCACGCGCTTGGCGATGACCAGTCCCAGCCCGGAGCTTGTCTCATCTCCCGTGGGCTTGTTGGACAGCTGAGCAAACGGGGTGAACACGCGCGTCAGCTCCTCATCGGTGAAGCCCGGTCCCTCGTCGGAGATCTCGATCACCAGGCCCGTCGCGTCCCCGGTCGCGCGGACCGTACATCGCGCGCCGGTTGGGCTGAACTTGATCGAGTTGCCCAGCAAGTTCTGGATCAACTGGACGATACGGGACTCCACCGCGGTGATGGTGGGCAGGTTCTCATCGACCTCGAGCTCTACCGAGATCCCCTTGCTGCGCGCATATTCGGCTTGCAGCAGGGCCATGCGCTCGATGATGGATCCTACGTCTGTCGTTTCGAGGCGCGGGCCGGTGCCGCTGCACCTGCCGGTGCCGAGGAAGTCGTCGATGATCGACTGCATGTGTTTGGCGGCCAGCCCGATGTTGGCGAGCAGGTCCGCGCCGTCCTCGGTGAGCGGGGCGCCGACTGGCAGCGTGGCCTCGAGCATGCGGGCGCTGCCGAACACCGCCTGAAGCGGGTTCTTCAGGTCGTGGCTGGCCATGCGCAGAAACTGGTCTTTGAGCTCTGCCAGCTGTTTGACGGCCAGCTGGGCCCGCACTCTCGCCATGAGCACCTCATAGTCGATGGGCTTGGTGATGTAGTCGTTGGCGCCCCGGTCCAGCGCAGTCACCATCTGGCTGGCCTCGTCCAGCGCGGTGACCATAATGATCGGCAGCTCGTCGGGGCCCTTTTGACAGCGGATGACATCGAGGACGTCCACTCCGCTGAGGCCGGGCATCATGATGTCCAGCAGGATCAGGTCCACGGACTCCCGCTCCAGTGTGTCCAGTGCGGAGTAGCCGTCCGCGCACATGAGAACGTCAAAGCCGCGCCGGCGCAGGCGTCGCGCCAGCAGATCGCGATTGTCCTCGACGTCGTCCACCACGAGGATGCGCCCACCCTCAGCGGTGGGTCGCCCCCGCTTCACCGGGGACGACAGACGCTGGCGAGGAGCGGGCATTATGCGCGCGCGTACGTGGAGATGAGCTCTTGCACCTCGATCGGGTCGAACGGCTTCAGCAGGTAGCGGACCGTATCGCTGTCGAAAGCGCGCTCAGCCATCTGGCCCGAATCGTCGCTGGTGAGCATGAGCACCGGCAGATCTGCGAGGCCGTCCATGCCCTTCAGCGTGTCGCAGAAGTCGACGCCCAGGCCGTCCGGCAGATGTACGTCCAGCAGCGCGATAGCCAGCCGGTCACCGTGTTCTCGAGCCGCGGCCTCAGCCTCCGCGATGCACGCCGCCTCGATAGCCAGTAGCCCGGTCGACCGAACCATATGCACAACCAACCGTCGGACGTGCTCGTCGTCGTCCAGCACCAGGGCGCTTCGTCGTGCTGTCTTGTCTGTAGTCATCGGATGTCTCCTTGGTGTTCTGCACGGTACCGTCCAGCACCGACCGTGCCAAAGCGCTCTGCGCCTGATTGGCTGTGCAAAAACGAGGGCTTGGATGGCTGGGGCGCTCCGCTGGGCGAGCTCATTGGCAGCGGTGTGTCTCAGGATTGGACGCGGCGTCCGCGCGTTTCGTCACGACGTGTGACATGGCGCCGTTCATCGCTGACACCATGGGTGTCTAACTGCTTGTAATCACGGGTCAGATGCCGTCTGGCATGGGTGATGCTCAGAGGGCCGCCAGACCCTTTACAAACGGAGAACTTCAGACCATGACCATCAACAAACGAATCCTCGCCACGATCGCCGGTGCCCTGCTCGTCCTGACGATGACGGCCGGCTGCGCAACAACGTACGTCCCGACGGTCAAGACCGGCTGGTGCAACCAGGGCCGCGAGTGGGTGCCGCCCGCCAAGGACGCAAACGGCGACTGGAAAGAGGGCTACTGCCGCGACAAGAGCGTCTCGGGCAACTAATTCGGGAGGCGATGCGCGGCGGCGAAGCGGGCGGACCTGCGGACCTCGTCGGCCGGGTCGGTCGCGAGCGCGGCGGCGATCACCTTGTCCGCCGCCGGGTCGGCGATAAGCCGGACCGCTTCGACGGCCACCGAGCGCAGCAGCGATGATGCGCTTGTCAGAGCGTCCTGCACGGCCGGCAGAATGCGCGGATCCGCGGTGTTTCCGAGCGCGGTCAAGTACAGCGCTTTGTCGGTCTCGGCGGTCGCCTGACCGTAACGGGCCATTAGAATCTGCACCCCGTCCAGGGAGTCGGTGTCGTCCGAGTCCAGGTGCTCGGAGATGCTGCCCAGCGCCAGCGCCGCGGTCGAGGCGACGTCAGCGGTGGGATCATCGAGCAGCAGCCCGAGGGTGTCGGCCGTCTCGGCGGTCGGCCGGTGCGTCAGCCCAAGACTGAGGGTGGCCGCGGAGCGCACGACGTCTTCGATGTCTGCGATCGCCAGCGCGCTCAGCGCCTGCTGCGAAGCGGTGGTGTCAGCGGTTGCCAGCGCCGCTACCAGGGTCTCGGCCACCGGCGTGTCGACGCCTGAGAGCACCGTCTCTACGACCGCCTCGACCAGAGCGGGCCGAGTCTCGAGCGCCGCTCCCAGATCGGCCGCCACGGCGGATCGGACCGCATGAGCGTCCGACAGCCGGGTCGCGTCGGTCAGCTCGGTGACGAGCGCGTCGAGAGGGCGATGCGGTGCGGCGGCGGCCGGCGCGTTGTGAGCGAGGCGGTCGCGGTTGGCGGCAAACTGCTCGACCAGCTCAGGGCGGCTCGCGGTATCGGCGCGCTGCAAGGTCCACGACAGGGTCGCCGACATGGCGGCCGCGCCCTCGTTCGCTGTCATCCACAGGTTGCCGCGGCTGGTTGAGACCTGCTCGTCGGCGTCCAAGGAAAACCAGACGTCGCCGCCGGCCTCGACACCCGTCGCCGCGACATACGCCAGCCTCTCCTTGGCGACGGTGTGCCCGTCGGCGAGGTACCGCGCCGTGTACATACCGTTGTCGTCGGTCTCGCGTGCATCCCACTGTGGGCTGGCCTCGGCAGGACGCACCAGCTGCATGCCGGTGACGAGCCCGGTGATCAGGCCGCGGGCCTCCGCGCCGGTCGGATCGGGAAAGGTCACGGCCTCGACCCGCCCCGACGCGGCGCGATGGATGAAGAACCGGCAATCGGCGACCGTCGCCGAGTCGCGCAGCTCTGTGTGAACCACAGTGCGTGCTCCCTGGGTCGCCACCGGGGTCTCGCTCCAAGTGCCGTGCACCTCCTGACGGTCGGCTTGCTGGTCGTCCGTGCCGAACTCCAGGACCGCGGACAGGTCGTAGATCCGCTCGGTTCCGAGGGTGTTCACGGGCGACCTGTCCGCGGCGGGCGCCAGGCGCTGCCGAGAGGAAGCGCGCCGCGTGGTGTGCCCCGAGCCGGAGATCGGCTCGGACGTGGTGACGGTCACCTCCAGCGGCTCCTCGGCCGGGCGGGCCAGGTCGAGGAGCGCCATGCAGAGGATGGCCAACAAACAAAGCGAGGCGGTGAAAGTCCAGGTGGTCTTCATGGGTCGTGTCCTCTCGAGGGTGGTGGGTGTCGGTGGGGTTGGAGCGTCTCGCTTAGAGCGTGGCGATGTTGCCGTCGACATCCAGAACGGTGCCCTTCTTGGAGTAGCCGCTGTAGTTGATCAGGGTCTTGGTGAACTTCTGCAGACCGTTGACCCAGTTGATCTTGACCCACGGGACCAGCTTGCCGGCCAGCAGCTTGACGGAGCGGTAGACGTTGGCGTCCACGAAGAAGCCCTCACAGCCGTTCCAGCCCTTCAGGTGCGCGGTCAGGCTGACCCGGTTGAGGAGCAGCTGGCCGGTGCTGCCGCCGTAGCCCTTTTTGCCGTTGACCATCTGCGCCTTGGCGTAGGCCTCGATGTACGGCTTGGACTTGAAATCCAGCGAGCCCGGCGCGACCTTCAGCGCCAGGTTCATGACCACGACGCCGTTGACGCGCACGTTGAACGGCTTGCCGAAGACCGAGGTCTTGCGCTTCCAAAGCGGCAGCTGCACCTTCTTGTACATCGGCGGCAGCGACTGTGCGGCCAGAGTCACCAGATCCTTGAACGGGACGTAGTGGACCTTTTTGTTGTGGACGTAGATCTCGCCCGCTCCCGAGAAGGTGTGGGCCTTGGTGTATCCGGCCTTGGTCCGTACGTCCGCGATGGTGCGCTTCTCGCCGAGGAAGCCGGCGACGGCCTTGGTGTCACTGTAGGCCAGGTAGGTCTTGGACTTGCCCTTGACCGTGATGGCGCCCACGGCTTTGTAGCTGGCTGAGAAGCCGCTCTTTTTGACCGACTTGCCCTGCTTGAACGACTCGGTGTGCTGCGCAAACGCGGGTGTGGTGAGCGCCGAAGCGATACAAAACAGAACGGTAATCATTGAAAAACGCATCTTGTCCTCCCAGTGTGTGTGGTTCATTCACAAAGCAGGGGACGTGCCAGAGGGCGACAGGTGCGCAGTGTTGCGAATAGCGCTGGGGCACGCGCGGGTGACGCCCAGTTTGAGCTTAGTTTGAGCGCAACGGCTGCTTCTTCAGCTCAGCAGCTGGTATGTCAGGACGAACAGCGCCAGGGCAACCCAGCCGGGCGCCGCTCTCAGTAGCAGCGCCTTTCGGGCAGGGGTCACGGCGACGCCGGCGTCCTCGAAGTGGCGGCGCAGCGCGCGGTCCAGGTCCTCGTCGGCCGGGTCGGTGGGCACGGCCATGGCGACTGTCTCAAAATGCAGGAAGTATGCGCCGTCCCACAGGGCCGTCTTCAGCGTTGTCCACGACCCGTGCAGGCTTATGCCGCCGTTGTGATAGGTGATGCCGTCGTCGTCGACGACGAACCGGATGGGCTCCGAATCGCGTGCGCGCCGGCGTAAAAGCACCACGGCGGGCACGAGCACCGCGACGGCCACCAACCACAGCGCGGGCCGGCTCCACAGGTAGGCGATCAGGTTGGCGGCGATGGCAAAGGGCACCAGCACGGCAGCGGCCGGGATCAACGCGCCCCAGCGCCGCTCCAGCTGCTGGCCCAGCGTGCGAAAGCTCAGCCAGCCGTACGCTTGTGCATCCGTGGTGAACTCGCGTGGCATCGGCCGCTGAGCCTACCAGCGCGACGGGCCCGCGTCAGCAGCGCCAGCATGCTCAGCAGCAGCAGGACCGCGGCCGGATGGCCCGTACTCGAAGGCGCCGCGAGGCAGCCGCTGGCCGGGACCTGCTCACCCGGGATGGTCGGGATGCTGCTGGGTGCATCCGCGCTGGGCGTCCCGCTGCCGGACGACTGTGGCGCGGGCAGTGGCTCGTCGCTGGGCGGCTCGTCGGTATGCGGCTCGGCAGAAGGCGCCTCATCGCACGCCTCGAAGCACACGCCGGACTCTGAGCAGTATTCGTCGTCCGCGCAGGTGCCGCAGCTTCCGCCGCAGCCGTCGTCACCGCAGCCGCGGCCGTTGCACAGCGGCACACAGGCCACGGGCGGGTGGCAGCAGTGGAAGGAGCCCGTCCACCCACAGTTGTCGTTGGTCTCTGCGCAGTCGACCACCACCGGCTCGCCGTCGGAACAGTATGTGAGCACGCTGCCGTCGCATTTGCCGGAGTCGGGCACACCGGCGCACGACGGCTGATCCTGCGCGTAGCAACCAAACGCCCCGAAGCCGTCCATCAGCTCGGGATTCCAGCCGCACACCAGACCCAGCGCGGCGCAGTCAACTGCTGTGGGCCCGGCGTCGCCGCACTTGCGCAGCACGTGGCCGTCACACAGACCCACGGGCGGGAGGTCGCCGCAGATGTCGTCCGGGTGGGGCGACGCATCCGGCACGCAGTAGCCCAGCTTGCACTCGCCGCCGCCGCACAGCTGCTCGTCCAGCGAGCAGGACGTCCCGTCGGGCAGCGCCACGTTGGCGCAGCCGTCCTGGTCGTTGCACTGCACCGTCTGGCAGGCGTTGTCGTTGCCGCAATCGCCCGACACGCAGACCGCGTCGGGACCGTCGCAGTCGCCGCACAGGCCGTTGTCAGAGCAGGTCTTGCCGCCGTCACACGAACCACAGCTTCCGCCGCAGCCGTCGTCGCCGCACTGGCGCCCGCTGCAGTTGGGCACGCACTCCTGGGGCTCATGGCAGCAGTGGTAGCTGCCGGTCCAGCCGCACTTGGTGTCGTACGCGGCGCAGTCCTCGATGATCGTTGTCCCGGTGGCCGGGTCGCACCAGGTCAGCACGTCGCCGTCACAGCTGCCCGCGTCGGACACCGCGTCGCACGCCTGACCCTCGCCGATCACGCAGGCGAACGCGCCCTCGCCACCCCAGCCGGAGCCGTCCCAGCCGCACAGCCGGCCGACGTCCGCACAGGACGTGGTCACGAGCTCGCCCAGGATGCACTGCACCAGGTCCCCGCCGATGCATTGGCCGGTGACCGGCACGTCGCCGCACGCAGACTGGGTAGGCGTTCCGTCGCTCTCGCAGGTGCCGGCTACACACACGCCGCCGCATGCGGAGTCCGTGTCGCAGGAGCCGCCATCCAACGGTGTGTGGACGCAGCCCTTGCCCGCCACGCAGCTATCGGACGTGCAGGGGTTGCTGTCGTCGCAGTCCAACGCCTCGGATGCATGGCATTTGCCGCCCGAGCAGGTGTCGCCCACGGTGCACGCGTCGCCGTCGTCGCAGGCCGCCGAGCTGTGCGGGTGGATGCACCCGACCCCGCTGACGCAGTTGTCGACCGTGCAGGGGTTGTCGTCGTCGCAGTCGGTCTTGGCCCCGGACTGGCATGCGCCGCCCGAGCAGAAGTCACCGGCGGTGCATGCATCGCCGTCGTCGCAGGACCCGCCGATCGCGTCGTGACTGCAGCCCTTGCCCGCGATGCAGCTGTCCGCTGTGCAGGCATTGCCGTCGTCGCAATCGATGGCGCCGCCTACGCACTTGCCGCCGCTGCAGACGTCCCCGGTCGTGCAGGAGTCGCCGTCGTCGCACTGGGTGCCCTTGTGTGGGTGGATGCACCCGGCGCCCCCGACACACACGTCCCCGGTGCACGGGTTGCCGTCGTCGCAGTCGGTCTTGGCGCCGGCCTGGCACTTGCCGGCAGAGCACGCGTCGCCCGACGTGCACGAGTCGCCGTCATCGCACGCGGCGGTATTCGGCGGGTGGATGCACCCGAGCACAGCGATACACGCGTCGTCTGTACACGGGTTGCCGTCGTCGCAGCTGGACTGCCCCAGCGCGATGCACTCGCCGCCCGAGCAGGTGTCCCCAGCGCTGCATCCGTCGCCGTCGCTGCAGGGCGCGCTGTTGGGCGCGTGGACGCAGCCCAGCCCGGGGACGCAACCGTCGTCGGTGCACTCGTTGCCGTCGTCGCAGGTCGTCTGACCCAGCGAGGTGCAGGTGCCGCCCGAGCAGGTGTCGCCGCTGGTGCAGTCGTCGCCGTCGTCGCAGGTCGCGTTGTTATTGGTGTGCGTGCATCCACCGCCGGGCGCACAACCGTCATCCGTACACGGGTTGCCGTCGTCACAGCTGGACTGACCCAGTGAGGTGCACACGCCACCCGAGCACGTGTCGCCGCTGGTGCACTCGTTGCCGTCATCGCACGGCGCGCTGTTGGGCGGGTGGATGCAGCCCAGTCCCGTGATGCATGCGTCGTCGGTGCACGGGTTGCCGTCGTCACAGCTGGACTGACCCAGCGACGTACAGGTGCCGCCCGAGCAGGTGTCGCCGCTGGTGCAGTCGTTGCCGTCATCGCACGGGGCGCTGTTGTTGGTGTGCGTGCACCCGCCGCCCGCGGTGCAGCCGTCGGTGGTGCAGGGGTTGCCGTCGTCGCAGTCGGGACCCACGCCGGCCTGGCACTTGCCGGCGGCGCAATAGTCGCCGACGGTGCAGGAGTTGCCGTCGTCGCAGGATCCGGCCGCCGCCGTGTGGACGCAGCCCTTGCCGGCGACGCAGATGTCGGTGGTGCAGACGTTGCCGTCGTCGCAGCTTGGCCCGTTTCCGGACTGGCACTTTCCGGCGCTGCAGGTGTCGCCGGTGGTGCACTCGTTGCCGTCATCGCACGGCGCGCTGTTGGGCGGATGGACGCAGCCCAGGCCCTTGACGCACGCGTCGTCGGTGCACGGGTTTCCGTCGTCACAGCTGGACTGGCCCAGCGACGTACAGGTGCCGCCCGAGCAGGTGTCGCCGCTGGTGCAGTCGTCGCCGTCATCGCACGGGGCGCTGTTATTCACATGGGTGCAGCCGCCGCCCGCCGAGCAGCCGTCGGTGGTGCAGGGGTTGCCGTCGTCGCAGTCGGGACCCACGCCGGCCTGGCACTTGCCGGCGGCGCAATAGTCGCCGACGGTGCAGGAGTTGCCGTCGTCGCAGGATCCGGCCGCCGCCGTGTGGACGCAGCCCTTGCCGGCGACGCAGATGTCGGTGGTGCAGACGTTGCCGTCGTCGCAGCTTGGCCCGTTTCCGGACTGGCACTTTCCGGCGCTGCAGGTGTCGCCGGTGGTGCACTCGTTGCCGTCATCGCACGGCGCGCTGTTGGGCGGATGGACGCAGCCCAGGCCCGCGACGCAGGAGTCATCGGTGCACGGGTTGCCGTCGTCGCAGCCCGATTGGCCTAGCGACTGGCAGGCGCCGCCCGCGCAGGTGTCGCCGCTGGTGCAGTCGTTGCCGTCGTCGCACGGCGCGGTGTTGTTGGTGTGGATGCAGCCGCCGCCCGGCGCGCAGGTGTCGGTGGTGCACGGGTTGCCGTCGTCGCAGTCGCCCAGCACACCCGCCTGACAGGCGCCGTCAGTGCACTTGTCGCCCGCAGTGCACGGGTTGCCGTCGTCGCAAGCACCGGGGATCGCCGGGTGAACGCAGCCGGTGCCGACCACACAGCCGTCGGCCGTACACGGGTTCTTGTCGTCGCAGTCCACGGGGCCGCCGATCTGGCACGAGCCGCCGGCGCACACCTCGCCTGTCGTGCACGGTCTGCCGTCGTCGCACGGCAGGGTGTTGGGCGAGTTCACGCAGCCCAGGCCCGGGAAGCACGCATCCGTGGTGCAGTCGTTGCCGTCGTCGCAGCTGTTCTGGCCCAGCGACTGACAAGCGCCGCCCGAGCACGCGTCGCCCGCCGTGCAGGAGTCGCCGTCGTCACAGGGCAGCGTGTTGTTGAGGTGGACGCAGCCGCCGCCGGACCCACATGTGTCGGTGGTGCACGGGTTGCCGTCGTCGCAGTTGGGGCCGGTGCCGGGCAGGCACACGCCGTTGGCGCAGGCGTCGCCGACCGTGCAGCCGTCGCCGTCGTCGCACGAGCCCGCCTTGGGCGCATGGACGCAGCCGGCGCCCACACAGGCGTCAGCGGTGCACGGGTTGCCGTCGTCACAGCTCTGAGCCACGCCCGCCTGGCACTTGCCGGCGGAGCAGACGGCTCCGGTGGTGCAGGGCACCCCGTCGTCGCAGGGCAGGGTGTTGGGCGAGTTCACGCAGCCCAGCCCGGGGAAGCACGCATCCGTGGTGCAGTGGTTGCCGTCGTCGCAGCTGTTCTGGCCCGCCGATTGGCAGGCGCCGCCCGAGCAGGCGTCACCCGCCGTGCAGGAGTTGCCGTCGTCGCACGGCAGGGTGTTGTTGACGTGCACACAGCCGCCGCTGACGGTGCAGCTGTCGGTGGTGCAGGGGTTGCCGTCGTCGCAGTTCTGAGGCACGCCGGCCACGCACTTGCCGGCGGAGCAGACGGCGCCGGTGGTGCAGGATACGCCGTCGTCGCAGGGCAGGGTGTTGGGCGAGTTCACGCAGCCCAGCCCGGGGAAGCACGCATCCGTGGTGCAGTGGTTGCCGTCGTCGCAGTCCGGGGCGCCGGTGCCCTGGCACTTACCACCCGAACACGTGTCATTGAAGGAGCAGGGGTTGCCGTCGTCGCACGCGCCGGCCACCGGCGGGTGGAAGCAGCCTGCGCCCGCGACGCAGGTGTCGGCGGTGCACGGGTTGGCGTCATCGCACGTGGCTTTGCCGCCCGCCTGGCACTGGCCACCCAGGCACAGGTCGCCGGTCGTGCATGGGTCGCCGTCGCTGCAGGTCCCGCCGGTGGGGGAGTGGACGCAGCCGGACCCGGGCACGCAGAGGTCGATGGTGCAGCTGTTGCCGTCGTCGCAGTTGGGGGCGCCGCCGCCCTGGCACAGCCCACCGGCGCAGCTGTCGCCGACCGTGCACGGCTTGCCGTCGCTGCAGGGGTTGTTGTTGTTGATGTTGACGCAGCCCTTGCCGGGCAGGCAGCCGTCGGTCGTGCAGGCGTTGCCGTCGTTGCAGTTCACCGCGGCGCCGCCGACGCACTGGCCGGCCGAGCAGACGTCCACGCCGGTGCAGGCGTTGCCGTCGTCACATGCACCGCCCGCCGGAATGTGAACGCAGCCCTTGCCGAGAACGCAGCTGTCGATAGTGCACACGTTGCTGTCGTCGCACGGCGGCTTGGCGCCCGGCAGGCAGCTGCCGCCGAGGCAGGAGTCACCAGCGGTGCAGGGCTCGCCGTCGTCGCAGGGCACCGCGTTGGGGACGTGGATGCAGCCCTGGCCCGGCACACAGCTGTCGGTGGTGCACACGTTGTTGTCGTTGCAGGCGGAGATGCCGCCCGGCCGGCACTGGCCGCCGCCGCATTTATCGCCGGTGGTGCATGGCTCGCCGTCATCGCACGGGGCGTTGTTGTTTACGGACACGCAGCCCGTGCCGCTGACGCAGGAGTCGGTCGTGCAGGCGTTGCCGTCGTTGCAGT
Source organism: uncultured Myxococcales bacterium (assembly GCA_964545715.1). Taxonomy (GTDB): domain Bacteria; phylum Myxococcota_A; class UBA9042; genus CAZJHX01. Next base: position 29,629 of record CAZJHX010000127.1, read on the forward strand.
TCGGGACGCCGGTGGACTGGCATGCGCCGCCCACGCAGGTGTCGCCCACGGTGCAGGGGTCGCCGTCATCGCACGATCCGCCGTTGGGCAGGTTGACGCAGCCGATGCCGGCGAAGCAGCCATCAGTGGTGCACGGGTTGCCGTCTTCACATGTCGCGGGGACGCCGGTGATGCACACACCGTTGGCGCACGTGTCGCCGGCCGTGCACAGGTCGCCATCCTCGCACGGCAGCGCGTTGTTGATGGAGACGCACCCTTTGCCCGGCGCGCACGCGTCTGTGGTGCAGCTGTTGCCGTCATCGCACGCGAGGACGCCGCTGCCCACGCACTGTCCGCCGCTGCATTTGTCGGCGGTCGTGCAGGGGTCGCCGTCGCTGCACGGGGCGCTGTTGGGGGCATACACACAGCCCTGGCCCAGCACGCAGCTGTCGATGGTGCAGGCGTTGTTGTCGTCGCAGCTGGGCGGCGGCCCACCGAAGCACTGATCCGCGACACAGTGGTCGCTGGTCGTGCACGGCTCGCCGTCGTCGCACGCGCCGTTGGTCGGGGTGTGAACGCAGCCCAGGCCGGTGAGGCAGCTGTCCAGCGTGCACACGTTGCCGTCGTCGCAGCTCGGGACGCCGCCGCCCTGACACACGCCGCCGGCGCACTGATCACCCGTCGTGCAGGGCTCGCCGTCCTCGCACGCCGCGTTGTTGTTGATCGAGACGCAGCCTTTGCCCGAGGCGCAAGCGTCCGACGTGCACAGGTTGCCGTCGTCGCAGTTGGGCTGACCGCCGCCCGTGCACTGTCCGCCGCTGCACTTGTCGACGAGGGTGCAGGGCTCGCCGTCATCACAGGGCACCGTGTTGGGAGCGAAGACGCAGCCGGACCCCAGGACGCAGCTGTCGTTGGTGCACGGGTTGTTGTCGGTGCAGACCGTGGGCGTGCCGCCGACGCACTTGCCGGCCAGGCAGGAGTCGCCGCTGGTGCAGGGCTCGCCGTCGCTGCAAGGGGCCGTGTTCGAATCGTGGATGCACCCCAGCCCGTCGATGCAGCTGTCGGTGGTGCAGGGGTTGACGTCGTCGCAGATCTTGTGCCCGCCGGAATGGCACGTAACGCCCACGCACTGATCACCCCCCGTGCACGGCTCGCCGTCGTCGCAGGCGTTGTTGTTGTTAAAGGACACGCAGCCCTTTCCAGGAACGCAGCTGTCGGTGGTGCACAGGTTGTTGTCGTCGCAGTTCGGCTGGGCGCCTGACTGGCACTGCACGCCCAGGCACTGGTCGCCCACGGTGCACGGCTCGCCGTCGTCACACGGGCCGCCGTTGGGCAGGTGCAGGCACCCCAGACCCGGGATGCAGCCGTCGCTGGTGCACTGGTTTGAATCGTCGCAGGTCGGCTCGGGGCCGGGCACACACGCTCCGTCCGCGCACGTGTCGCCGGCTGTGCAGGGCTTGCCGTCCTCGCACGGCGCCGTGTTGTTGGTCGATACGCAGCCGGTGCCCGCGACACAGGTGTCCGTTGTGCATTGATTGTCGTCGTCGCAGTCCGGTGCGGGACCGCCTTTGCACAGCCCCCCGGCGCACGCGTCGGCGGTGGTGCACGGCTCGCCGTCGCTGCAGGGCAGGCTGTTTGCCGTATGGATGCACCCGGTGCCGGCCAGGCAGCTGTCGTCGGTGCAGGCGTTGCCGTCATCACAGCTCGGCGCGGCGCCCCCCTGGCACTGTTTGCTCAGGCATTTGTCGTTGCCGGTGCACGGGTCGCCGTCGTCGCATGGCTCGGTGTTGGCCGCGTGGATGCAGCCCAGACCGTCCACGCAGCTGTCGGTTGTGCAGGCGTTGCCGTCGTTGCAGTCGCGCGCGCCGCCGCCGCCGCACAGTCCGCCCGCGCAGGCGTCGTTGACAGTGCAGGGCTCCGCATCATCGCAGGGGGCGGTGTTGTTGGTGAACACGCAGCCTTTGCCCGCCACACACGTGTCGTCGGTGCAGCCGTTGCCATCGGTGCAGGTCGGGGCCGGCCCGCCCACACACTTGCCAGCTGCGCACTGGTCGCCGGTCGTGCAGGGCTCGCCGTCGTCGCAAAGCAGCGTGTTGGGCGCATGCTGACAGCCCGTGCCCGCCAGGCAGCTGTCGTCGGTGCAGGGGTTGTTGTCGTCGCAGTCCGTCGGGGTGCCGCCCAGGCACAGCTTGCCCACGCACGATTCCCCCTGGGTGCAGGGCTCGCCGTCGTCGCACGCGCTGCCCGTCGGGATATGGATGCAGCCCAGGCCGTCGATGCACTTGTCGTTGGTGCACGTGTTGTCGTCGTCGCAGTCGCGCGGTCCGCCCCCCGGCCAGACCCCCGCCGCCCACCCCACACCC
>CAZJHX010000128.1:0-31590 GCA_964545715.1 uncultured Myxococcales bacterium
TGCGATCTCGCACGCGTCGCCTAAGGCGTCAACGTCGTTGTCCAGCTGATCGGGGTTGGGCGCGTTCTGGCAGTTGTCGACCCAGTCCTGCACGCCGTCGTTGTCGTCGTCGTCGTCGCAGGCGTCGCCCACATAGTCCACGTCGTTGTCCAGCTGATCGGGGTTGGGCGTGAAGTGACAGTTGTCGGGCCCGAAGCCCGTCGTCACATCCAGCTCGTCCGGGATGTCGTCGTTGTCGTCATCGGGGTCACACAGATCGCCGCTCGGGTCGTCGTCGTTGTTCGCCTGGTCCGTGTTGGCCGTGAAGTGGCAGTTGTCCAGTGTGTCCTCGACCGTGTCGTTGTCGTCTTCGTCGTCGCATTCGTCGCCGAACGTGTCGCCGTCGTTGTCCAGCTGCTCGGGGTTTACGACGAAGATGCAGTTGTCCGGCCCAAAGCCGGTCTCGACATCCACCTGGTCTGGGATGGCGTCGTTGTCGTCGTCCGGATCGCACGCGTCGCCGTCCTGATCCTTGTCGTTATCCTCTTGAAGTTCGTTGGCGATGAACCAGCAGTTGTCCTCGTCATCCACTACCGTGTCGTTGTCGTCGTCCGGATCGCACCAGTCGCCCAGCCCGTCCTTGTCGCTGTCCGTTTGAAAGGCGTTCTTCACCCACACGCAGTTGTCGGCCGCGTTCTCGATGCCGTCAGCCTCCACGTCCGCGTCGCACACGTCGCCCAGCCCGTCCTGGTCATTGTCGTCCTGGATCGCGTTGGCGGTGACCGTGCAGTTGTCCACCTCGTCTTTGACGCCGTCGTTGTCGTTGTCGCTGTCGCACTCGTCGCCAAAGCCGTCGTTGTCGGTGTCCAGGATGTCCGGATTGGTCTCCATGGGGCAGTTGTCGCTCTCATTGGTCCACCCGTCGTTGTCCATGTCCGGGTCGCACGCGTCCCCGATGCCGTCACTGTCGTTGTCCTCCTGCCCCGCGTTGGCCACCCAGTGGCAGTTGTCGTCCGCGTCCGCTACGCCGTCGTTGTCGTCGTCGTCGTCGCATACGTCGCCCAGCGCGTCCGAGTCGTTGTCCAGCTGCGCCGCGTTCTTGGTCGTGTCGCAGTTGTCGACCTCTTTTTGCACGCCGTCACCGTCGTAGTCCGGGTCGCACGCGTCCCCGATCCCATCCCCATCCAGATCGGCGTTGCCCGGGTTCGCCAGGTGCACACACGTGTCCGCCGCGTTGGCGATGCCGTCGTTGTCGATATCCGCGTCGCACAGGTCGCCCAGCCCGTCGTTGTCGGTGTCCACCTGCGTGAGGTTCACCACCAGCGGGCACGAGTCCACGCTGTCGTAGAACCCGTCCCCGTCCTTGTCGGGATCGCACACGTCGCCCGACAGATCCCCGTCCAGATCGTCCTGCCCGCCGTTGGACACCAACTCGCAGTTGTCCGTGGCGTTGCCCACGCCGTCGCCGTCCTTGTCGTCGTCGCACGGATCGCCCTGCGCGTCCCCGTCGATGTTGGCCTGGTCCGGGTTGAACAGCTCCGGGCAGTTGTCGGAGTCCTGCGGCACGCCATCCCCGTCCGGATCATTGCTGACAAAGTCGTCACAGGCGTCGCCGACCCCGTCACCGTCCACATCGGTCTGGTCGGGATTGGGGATGAACGGGCAGTTGTCGCTGCCGTCGGCAAAGCCGTCTCCGTCAAAGTCGGCGGCCTGGACCGGCACCGCCACCAACAACGCGGCCGTCACAACGAGCGTACGCATTACTGGAAACCTCTCCAGCAGGTGACCGTGTAGTCATGCCCGCCTGTGTCGTGGCACCACGCTGGCCCATATCCGATGATGTTCTCCGGCTTGCCGCTCTCGTGGATCCACCCCCAGAACTCGGCGTCCGACCCGGGTAGGAAGTGGAACTTGGCTTTGCTGTCGGGCACGCCCATCTCCACGGTTTTGCCGCCCGTGCCCGTGAAGTGCACGTTCTCGCAGTCCACGCTCAGCACCCACCAATCGGGCCCAAACGCCTGCTTGCACATGTCGTCCGGCTTGCCCGACTTGGTGCAGTCGCCGTTGCACTCCACAATGATCGGCTTCGTGATCGGCCGCAGATAGGTGCCCCACGCGCTGACCGACATCCGCTGCTTGCCGTACACCGCCGTCCGGATCTGACCGCCCGACTGCTCGATATAATGGTGACTGCTGCCCAGCTTCAGCCGCTTCTTGACGAACAGCTCGCCGCTCACGGTGGCGTTCTTGTCCACGCGCAGCCCGCCGTACACCCGCGACTCGCTCGTGCTCACCCGAAACGCGTTGGGCGTGGACCCGTCCGGCTTCAAGATCTTGAACGTGGCGCTGTTGGTAAACGTGATCGTGCCCTGGTCCACCTTGGCGTACGGCACCCCGTTCTTGTCGTGTAGCAGGATCTGGCCCTGTCCGTTGACGCTCGTGATCGTGGCGACCGTCTGATTCGCGGCGTTTCTCAGGGTCAGCTGCCCCGGCTTGACCCCGTCGCCCGGATCGGTCGGACACAGCTTCTGCACCGGCCCGCCCAACACAACCTGATCGGCCAGCGCGTTGGACCCGATGGTGTTCGCGTGCACGCACGTCCCGCCCGTGATCACGTTGTCAGCCGGATTGCCGTCCTTGCCCGCCGGTCCCGGTGGTCCGGGGGGGCCCGCAGGTCCCTGATCGCCCTTGCCGCCTTTCCCGCCCGGCGGTCCCGGCAGCCCCGTCGGCCCGATCGGTCCGTCCGGTCCCGGTGGTCCTTCAGGCCCCGTCTTTCCGCCCGCGTCACCCTTCGGCCCCGGCGGTCCGGTCTCGCCTTGCTGCCCCGCGGGTCCGACAGGCCCCTCGGGCCCAGGCTGCCCCTGCTTGCCGGCCGGACCCTGCTCGCAGATGCAGTCCTCGTTGCCGACAAAAGCCGGTGCCCGTGTCGTCGGTGTCCGTGCCCGAGTCGCCCTCGGTGTCGCCGCCCGTGTCCTCTCCGGTGTCTCCCGTATCGTCCGGCTGCTCGGCATCCGGTGGAAAGAACGGGTTGACCTCCTCATCCGTGCCCACCGTCTCGCCCGTGTCCGAACCCGACTCCCCGATCTCCGACGGATCGGGTACATCCGCCGCCACAAACCGCCCCGGATCCGGCTCGGTGTTGGGGTCTCCGGGCCGAAACACGGTCCCTCGCCCCACACCGCCCGTCCCCTGGTCCTCGCACGGCGGGCAGTAGTTGAAGTCCCCTTGCCCCGGATTGACGATCGGCGCGTCGTTGGCGCAGCCCGCCCACATCAGGGCCGCACCGGCCGCCAGACAAGCCCAGGCCGCTCTCATCCCAGCCTCCCGCTCATCACCACGCGCCGCCTCAGCGCCCACGCCAGCAGCACCAGCACGATCACCACCGCGCCGCCCGCCGGACCCTGCCGCTCGCCACCCGCCCGGCATCCGCAGCCGCCGTCCGCCTCAGGCACCGGCAGTCCGGCCGACGGACCACCGGCGTCACCCACAAACGGGTCGTCCTGGAAGTCGTCGCCTTGTCCCGAGCCCTCGCCGTCATCCGCCACTACCGGCCCCTTGTCGGGCGCCCCCTCCAGGCACACGCCGTCGACGCAGCCGTCTTCGCAGTCCGTAAACGCCGGCTCCAGACACCCATGCTTGCCAAGCACGCACTCGAAGGACTGCGTGCCGAAGCATCCCAGCAGCCCCGCCCACGCACACTCGTCCTCACACGCCTGCACGCAGTTGGGCGTGGTGTCATCGCACTCGAACGTCAGCGTGAAGCACTTGCGGTTGTTGCTGATCTCCGCGTCGTCCAGCAGCCCGAAGCGGTCCAGCACCACACACCACTGCCCCGGCGCCAGGTCCTCGAACGTCAGCGTCACCTCGCCGTCCGCGGCCAGCACATCCACCCGCTGCTCGTCCGTCGGTACCTCGGTCTCCCCCGGCGTAAACGGCACCAGCGCCACCATCACCAGCGTCGCGTCCTCGGGTCCGGCGTTGGACACCACGACCTCCAGGTCCGCCGCGTCGCCAAACTTTCGCGCCTGCGTCGACCCCACGTACACGTCCACCGGATGCGGCTCGATGCGCGGCCCCGAGTAGAAGTTGTTGGACTCGTCGCGCTCGTTGATCGCGTTGCTCGGGTCCGCGTGCACCGACAGCGCCGTGCCGTTGGGCGGGGCCTCGTCGATCGCCACCTCCACCGTCACCGCGTGGTTTGCCGGGATATCCACGGTCGCCACCCCAAGCTCCGCCTCTTCGGTGCCCAGGAAGTCGCGGATCAGGCGCACATCCACGCCGGTCGCCGGCACCGGACCCGCGTTGGCCACCGTGGCGCGCAGCACGATCGTATCGGCTACGTCCACCAGCACAGCCGTCGGCACCAGGTCCGGCAGAATCCGCACCCAGCGACCCTCCACGTTGTTCGTGCTCGACACCTCCGGCAGCGCCTCATCGCCCGCCCCGTTGATCACCGCGCGCAGCGTGCCGATCCCGCCCGGAGGCACGTCCACCCACACGCTGGTCACCAACTGCACCGACTTGTTCAGGTCCATCGGCTGGGCGTACACGGGCTGCGCCTGGGCCACATCGTCCACGGCGTAGTCCAGGAAGAGCTCCACATCGACCGGCTGCTCGGGCACCGGCCCGGCGACATCCAGCGTCAGCACCACGTCCAGGCGCTGCTGCCCCACCTTGACGTCAAAGGTGCCCAGCTCCACCTCGTATTGCGCGATGGACAGGTCGGTATAGCCGATGATCTCCGCGCTCTTGCTGTCGTTGTCCGCCGTGACCTGCCCGCCCATGCTCTGCAGCGTTGCGCTCAGCGTCTGGCTGCCCGGCGCCAGGGTCGCCTCAAACGGCACCCACACCTCGCCACCTGGCGGCAGCGCCTCCAGCGTCGTGATGACGTCGGGCTCCACACCCAGGCGGATCCGCACTGCCACGTCCGGTTGCGACGGCAGCTCGCCGCGGTTTTTGACCAGCGCGCGCCCCTTCAACAGCGCGCCCGCCACGTGACGCCGCCCCTCGACCAGAATGCGCTCCACCGCCAGGTCCGGCGCGATCGGCCGCGCCCTGAAGAACACGTCGTCGTCGCCGATCTTGGCCGTCGACTCACAGGTCGCGTCCCCGCAGTCGCCTCCCGGGCAGCTGCACTTGGGGTCCGCGTCATCCGCGTGCGCCGTCCACACGTTGAGCAAGCCCGCGCCCGCCGGATACGCCGCCGTCGCCACCTCGGTGATCGCCAATTGCGTCGTCGCGGACGTGTGCGGCTGTGACCAGACGCCGTCGCTGCCCAGCAGCGAGATGTAGGGCGCGTTCATGCCGTTGGCGTCACGGTCCAGCCAGGTGAGCAGCATGCCCGTGCCGTCCACATTCACAAGCTGCGGCGCGCGTGGACCCAGCGAGCGAACGCCGGTCTTGAGCAGGTCCGAGAAGCCGCCGTCCGCCTCGAACGTGGCGTGGACAAACTCGTAGATCTTGAGCGTCTCGTCGCCGCTGATCAGCTCCGCCCCGGCCGGCAGCGCGCCCGCGGCCTGGCCAGTCAGCCGGCGCATGGCCACCAACTCCAGCCCGCCGTCCGCGTTGACGGCCAGCTTGGGCAAAAACGCCTTGTTGTTGTCGGCCGTCGGCGCCACCTGAGCAGCGACGGGAGCCTGCGGTGACGCCGGATCCCACACCACGTACTCCAGCCAGGTGTCCTCGACCGTAGTGGGATCCGCGTCCTGATCCTGCGCCCACGCCACCAGCAGCGTGCCGTCGCCGATCGCGCCGACGGCGGCCTCACGCGCCATCACGTCGTCGTTGGTCAGCCGCACCGCCGGGGACCACGACTGCCCCGCAAAGCGCGCCACATAGACCTCGCGGTCCGTGATCGTCTCCGGATCCGCGTCGATATCGGCGACCCACGCCAGGTGTACGCCGTCCGTCGAGCTGGTCGCGGTCGGGATCACCGGAGGCGGCCCACCCGCTGCAACCGGCGCCGGCTTGGTAAACGTCGTCCCGTCGCCCACCGCGTACAGCAGCTCCAGGTTGCCGAACACCAGCTTCTCCAGCGCGTCGCCGTCAAAGCCCTCGGCAAGCTGCTCGCCGTCGTCCAGCGCAAAGTGGGCCTGGTAGTCGAAGCGGTCGCCCACGTACATCACCATCACCTGGTTGCCCGCCACCGGCATCACCATCGGGAATTGCTTGTGGTTTTTGTCGTCCGCGATCGTCACGGGCGCGCTCGCCGCGTCCACGTTGATGGCGGACGCCTGCAGCACCGGCCAGTTCATCCCGGCCTCGGACTGTGCCGACAGCCACACCGCCACCGCGCTGGTCGCCGATCGCAGCGCCACCCGCGGGGACCACTGCTGCTCCGAGTCCACAAAGACCTTCGTGCCCGCCTCGTCGTCCCACTCGGGGTCAAACGGCCCCTCGACCGGATCGGGGCCTCCCGGCAGCAGGTCCGCGCAGTCCGCGGCGCCCTTGCATTTGATGTAGTCCTTGCAGAACTTGGGGTCGTCCTTGGTGATGGTCGTGGTCCCGCACGGGATGAACCAGAAGCACTTCCATTTGATCTTCACGACCGAGTGGATGTTGCCCGAGAAGCTGCCCTGCACGACCCACTTCAGCGGGGACATATCCGCGATGTCGAACTGCTGCCAGCCCTTCAGCGCGATGTCGACCTTGCCGTAGATCTTGTTCCACACGCCGACCAGCACAAACACCGTGACCACATAGCCGGTGATCTTGCTCAGTGTGGACGCGTGGTTCACCGACTGATGCGCAAACGCCGTGGTCTGAAGCTCCGTCGTGCCCCAGCCCTCCCAACGCCACGCCAGGCCGGCCTCCAGGCTGGTCGGGATGTGGATGGTCTGCTCAAACAGCTTGATCGAGCCCCACGCCACGCCCAGCGGGATCAGCGGGAAGCCCTTGATGCCGAGCCCCGCCGCCGCCAGGAAGGAGCCGCCGCCCCCGTCGGTGTGGATGATGATGTTCCAGTACGCTTTGAGCCGGACCAAAAACGAGATGTGCGCCGACACGCTGCCGCCCGAGAACACGGTCTGGCAGCCGCCCGCCTCGGCGGTGATCTCGATCTCCTCGTCCGTGACGTCGATCTCGACCTTGGGGTTGAACTTCAGGTCCGCCGCAAAAGCCACCCAGACAAAGCCCTTCGCAAAGGTCAGGTAGTCCGCGTAGAAGAGGTAGCCGTTCTTCACCATGTCAGGCAGGAAGTCCACGCTGGCCAGCGAAAACGACTTGGGCAGCTTGGCCTTGACCTTGGCCAGCCCGCTCTTGGCCAGCGCCGTTAGCTTGCCCGCCGCGCCGAACAGCGCGCCGTCCAGCATCGCGCACGCGGGGTTGGTCGGGTCCACCGTAAAGATGAACGCAGGGTCGAACTGCAGCTCAAACTTGTCCTGCAGCACGCTCTTGCAGTTGTACAGATCGTACGGCGTGGCGTCCGGCACCCCCGAGCCCGCCGCCGGTCCGGCCAGATACTTCGTGGCCAGCTCCACGGCGTAGCGCACGTGCGTCCCGTCTTCGGACGCCAGCGGCAGCACGGTCGCCGTGCCCGTCTTGGAATAGGCGTCCTCCATGACCGCCGCCAGCTCCAGCCCCTTGAGCTGATCGACCGGCACCGTGTTGTTGGGTCCATCCGCAAACGTCTCCCAGTCGATGGCCCCCTTGGCGACCTGCAGCCCTTTTGGCACCGCGATCGGCTGGATGGGGAAGCAGAAGGCCTTGGGCATGGACGCGGCGCCGCTCTTGGCCTTGGCCTTGGCAAAGACGCAGTTGTCGCTGGGCTCCAGCAGCGCCATATCGGCGGGCGCGCCGGCCCCGTTGGCCATGTGGTTGTCGTGGAACGTGACGTCCGCCACCGTGAAGTCCACCGACGACAACTCCTCCAGCGGCGCGTCGATCACGGCCGCGATCGGGTTCACCACGCTCACATCGGGGTCAAAGACGGAGTCCGGCAGGTAGTTGGGCACCAGCTGGGTGATCTGGGGCGCCAGCAAAAACGCGAACGTAAAGGAGTTGTTGCCCTCCGACGACTCGGTCAGCTTCTGCCCCGGGTCCAGGATCACGGTGACCTGGTCGCCAAAGTTCAGCGTGGCGCTCATCACCAGCACCTTGCTCTCGCCCGGCGCGATGGCCGTCGCCGCAAATGGCCCCTTCGTGATCGAGTAGTTGGGGTTGCTCTTGGCCAGCAGCTCGATCTCAAAGCCGTCGACCGGAAAGTCCCCGGTGTTGAAGATCTTGGCCTTCAGCTTCAGGTCGCACGGCGCGGCGGTCGAGCACGTGTCGTACAGGCTCTTGCCGTCTTCCGCGGACTCGAAGACCAGGCTGTCCCCGTTGACCATCAGGTCCAGCTCGCCGGTTTGGAAGGTCACCGTCGTCTCCAGCGGCAGATCGAAGACCTTGCCGCGCACCGTGATCGAGTGGGATCCCGCCGCACCGATCACCAGCGGCTGCACACATCCGTTGTCGCAGGGCGCGTCCAGGGCCAGCTCCGGTCAGCCATCCAACTGATAGGTCAGGTCCAGCACGTCCTCTGACCCAAAGACGTCCAGCTCGATCTGGTTGCCGTAGACCAGCTCGCCGTCCGTGGGGCTGTTGACCGACACCTCCGCCACCAGAAAGGTCGTCACCGCTTTGCCGGTCTTGGCCGCCTGCGTGACCGTGATCTCCAGCTCGTGAAAGCCGGGGCCGATGATCGCGCCCTCCAGCGAGGCGGTCATGGGCGGCAGCGTCTCTCCGTTCAGCTTGATCACCACGTCCTCGACCGGCTCCGACACGTCGTATGCGATGGGGATCGTCTGCGACGGATACGCCTGGTAGGCCGGCGATGTGATCGTCACCACGGGGTTGGACGCGTCGATGGTCACCGCGGTCACCGCCGCCGTCGTCTCGTGCCCCGCTGTGTCGGTGGCTACGACCACCACGTCATACGTGCCGTCGCCCAGGGTCGGGAAGAGCGCGTTGAGCAGCGCGTTTTCGCCCGTCATCGCCGTCGCCTCGTGCACGACCTCCCCTGTCTCGTTATCCCTCAGCGCGACGGTCAGCGTGTCCGGAAACGCCTCGTCCAGCGTCACGCCCAGCGCTACGGCGGTCGTTGTGTGCACCGAGTCCGCGGCCGGCTCGACGATCGCCAGGCTCGGCGGCTTGCCGTCCACGCAGAAGGTCAGCGACGACTGAGCCATCGCGCCACCAGGGTGCACGACGCCGGCCGACAGCGTATGCGTGCCCTCGTGGTCGTCGGCGAAATCCAGCACCGACTCGCCCGCTTTCCACGTCGCGCCCGGGCCGCCGTCCAGACCGTAGAAGTACAGCCCGTCCTGCGGGCTGCCGGCCAGCACCACGTCCACGTCCGGCGTCTGGCACCCGACTGTGGCGGGCTGAGGCTGCACGATCACGATCGCCGGCGCGCCGCTCACGACGGTGAACGTCGACTCGGCCGAGGCCTGCTCGCCCGTCTGCGAGACCGCGCTGACCACCACCGAGTGGGCGCCCGCGGCCAGCCCGGCCAGCAGCGCGCTCTGCGGATTTCCGCTCTGAGCCGCTCCATCAAGCGTCCACGCCACGCTGTCGATCGGCTCGCTCACCGCAAACAGCAGCTTGGGCGCCGGCGTGTTACCCACCGTCGATCCGTGCACCGGCGAGGTGATCGTGACCTCCAGAGGCTGCGTGTCGATCGTTATCGGCAGCCCCTGCTCCGCGACGTTGCCCGCCAGATCCGCCGCTTTCAGCACGATCAGGTGAGAGCCGTCCGCCAGGGTCTTGGTCGAGAAGACCTCTCCGTCTTTCACGGACACCCATACGCCGCTGTCGACGCGCATGGTCAGCGCCCCGGTATCCAGGTTGGCGTCGTTGCCCAGCAGCTTGTAGCCGCCGTCCACGGGATCCAGCGCCGGCTGCGGCGCCTTGGCGTCCACCTTGATCACGACCGTGGCGTTGTCGAAGCATTTGTTGAGCCCCGCCTGGTTGGCCACGTCCAGGGTGGCGACCATGCAGGTCGTGTCGGTGTCGAACACCAGCACCTGGTCTTTGGTCGCTCCGGCCTTCAGCGTCTGCGTGTAGAGCTTGTGGGCGTCGAGCGCGCACGGATCGGTCGCTCCGCCGCAGGTGCCGGCCACCAGCGGCAGCTGCTTGTGCTTCAAGGTCGCCGACGCGATGCCGCTCTGGGCGTCGGAGCCCACGTTGTACTCCAGCGTGAACGACGTCGCCGTCACGTACCCTTCGGGCGCTTTGATGCTGGCGTCCGTCGGCGGTGACTTCTCACAGGTCAGCTTCACGGGCGCGCTGTCCACGTCAAACGCGTCCGTGATGCCCTGCTTGAGCACAAACCCGGCGTCGATGTCCTGGCCGTCCGAGTCGCACTTCAGCTGGAAGGCGCAGGTGCCGGTGCCGCTGGTGTTGATTCGGTGCACTTTGGGGCCGCCCGCGTGCGCGATCAGCGCGACCAGCTGGGTGTCCGTGGCATAGGCGCTCAGCACCGCGGTCGCCGAGCCGCCGATCGTCTGCGGCTCCATGAGCGCCTGGCCCGTCGCCGACACGACACCCCATCGCAGCGTGCCGTCCTCGTCGGCGCCCACGCACGCGATGCGGTCGGCATCCAGGGGCACCTGGCCCATGGCGCCGTCACCGGGACACTGCGCCGCGCTCGTGGGCGTGCCACCCCCAGCCTCGGAGATCGCGACAGACCCCAGGTTGCCGGGCCCCGCGTCCGTCCACGACAGCAGAACGGTTCCGTCACCCGTCACGCTCAGACTCGGATTCAACTGGTCGAAGCCGGAGTTCAGCGGGTCGCCGGCGAACTGGTCGCCCCCGCCCATCTGCGCCGCCCCGTTCTCGTCAAAGGCCTGCCAGAAGATGCCGAAGCCGGCGGCGTCTAACTTCTGAGACTTGCAGTCGTCGTCGGCGCCGCACCCGCTCTCCCAGGCGATCACGATCGTGTCCGCCAACCCGGCCGCCACCGGGCGCCGCTGAGCCCCGTCCGTCCAGTCGTTGGCCCGGTACGGGTCCTTGAACAGCTGCGGGGTCTGCCCCAGCATCGAGAAGGTCTGCACCTCGACGGCGCCGGGCGCCACGCTGTCGATCCCATAGCTGTTGTACGGCAGCGCTGTTGCCGGGTTGATCAGTCCAAAGCCCTTGTCCTCGCTGGAGCCCGCCTTGCTGTAGCTGGTGTCCCACGCCACCGCGATAAAGCTCTTGTTGGTCATGCCCCCCACGGTGGGGTGGCTGCGGTGCTTCAGGATCTGGATCCCCAGCCCGGCCCAGCTCTCGTCGGGATAGTCGAACGTGAAGCCGGTCGGCGGGTAGGTCACAGCCCCATCGGGCGCGACGACGGCGATCCAGATGTCGCTGTCCTTGCCGGAGTCGCCATCGCGGGTGGCGCTGGTCAGGTTCAGCCCCTGCTGCGCGGCAAACACCACCACAAACGAGGTGCCGCCGTACACCCCCACGTCCGGGTTGAAGATCGCGCCCGAGAAGCCGCTCTTTAGGTCCCAGTCCGCCGCGACGCCCCCGTCGGCTGCCTCGATGCGTGCGCGCAGCGTGCTCTTGTCCGTCCCCAGGTCGGCCTCCACCCACACGGTCAGCGTCGTCTCTCCGATCGTCGCCGACGCCACCGAGCCGGGCACCGCAGGGGACAGGTGGCCCGCGTCGGACGCCGTCGTCGCGCCAAACGCCTTGTCGACCGTCTGAGTCACCTCCTCGACCGGCGGTCCACCCGGCTTGGCGGTGCACACGGGGGGCAGCGTGGCCTGGTAGTCCACGCTCAGCTCGACGGGCGCGATGAGATATTGCCCGACCACACCGTCTTCGGGCGCCCAGGCCGGGGCGCTGACCGATGCGGTGGGAGGCGCCGCCAGGGCCGCGAGAGGAAGGATCCCTGAAGCCAGTACCGGCGCGAGCCGGCCGACACGAAACGACATGATGTACTCCGATTGAACCGGGGCAGCTTACCATAGCTGGGGGCCGCAACTATTGGGTACACTGCCCACCCACCTGCAATGGAGAGCAGATCAACTTGAAGTTCAATTGGGAAGCACGCATCGCGCGGGAAGTAGCAGAGCTGAACGCGCTTCCCGGCATTCGAGTCACTCGGCGGCGTCTGATCCGCATGGCTGTCGGCGGCGCCGTGGGTGTCGCGGCAGGCTGCGACGCGGGTGGCGGCGTCTCAAAGACCATCAGCGACCTCGGGACGACCCCGGACGCGGGCACGGGCGCGGATGAGCCCGACATCGCTGCGGGGGGCACCGCCGCACCCGACACGTTTGAAGACGTAACGGCGCCGAGCGTCGACGAGGGGCCGCCCGTAGAGGATATCCCCGAGCCGCCGCCGCCGGAGCCCATCACGCTGCAAGAGCTGCTGGACGCTGTGCATCCGATGGCTGCGGCCCTGGTTGCCCAGCGCAATCCGAACGAGCTGCCCTATCTGGACGAGGTCGAGTCGCTGCTGCAGCTGCTGGAGATCACGCTGGAGCCGCTCGGCACGCCCACCTACGACCTGGAGACGCTGGCGGCAAAGGGCCCGGTCGAGATTGTCGAGCTGGAGATGGCGCCCAACGCGGTCATTCCGCTGCACGATCATCGCGACTACACCGGCGCGCTGCTGGGGGTTCACGGCAGCGCCAAGGTCGTCAGCTACACACTGGCAGAGAAGCAGGATGACGGTCCGGGCTTTTTGCTGCACAAGGACGCTGACGTCGAGATGGGAGTGGGCGCGACGGGCACTCTGGGGCTGACCCTGCGAAACTTCCACATTCTGACCGCCGGCCCCGAGGGCGCGCGCTTCGTCGATGTGTTTACGTTCTTCCCGGGCACCGGCTACAGCTACTTTGCACAGCTCGAGCCCGAGCCCGTCGACGCCGAAAACGACATCTGGCGAGCGCACTGGACGTAACGCCGATCCGCAGCGGGCGGTCTTGGAACCACCGATTGACAACAGGTTTTCCACAGGGTCTCCTACGGTCTCGCACACTCAAGACCGGCTCATGAAGAATCGGCACGAACGGCCAACAGGGAGGCCTTCATGCCAAAGCAGCGCCTACGCGCACTTTTGATAGAAGACTGTGAGTTCTTCCAAAAGCTCGTCGTCCGCGGGCTGCGCGACGCCGACCATACGCAGGTCTTCGTTCATCCTGAAGAGACGCTGACCGCGGGGCTCGCAGCGCTGCGTGAGGGGCGCTGGGACGTGGTCCTGGCGGATCTCAATCTGCCCGACAGCGCTGGTTTGGCGACCGTGCGTAGCCTGCGCGCCGCCGCGCCGTCCGACGTTCCCATCATCGTGCTCACCGGCGTTGACAGTGAGGAGAGCGGCATCGAGGCGATCAAGGCGGGGGCTCAGGATTACCTGCTGAAGGACCGCGTCGATGGTGAGCTGCTATACCGCGCGATGCGTTACGCGATGGAGCGCGCCACCGTAGAGCAGGCGCTGCGCGAGAGCCAGGCGCGCTTGTTCCACGCACAGAAGATGGACGCACTGGGCCGTCTGGCCGGCGGCTTTGCGCAACACATGAGCGATACGCTCACAACGATCATCGCCCATGCGGCGTTTCTGACCGACGAGGCGCGCTCCGATCAACAGGACGACTTGCGCGTGATCACAAAGGTCGCCGAGGGGGGCTGCGATCTAGCGTCGCAGATCCTGGCCTTCGGGCGGCGCCATGCGCTGGACCGAGCGGTTGTCGACCCCAATCACTTCATCCGGGAGTGCGTTGCGCTGCTCGCTCCGACAGTGGCTAACGAGCTGGAACTCACAGTCGACTTGCAGCCCAACGTTGGCCTGGTGAACCTGGACACCGGCCAGCTGGAGCAGGCGCTGGTCAACCTGGTCATGAACGCGAGGCGGGCCGTGGCTCAGACGCGGGAGGCCCCGCACGTGCGCGTCGGCAGCCGCCGTGTCTCGCTGAGATCACCGGTCACCATCGACGCCGTCGCTGTGCCGGCGGGTGAGTACGTGCTGCTCAGCGTGTGGGACAACGGCCCGGGCATGACCCCGATGGTCCGTCGCCGGTGCTTCGAGCCGTACTTCAAGACCTGGGAGAGCGGCGCCGGGCTTGGTCTCGCGACCGTGTACGGCATTGTGAAACGCCACAACGGCTTCATATGGGCGCGCGGCGGGCCAGAACGCGGCACCACCTTTGATATCTATCTGCCATGCACATCCGAGATCACGGGTGCGGCCACAGTCCAGCGTTGCGCCAGAGCCGTTTCATGGCACCATGGGCGCGGTGAGTGCTCGCGCAACAGGATGTTCGGTAGTGTATGGCGGCGGGGGATGCCGCACCTTCTGGGCGCTGGGCGCGTTCGAGGCGCTGCGCGACGATCTGCCTGCGATTACCGAGTGGGTTGGGGTCTCTGCTGGCGCCGCCATGGCGGTGATCAGCGCGTGCCGGTCTGCCGACGCCGTGGTCGACCATTTTGTCCATCTGACGTCGAAAAACCCGCGCAACGCCTATCCCGAGCGGCTGCTTTTGCGCCGCAAGGTGTTTCCGCACGAGCATATGTATCGGTCGGCGATCGACGCCGGTCTCGGGCCGTCCGCCATGGGGGCAATCGCGTCTGCGGCCCCGCTGCGAATCTTTCACGCCTATATCGAGCCGGGGCGGCCACGCATGCGCACGGCCCTGGGCGCGCTGCGCGCATACAACCGCTGGAAAAAGGCGGACGCGCTGCACGGGGCGCCGACGGTCTATCCGGGTATCGGCACCAGCGTGTTCGTGTGTCAGGAGGCCGCGTCGCCGGCTGAGATCGCGGACAGCATACTCAGGTCGTCGGCCACGCCGCCCATGACGCCATCGCCCGAGCTGGAGGGGCGAAAATACGTGGACGCGGGCTTGATCGACAACGCGCCGGTGCGTGCGTTGACCCCCGAGGCGGCGGCGGGTCCGGTCATCGTGATGCTGAACCGCCGCACCCCGCGCGGGACCGCGTTTGAGCTGGACGGCCGCCTCTATCTGGCGCCCAAACGCCGCGTGCCGATCGCCAAGTGGGATTACTCGTCGCCGCAATTGGTGCGGGAGACCTACGAAGCCGGGCAGGCCGAGGCCGAGGACATGCGCGGCGCCCTGGCGGCCTATCTCACCCGAACAAGTGTAGGACGTAGTCCACGATAAGGCGCTCGGGGTCTTTGGACGCCTCCCGAAAAGTCAGCGCCGCATCCTTGTCGGAGACCGCCGCCGCGTAGCTCGCCAGGTCCAATGCTGTCTCCCGGATACGCTCGTGGCCCCACTGCTCGGCCCAATCGGCCGCCGCGCGCGCCATCGCGGAGTCCACGCCCACGATCGCTGAGCCGCCGCGCTCGCCGGCTTTGGCTCGCAGCTCGTTTTGAGGCGCCTCGTGAAGGAGCGCTTTCAGGGCCCACTGGCGCTGTCGCAGGTCGCCCATGGTCAGCACTCGCGCGCCCCCGAGCGACAGTGACAGGGCCGGGTGCGGCACCTCGGTCAGCCCCGAGGCCACCTTTTTTGCCAGCTCCACGTCGACATCCGGTCCCAGCCGGTCGTCGCGGACGCAGCTGCGGATCTCCCAGAGCTTGCGCCGCAGCATCCCGCCGTCGACCCGGACACGCTGTGCCGCCGCGCCCGCGCACATGCGCTGCGCCCACGGCAGGTATTCGCCGCGCGTGCTCTTTGAGCCCTGCAGCCGATCCAACCCCTCGGGCATCTGAAAGTAGGCCTCCAGCACCAGGACCGATGAGCCCTCCGCCAGGGCCAGGGTGAAGAGGCGCCCGGCGTCAGGTTCGGGCGGCCCCATCAGCACGGGCAGCGTGGCCGGTCCCAACGAGGCGCCCGGCGCGGGACCCACGGGCGCTGTCTCAGGCACGTCGACGCCGCGCTGCTTGAGCAGGTAGACACCGCGCTTGACCGCTTTGCGCTCCTTCTTGCTGGTCGCCTCGGCCGCCAGCGCCGCCATGCCGGCGCCATCCTGCGCCGCAACCAGCGCCTTCACGCGCGCATCAAAGTCGCTCATCGTGCGTCCGCCTCAAGCGTGTTCATGCTACGTGCCTACCAGCGACGGTCGACCATGTCACGTGACATGTAGCCGACCGCCGTCCGCTACATCTCAAACAGCCCTTTTTACGAGCCGATACCACGGTGCTGCGGTCCTGTTGGTCGTAGTGTTCCGCCGGGTGGTCCACGCATTGCACACACAGGTCGGCGGGTCTGCCTCAGGAGGGAAAACGATGCGTCGACGAGAGCTTCAGCTTGGTTTGTGTCAGCTCGTCTTTGCCCTGCTGCTGACCGGCTGCGCTCACGAGGTTGTCGACGAGACGACGGCTGAGATCGACCTCTCGGCGATGGTGCACGTGCGTGGCGTCACCAAGGCGGACGGCGGCTTCCCCGTGACCGAGGCCTCGGTGGGCGACGTCTTCGATGGCGAGACCGTCACCGCGATGCCCGCCACCGACACTGTCGACACGGCCGATCTGTCCCGGCATATGCGGGTCTATCGCATCCAGGTCGAGGCCGGCCAGACCGTTGCCGCGCTGATGCGAGGTACTGAGGGCGATCTGGACGCGTACCTGCTGCTGCGCGACCCCGATTACCAGAACGCGGGCGAGAGCTTTGGCCAGGCGATCGTCGCCGGCGCCGCTGAAGAGGACGCGCTGATCGTCTTCACCGCGCCCCGCTCGGGACCCTACTACCTGTTCGCGGCCGGCGAGAACCTGGCGAGCGGCGGCGCCTTCCGTTTGGACCTCATCGAGCTCACTGAGGACCCGGGCGTCGATTTCTCGCAGACCAGCCCGACCCTCCTCTTTCTCAGTCGCGAGCTGCGCAGTCACGAGGAGGACCTGGGCCCCCTGATCGGCATGGGCGTCGTGGCAGAAGGCGAGGACGGTCGCGTCTTTGAGGACCCCGTGGGCTTCGCGCCGCTGACTCTGGCGGAGAAGGTCACCGTGCGCCGGCTGATCCAGGCGGTCAACGGCCGTCGCGCCAGCCTCTTTGAGTGGCTGAATACCGCCCCGGGCGACGAGCGCGATCTGGAGAGCGAGGCCCGAATCGGCCGCGTGTGCAGCGAGCTGTGGCGGACGCTACGCGGCTGAGCCGTCGTCGCCGCGAATCCACTCATAGGCCTGAGCGCCCGCGTAGGCGCCCATGAGCGGGCCCAGCAGGTAGATCCACAAGGCGTCCAGCTGGCCGGAGATCAGCGCCGGGCCCAGTGAGCGCGCCGGATTCAGCGATGCGCCGCTGATCGGGCCGCCGAAGAGCGCCGCCAGGGCCACGGTGCCCCCGATGGCGACTCCGGCGAGCTGGCCGCAGGCGCGTCCGTCGGTCGCGACCGCGTTGATCACAAACATCAGAAAGAACGTCAGCACCACCTCGAGGATGATGGACTGGTCCAGCGTCCCCGCCGGCGCGGTCGAGCCCAGCGCCGCGATCGGTCCCAGGGCCATGGACAGCAGGGCGGCGGCGACCAGGGCGGCCAGGATTTGACCGGCGATGTAGACCGGCACCTCGCGCCACGGAAATGCGCCGGTGGTGGCAAAGGCGACGGTCACGGCCGGGTTGAAGTGTGCGCCGCTGATGTGACCGGTGGCGTAGACCATGACCATGATGACCAGGCCGAAGACGGCTGCCACCCCGGCGTGGGTGATGACGCCGCCGGTGAGCTGGTCGACCATGATGGCGCCGCAGCCGGCAAAGACCAGGGCGAAGGTGCCGATGGCTTCGGCGCCCGTTCGGCGGGCGAGATCAGCGCTTACCATTGGCCGGTGTTGGGCATGGACGCCCAGGGCTCGGCCGGCGGCAGGGGCTCGCCGCGCTGCAGCAGCTCGACGGAGATCAGGTCCGGCGAGCGGACAAAGGCCATGCGGCCGTCGCGTGGCGGGCGGCTGATGGTCACACCCTGGTCCTGCAGGTGCGCGCACAGGGCGTAGATGTCGTCCACGGCGTACGCCAGGTGACCGAAGTTGCGCGCGGAGCCGTAGTCCTCAGCGTCCCAGTTGTAGGTCAGCTCGACCTGCGCGTCGTCGTCGCCGGGCGCCGCGAGAAAGACCAGCGTGAAGCGGCCGCGGTCGGAGTCCCGGCGTCGCATCTCTCGCAGGCCGAGTCCGTCGCAGAAAAAGCGCAGTGACGCGTCGATGTCCGACACGCGCACCATCGTGTGCAGGTACTTCATGGGCGGGGAGCCTACCATCGTGTGCTACGTTTCCGGCGTGAAATTGCTCGCCCCGCTCGTGTTCTGCCTGCTGTGCTACGTGCCATCGGTCGCCCGTGCAGCGCTGTGGGAGGACGCGACCGCCGCCACGATCGGCAACACCGGCCAGTGGAGCAACAAAGTGGAGCTGGCGGATGTTGACGGCGACGGGCTGACCGACATCCTGTTCGCCAACGGCGGCAAGTACGCGGGGCCCGGTCCGCCGCAGCTCAACCGGGTGTTTGCCAACCAGGGCGCCGACAAGCCGTTCATTGAGATCACCGCCGACATTTTTGGTGACGCCGCCGACCTGGCGCGCTCGATCAAAGTCGGCGACGTCAACGCGGACGGCCAGCCGGATCTGATCGTGGCGACGACCTATCAGACCCAGAGTCGCCTGTTTCATGGGCTGGGCGACGGCGCGTTTCTGGAGCGCACCGCGACGCATGTGCCCGAGCAGGTGGCCAGCGCGGGCGATGTGGAGCTCGGTGATGTGGACGGCGACGGTGACCTGGACGCAGTGCTGGCCGACTGGGGCGCCGGCAACCCGCTCAGCAACGGTGGCGGCCGGACGCTGTTGTGGTTGAACTCCGGCACGGGGCGCTATGTCGACGCCACCGAAGGCAACATGCCGGATGTGAAGGTGGGCTTCTCGTGGGACCTGGAGTTGGTGGATGTCGACGCGGACTACGATCTGGACGTGCTGGTGTCCTGCAAGAGCTGCGGCGGGTCCAAGCTGTTCCTCAACGACGGGTCGGGGGTCTTCTCGGATGCGTCCGACCAGCTGCCGCAGTTTGGCAACAACTATGAGTTCGAGCCGATGGACATCAACGGGGACGGCGCCCTCGATCTCGTGACGATCAACGACGGCCCCGGGCTGGACGAGCATCTCTTCATCAACGACGGCAGCGGCACGTTTACGGTCGGGGAGTGGGCTCCCGGCGCCAACGTGGGCAAGGACGACAACGCGGTGGTGTTTCTGGATTACGACTCGGACGGGGACGCCGACTTTCTGATCGGGTCGCTCAGCGGTCAGGATCGGCTGCTCATCAACGACGGCACGGGCGCGCTGACCCTGCAGCAGACGGACGTGTTCGACGGACCGGCCACGCCGGGGACGCTGGGCATCGCGGTCGCGGACCTCAACGGTGACCACAAGCTGGACGTCGTGCAGTCGCAGGGTGAGGTCGCCAGCCCGGATGTGGTGTTTCTGGGCAAGGACATCGCGCCGGACACCGCGTCCCCGATCATCGGCATGGTCGGCGCGGTCGCCGTGAAGGAGCCCGCCGGCGTGCTGGTGCGAGCGCGGGTGCACGACAACAAGAGCCCCACGCGCGGGACCGACTGGACCAGCGTGCGGGTGGAGTATGGCGACGGGCTGGAGGGTGCGGCGGACATGGTCTGGTACGGCGAGTATCTGTGGCGCGCGGAGCTTCCCGCGGCCGAGGGTGACCTGAGCTATCGCGTGTGTGCGACGGACCGGGCCGGCAACTCGGCGTGCTCTGAGGCGTTGACCCTGACGCGCCCCGAGCCGCCGGCAGATGAACCGCCACAGCAGCCGGAGCCGCCGCCGCCGGTGGCGGACGATCCGCCCGAGGACACCGACTCGGCTGAGCCCGCGCCGGACTCCGACGCGGACGCCGGATCGGGGGCGCCAAAGCCCACGGCGCCCATCACCCTGGATGCCGATGACGGCGGCTGCAGCGCCGGCTCGGGTCGCGCTGTGGGGGCCGGGTGGCTGCTGCTGTTTGCCATCGCGCTCTGGACCCGTCGCCGGGTACGGGTGTCATGACGCGGCCGCTGGTCGCCGTGATCTCCCACTCGCATTGGGATCGCGAGTGGTACCTGTCCTTCGAGACGTTTCGGTACCGGCTGGTCCGCCTGGTCGACGGTCTGCTGGACCTGTTGGACCGCGACCCGGGCTACCGGCACTTCATGTTGGACGGGCAGACGGTGCTCATCGAGGACCTGCTGGAGGTGCGTCCGGATCTGCAGCAGCGGCTCTCGCAGCACGTCGCCACAGGTCGGATCAGCGTCGGCCCCTGGTATGTGCTGCAGGACGAGTTTCTGGTGGGCGGCGAGGCGCTGGTGCGCAACCTGCTGATCGGACGCCGCGTCGCGCGCTTGCTGGGACCGCCGATGGACGTCGGCTACGTGCCGGATGCGTTTGGGCACGTCTCGCAGCTGCCCCGGATCCTGGCCGGTTTTGGGATCGAGTCGGCCGTCTTCTGGCGTGGCGCAGGCGACCAGCAGGTCACCGAGTGGTGGTGGCAGGCCCCGGGCGGGGCGCGTGTGCTGGCCTGCTGGCTGCGCTGGACGTACGCCAACGCCAAGCGCCTGCCCAACGACCCGGTAGTCGTGCGCGATCGCTTGCGGGCGGATCTGGATCGGGCGCTGCCCGTCAGCCGCGCGGGCGTGTTGCTGTGGATGAACGGCGACGACCACTTTGTCGCGCAGTCGCATCTCTCCCAGGTGCTGGCGGCCGTCGGCGCCATGGAGCCCGATGTTGAGATCGAGCACACCAGCTTGCAGGGCGCGATCGGGCGCGTGCGTGAGCGGCTTGGGGACGCCGAGCTGCCTGTTGTGTCGGGTGAGCTACGCCGTCCGGGACCCGACACAGGCCACGTCCTGCCCGGCGTCTTGTCCGCACGTTCGTGGCAGAAGCGCGAGCACGACATCGCGCAGTGGCGGCTGGTGCGCGATGCCGAGCCGCTGGCCGTGCTGGCCGGTCTGACCGACACGCGTGGCCCGCTGGATTACGCGTGGCGGCTGCTGCTGAAGTGCCAGCCCCACGACTCGATCTGCGGCTGCTCCGTGGATGAGGTTCATGACGAGATCGGCGCGCGCATCCTCTCGGTCCGGCGCCTGGCCGCGGAGATCGCCGCCGACGCCGCGCGCACCCTGACCGGCGACGTACTGGGCGACACGCTGCAGCGCCAGGGGACGCCGGAAGGGCTGATCGTGATGAACCCGCATCCGTTTGCGGTCACGGCGCCCTTCGAGGTGTCGATGTCCGCGCCTGAAGAGGGCGCGCTGGTCATCGTCGGCCCCGACGGCGAGGTCCCATACGACGTGATCCACGACGGGCCCGCCGATCCGACCGACCCCGCCTCGGTCGCCCGCCGCCTGCGCCTGCGCTTGCTGGCTTTGGACCTCCCGCCGTTGGGAGTGCGCACGTTGTCGGTCACCGTCGGGTCGCCGTCAAACGCTGGGGGCGACGCGCTGAACGCAACCGAGGACGCCATTTCCAACGGCCTGATCGCGGTGCGCGCGGTGCACGGTGGTGTGGAGATCCGCGACGTGGCGAGTGGCGCCGTCATCACGCACGACTTCACGGACGTGGCCGACCGCGGCGACGAATACACGTTTTGCCCCGTGGAGGGCGACGTCGCTCACACCTCCGCAGACGTAGCGTTTTCAGCGCGCGCCCGGGTTATGGCGACGACGGCAGAGCTGCGGATTCAGGGGCAGTGGACGCTGCGCGACGAGACGACCGTGGGGCTGCGGCTGATCGTGCGCCTGATCGAGGGCTCGCGCACGATTCGTTGTGCGCTGCACCTCGACAATCGCGCGCCCGACCACCGCCTGCGCGCGCGCTTCACCCTGGGGGAGACGCCCGACACCATGGTCACCGACGCGCCGCTGGACTGGATCCCGCGTCCGGCCGGCAGTCCGCCGCCGGCCCCCCGCGCGCTGGAAGAGGTGGTGCCGACCCACCCGATGTCGTCCATGCTGGCGGTGCCCCTGACGGGCTGTCGTCTGGGTCTGGGCGCCGTCGGTCTCAAAGAGGTGGAGCTGACACCCGATGGAGCGCTGTACCTCACGGTGTTGCGCTGCGTCGGCTGGCTCAGCCGCAGCGATCTCGCGACCCGCCCGCGGGAGGCCGGTCCGCCGCTGCCGACTCCCGGTGCGCAAGGGCAGGGCGTGCACTCGTTTACCTACGCGCTGGCGTTCGACGATCTGGAGCGCTCGGCCGCCGCCCTGCATCGTGCGCTGGAGCCGGCGTTGTTTCCACCGCGCGCGGTGGCCGCCGGCGCTGCCCAACCGCGGGACCTGGCGGGGCTGGAGATCGGCGCCGGCGATGTGCGCCTGGTCGCGCTGAAGTGGGCGGAGGACACGGATAAGGTGGTGGTGCGTCTCAGCGGTCCCAACGACGGCCCGCCGGTGGAAACCTGGGTGACGCTGCGTGGCGCCTTCAATACGGCTCACTTGTCCGACCTCGATGAGCGACCCGGCCCCGCGCTGCCGCTCACGCGTGCGGGCGATTATGTGCGTGCGCGCGTGACCGTGCCCGCGCGCGACGTTGTCACGGTGACGATCGCGTAGGCTTGTCCCGCAGCTTGGCCTTGGCCTCAGTGAGCAGGCGTCGGCGGCCACCGCCAAGCTCGCTCCCCAGCGTAGGGTCGTCGCACGCGTGCCAGTGACCGGGGCGCCTGATCGACGACCCCTTTCCGGCACTTCCTGACCGAGCAAAAGATGTCCGATTTCAAGCGTGGACGAAAGGAGTAGCCAGGACGACCTCATTTTGTGATGCTGTTGCCGCTGGACGGGCGCTCCTGGTAAGTCACACCGTGAACTCCCATCGCTGCCATCGCTCGCGCCACGGTTCCCCCTGCCTCAGTCGTAGCTGATTCGCTTGCCATAAGCCGATCACGGGCACAGATGAAAGGGCCTACTTCGGCGCTCTCCTGGGGCGCAGCTTGGCTTTGGCCTCCATCAACAGCCGATCGATGAAGGTGCGGTCCGGGGCCAGCGCGCTGGCTCGCTCCAGGTGGGTCACGGCGTCGGTGTGCTTACCCCGCTGCAGCGCATACTGCCCCAGCAGCACGTGGGCCTCCACCGCCTCGTCGTAGCGCGCGATCGCCGCCCGGCAGTCTTTGATCCCGCGACCGGCGGCGCCGGAGCGCATCTTCAACTCGCAGCGCAGCAGCAGCGGACCCGCCGCCTTCGGATACCTGCGCGCCAGCGCGTCCACAGCCTTAAGCGCCTGTGGATGACGCTCCGCGTGGATATGGTCCACGATCGCTTCGTGGGCCTCGATGTAGATCGGCTCCTCGGTGGCTGCGATACCGCTGCGCCTGCGGTCCAGCGGCAGGCAGCGGTTGCGGCGAGTGGCCTCAATCCAGCGCTTGAGGTGCCCATCCACGCGCGCCTGGGGCACCCGCGACATCGCCAGCTGGGCAAATGACACGGCGTTGATCGCCATGAAGCGGCGCGCCAGCTCCTGCCAGTTCGACCACTGGGTCATGGGATCGGTCTTCATCGACCGGCCCGCCTGCCGCAGCTCGGCCAGCGCTCCGGCCTTGTCGCCCGCATCGGTCAGCAGCTGGGCCAGCTCCAGCGGGGCCAGAAACACCTTGCGCGCCAGCCTGACCGCTACCGCGCATTGCTTCAGCGTGTCCGGCTCGCCGCGACCCAGCATCGCCCGCACCGCGCACGCCAGCTTTTGTACTTGCAGCTTCTTGGGGTGGGCCTTGACCAGCGGCTCCAGGTGCTTCCAGGCGCGCTCCGGCTCCACCATCTCGTACGCGCGCTCGGCCCGCGCCAGCACCTCTCGATCAGCGGGCGTGAGCGCGTTGTTGGCCGGCGTCGTGAGCGCCAGCGCGGCGATGAGCAGTCCGTGCACCCGCCAAGCATATCGGATGGGCGGATGGCGTAGCACCAAGCCGTCTGGTAAGACGTTGGAATGCAACGGTTACTTGCAATCCTCACCCTCGCGGTGCTGGCGCCCGCGGCCACCGCAAAGCTCCCGCCCGAGCGCACGGTCATCGCACGCGTGCCCCTGACCGAGGCGCCCGGACGTGCTCCGTACGCCACCCTGCTCATCGGACAGGCCGTCGATGTCCTTGGCAAGCAGGGCGCGAAGCTCAAGGTGCGCACGCGCGGTCCCATCAGGGTCACCGGCTTCATCCCGGCGCGCCAGATCGGCATCTGCGCCGCCAAGCAGGCGCCCGTCCGGCTCACCCAGGCCGGCGAGCCGGTGGGCTACGTCCCCAAGGGCTGGTGTTTTCGGGTGCTCCGAGAGCTGGAAAACGACGTGCAGCTGGTCGATCAGACCTGGGGCCTGACCTTCTTTGCGGAAAACCGGAACCTGTCGGCCGACGTGGACTACATGCGCCGCATGGACCCGATCCTGGCCGGCTTTGTCGACTACCGCATTCAGCCGCAGCCGCTGCCGACCAAGCCGGGGACCAAGCCGTACTTTACCGTGCCGCAGGGCGAGTGGCCGATGCGCTCCACGCACGAAGAGGGCCTCAACGCCTTCATCGAGATTCTGGGCAAGACCGTGGTGTTGCAGGGCTGGGAGGAGACGACCAACCTGTACGCCGACCTGTTTCGCAAAAAGGACGACATCGACCTGGCGCGTGCTCGGCTGGCCAGTCAGAAACCCGCCGGCAAGGACCTGCGCCAGTGGTTCACCCTGAAGCGCTCCGCCAAGCTGTTCTTTGCGCCCTCGCGCGGCCAGGCCGGGGACATCGCAGAGGGCGCCCAGGTCACAGTGAACCGAAAGACCGGCCGCTGGCGGCAGCTGCGCCTGGAGGTCAACGATCGCGCGGGCAAGCCACTGCGCCGTCTAAAAACGAATCTGTGGGTGGAGGGCGACGTCCTTCGCGAGATCAAGTCCGCGTTCGATTAACCCCAACGTTGGGGTTAACCCAATAGCGGCATCTCTTCGACGCCGATCAGCGGGAACAGCGACGTGACCAGCTCATGGTCGCGTACGCCGGCCAGCTTCCTCATCGACTGGTGCACGTGCTTGCACTCGATGCGCACGCCGCCCGAGTCCACCGTTTTCAGGGTCTTGGGATCGACTGAGACCGCCTCCTGACGATGCGTCGTGGCGCCGATGACGGTGTTGCCCGGGATGCCCTTGCCCATCAGCATCATGCTGCCGATCGACCAATGGTCCTTGCCGTTGCCGCTGTTGTAGCGCGGCGTGCGGGCGAAGTCGCTGCCCACCACCACGATCAGGTCGTCCGCGATGCCCAGCCGCTCGGCCTCGTCCCACGCGAAGTCGATGCCCTGCAGCAGCTGGGTCATCCGGCTCTCGCCGCGGTTGTCGTGGTCGCCGTGGGTGTCAAAGCCGCCCAGCGTCATGTTGGACGTCTTGGCCAGCCCCGCCTTGAACGCGACCATGGACAGCTGAGCCTGGCGCCGCAGCTGATCGTCCTCCACGTCCTCGGGCATGTACTGCAGCAGCGCTTTGATCTCGTTGTCCCCCAGCCGCGCCTTGAACAGCTGGCCCACCGACTTGCGCGCCTTAGGCAGCAGGTTGGAGCCCAGCAGCATGTCGCGCCGCCGCTGTTGAGCGGCCATCACGCGCGCAAAGGTCTTGTCGGTGTGGAAGAGCGGGCTGTCCGACTCGTCCCCGATCCGGTTGGGGTGCGCGATGCGGCGGATGAGCCCCAGATTGCCCAGCCGTGTCGGCGCGACGGTGCCGGCCGTGAAGTCGTAGCCGCCAAACGACACGTACGACATCGGGCTGTCCGGCGCCGAGGCCGTTGCGATCAGCGCCGCCAGCGCCGGGTAACCCTCGGCCAGCTTGCCGCTCCACGTATTGCGCGTGCCGACCGTGTGACTGTTGGTCGTGCAGTCCAGGCCGTTGATGACCATCGTGCGCTTGTAGTGCTTTTGGAAGAAGGCGTCGTTGTCACCGATCGGCGCGTATTTGATGTTGCCGGCGGTGAGGATGTCGTCGGTGAAATAGTGGTTCACCGGGTCCTCTTCCAGCTCGTCTTTGGCGCCCTTGGGGTCGCACAAGATCGTCGGATCCCAGCCGCCCCCGGCGTGGACAAACAGCCAGTACGGCGGCGGCGCCAGCGCCTTGCCTTCCGCCGCGGCGGCCAGCGTTGGGAAGCTGCCGAGACACAGCCCGGCGGCGGAGGCGATCTTCATGAAGGAGCGTCGGCTCAGATTGTTGGTCATCCCAGGGCTCCTTATTCGTACAGGAATCGCCAGTCGGCGATCAGATAGGTGAGAACGGCGGACCACGCGCGAATCGTATAGTTGTCGTCGTGCACAACGCGCTCCTCGTCCGGCAGCTCCGCATCGGTCCAGAAGTCGCGGTTGTGGCGGCAATGCCAGGTCAGGTCGTGACTGAGCTCGTCGTTGTCGATGGCCCCCAGCCCCTCGCGCCAGGTGTCCATGAAGAGCTGGAACGTGTGCTCGATCTCCGGGCTGGACAGCGCCAGGTGCTCCCCCAGAATCCGCTTGTGCAGGTACTGGATGTTGACCCGGATGGCCTCCACCGCGGCCGGCACTTCGAAGCCGTTGATGTCGGTCGGCTCATAGGACGGCTCGACAAACGGCAGCAGCAGCCGCTCCGAAGGCTCCTTGGCAAAGTCGCGCGGCGCCAGCAGGCACCCCATCTCCGCCGCCATCCGCATCTGGATGTTGGCCATCATGCCGTTGGGCTCGGTGATGCGGCGCGTGATCTGGTCCGAGTCGATGCCGCCGTAAAAGAACAGGAACTGATCGCGGTGCGTGAGCTGGTTGCGGTCCTTGACGCGGCGCTTCCACGGATAGCCGAGCACGGCCACGATGCGGTCGTCCAGGCGCTCGGGGGTCAGCAGCTGCGCGGTGCCGAGCGGCGCGATGGCGTCCTCTTCTTCCGGCGTCAGCCCCTCGCCCGCGACGGCGCGATAGAACGGGCTGAGGATGATGTCGGCTACGATGGTCTTGAGCCGGTGCTCGTTGGCCATGAGCTTCTCGGCGACCGTCTGCAGAAAGTCCTTCTCAATGTTGAAGAACGCCAGCTTGGCCGCGTACCGCGGGTCTGTCTCGTCCGTCGGATTCTCTACCGGCGCTCGCCCGACCAGCCCCTGGTAGACGATCTTGACGGCTGCCAGCGCAAACCGCTCGTCCTGCGTGATGCGCTTGGCCAGCCACTGCAGGCTGCTCAGCTTGTCTTCGGACCCGATGGCGTCCTTGCCGAAGCCCGGCGGGCGCAGCGACTCAGGCCAGCCCGTTTCCGGCGGGCGGTAGCGGCCACGGTCGTCCCAGTTTTGGAAGGCGCCGGCGATCGGGTCGACCTCGGCGTGACACTTGGCGCAGGTCGGGTTGTTCATCGTGGGGTTGTGGTCCTGCACCTGGGTCGGATCCAGCGGCCGCTCGCCCGATTTCAAGATGTCCGTCGCCAGGAAGAGGTCCAGCACCATGCGCCCGCGGTGGCGGTTCAGGTTGGTGGCCGTTGTCGGAAAGCGGTTCAGGAACATGGCCGACGTCAAGATGCCGGCGTGCGGGATGCCGACGATCCGGCCCTCTCGAAGCTCCTGCGGGTCGGCCTCGTTGTCGAACCCCACGTCGCCCAGTCCGTAGACGCGGGCGCTGTACGGGTTCACCACCATGTAGTCGGCCGTCAGGATCTCGGTGAACGGCCGGTTGTTCTTCACGACGTACGCGACCAGGTCCAGCGGCTCTCGCGCCACGCTGTCGTTGGTGTGCTCATACGCAAACTCCGCCCAGGGGCTGTCCGGCAGGTCCTTGTAGAACTTGCGCTCCGGGTAGTCGTCCTCCTCCAGCAGGTTGGTCGCGTTGTCGCCGCGCAGGTACTTATTGGTGTGCAGCTTCTCGTTCATCCACAGGCGCAGCACGTCGTAAAAGGCGTCCCGCTTCAGGTAGCCGTCGATGGCGCTGGTAAACGCGGCCTCGCCACCCTCCTGTACCGCCGCGATCTCTTCCGCGGCCGGCAGCTCGCCGACCAGCTGCATCTTTGCGTGGCGCAGCGTCTGCCCCAGGTCGCGCAGCTGCACGCGCTCCATAATGGCGGCGTCCGCGCTGATCGACTGGCAGCTCTGCGGGTTTTTGAACCGCTCGACCAGCCCCGCCAGCGCGTCAAAGTCCGCCGTGCCGCGCTGCAGCTGCTCGCCGCCGCCGTGCGCGATCTCGTTGGCCGGCTTCAGCAGCAGGATCGAGTCGCCCTCGTATTCGTACAAGGCGACCTCGCGCACGGCCTCCAGATTTCGGCTGAGGTAGTTGCTCTCGCTAGGCGACGCCAGGACCAGCTTGGAGTGGCGGGCCAGCCCGGTCGCCGTGTGGCACGCGATGCACCGCTTCTCCAGCACCGGTATCGAGACCTGTTTTTGAAAATACTCTGCGTCGGAGATGCAGCCGGGATCGGCGGTGATATCCGCCTCATCTTCCGCGCCGCATGCCGTCAGAAACACGCCGAGTGCAAAAACACCCAGCACGCGCAAACGTCGACTACTCAAAAATATGTCCTCCAGAAACAGCATGCGTGCTGAAAGCAAGGTTCGCGCCATCAGCAACTGCCTGAAATCACATGCGCCGGCTGCAAAAAGGGGGTGGGTGGACAGTCCACCAGCGGGTCATTTGGACTGTCGGGGCGCTATCCGCGGCGCGCGTTCAGGCGGAAATCGAAGGGCACTTTGATGCTGCGCTTGCCCCAATGCAGCTGGGGCGGCGGGGCGGGCAGGCGGCCGATCGACGCCATGGCTTTGAGCGCCGCGCGGTCCAGCACTCGGTGGCCGGAGGATCGCACGACCTGGCTGGAGATGATCTTGCCCGAGGCGTCGATGAGCACCTCCACCACGACCAGGCCCTCCAGGCCCAGGCGCGCGCCCGCCGCAGGGTAATAGAACCGCTTGTGCACGGCGGAAGAGACCCGGCCGACGTAGCCGGCCAGCATCGCCTTGAGATCGACCTCAGGCTCGCCTTTTGCGGCGCCGTCCGTCGCGCCCTCGTCCGCGCCGCTGACGGCGGGTCCGGTCTGCTGCCCATCCGAGTCCGCTGTCCCCTCTCCGTCGCCCAACACCGGCGCGGTTGGCAGCTCGGTGCCGGCGGTCGATGCCGCGGGCGAGGCGTACGCGGCCGCTGTGGCGGTGGTTATCGGCTTCAGGTTTGCCTTTCGACGCGCGCGCACCCGGCGCCGCACGGGGATCGGCTTAGGCCGCCGAACCGGCTTCAAGTGCTCCAGCTGCGCCACCGCAACGCGCTCGGGCGCCGGCTCGATGTCCGGCACCTCGGCCAGCGTGAACTCCACCAGGTCAGGCTCCTCGACAGCCTCTTGCTCGGCCTGGACCACGATGTCGGTGACGACGGCGTGCAGCGGCTCGGGATCGACGACTCGGACGGAGTCAAAGGGACCGAGCGTAACGATCCACATCACGATCGACGCGTGGATTAGCCCCGCGACAACCGTGCTGGCCGCCAACTCCGATTCCATGAGGTGCATCGACCTCGGTTCCTCACCCCGCCGTTTTCGTGGTCTGACCCTGTTTCCAGATTATACGGCTGCCTGAACATGCGGCAAACATGAACGGGCCGAAGCGGGCTAGGTGACTGGTGCCAAACGGCTCCGCGAGGGGCGTGACGTCGTTCGGCACCAGTCACCTAGCTGGACTGCGCAGCGTGGGAACGGCTGGCTTGCCGCGCTCGCTCTCGCTTGAGGATCAGGGTCTCGATCAGGATGAGCGAGCGCTTCACACCGCGCGCCATCGCCTTGGCGGAGATCGTCGCACCCGAGATGGCCGAGATGTCCCTGCCGACCCGGATCGGGTCCGCGCTGGTCTTGCCGCGGAACTGCGTGCGGAAGCGCCGGTGCGTGATCTCCTCGCCGTAGGACTCGCGGTAGACCATGACGGCGACCTGGGCGACCTTGCCGTCGATGCCGACCTTCACCGCGTAGGTGATCGGCTCGTGCTGGCCCAGCTCGTTGTCGATGATTGCGTAGCCGTCGATGCGCTCACTGCTCATGCCGACATACACCGTGACGGAGGATGAGGGCAGGTAGCCGAGGATGCGGCCCAGGTCACGGCGCTGTGTCTGGCCGAGCTCAAATCGCTCGAACGTGACCCGCTCCGATGTCTTGAAAAACGCCTTCAATACCGATGAGCGCGAGTGATACACGCCCTGCGCCGCCGCGTCTTGTGGGGTGACGAGGCATGTCGCGGCCAGGCACACGGCGGCAGCCAAAACCATGCTGGCGCCAAGCTGTGTTTCTGTCTTGTTGTTATTGAAAACCATTATCAATATCAGTAATCGGTATTGTGACCGAGTTCGTGAAGTGAATTCAACAGCCGTGATCGCCTTTTTGCCGGGGCCTTGAGCCGAATCAGAACATGAACCCGATCCCCAAGTTGAAGCCGGTCGAATCGAGGCCCTGTCCGGGGTACTTGAGCACCACGTCAGCCTTGAATACGACCTGATCGACCGGGCGGTAGGTCAGGCCCGCGACGATCTCCTGGATGGCTCGCGCCTTGTCCGCGTCGGTCTTCTCGCGGCCCTCCACGGCGAACAGCGTGTCGTAGGTCTCGTAGCGCACAAACGGCACCAGCGCGTGGTCGGTGTCCATGGTCGCCAGCACGTTGTAGCCCAGCTCGACGTAGGCTCCGAAGAGCTGTGAGCCCAGGTCCGCGGCTTTGGCGTCGGGGTCCGTGTCGGGATCCGACGGCGTGGTCGCGGGGCGCAGCTTGTCGGTGTCACCGATCATGAACATGGCGGCTACCGCGCGCGCCTCCAAGCCCTTCCACTTGGCGCGCACGTCTGCGGAGAATCCCGAGACCGGCATGTCGATGTCTTTGCCGTCGGCGTCTTTCAAGTCGCCGTTTGGGCCCGCTGCGCTGTGGTAGCCGCTGAGGCCGATGATGACGCCCAGCGTGGGCTCATATTGCAGGCGTCCGGTCACGCCCAGGCCCTTGGCGTTGGCCTTGGCGACCTTCTGCCTGCCGCCGCGGATGCCGCTCTTGGACGAGAAGCCCAGCGGGTCCAGGCCGGAGATCAGGTACAGCTGGTATGTCAGCCCCTCAATCAGCTCGCCCGAGAAACCCAGACCGGCCTCGCGCCACGTGCTGGGGATGATGTTCTTGGCGACGCTCGGCCGCTCCACGCCGTTGAAGATCGGCGGCTCGTGCCAGGTGTTGACGATGCCCATGGGCACCAGCAGGATGCCGCCGCGCAGGGTCAGGTAGCTCTTGTACAGCTTCCACTCGATCAGCGCCTGCTCGATGGCGACCTCGCCCGGCGCGTCCCCGCCCGCGACCAGCGTGTGCTCCACCTCGATCTCGGAGTGAAAGCTGATGGTGTCGGTGAAGCGGTGCCCCACGAAGAGGACCAGACGGTGCAGGTCCACGACTGAGCTGGACTCGTCCGCGTCCTCGACTTTGACCAGGTTGTAGTGCAGCTCGCCGTAGCCACCCAGCGTCGTTTTGGATGCGGGGGCGGCGCCCTCTGCGGGCAGATCCAGTTTGGGGCCCTGCGCGTTGGCCGGCGCTGCGACCAGCAGTGCGATTGCCGCGAGGCTTGTATAGATCGTTGTTTTCATGGCGGAACCATCCTGATATTGGTAATCATTATCATTATCAAGTAGGAGAGATCCTGCGATCGCACGGGAGCGCTGTCAACCCATTGGGAAACTTTCTTTCAACAATTGTGGTGGGTCTTCCGAAGAGAAGATCGCGTGACATGCGGTTGAGAAAAGAGCAACGGAGCACACCTAGTTGTCGAGATCGGAAGTTCGTTCCGTATTTGACCAGTCTTGCAGAGTCC
>CAZJHX010000129.1:0-31056 GCA_964545715.1 uncultured Myxococcales bacterium
GGAGGTACAGGACCGAGGCGATCTTCAACACACCACTTGACGGGACACTAACCGCCGCGATTCTAGCCCGCGCTCCCGACGACGCGTTCCTGCGCTATCTCGAGCCGGTCAGCGACGCGCTGGACGCCGACTTCTTCCGGCACGGCGCCCATTATGACCTCACAGAGCTGCGACCGTTCGTGCACCGTCAGGTCTCACTGGTCGGGTACGAGACGGCGAGAGGCACAGCATTCTGGCGCGCGGGATCCCCGCTGATGGAGCAGCTGTTTCAAAAGGCGTACGGCGCCACCGTCAAAGTCGAGGGCAACTGGTTGGATACGTGGCTCCTCTCAGGCCGCAACGATGACCTGCGCAACCTGGCTTTGGACGTCATCGAGCAGCTTGGTCTGGTCTGGCTGTGGGATATTTTGTTTCCTTTCTTGAACCATAAAGACCCACAAAAACAGGTATTTGCAGCACAGGCCCTAAAAAAGTTGGTGTCCGACGACGTTTTTTTTCAGGCCATTTCCGCTTGCAGCCCTAACAGGGTTGGCGAGGCCGTCAGACATGAACTTGCAGGAGGCGGCGGGGAGAGCGAGTGAATACAAAGCCGCGGACGCTGATCCGCGTGGCTGCGAGCGATCGCGTGGAAGCGGAAGCCACGCTCAAGCAGCTGCGTCCTTTTCTTCCGGCCCACGACCTGACCCTTGAGGATGATGTCGACGCGCCGGACACTGCGACCTGGTTCGTCCTGGATGCGACCGGCAGGCCCGGCGTGGCGGAGACGTCCTACCCGGCGGCCACCTTCGAGACCGGCAAGACGGTTCTTGACGGCCTGGCGAACGCCAGACGTGAGTATCAGGCGTCTCTGAATCACTCTCCGATGATCTCCGCGCTTTCTCAGGCTGCAGGGCAGCTTCATGGCGTGATCTCGGACCACGTCGTGTTTGTGCACGCGTCCGATTTCCGGGGACTGCCGGCGCTGCGCGACCACATCTACGGTCGGGCGGTTGTGAGCGCCGGTGAGTCGATGCGTGCGGGCCATGACGTGATGCACGTCGGAGATCACCTGGTGGCGCGCTCTACACGGGCCCTGCAGATGGCTTCGCTCAAGAACAGCGCGCTTCTGCCCATCGTGCGTCGACATTATCCGGGCTGGGTGCGGGCGCTCGGTGAGACGCTGCGCCTGACGGACGGCGACCTCGCTTTTGTGGATGCTGAGCGCATCGGGGACGACTGCGGGCGCGATCTGGGGCTACCGCCGTCAGCGGTGTTTGACGATGACGAGGACGACCTGGCCCGGATCATTCACGACGCCTGGACCCGCGCCGCCGGCGACGCAGAGCCGGCGCTGGCTGTTCGTCGCACCAGCGCGATGTTGGGCGACGTGGTCGAGGCCACGCCGCGAATCTATCCCGACGAGCCGTTCGCGCCGCATCATGCCGAGTCGGATGACCGCTGGTACTTGGTTTCACGGCGCACCGAGTTCGCCGCGTACGCCCGCTACGTGGGGACCGTGCTCCGGGAGACCGATCGATGAAGATAAGACGCAACGACTGGTCAGACGTTCTTTGGCGTGAGCTCAGCTTCAAGCTGACCATTCCACCGCAGGCCAACGTGTCGTGCCTCACGCTCGCCTACGCCGTCCAACACGGCCTGGCGGAGTCCGCCTGTCGCCAGCTGCTGGAGACGATCGTGGCCGACGGGCTTCGGCGCGTCATGGTGGCGCTGGAAGGCGACAGTCCGCGCTTCTGGACCCGCACCGAAGCGCAGCTGAAGACGTGGATGAGCGAAACCGTGGCCGCCGACCTGCGCACGCGGCTGGAAGCCCGCGTCGGCCACGAGATCGGCGGCGACACCACCACGCTGAAGCCGGCTTTGAAAGCGGCCTTGACGGCGCATGGAGTGCACAAAAAGCAGCAACGGAAGGTCATTTCGGCCACCAACGACGTCTTGAGCAGCTGGTTGACAGACCCGTCGGGACGTTTCACGACGTGGGCGCGCAAGCAGCTCAAAGAAAAGGAGCCGTGCGCGGCTTTGTCCGCCCAGGCGTTTTCATCTCTGTACCAGGTGATCTTTGCGGAGATGACCCGTCGCACCCGGGCTCTGACACGGTCGGTGCAGGCCGACATGGTGTTTGAGTTGGTGACAACTACGACGGTGCCCGCATCCGAGCTGGCCAAGAGCCTCACCATGCGATTGGTGTCCGCCATGTGCCGCGGCGAAGTGGCCGACAGCGAAGGCTTCTTCCCCGAGTTGCTGGCGTACCTGGAGACCCCACAGGCCATCGCGCTCACCGAGATGTACACACCGCTGCGCGAGGTGTTCCTGGAGCTGGAGAAGTCTTTCGATCGGGCCACCGCGGACCACGAGCTAAACAAGCGACATCGCAGAGCGTTTTTCCTCACGCTGGTCGGCCCGCACGCGAGCGCCCTGCGGCTGCTCATGCTCAGCCTGGTGAACTACGAGCTGCAGGCGATGCGGGATCCGGTTCATTTTGGGGAGGTGATCACGGCGCTTCCGGCCGCACAGCGCGGGCACAACGTCGCCGACTTCACCGACCTCGTCCGTCGCATGTTGCGAGGCTGGCCGGTGGTCGATCGCCCGCCGGTGGTGGACCTGCCTGACGGCGAGCAGTCCGAGGGCCTGTTGCAGGTGTTCACCAGCGCTATGACGAAGAGCCTCTCCGCATGGCTGGTGCTGCGCGATAACGAGACGTTTGCCGAAGACGGGCACCAGGCGGTCGACGTCTTGAAAGTACTCTGGAAGGAGTTTCCCAAGGTGGCGCGCGCCGCGTTGCAGACCGAGTGGCGCCGGGGGTACGAGCTGTTCGACGCGCTGGTCGTCGACGTGGCCACACACGACACGCGGCACCCATCCGTGGTGGACGACCTGGTGCGCAGAATGCAGGGTCGCGCGGCGTGGATCCGCCATTACAAGGTGAACAACGTCCCGGCGTACGCCATGCTGGCACGACTGACCGGCGAGGAAGACCAGTACCGAGACCTGGCGACGACGGCGGGTGAAGACATCGATCGCTTCGTGGCGTGGGCCACGGCTGTTCCGTCAGCGGGCGACAGCACGGATTGGGTAGCGCGCCTGAAGGTGTCGCTGACCACCGATAAAGACGACAACACGCCTGCGATGGCCGCCCATTTCAGCAGCGACCTCTCCGTACGCGACGGCGGTAGAGAGCGGCTTGGTCGCCTGGCCGAGCATTATCGCCGCTTTTACCCGCTGGCTGCGGCGCTGGAGAGCGACGGTCGTCAGCCGCAGCAGATCTTCCGCGCGGTGCTGACCGCCGCGGCGACGTCGGTATCGATCGAGCAGATCATGCTGACGGCGCTGGCGCCGGACGCCACGCTCAGTCCCATTGTCGGGCAGCACGCGGCGCCGTTCATCCGCCAGGTCGCCGACCGACTCAACGGCGCGAGACTGAGCTCCGCGGCGCCGGTCGCTCTGACGCTCGATGAAGTGGCCAAGGCGTATCTGGCCGAAGCCGCCGGGGTGGAGGCCATGAACAAGGCCCAATGGCGACCGGCGCGCATCGTCGCGGGTGCCGACGCCAAAGGTCGCCTGTACGAGGCAGCGATGAAGCTCTCCGGCTTCAAGTTCATCGACAAGCTCGGCAACGCGACCGGCACCAAGCACACGCCGCCGGACGCTCAGACGGCGCTGCAGCTGCGGCTGACCCCCGACCGCCGCCAGCTGGCGGCAGGCTGCGCCTCGCTGACTTCGTTCTACCGCAAGGGCTACGCCGAGCGAAATCGCCCGCACGTCTTGGTTTATCCGCGCTTTGTGGCCGCAGCCGGACCGGCTTGCCTCACAGCGCATGCCTTCAGCGCCGCGCTGCTCGAGGAAGGCCTCAGAGCCGACCACGTGGTGGTGACACCGGCCGAGGTGGTGGCCGATTCGGACGCGAAGAGCGCGATCGACGCCGATTACCGAGCGTTCTGCAGCCACGCCGCACCGCACGCGGGTGACGACACGTACATGTTGCCGGCCCTGTGGGCGCACCGCTGGGGCGCCGCGGCGCCGCTGTTTGAGAAGAAGGAGAACGAGGCACGCTGGGACGCGTTGGTCACCACCGTGGCGGACTACCAATCGGGTGAGCTGGACGGCCGGGCACGCGAGGTGCTGGGAGCGGCTGAGGTCGACTGGGTTGTCCACTGGCCCGTCGCCGGCGTGAAGGCGACGAACGCGCTGCAGGAGCGCTACGAGACCATCCGCGATGCGCCGATGGTGAGCGCTCGCAAAGTGACCCCTATCCTGAGCGAGGCGTTCAAGGAGATCACCTGCGCGGTCCACAGCCATAGCTTCCTCAGCGATCCTAAAGAGTTCTGGACTTGGATGTGGAATGACGTGCTGTGCTCAAAGCTGCAGCAATTGGGGCTCGTCCACCACGCCGCCAGGTCGGCGGTCGCGGCGCATGTCTTTGCGTCTCACGAGCCCGGCCGCGCGACGTCCTATCGCGACATTCACCGCTACGAGCCCAGACCGTTCGGCGCGAGGCGAGCGGCGCACGCGGTGGGCGGCGTGCACCAGCCGTGGGCGGCCACGACCAGCCACGCCGAGGACGTACCGCTGGTGAAGCCAGTAGACCCACATGACCCGATCGCGTACCTCACCGAAGACGCGATCATGGTCGAAGGTCATCCTGACTTCTCGGCGGCCCTGCAGTGGCTCGCCCAAACGAGCCCGCCTTTCAAGCAGCCCGAAACGCAACGCGTCCCCACGGCGTCCGCGGTGGCCATCCCGACTCGCGCCTACGTCAAGTTCGTCAAGGACTGGTATCGCGACTCGCGCGCCGGACAGGCCGTTCGCGCGGCTTTCGAGGCGGGGTGCCGCCGGTATTATGCCGAGTTCGCCCCGTCGCTGGCGTTGTCTGTGGAGCCACTGGAAGGCGATGATAGCGCCACGGTGGCGGCGGCCCTGGAGAAGGCGCTGCAGTACACGGCTCAAGTGGCTGCCAACGAAGAACAGCGTTCGTATGCCGAGTTCCGCAAGTCGCTCGAGCGCGTCATCGTGGTCTCGGTGGCGGCGCATCGTGCGCAGCTCGAGTTCGTCACGGCGCTCGCCCTTCCCGGAGCGTGGCTCATCATCTGTGAGTTGGACTCGCCACTGGACGAGCTTCACTGCGCGACCATCGCGGCTGCGATGCATCTGTTGGACGGCACCGGCTTCCGCGCTTCTATCGACCGCAACTATCAGCAGAACCCCGCGCGAGCACGTCGGCGCGCTCTGGAGCCGGCCGAGGTGACCAGCGCCGGCATGACGCCGGTCACCCGACAGGTCGCCGTCCATCGCGATCGCCTGGTCATGACTCCGGCGGTCGCGTTGCCGAGGCGCGAGCGGCAGGCCCATGTCAAGGACGTCCGCCGCGTTCGTGCGGAACAGATGACGGGCTGGACCGCGGCTGACGCGCTCTTGCATCTCACGTCGTCGCTGCTCATCCGTCGTCGCTGCGCCGAAGCGGTCCCTTCAGCCACCGACTCGCTCAAACACCTGAAGAAGAAGAAGAACGTGTTCTTGCACGCCTTCCACCCCGACAAGGTCGAGGACATCACGGAGGAGCTTGTCGCCCAGCTGCGCGACGGCATCCTGGCGTTTGACATCCTCGTCGACGCGAAACAAGAACAGACCCAAACCGATAGCTAGAGAGCCGGAACCATGAACAACAACATCATCCGCGACATGATCGCCATCGCTGTGCACGAAGCCGTCAATGCAGTGCGCCTCGGCCTGGGCCAAGAAGCTCTGCGCGCGTGGACGGACGCCCCGCAGTGGCAGAAAGACAGCACCTACGACAACGTGGACAAGGCCCTCGCCGGCAACTTCGGGCCACGAGACAGTCATGAAGCGTGGATGGAGGAGAAGCACGAGAACGGCTGGCGGCTCGGAGAGACCAAGGATGAGAACGCCAAGACTCATCCCATGCTCATCCCGTACGACGACCTCCCCGAAGGCGAGCGCGCCAAGGACCTGGTCGTGGTCCGCGTCGTTGAAGCCCTGCGGCCGTTCCGATCCGGCGACTGACCGGCGCTACCCTACAGGTCAAAAAAAAGAACAGGGCCCACCTCCTGCCACCCCTAAGGGACTCGGCAGCGGCGCTGACCGGCGCCCCAGCACACTAGTCAGCAGGAGAGTCAATCCCATGAAACAGACCGTATTTGTCACGCTCACCGCCCTGATGGGCATCATCGCCATCCTGGGCTGGGACAACCAGCCCGAAGCCCTGGCCTCCCAGGACGTGGCCTGCGCCGGTACCCTGGTGCCTCTGCAGGTGACGCCGATGACGTCCGGCTGCGGCCTGGAGATCGAGGGCCGCAACTTCGCCACCCAGATCAAACTGTCGGATGCCCCCGACGACTGCTCGATGGACGTCGAGTTCAACATGGCCGAGACCGGCCCGACCTTCGACTTCTCCCTCAACCGCGAGACCGGCCCCCGCGCCAGCGTCATCCAGGCCCCCTGGACGGCCGGCCCGACGCCCCTGGAGATCCGTGTCTATCTGGACGACTCCACAGACCCGGCCCGCATCGTCACGATGGACGTCGATCTCGGCGTCTGCATGACCCCAGGCAGCTAACCCCCGCCCGAACCGCGGTCTGGGCGTACGCACAACAGCGAATACGTGTCCGCTCCACAACTAAATTTCAGGCTTCTCTCCGTGCATCCCTAAGTGCCCTTCCGAACCACGCGTTCGGAGTAGGGATGAACATGAAGACGGTCGATGGCGCGGCGGACGACGTCCGCGCGCTTCTCTTGGAATATCGCAACGAGATCAGCGCTGAGTGCTGGAACCGCGGCATCCATTTGTCGCGCGAGGCGACGTTCAACGCGGTCCCCGGCGCGGACACGGATGAGGTCCGTGTGCGCATCGTACGTCGACCAGTCGGCTCCTGGCTGGTGGTTCTGTACCCCGAAGAGGTCGACGCATCCTGCTCCTGTGACTCGGTGGAAGACTTCTGCGAGCACGTCGCCGCGGCGCTCATCGCACTCAACACCGTGGCCGCCGACGGCGACGAGATGGCCGACGAGGTTGCCGGGCGCTTCGCCTATGAGCTGCAAGTGGACCGCGCGGAGCAGCTGACGCTGACCGCCGTGCTCGTGCAGGGCGACCGCGAAGAGCCGGTGGAGGGGCGCCTGTCGGGCGCCGTTCGGACGATGCACGACGGTGAGATCGTGGTAACCACGGCGGATCGCACCCTGGCGCGGCTCTTTCAGTGGCCGAGCTCGGAGCCCATCCCGCACTGGCGAATGAGCGCGGTCCTGGCGGCGCTCGCGACGGCGCCGGACGTTCGGCTGAACGGCCGCGTTGTCTGCGTTGACGACGCGCCGCCGGCCGCTCGTGCGGTCGTCCTGGACGCCGATGACGGCTTCGCGGTCAGCTTTGAGCCGGTCGCGCTGGAGGACCGGCGCTTCAGCAACGGCGCGGCGATGTTTGAGGGGCGTGTGGCCCCGTGGGCGTATGTGCCGGCCACGCGCCGCTATCCGTGGGACCGGATCGAGGAGCTGATCAACAAGGCCCTGCCGGAGCTGAGAGAGCGCGGCGAGCTGGAGATCGGCGCGACGACGCTACCCATGGTGCTCCGAGAGGCGCCACATATCCAGATCGCAACGACAGCCGAGGGACGCGAGCTGCATGTGCTGGCCACGATCGTGTACGGCACCCCGCCAGTCGCCCGCCTGGACGCCGGGCGCCTGACCCTATACGCACCGACGCGCGTGGTCCCGCTGCGCGATCTCGGCGCCGAGATCACGTTGAAGCGCACGCTCGACGGCCTGGCCTTGCCCGACGGCCGCGTCGCGGTGCACACCGGCGCCGAGGCGATCGCGCTGGCCAACGCGCTGCGCGGTCTGCCGTGCGACGTGCAGGGCGACGGCCTTGACGCATTCCAGTCATTCGGAGAGCTGACTCCGCACGTCCGCGCCTCAAAGGACGGTCTGAATGTCACGTTTGCCACGGCCGACGGGCGCGAGGTCTCGGCGGCTCTCGTGCTGGAGAGCTGGCGCGACCAGGCCGGACCTGTCCCGGTGTCCGGCGGGGGATGGGCGGAGCTGCCCCTGGATTGGCTGAGCCACCACGGCCAGTCGATCATCGACATCCTCGAGGCCAGCCACGAGAGAAAGATCCTGTCGGCGCTCGTACGCCTCGAGATCGTCGGACTTCTCAAGGCGCTGAACAGCGAGGTACCGCAGGATCTACGCGCGCTGGAGGCGCTGACGGAGACGGACGGGGAGCTGCCCGACGCCGTCCTGCCCGAGGATCTGACAGCCACGCTGCGCAGCTACCAGCGTATCGGCGTCAACTGGCTGTCGGCGATGCGAGCGGCGGGGCTCGGTGCGCTGCTCGGTGACGACATGGGCCTGGGCAAGACGCTTCAAGCCATGTGCGTGATCGACGGTAAGACCCTGGTGGTCGTACCGACCAGCGTGCTGGACAACTGGGCCTCGGAGCTGAAGCGCTTCCGCCCGTCCCTGCGAGTCAACCTGTACCACGGGCCGCGTCGCTCGATGGACAGCGACGCGGACGTCACGCTGACGAGCTGGGCGTTGCTGCACCGAGACATAGAGGTGCTCGCCAAGGTCAAATGGGCGATGGTCGTACTGGATGAAGCTCAGGCGATGAAGAACCCGACCAGCCGCACGGCCCGCGCCGCCTGTCGTCTGGACGCGGAGTTCCGCGTCATGCTCACGGGCACGCCCATCGAGAACAACCTGGACGAGATCTGGAGCCTCTTCCGCTTTCTCAACCCCGGCCTGCTGCGCGGCCGCAAGGAGTTCGATCTGTGTGTGGCGCGGCCCATCCGCCAGGGCATCGGCAGCGCGGCTCGCGATCTTCGGGAGCGTCTCCGCCCGTTCATCCTGCGGCGGCTGAAGTCCGAGGTCGCCACCGAGCTGCCCGCGCGGACCGACGTGGTGCTGAAGTGTGAGCTGACGCTGCCGGAGCGGACGATCTATGACGCGACGTATCTGGCGGCCGAGAAAGAGATCGTGGACTGCCTGGACACCGACAAGGTGCCGCTGAAGGTGCTGGAGAAGCTCCTGCGAATGCGCCAGGCCGCGTGTCACCCCAACCTGGTGCCCGGTCACGCAGCGTCGACCTCTTCCAAGCTCGAGCTGCTGATCACCAAGCTCCACGCCCTGACCGGAGGAGGCCACAAGGCGCTGGTGTTCTCCCAGTGGACCGAGTTTTTGGACATCGTCCAGGACCGGCTGCGCCGGGAGTCCCTCGACTTCGTCCGCCTCGACGGCAAGACCAAGAAGCGCGGCGCGGTGGTGTCCTCCTTCCAAGACCCCGACGGCCCCCCGGTGATGTTGATCTCGCTGAAGGCCGGCGGTACCGGGCTCAACCTCACGGAGGCCGACCACGTCTTTCTGCTGGATCCCTGGTGGAACCCGGCGGTGGAGGATCAAGCTGCCGGCCGAATACACCGCATCGGCCAGGCCCGCCCGGTGGTGATTCACCGCCTTGTCGCGGCCGACACGTTCGACGAGAAGATCATCGACCTGCAGGAGCAAAAGCGAGCACTTGCTCAGGCACTGCTCAGCGGCACCGACCAGGCGACCGGCCCCACGATGAAGGACGTAAAAGACCTCTTCCGTAGCTGAGCCGACCAAAACGCAGCCGCCTTTGTGCGAGACTGACACGCACCAAAAAGCCGGGGACTCTCGGCGCCGATGGGAGGACCTGGATGAATCGTACGGGGGAGGAGATTCCGACCATCGCCGAGGTGCGACAGGCCTTGTTCCAACTTCGGCACCTCCTCGACGACAAGGCCAGCCACGCACTGGACCGGGTGCTGGCGACGCGACACAGCCACGTCGAGCTCCAGGCTGCGCTCCGTTTCGAGCCCGCTCTGAAGCCGCTTCGAGAGGGCCGGGCAGGCCCCAACGTGCCTTCCTCGCTGGGTCCCCGTGCCGAAGAGGGCGCGGCGGCGCTGGAGAGATTCCGCCGGAGCCGAAGCCGAACGGCACTGGACTCGGCAGTGCAGGCCTTCGACGAGGTGTGCTCGGCTGAGGCATCCGGTGCCGTCCCGGCGGGTGATAGAGCGTGGGCGGCGGAGCAGGCCGATGAGGCCCACCGACTC
Organism: uncultured Myxococcales bacterium; assembly: GCA_964545715.1. Taxonomy (GTDB): domain Bacteria; phylum Myxococcota_A; class UBA9042; genus CAZJHX01. The sequence goes on from CAZJHX010000129.1 coordinate 10,074, forward strand.
CGGTACGGCCTGACACACGCCCTCATGGAGCTCGAGAAGGCCGTGCTCTCGGCTCGAAACGCCTCGAAATTGAGCAGACCCGGATCGTCGCGACGAGCCATTCGAATCAGCAACCTGGGAAATCGACTCCTGGCCTTGTACACGCACACGGGTGACGAGGCCTACCTCGGCGAGGCCATGCGATCCTACGAGGAGGGCGCGGCCACCTTCGTCGATGACGATCCGGATCGCGGGGGGCCCCTCACCGGGATAGGGATCGTCTACAAGTGCCGCGCGGAGCGTTACGGGAGCGCGGATGACGCCGCGGCGAGTGTGGCTGCCGCCGAAGCAGCCCTGGCGGCGTACCCCCCTCAGTCAGAGCAGCGACCGGCCTGCGCTCTCAACCTCGCAAGCAGCCTGCTGACCCTCTTCCAGCTTCGGAGCGAGGAGGCGGTGCTCCAGCGGCTGATCGCGGCCACGCATGACGCGCTGACCGTCCTCCCCAGGGGTGTCGATGCCCGAGAACAGCTCGGCGGGCCGGTGGCCTCCGCCATCGAGACGTGGGCGATGCGGATCGGCTCCGAGACTCATCGGACCATGGCCCGAGAGATCCGGGACCTCCTGGCCGACGGAGGCGCGTAGCAGCCATGCTGATCAGCTCTGACCTGGAGTTCTTGCGCGCAGCAGCGACCCGGCTGCATGGCTATGAGGTCTACCTGAAGTTCGACCAATACCTCGTGGCGCTTCAACGAAACATCCACCGGCTGGAAGCCCTCGGCGCCGCCGGCGGTACCGTCGACACGGATGAGAGCGCCGACACCCGGCTGCTCTTCGATCTCGAGGCCCTGAGTCTCGACAAGATCGTGGGGGTGCTGGGTCTGTACTTCTACATTCTGTCCGGACACAAGTACTCGAACTACTCCCTCATGAATCGGAGTGACGTCCGTCGCGTTCTCTACCTGCGGGGGTTTGACTACGAAGGCGCGGTCCACTCCACCGACGCACCCGTTGGCGCAACAATCGGCACCATGGACTCGCAGATCTTCTGGCACCGCTTGACCGGGCTCTTCGGCGGGAACGTCGATGTCTACAAGGTGCTGGCGCCCCGTGACCTGAACTGGCGGGTCTCTATTCTGGAGCCGCACTACCACGGTGAGCTCGATAAGGTCCGAAGTGCTGCCGCGCGTTCGATCTATCTCAATGCCAATAGCTGGAAAAACGACCTCGCGAGACTGACCCGCAAGTTCGACCATTTCGTACTTCACATCTCGTCCATTACTGCGGGGGTCCTGTGGGAGGCCAGGCTGCTGCGCGAGGAGGGCCGAGCGCCCCACGTGACCGTCGTAATCGACCAGCAGTCCGTGGACAACAGGCAGAACACGCCGAGACTCCAGGCCTCTATATCCGATGACCCCAGCGCGTTCGACGCCTGGGGCGCGGGACAGGGCGGTGCCTCGAGTGTGGACCAAAAGGCTCAGATTGCCGCCCTCGGCGAGAGCTTCACCACGTTGGCTCCCGAGGAGCTCTTCGCACACCCCGAGGAGGCGTTGCGTCGCGTCCTCGACTCCGTCGCGCCGGCGCAGGGACCCGAGAGGACGCGCCCCATCGATCTGTATTTTCATCCGGCTCTGGACTTCGCCGGCCTGGAGCAGCTCGCCGGGCTCGACGCGAAGCTGAAGTCGTCCATCGCCAACCGAATACAGAGCGGCCGCCTATCCAGCCTGCCGCGCTTCTTGATCCAGCTTCAAGCTCGAGTCGCTACGACCGTCATGCTCGGCGAACACGACGAGACGGGGTGCACGCTCGCCGCCTACGCTGCCCTCACACACGAGCTCGACGATTGGGCAGGACGGGAACCAGAGCTCCGAGCTCAGCTGACGCAAGGACAGTTGGCAGCGCTTCGCAAGCGTCTTCAGACCCACCGCAACATGGCGGAGTACTACGCCCACACCCTGCTGGCCGACGGCCGCAGTCACGAGTTCGGAGACTACCGCGCGCTGAGCCACAAGCGCTTCTCCGAGATCTTCCAGCCCACCGCAGCTGCTGTTCGCGGCTTCATCGCGCAGGCCGCAGCGGCGCGCACCGGGCAAGCCGCTCGCGGGGGGCCCACGCTCTTCGGGGGGTTGAACATCGAGCCGAAGCCCCCCGGCGATCCCGCGTCCGACCGGGCCGACGCCATGACTGAGCTGCTGCGCCGGTTCGTGTCGGCCCCGAGCGAGCGCGACTAGCTGCGAGCTGGTTCACCAAAAGCAAAAGCCCCGGAAGAACCGAGGCTTTCTTGGAGCGGGAGACGGGATTTGAACCCGCGACGTCAACGTTGGCAACGTTGCACTCTACCGCTGAGTTACTCCCGCAAAAGAGCCTCCTCGGGGCGCTTTGCCCGTTGGAGAGTCGCGGATGTTAGGGGTGGCCGATGGGGTTGTCAAGTCTCCATTGAGTCGACAAATCAGCCTGCTTTTTCCAGGGCCTGTGCGAGGTCGGCGATGATGTCGGTCGGGTCTTCGATGCCTACGCTGAGGCGGACTACCGAGTCGGTCAGGCCGCGGGCTCTTCGCTCGTCCGCGGGGACGTCGGCGTGGGTCATGGTGGCCGGGTGCGTGATCATCGTCTCCACCGCGCCCAGGGACTCTGCCAGGGCGCAGAGGCGGACCGAGTTCATCAGAGTGCGGCCGGCTTCCAGGCCTCCGGTCAGTTCGAAGGTGATCATGCCGCTGTAGGCGCTCATCTGGGCCTTGGCGACCTCGTGGCCCGGGTGGCTCGGCAGGCCCGGGTACGACACGCGCGCGACTTTGGCGTGGTCCTCCAGGTACTGGGCGATCTTGAGGGCGTTGGAGCTGTGTCGCTCCATCCTCAGGTGCAGCGTCTTGAGGCCGGTCAGCGTCAGCCAGCTGTCGAACGGGGATGGGACCGCGCCGACGGCCTTTTGCTGGTAGCGCATCTGGGCGTGGAAGTCGTCGTCGTTGGTCAGCACCGCGCCGCCGATGATCTGGTTGTGGCCGCTCAGGTACTTCGTGGTGCTGTGCATCACGATGTCGGCGCCCCATTCGGCCGGGCGGAGCAAGGCCGGGGTCGCGAACGTCGAGTCGACGCCCAGCGGGATGTTGTGGGCGTGGGCGATGTCGGCCAGCGCGCGGACGTCGGAGACCTTCAGCAGCGGGTTGGTCGGCGTCTCGATCCACACCATCTTGGTGTTGGGGCGGATGGCCTCGGCGACCAGCTTCGGATCACTGGAGTCCACGTACGTAAACGTCATGCCAAAGCGGGCCAGGATCGTGTTGAAGAGGCGGCTGACCCCGCCGTAGACGTCATCGCTGGAGACGATATGGTCGCCAGAGTTGAACGTGCGCAGAATCGCGTCGACGGCGCTCAGGCCGGATGCGAAGCACGCGCAATGTTTGGTGCCTTCTACCGCGGCCAGGGCGTCTTCCACCGTCTTTCGCGTCGGGTTGCTGGCCCGAGTGTAGTCGTAGCCCTTGTCACGGCCGACCTCTTCCAGCACGTAGGTAGCGCTCTGGTAGATGGGCGGGACGATAGCTCCGGTGGTCGGGTCCGGGGTAACCCCTGCGCGTACGCACTTCGTGTCGAATTGCACTTCCGTATCCTCCTTGCGGCGCGGAGGATATTGCGGTTATGGTTCCGGGCGCAAGGAGGAGATTTTGGGCTTTCTTCAACGTCGGCTTTCTCGAAATCCTGATCTTCCGGAAGACCTGCAGGGCAGCGTCTTTACGTCGAAGCTCGGGGAGGCCGTTAAGTGGGCTCAGAAGTACTCGCTGTTTCAGTACCCGTTTGTGACGGCGTGCTGCGGCATGGAGTTCTTCTCGGTCGCCGCCGGACACCACGACATCGCGCGCTTCGGCGCCGAGGTGCCGCGGTTTTCGCCTCGCCAGGCCGACCTGATGTGGGTGGTTGGCACCATCACGCAGAAGCAGGCGCCGATTCTGGTCAAAGTGTACGAGCAGATGGCGGACCCCAAGTGGGTCATCGCGTTCGGCGTATGCGCTTCGACCGGCGGGTTCTATGACAACTACGCGACGGTGCCCGGCATCGACCGGCTGATCCCCGTGGACATCTACATCCCGGGGTGCCCGCCACGCCCCGAGCAGATCATGGACGGGCTGATGCGACTGCAGGAGAAGATCCAGCGCGAGCCGTGCAAGGCGCTGGGCACCACCTCATGATCGACCTTCGGACCATGATCCACATCGATCGCCTGCAGCCCAATACGGCCGCGATGATCGGAACCGGATCCCGCGGATTCATGCCGCTCGAGGACCAGGCGTGCCTGATTATCGAGGTGTCGCCTGGCATGTCGATCAACATCGTGACCGACATCATCCTCAAGCAGACGGACGTGGTCCCCGGCGCCCAGATCGTCGAGCGTGCCTACGGCAGCCTGGAGGTCCACTCCATGGACCAGGGCATGGTGCGCGCCGCCGCCGACGCCGCCCTCGAGTACTACGGAATTACCGTGGACGACCGGCTCAAGCCGCGCATCGTCAGCGAGCAAATCATCACCGGCATCGAGAATCACCAGGCCGTGATCATCACTCGCAACCGCTACGGCGACATGATCACCAAGAATGAGACGCTCTACGTCTTGGAGTGCCACCCCGCCGGCTACGCGGCCTTTGCCTGCAACGAGGCCGAGAAGGCCGCCAGCGTGAAGATCACGGACTTGCGCTTCTTCGGCGCTTTCGGCCGGCTGCAGCTCAGCGGCGAGGAAGAAGAGATCAACCAGGCGAGCAACGCAATCCAGGCAGCACTGGGCGCGGTCTCCGGCCGGGAAAACGTCCCAAAACCACGGCGCTAAACAGGGTATAGCGCCCCATGCGCCGCCTTAGCGTTGACATCCAAATTACAATCCCCTAAAAAGCTCTTCGGACACGGCGCCATGGCCAAGTGGTAAGGCAGAGGTCTGCAAAACCTCCATCACCAGTTCGAATCTGGTTGGTGCCTCCAAAAAGGGAAGAAAGAAGGGCAGGTGGTGCCCGAGGAAGAGAGAGGGGGACTGGGAAGACCCTCACCTATCGTTGTGGGAAGCGGTAGTGTGAGGGCCAGTCTTTTACAAGCTGCTGTCCGTAACCCGCCACGCATCATCCTGACGTTTATCGCGCCGTAGTGCTACCGGCACCGGGCTGCGCTGCGGACACTCCAAGAACACCTTCACGTTACGGTCGTCTCCGGTCAGCTCATCCGGCACGCGCCGGCCGATCGTGAACGACGTCGAGTCCGCCGGGTCCTGCAGATAGCGGTCCCGGTTCTTTCGCAGCGCCTTCCAGTTGAACTCTTTCAAGCTCGGGATGCTGCGCGGCGCGTCCGTCCGGTCGGTGTGCATCAGCTGCAGAAAGGCCTCGAAGCCTGCCTCGGTGTCGTCGTCGCCGGACGCCAGGAACAGCCCCACAATGACAGCCTCCGCCTCCTCAAAAAGCCGCTGAGACGCCGTCTTCTCCAACGGGATCACGTCCGCAAGCGGTGCGACTGCAGCGATGGCAGCGGCCTGTTTGGCGGCGGCAGGCACCGGCGGCGCCGCAGCTACCGGCGCGGCAGCCGGCGCCCCCTCTACAGCCTGAAGATTGAGTCCGGCGATCGTAGCTCGCAGCTCTCCGACCTCTGCGGTGAGGGCCTGGATCGCCTGCACGAGCGCGTCGTTGTTGTCGGTCATGGCGCCACTATAGAGGGATGATGCGGGCGCGTCGAGAGGCCGCGAAGTTAGCGGCTGGCGGCTTTCTCACGGGCGAGCAGATCCACATAGCACTCCATGTGGTCGGCGGCCTTCATCAGCTGGAAGTCGAACTTGATCTGCGGGCGCGGGTCGTTGGCGTGAATCTTCTCGGCGATGCCGCGCACCTCTGTGCACTCCGCCACGCGCGTGCTGATGTCGTGGTTGGGCGACTTGTACCTGGCGTTGATCGGCTTCAGGTGGCGGCTGAGGTTCTCCTCGCGGAAGCCCAGCGGCATCTTGGCGCCCACGTCCGGCGGCACGTCGAAGTCCGGGTTCACGCCCACGACCTGGATGGTGCGACCGCTCGGGCTGAAGTACCGCGCGATGGTCAGCTTGATGTAGTAGTCCTTGCGCAGAATGGGGCTGAACAGCGTCTGCACGCTGGCCTTGCCGAAGGTGCGGTCGCCCAGCAGCAGCCCGCGACCGTTGTCCTGGATGGCGCTGGCCACAATCTCGCTGGCGCTGGCGCTGCCGTCGTTGACCAGGGTGATCAGCGGGATGTCCCAGCTGCCGGCGCGATGGGCCGTGTAGACCTCGTCGCGGCGGATGCGGTTCTTGACCTCAACGATCGTGCCCTGCGGCACGAACAGGTCGGCAACCTTGACGCCCTGCTGCAGCAAACCACCAGAGTTATTGCGAAGGTCGAAGATCAGGCCACGCAGGCGCTCGCCGTCATGCTTTTTGGCGTGCATGTCAGACAGCTCTGAGAACTTCTCTTTGATCTTGGCCGCCGTCGCCGGCACGAAGCCGTTGACCTTGATGTAGGCGATGCCGGCGTGGTGCGGCTCCAGCAGGCGGCCGGTCACGTTGACGATCTCGATGTGGGCGCGCGTGATCGGGAAGATGTGGTCGTCCGGGTCGCCCTCGCGACGCACCGTCAGCTTCACCACGGTACCCTTCTTGCCGCGGATGCGCTTGACGACCTTGTGCAGCGGGATGCCCTCGATGTCTTTGCCGTCGACCTTGATGATCACGTCACCGGCGCGCACGCCCGCTTTGTGAGCGGGGGGGCCGACGATGGGGCTCTCGACGATGGTGCGGTCATCGCGCTGGGTCAGAATCGCGCCGATCCCCTCAAACGAGCTGTCTGTGGTCTTGCGCGTCGACTCTTCCCACGCCTGCGCCGAGACCAGCGAGCTGTGCGGGTCCAAGCTGTACATGTAGCCCTGCGCGCCCGACACGTAGAACGGCTTCATGATCGGGTCACCGGGCGCCCGACCGTTCTTCGGACCCTTGGCCTTGCCCTTCTCCAGCTGGGTCTCGATGTGCTTCAGCACGCCCCGGAACTGCGGCTCGCCGAACTCGACCTTGGCCCACGCCTCTTCGAGATGGCGGCGTCGCGCCTCCGACTTGGCGCGCAGCGCGCGGATCTCGTCGTCGCTCAAGCGTTTCTTCGGCTTCTCTTTGGTCTTGTCGGCTTTGGGGATCAGGTGGATGACGTAGGCGTCGCCCTTGCTGATGGAGTAGGACTTGCCGTCCAGCCGGCCCTCCTCATCCTCGTGACCCTTGCGCGCCTTAAAAAACGACGCGGGTAGAATCTCGCGGGGCGGGTCCATCTCCAACAGCGCGAAGTTGGAGGCCTCGGCAAAAGCACGCGACTCATTGATATTGGCATCGATATAGTACGTCTTGACGTACTCACGGACCTCTTCGAAGTTCGCGTAATTGAAGCGAATTGACGCCCAATAATCTTTCGGCTTGTCGTCGTCCGCGGCGATCTTGTCGCCCGCAGGCACGCGCCCGTCGGGGGTGACGGGACCGGCCAGCTCCGGCCCTGATTCGGCAAGTCGCGCCGAAGACTGGGTGGCAGGCTCGGCGGAAGCGGCTTCCTGTGGGGCTTTGGGAGCGTCCTTACTACAACCGGTCGCCAGCAGCGCAAGCACCGCGGCGGCCCAGAACACTCGATGTAGAACGTGCAAGCAAAGCCCCCTGTTTCAGCTTCTGAAGTGTAGGCACTGACCCCGACACCGTCAATTGATCCGGTTCGGCAGCCTCAGGACAATAATCAAGCGTTTAGAAGATCTATTTCATCTAAGTCGCCAACTGACTCGCATGTAGCTCGGCATAACGACCGCCCTGAGCGAGCAGGCCCTCATGCGTCCCGCGCTCAACAATACGTCCGCGCTCCATAACAAGGATCAGATCCGCCGCCCGAATCGTGCTCAGCCGGTGCGCGACAACCACCACCGTCTTCAGCGCCAGGATCCGCCCGATCGCCGCCTGGATCAGGGCCTCGGTCGCGGGGTCCACGCTTGCGGTCGCCTCGTCCAGCACCACCACCGCCGGCTCGCTGCACATCGCCCGCGCAAACGACAACAGCTGCGCCTGGCCCGCCGACAGTCGCCCGCCGCGCTCGCCAACCTCGGACGCATAGCCGTCGGGCAGGGCGGACACGAAATCGTGCGCCTGGACCAGCTTGGCCGCCGCCTCCATACGCTCGTGGGTGACGGTCCCATCCCCCATCGACAGGTTGAACGCCACGCTGCCCGAGAACAAAAAGACATCCTGATGCACCACGGAGATCGCGCGACGCAGCGCCAGCGCCTCCAAATCCTGCACCTCCACGCCGTCGATCGTCAGCGAGCCTTCATAACCGTCGTAGGCCCGAGTCAAAAGCCGGCACACCGTGCTCTTGCCGGCACCGGTCGAGCCGACGATGGCCACGACGCTGCCGGGCTCCACGTTGAAGCTCACGCCGTCCAACACCATGGAGTCCGTCTGCGGGTACGTGAAGCGCACGTCCTCAAACCGAATGGCGCCCCGCGGCTGCTCGATGACCTGCGCCCCCTTGGACACCTCTTCGTGGGTGTCCAGCAGCCCGAAGATCCGCTCCAGCGCCGCAAACGATCGCTGCATGGTGGCGTACTTGCCCGAGAACTCCTTGATGGGCACCAACGCCTTCTGCACGTACTCCACAAACGTGACCAGCAGCCCGGGTGTGATCGTCCCCGACAGCACCTGGGCCCCGCCAAACCACACCACCGCGCCGATGCAGATGCTCGACAGCCCGTCCATCACCGCGTACAGCCCGGCGTCGAAGAAGTTGGAGCGATGATAGGTCGACCGCGCCTCCCGGTTGATGGCGGTGAACTCCTCGGCAGTCTTGTCCTGCCGATCCGCCAGCTGCACCACCTCCACGCCGGCGGTGTGCTCGGCCATGAACCCGTTCAGCTTGGCCACGAGCACCCGGATCTGCACGCTCAGGTCCCGCAGATGCTTCCGGAAGAAGTTCACCACGAGCACGATCACCGGCAGCACGCAGAAGGCGCCCAGCGTCAGCAGCCAGTTGAGCGAGAACATGTAGCCCACGATGCCGATCAGCCGCGCCGCATCCCCGAGAATGCCGACCACGCCCATCGTGAAGGACTCCCCCAGCGCCTCGACATCCGAGGTGGTGCGACTGAGCAGCCGTCCTGTGGGTCGGCGATCGAAGAACCACTGGCCCTGCCCCATCACGTGCCGGTAGATGTCCCGGCGCAGCGCCCCGGTCGCGCGCGTGCCCGCCGAGACCAGTAGATAGGCCTGGCAGGCGCCCAGCACGTACTCCACCAGCACGACCGCCAGAAACGCCAGCGCCGCCCAGCCCAGCCCGGTGACGTCGTTGGCGAGCATGTATTTGTCGATCGCGAGCCCGAGGATGCGCGGCTGAGCCACACCGCACGCCGCCACCAGCGGCACCAGAAACACGGACAACGCGATCCGGCGCTTCCACGGCGCCATCCACCCGAAAAACCGCAGCAGCAGCTGGCGCTCAGACATGGGCCGGCTCCTCTGCAGCGTGCTTCTCGGCCTCTTCTTCCCGGCGCCAGGCGTCCGCATATGGACCACCTCGCCGCAGAAGCTCCTCGTGCGTCCCAACGTCCAGCACGCGTCCCTCGGCCAGCACCAGGATCCGCTCCGCGTGCTTGAGCGCAGAGATCCGGTGGCTCACGATCACCGTCGTACGCGGTTGATCGCCCCGATAGATCGCCGAGATAAGGCGCTGCTCCGTGTCGTGATCCACCGCCGACAGCGCATCGTCCAAGATCATCAGCCGCGACGGCCGATAAAACGCCCTGGCCAACGCGGTGCGCTGGCGCTGTCCACCGCTGAGCGTCACGCCGCGCTCGCCCACCACCGTCTGCAGCCCGTCCGACAGCGCATCCAAATCCGACGTCAAGCTGGCGTCCGCGACGGCCCGGTCCACCGCCGCCTCATCCAGGTCCCCCTGGCCGGTAAACGCCACGTTCTCCGCCAGCGTCCGACTGAACAGGTACGGCTTCTGCGCGACCAGCGCCATCGACTGGTGCAGCGACGACGCAGGCACGTCTCGAATATCGACGCCGCCCAGAAAGATCGTGCCCGGCGGCGGCAGCTCCAGCCGCGACAACAGCCGCACCAGCGTGGTCTTGCCGCAGCCCGTCGCGCCAAAAACCCCGAGCGTCTCGCCCGCGCCAAGCGTGACCGACACCTCGCTCAGCGCCGGCTCGATCCCCGTCGCCGGGTACGTGAACGTGAGGTTGCGCACCTCCAGCGACAGCGGACCATCCGGCAGCGCCGCCTTGACCTCCGGGTCGTCGGGCGACGTCTCCAGCACGTCAAAGATGCGCGTCAGCGAGATTTGACCGCGCTGAATGACGTTGATCACCCAGCCCATCATCATCAGCGTCGTCACGATGTTGGCCACGTACACCGCAAAGGCGGACACTGCGCCGAAATGCAGCGTGCCGGCCGCAACCATGCGTCCGCCGAAGTACAGCAACACGAGAATGCCCAGGTTGCCCACCACCACGACCACCGGCAGCAGGAAGGTGCGCACGAACGCGATGCTCACAAGCAGGTCCACATACTTGTTGTTGCGATTGTCGAAGCGCCCAAGCAGCGCGTCCTCGGCGCCGTATGACTGCACCACGCGCACGCCGTTGAAGCTCTCCAACACCTCGGCGCTCAGCAGCGACAGTTCCTCCTGAGCGGCGCGCATGTGCGTCATCATGGCCAGCACGCCGACGCGCATGACAAACAGCGAGAGCAGCAGCGGCACCACGCAACCCAGGGTCAGCTCCCAGCTGATCTGGACCATCATGTAGAGGTTCAGCGGAAGGGCGAACAGCACATTGATGACCTGCAACCCGGCAAACCCGACGAGCACGCGCACGAACTGGATATCGTTGCTGCCGCGGCTGAGCAGGTCGCCCAGCGGCATACGGCGGAAAAACGGCGCGCGCATGCGCAGCAGGTGCCGAAAGTAGTCGTTGCGCACCAGAAACTCGGCTTCGCGTCCCGGGATGAAGATCAGCATGCGGCTGGTCGTGCGCACGATGATCAACCCCAGCGCAGCGCCGAAGATCATGGCGACCCACTTCTCGACGTTTCCGTCGCCGGTGACCGGATCGACGGACGCAAGCGCGTTCTGCAGGAATCTGGGTACGGCCACGCTGAGCGCATTGGTGCAGAAGAGCGCGATCAGGCCCGCGACGTACCATCGCTTGAACCGCAGCGCGTAAAGCCGCAGAAACTTGAGAATCACCAGCAGAGCGACACCTTCATGGCCAGCGCGTGAGCACCCTATACAACCACAAGGCGCTCAAGTCATGGGCGCGTAATGCCGATTCGTGAAAAATGGGGTCTGGACGGCCCGTCGTAAGGGCACACGGATGAGCCCGAGAGCAAAAACAGCGCTGGTCCTGGACAAGGATCCGCTCGCGCTGATGGCCCGCATGGCCACACGGTGCGGCTACGACGTGCACACCGCCACAGACGGTGACGACGCGGTCGCGCGCCTGAATCGCACACGCTATACGGTGATCGTCCTGGACGCCGACTACTTTCCGGTCCTGCTCTCATGTCTGAAGGCCGCGTCAGGCGACACGCCGATCCTGGTGGTCGGCACGGACATCCAAGACGCCTCCGACCCCCTGCCCAAGCCCTTCACCACCGCCGATTTTTGCGCCGCTCTGACGCGCGCTACCACAGATTGACGGGGTCCCGGAACGGGTCGGTCATCTCGTAGTTACCCAGCTCGGCCTCGAAGATCCGCAGCACGCGGCGCGGCTCTTTCTGCGTGTTCAAGATGTCCAGCTCGTCGCGCGTCATGCCGATCATCGTGTGAAAGCGACCCCAGGCGCCGTCCGCCAGCGGGTACGGGCTCTCCAGGTAACGCGACTCAGCGATGATGAAGCCCTCGCATGTCCCACCGCGCCACAGCGGCTTGTTGTAGTCGATCCAGTCCGGATCCTTGAACGGCCGCTCGTCGTTGGCCACCTGACGCAGCGCCATGGCCAATACGCCGATATGCATCTGACCGGCCGCGCCCGCGTGGTCTGTCAACAGCAGCAGCTCGTGCCCGGCGCCCGTCACCTGCCGCTGCTCGCTGGCCGGCGGTCGCAGCGGAGTGGCCGGATCGGTCAAGCCGACGCTGACCGCAAAATGCAGCCCCTCGGACGTGACGCCCGCCTCGATGCGGAAGTGCCGCATGTCGTACGGCCCCGGATCGCGCGAGTTGAACACTGAGAACACCTGACGGTCCGGTGACAGCTGCGTGTCCAGCACCATCTGACGGGTCATCTCAAACGAGCCGCCCTGCTGACCGACGCCGCCGGGCCCCAGCTGCGTATTGCCGTCAGCGATGCCCAGAATCATCATGACCTGGCGCGCCAGGGCCTCGTCCGTGCCTGTGATGTCCGGCGGATCGTTGCACGCGCCGCCGTTGGCCACCGATCGCAGCGAGTCCGGCGTGAACTCCAGCCGACACGGCACGTCGTTCAGCGAGGGATCGTCAGCGTGAAACTGCTGCAGCCCGAGGCCGCCATCCGCCGAAAACGTCAGCACCACCGCCGTCGCCGGGTCGTCCTGAAAGGCGATCCGGACGGCGCGCTGAAAGAAGCTGCGCGACACCGTGTTGTCGATGATGCGCTGCGCCAGTGCATTCGCCACCTGTGCGTCCATGCGAACTACGCTAGCATATCGCGATGGACCTCAGCGACCGCACCATTCCCCCGCTTCGGGCGGACGTCCAGCTGGAGCAGAGCGGCGAGGGCCGGCTGCCGTTTGCCGTCGTCGACCGCACCCTCGGCCAGAAGCTGAAGCTGGACCAGCAGGGCGCCATGCTTGCGTCGGCGCTGGACAGGCCGTGGCGTGCCGGCGAGCTGCTGGGCGCGCTCAACCAGGCCGGGCTACGTATGGAGCCTGATCTGCTGGTGCGGTTCATCCGCTTTCTGGACGCGCATTACCTACTGGACTCGCCCCGAGCGCAGCGGCAGATCGACGCGATCACGGCGTCGGACGAGGCGCTGGAGAACGCGGACGCGCGGCCGATCCGCTTTCTGCCCGAGACCTCCCACAACTGCGTGGCGTGCGGGGCGTCGTGCGGCGGACACGACATCGGGCCTATCGCGCAGGGGCAGGTGGACGCCATCAATGCGGCGGTCCCCGACGCGCGATTCTTGGAGCGCAAGACGGGCGACGAGAGCACGTCCGGGCATTACTGCGCGATGAAGGACGACGCCTGCACGTTTTTGAGAGACGACAAGCTGTGCGGCATCCATGCGGCGCTTGGGGTGTCTAAGAAGCCGACCGACTGCCGCGTCTTTCCGCTGGCCTTTACGGCCACGCCGGACGCGGTGATCGTGGGCGTGCGCATGGAGTGCAAGCAGTACATCGCGTCCAAGCGCAACGGCGGCGCGCTGGCCGAGCGTCATGCCGAGCTGACCGAGCTGCTGGCGGGCGTGGACGAGGTGAACGAGGTGCCGCCGTTGGTGCGCCTCGACGAGGCGACCACCCTGCCCTACAAGGAGTACGTGACGCTGGAGGACGCGCTGCTGGAGACGGCTCGGCACGCGCCGGACGTGGTCTGGAGCGGGCTTCTGGCGCTGAATGGCGCTGGGCGGGAGCTGATCGAGCAGGCGCGCGACGCCGAGCGCAACTTGCAGGTGTTCCCGGCGCCGCCTCCCGGTCCCCCGAACGTGCCGGCAGCAAAGGTCATCGAAGCAATTCAACTGGGATGCTCCATGGCGGCCAAGATGAACGCGGCGGCCAACAACGCGGGCCGTGCGGCGCGCCTGGAGCGGGTTGGACGCGCGGCCGAGCGGCTGAAGACGACGCCGTTGGCACTGCCCGAGCTCAGCGATGACGACAAAGAGCTGCTGTTGGACCATCTGCAGCAATCGCTCTTTCTGAAGGAGCCGCTGAACGGGCCGCACCTGCGGTTTGGGCTGGCCGTGCTGAACCTGTCAGTGCTGCTGGCGGTGGCCGGGCTCGAGGAGTCTGAGCGCCTGAACGACACCCTGGCGGACGCGCTAAAGAGCCTGCGTGCAGGGCCGGTTCTGGGCCGGCTCAACGAGCTGGACGCCGCGGTAGCCGCCTGGTTCCACGACGAGTTGGAGCATTGGGTCCCACACTGATAAGTTCCCGCCGCGGAGGAACGGACCAATGGCACTGACACGCATCACCCCCACTCAGGTTCAGGACCGGCTTACGGCGGAGAGCGACCTCACCTTCATCGACGTCCGCTCTGTTCGGGAGTTTGAGGGCGGCCATGTGCCGGGCGCGGTCAATATCCCGCTCATGAACCACCACCCCGTCTTCGGGCAGATGGTGCCCAACAAGCGCTTCATGGAGGCGATCGAGGCCAACTTCGCCAAGGACGCCAAGCTGGTCACCGGCTGTGCGGTCGGCGGGCGCTCCATGCGCGCGGCGCAGGCCCTCGAGGGCGCGGGATACACCGCCGTGGTCGACATGATCGGCGGGTTCTCAGGCCGCAAGATGCCGCCCGAGCCCGGGTGGACGGACGCCGGACTGCCGGTCAGCAGCAATGGCCGCACCTGGGCGGATGTGGCCGCGGATCTGGACAGCTGACAATCGATGAACGCGCGAGTCGCTACGGGAGTGTTTTTTGTCGTGGTGATCGCCGCGCTGATGTGGGCGCTCACACAAAGCCCTGAGAAGACCGAGACGCCCGCCGAGACCCCGGAGGCGACGCCGACGGTCGAGACGCAGGAGCCGACGCCGCAGCCCGATCCGCCCGCGCCCGCCGCCGACACCGGGGGCGACGAGCCGGCTCAGCGCCCCACACAGAACCTGGCGCGGCAGGCGATCAATGTGGTCGGGTCGCGCGGTGTGGTGCAGCTGCACGTGACGGTAGAGACCAGCCCCGAGGCAGGCCAGCATCTGCGCGTGATTCTGGGCGAGTCGGTCAAGCACCTGCGCAAGAAGTGGACGGCGCACCTGGACGTGGCGGCGTTCATCGCGTTTGACGGCAACCCGGATGCGCCACAGGGGCTGCGCGTGACGCTGGAGGTGGGAGAAGAGCCGCCGCGGGCTGACATGCTGGCCGCGCTGACCGTCGCCCTGCGCATCGCCGCGGCCGGTCGGCCGTATCCGGCGGATCAGCTCCTGGCGGCGATCGTGGCGCCCGATGGGACGCTGGTGCAGCTGCAGCCACACGCGCACCTGGAGCGTCTGGCCAGTCGGGCGGGGCTGCAGTTGGCGGGTGCGGCGGATCTCAACCGCCTGCTGGTCGCGTGGGGAGAGAGCGACCGGCGGCAGTCGCCCGCGCGCGCGGCAAAGAGCAATCGAGCGCCGACCGACGTGTACGCGCCGGATCTGGACGCGATTCGGAGCGCGCTGCGTCAGGTGCTGGGCACGGTCTTGGCGAAGCGCCCGGCGCGCCTGGATCCGCCGGCGGACTGGCGTGACATCACGGCGCGCGGCGAGGGGCGGATGCGCACGGCGCGGGTACGCACGCTGGACGAGCTGATCACGCTGGGCCTGGGGTCCGCGCAGATTCGCGAGGGCATCCGGCTGGTGCGGTTCTCGGCCGAGCGGATCATCGGCTACACCCAGCGGATGGTGCGCGACGGCACGGCCGTGGAAGGCTGGCCCGCGTCCTGGTTGACGCTGCTGGTGATGTCTCGGATCGACGGTGAGCGGCTGGTGCGGGCGTGGCTTCCGCTGCTGCCGTCGGCCGTGACGCGGCCGCGGCTTTTACGGACCCCGCTGGCGTGGCTGCGGACGCGCGCTGAGCGGCTGAAATACATGGGCAACGCGTGGGGGCTGGTCCAGCGATCGCACCTGCAGCTGGGCGGGCGGCTGCCGCGACCGTATCCGAGTCATGATCAGCGCAACCTGTCGTGGCCACGCCAGGGTGAGAAGCTGACACGAGGGACGGCGGCGGATTGGGGCGTCAATCTGCAGCGTGTGGCGACGGTGTGGTCGCAGACGGTCATAGCGCTTGCGCTTGAGCCGCAGCGGGTGACACGGAGCGCGGAGCCGGACGCGGTGTCGGTGCACGACGAGCGGCGCCTGGGAGAGATGCTGGTGATGGCGCGACGGCTGGCGCAGGCTCACGGAGCCCGGGTGCTGACGCGTGAGGGCACGCTGCTGACGGAGGTGCGTCGGATTCTCAGCCGAACACCGACGGACGGTGGCCGTAGGACGGCGGACCAGCTGTTGGGGCTGGAGCGTCTGTGGCTGGCGACCTTGCTGAGCAACGAGGCGGTGGCGCTGAAGCCCGTGTTGGCAGGTGCACGATGAAGCCGTCGGATGTCCCGTGGACCGGCGCGACGGGCAGCCCGTTTGCGGCGGCTGACGCGCCGATCGCGACGGATCGGCGCCTGACGGTCAAGTGGCTGGGGACGGCTGGATACGAGCTGCGGGCCCAGGGGACGACGCTGCTGATCGACCCGTATCTGACGCGTTATGGCCTGTGGACGCTGCTCAGCCGGCGGAAGCATGGGCCGGACGTGGACGCGATCGACAAGCACATCACGGACGCCGATGCGGTGCTGGTCGGGCACAGCCACTTCGACCATGTGCTGGACGTGCCGACCATCGCGGTGAAGACGGGCGCCCACGTGTACGGGTCGGAGTCGACGGCCAACCTGTGCCTGGCCAGCGGATTGCCGCAAACACAGGTCACGGCGGTGGCGCGTGGGGGCCAGACGTTTGAGGTCGGGCCTTTTCGTGTGCGTGCGGTGCCCAGCGAGCACAGCCGCTTCTTGTTTGGAAAGGTGCCGTACCCGGGCGACATCCCGTGCTCGTGCGAGCTGCCGATGTCCAGCAACCACTACAAATGCGGCCAGGTGCTGAGCTGGCACATCGAGGTGGGCGGCGTCAGCTTTTATCACGCGGGCAGCGCCAACCTGATCGATGACGCGGTGCAGTTCAAAGAGCTCGACGTCCTGATGATGTGCACGGCCGGACGGCAGGCGACGGACGCATTTATCGAGCGGATCATCAAACAGACGCGCCCCAATCGGGTGCTTCCGATGCACTACGACAACTTCTTTCAGCCGCTGGACAGCGCGATGAAGGTGTTGCCGAGGACCCAATTCGGGCGGCTGGTCGACGACGTACGGGCGGTAGACAGCACGCTCGACGTGCAAACCCTCGATCTCTCGCAGACGGTCGCGCTCGAGACGAAATCGTAGGTCCTTCGACACCGAAATTTTGTTCTGTAATTGTCGAGATTTATCGGAATTCCACTTTTTAAACGGACGGTTGCACCCACATACGCACACGCTCAGCGTGACTTTCTGCTACACTGCAATGGCTCTGGGGGGAGACCTGATGAACGGGACATATGCGTCCTTGCGCTACGAGCCTGTGGGCTGCGTGGTGACAATCATCGCCGGTGATCATGGCGCCGTTCAAATACTGGATGTGGTCAGCACAAACACGAACGTGGTGCGGCGCGTAGGCGAGACGGCGGAACACTTTAGAGAGGTGCACGGCTCACTGGTCTACATCGGCCAGCTGCCCGCGTGCCAGCAAAACGCGCCAGCAGCCGTCATCTACGAGCTGCCGGAGGGTCGGGTGAAGACGTCGGGTACGGCGACGTTCCGGACGCTCGGCAACGGCATCGCCGAGGTCAGCGTCGAGACCGATCTGCCAAACGGCAGCATAGAGCTCCGCGCCACGTGCAAGGGCGCGATGACCGTCGCAGACGACACCCCTACACCCCTTCGAGAAAGCCGCTAAACTACCTGGGCCATGCCCGTAGACCTCAACAAGATAGGTGACTTTGGACGCTATCAGCTGATCCGCCGGATCTCGCTGGGCGGCATGGCCGAGGTGTTCAAGGCCAAGTCATTCAACGACTTCGGGTTCGAGAAGGTGGTGGCGCTGAAGCGGCTGCTGCCGTCCGTCGCGCAGAAAGAGGGCTTTGTGGACATGCTGATCCAGGAGGCGAAGATCGTCGCCCGGCTGCAGCATCGCAACATCTGCCGCATCTACGAGTTGGGCCTGGTCGACGAGGCCTACTACCTGACGATGGAGTTCATCTACGGGCACGATTTGCGTCAAGCGTTCAAGGCGCTGAAGGAGCGCGACCAGGTCATGGAGCCCTACCTGGCGGCGTGGCTGGGACAGCGCGTGACGGACGGGCTGAACACGGCTTACTCCGCGTTGGACGAGCAGGGGCGCTGTCTGGAGTTGGTGCATCGCGACATCAGCCCGCAGAACATCATGATCGGCTTTGACGGACAGGTGAAGGTCATCGACTTCGGCATCGCAAAGGTCGCCAACGCGACGGTGCAGACGGCGGCCGGCGTTCTGAAGGGCAAGTATGGGTACATGTCGCCCGAGCATGCGAGCCGGGTGCCGCTGGACGCGCGCAGTGACATCTGGTCGCTGGGGGTGGTGCTGCACGAGCTGCTGAGCGGGCGGCGGCTGTTTATCGGCGACTCGATGGCCGATACGGTCGATCAGGTGCTCCACGCCGACGTGCCGCGCTTGGAGAATGTGCCCGAGGAGCTGGCGGACATCGTGGCGCGCATGTTGAACCGCGACCTGGCAGCGCGCTTCGGCAATCATCACGACGTGCTGGTGGCCCTGCAGGCCTTTAGCGCCAAAGGGCCACATCCGACGACGCATCGCGACGTGATGGCCTGGATGGACGACCTGTTCCCGAGCGACAAGCGGGTGGAGGCCGACCTGACGGACGAGGAGTTCCGGCTGATCTTCGCGGCGGAGGAGCGGGGCGAGGAGACCACGGACATGCGCACGGATGTGTCCTCGGCAACCCAGATCTTCGTCATGGATGAGACGGGTCAGGCGGATTATCGCGAGGTGCTGCAGGCGCTGATGGATCGCGGGCGCGTGCACACGGTGATGACGACGCCGTCAGCCAACGACGATGGTGTCGTGGGCGTGCCGGTCGCGGCGCCGGAGCCGGATGATGCGCGGGTGTTTCTCGATGCGGCGTGGGCGATCGTCGGCTTTGTGGGCCTGACGGCGCTGTTGATGATGCTCTAGGAGGGTTAGTCGCCGCGACTGGTGTAACGACCTTCCAGACCCTCGAAAAGCCGTACGCGAACGCGATCCCGCTGGCGCTCTTTGTATGCGTCGTGACTGGTGGCGGCATTGTCCTCGTTGGCGGTCCAGGTCCGCGAGTCGAACATCTGGAACTCCACGTTGAGGAAGATGAGGTGCCCCAGGTGGCGCAGGTGGCTGCTCTGCGGGCGCGCGAGGATCTGCGGGATCCGCAGCGGCCAGTCGATGACGAAGTTCAGCATGCGAAACGCGTCGTCAGAGCACTCGTTGAAGTCGCGACGAAGCGGGTCCTGGCGCTCCAACCCCAGATCGAACTGCAGCTGCCCCAGGTATGGGTGCAGGTGCGCCAGCGACTGCGCGTACGCCTCAAAGTCCAGCACGTCGTTGGTCGTCTCTTCGGGGACGACGTAGTTGTACGGGACCAGGCGTTGGCACATGGCGGCCAGGACGATCGGCAGGTCCTTCTTCTCATTGACGATGACGCGGAAGCGCAGCCGGTCGAGAATGTCCGCCGCCGTCGCGCGACGCTTGGAGAGCAGCTTGGTGATAGTGCTCTGCTTCGATTTTCGGCTGCTTTGGAACTGGGTGATCGGATAGCCCTCGGATTTGAGAGCGTCCATGGAGCGGGCGACGTGCTCCTCGACCAGCGAGAAGACCTCGAGCTCCGGCAGGGACAGACCGAGCCGGAGCTCGCGCGCCTGCGCATGATTTATCGTGTGGACGACCTTGAGGAGGATGCAGGCGTCTCGCTGCATTCGGTTGCGCATGTCGGAGGCCACCAGAAAGGGGTGCTCGACGGACGCGGGGTTCCACAGCTCGTCCGGAACGGCGATGTCCAGCTCGCGGCTCAGGTAGTCGTGGGCGATGCGCAGGAGGTCGCGAACGCGATCCACGTCGGCCTGAACGGCGCAGTGAAAGCCGTTGACCGTAAGGAATTGCTGGACCTCGCGTGCGGTTTTGAAACCCAGGCGATACCAGTCGACAACCGATCCACCTCGCAGGATCAGCCGAATTTGTTCCAGGAGACCGAGGGTCAAATCCTCAGTGACCAGAACAGCGGGACCCGGTGCGTCTGGTTGTGCGTGGACTGTCAAGGTGTTATCCATCGGTGGCGGCTACTTGAGATCGCGGGATACTACCGGACGCGAACTCTCCTCGTAAAGGTTGAATATCGACGGTATGCTCGGCGGGTTGAGAAGGAATTTGGTTGAATCGAACTGCTGGGAGATGTTGTGCGTTCGCCTAAGTTGGATGGGTCACAACACGACGAGGCCTCAGGAGGGTCGCGAGTCATGAGACTGCAGTGCGATCAATGCAAGACAAACTACGCGATTGCAGACGAGAAAATCCGCGGCAAGGACCGCGTCTTCAAAATTCGTTGCAAATCGTGTGGCGCCATCATCACGATTCACGGCGTGACTCGAAACGACGCGGGCAGCAAAACGGTCGTGGATGAAAACGCAGGTCCGGCGGTCTGGTACTACGTGCTGGACGGCGAGCAGGTTGGTCCGCTGACGATGGCGGGTATGCGTGTCGCGCTCGAGACCAGCACTCTCAGCCCCGAGAGCTATGTCTGGCAGGCCGGCATGGGCGACTGGGCGCCGCTGAATTCGGTCGACGGGCTCGCAGGAATCCTGGGCAGCGCCACGGCCGAGGACAGCAGCCTGTCCGCTGACTTCTCAGACGATCTGTTGGACGACCTGGCTGCCGAAGCCGCCCAAATCCGCGCAGAGACCAGCGACAGCACCTTGGAAGAGGTCGCGCGAGCCGGCGACGACGAGGAAGAGGACGAGAGCGAAGACGCGCTGCTGAGCCAGTTCACCGGCTTCGACGAGCAGGACCGCACGATCGAGGCGACGTCGCCGTGGGCCGAGGGGGCCGAGGATATGGACCCGGCCGAGGCGGTCGAGGCCGCTGCCCGGCTGGCACTGGAAGCCGCGCAGGCCAACGAAGCGGCCGCAGCGCCCGAGCCCGAGCCCGAGCCGGAGCCCGAGCCCGAGCCGGAGCCCGAGCCCGAGCCCGAGCCCGAGCCCG
>CAZJHX010000130.1:0-30875 GCA_964545715.1 uncultured Myxococcales bacterium
CTCGAGGCCCTCGGATCGTAGACCTTCCCCCGAGCGCGCCGGTCGCCGCCGGCCAGCAGCACGCGGCCATCGGGCAGCCTCGACGCCGTGTGACCCTTGCGACCATCGACGTACTCCTGAATACGACCGCCGATCCAGGTATCCGTGCCGGGGTCCCAGACCGCCGCATGAGACTGGGCGCCCATGGCCAGGTACGCGCCGCCATAGATGAAGACCCGCCCGTCGGCCAGTCGTTCGGCGCGGTGACCTGCATACCTTGCCGGCAGCTCGGCGGCCGGGGCCCACGTGTTGGTCGTCGGGTCAAAGAGGTCCGCGCGGGTCAACGCGCCGAACCCGCCGGTCACGAGCACCCTCCCATCCTTCAATAGGGTTGCAGCATGGCCGGACCGTGCAACGGGGCCGTCGGCGCGAGGCCAACCCGGCCTGCCCGAGGACGCGGACGGCTTGGCGAACATCGACGCACAGGAGGTTGTGAGCAGCAGCAGTGCAAGGAGGGCGAAGCGGTTCATGCGCCTCAAGACGACGCAGCCCCGCCTCTTATTCGGTTCTATCGGCGGGCGGTGGCGATGGCTCGCGTTGATGGCCTGGCAGCAAGGCCTGCGGCGACGGAGGGTCGCTAAGGAATCAAGGCGGCCGCCGTGCAGGCGGTGGTGAAGCGGTCCTTCAACGCGCGGTGCTTGCCCGCCAGCTCGGCGCGGCAATAGAAGTACTTCTCGGCGCCCTCACGCCAGCGCGCCACGGCCACGGTCGTCCGCTTGCCCTGCGACGACACGATTCGACGCCCGGGCGGATCGGTCAAGGCCACCTCGGACTCGATGGTGGCGCCGTCCTGCCGAAAGCGGGCGAACTCCACCTTCTCGGCGACCTGGGCCCAGTCCTTGGCTTTGCAAAAGCCGTCGCAGTTCGTGCCTGCCGAAAAGCGCGTCCCGAACTCGTCAAACGCCGGCTCGGGCGGCTCGTATCCAAAGCCCCCGGCCACAGCCTTCCAGTCCACCGGCACCAGCGCCAAAATCGTGTCGTCGTCCAGCAACTGCGCTTCGAAGCCGTCCAGCTTGTTTGCCGCGGCAAACTCCGCCAGCAGCGCCATGGGATCGGGTGGCGCGGGCGATGCCGGCTCTTTTTTGCAGCCACCCGCAAAAACCAACAGAAGCACTAGGGCGCGAACCACGGCATGGCCTCCGGAGGCAGCCGGGACTCCAGCTGCCGGTGAAAGTACTCGCTGGCGCCGATCGCCGCCTTGGCGATCGGAACGTCAACCGGCCGCTGAAACCCGGCGCACAGGCCCGCCATCAGCCGACATGACAGGGCAAAGGTGTGCACGATGCTGCCGTAGCTGAAGCGCAGCTCGCCGGCGCCGTTGGTAAACAGCGTGAAGTAGCGATGCGCCAGATAGCGACGCAGCAGCCACTCTGGAATCGTCGGCAGCACCCACTGGCGGTAGGGCGCCTCCCAGTCAGCCAGTCCCCGCTCCAGCGCGTCGCCCCAGGCGTCGCCGTCCCGCGGCAGGTCGAACAGAAAGCGCCGATAGCCGCGCAGCTGACGGGCCAGCAAGCCGGGCTCGTGAGACGCGATGCTGTCCGCGAAGAAGTCGTAGAAGGCCTGCCGATCGGCCACGAGCTCGACCGAAAACGCCTCGAACGACTCCCGCGACTTGATGCGGCCCAGCGCATAGCTGACGTCCGCCACCGCCTCCAGCACCGGCCGGGACTCGTCGCCGATGACGCGCAGAATGGTCTGCCTGATCGCGCCCAGCTGCGCCCATGGCACCTGCACGCCGCCCATCAGTACGCTCATGTTGCCGGTCAGCAGCTTGGCCCGGTCGCGCACATGCGGCACGGTGTCCGCGTCCAGCTCGGCGATCGTGTACGCGTCCTCCGACTCCGCCAGGCGCTCCAGCACCTCGGGGCAGACCAGCGTAAAGTGCATCTCGATCTGGTCGCCGCTGCGATAGGGCACCACGGGGAAGTTCACGCAGATGCGCGGCAGCGCCTCCATCCCAAAGCGCCGATGCACCTCACAGCTTCCGCTCTCCTCCAAAAACGTGCAGGCCTTCTGCGGGCCAACGGGCTCGAGCACAATCTGCTTCTCATCCGTGTGCTCGTCCGCGATCAGGACCGCGCGTTTGATGCGCGTGCGCTCCGCCTCGGGCAGGTGTTGGGCCAGCTTTGCGACGTCGTCGGGCCGAAACGGAATGGTCCAACCCCGGCAACAGCAGCCCTGCTCATTGCACTTGAAGCGTGTCATGGCTTCAGGAATGACGACTTTTCCGCTCATGATCCGAACGCCCTGAACCGATGGTTCGTAGTGCCATGAGAGCGGAACGTAGAAAACATAGGCGTGTCAAGGAGCTGGCCAAGTATCAGCTCCAGGCCAACATCATCACCGACGGCCGCGCCGTCCCAGTGACGCTGCTCGACGTGAGCTTCGCGGGGATCGGGTTATCCGTGACACACACTCACGGCCTGGTCCTGAACTCGGGCCAGGTCGTCGTCATTCAGCTCAAGGCGCCCAGCGTGCGCCAGCCCATTCGCGCACGCGCTCGGGTCATGTCGCGCATCCCCGGGTCCGACTCCGATCGCTACGGCCTTGCGCTGCAGGACGCCGCGTGGCTGCGCAGCCGCGTCCCCCCATCGCTGATGGGCATCTTCAACCGCCGGCGCTCGTTCCGGGTCACGCCCGACAGTCTGGGTCCGATCGAAGTGCGCCTGGAGCGCGAGGATGGTCGTCAGACCACCCTGCCCGCCGTCTGCGTATCCTCGTCCGGGATGGCTATCATCGCCGCAACCCGCGAGCAGGAGATGCTGATGACCGGCGACCGGATCAGCATCGACTTCATGCTCCCCTACTCAGGCACCCGCTGCGAGCTTGTCGGCGTCGTGCGCTACACGGTGCGCCGCCGCACGGGCGTACGCTACGGGATCGAGTTCGACGCCGATGCCTGCGAGGACTTTGCCCGTCAGGAGCGCGCCCTGGCCCGCTACGTCATGACTCAACAGCGGCGCACGCTTGCGGCCGAGCAAGAGCTGGTCAGCTCCCACGCGTCACGCTGAGCTCCAGCCGGTCGGCCTCATCCACCGCCGCGCAGAACCGGCGAAACAACCCATACCCGGCCGGCGGCACCACCTGAGGCGAGATCCGAAACACCTTGTGGATCGTGATCGCGCGCCCATCGCGACTCACCGTGCGCTCGTACATCCCAAACGGACCCTTGCGCCTCACATCTTTGGGCAGCGAACTCGTCAGCTCCGCGCCCGGCGCCAGCCGCACCACCACGGTCAGATCCAGGTCCTCATATCGATCCGCGTACATCGCCGTCCGTCGCTGAGCCACGCGAATCCAGCGGCGTGACAGGTTCAGCGGCAGGAGCCCGAGCCTCAGCGCCTGTGGGCCCGTCCGACCGCTAGCCGCGCGCTCGATGGCGTACTGCAGCCTCACAGGCCGATCGACCGCCTCCAGATCCGCGATCTCCATCGCCGACACCCGCGCCCCGGGCAGCACCTCCTGCACCAGCTGCGCCAGCGCCCGCTTGCGGTCCTGCACATTCAGGCGAGCCAGCGCATCGCGGTACATCACCCCATCCATCCCACGCGCCAGCTCGGACCAGGCCCCGCTCAGGGACCCGTCCGCGGCCACATTCAGGTCGATCCGCACCGTCCGGCGCTCGTCCGTGGACGTCGTGTTCGGCGTCGTCACCGAGGCGCCGACCCCGTTGGGGCCCACAATCCGCGCCGGCCGATCGCGGATGGTCGGCGAGATGAAGCCGAAGGGCGCATGCTGAAACGTCGTATCCAGCCAGATATGCCCCTGCCCGTCCGGTCTCGGCACCCGCACAACCAGGTACGAGAAGTCGCGCACGTCCGGGGTCTTGCGCGCCGAGTGCTGGCGATGGACCGGGTCGACCATGGCCAGCTCCGCGTCGTAACCGGCCGTCCGAAGCAAGCCCAGCAGCGTGATCACGCGCTCACCGCGGCCGGTCGCAACCGCGTGCGCAGCCGACACGCTCAGTACGCTGCCCTCGTCCTCGGTGATCTTGTCGCGCACCCACGCGTAGATCGCGCGCACGCCCGCCAGCGGCGCTTGATCGGGCGGCATCAACGCCTTCACCAGCGCGCGCATCCGGCCGTCCGGCGCCAGCAAAGACAGCAGCTGCTCCCTGGCCTGGGCCGTCAGCACGCCCCAATCCAGGCCCGACCAGACCTGGACCTGGGGCAGGGCGTCAAACGGGGAGACCGCCATCGGCTCCGCCTGCGCCGCCGGCCGAGCGCGTCCGGTCCAGCGCCAGCCGTGAAAACCGGACGCTTTGACCGGCTCCGGTTCGCCCGCACCGCGGCTGTCGAACCGACCGATCACCCCGTCCTGAAGCAACACCACATACGATGAGCGCCAGGTCGGCACCTCGAAGATCTGAAAGAAGAACGGCTGGTCGATCCATCCGCCGGCCAGGCCCGGATCCGTGCCGACGCCGGTCAGATACTCCAGCTCGATCGCATCACCCACCTCCAGCTGTGGAAACGACAGGGTCTCCTTCTCGGCGATGTCCTCGGGCTCCAGCCGGCGCCCGTCCACCTTGCGAGTCACCGCGCGCAGGATGACCGCGTCCGACGGCAGCTCCGCCTCGCCAAGCTCTTCGATGGCGCCCGGCGTACGCAGCTGCATGACCTGATGCACGTGGTTGATCGCCGCCCCGTCGCGAAAGCGCAGCGTGGTCTGGTGATCGACGAGCAGCACGGCGGGCTGCCCCGTCAAGAACGCGGGCGGCGGCCCCGATCGCAGCAGGCGCTCCACCGGCGGCCGAAAGCGCTCCCAGACGCGCCCGGCGCCCACCGCCATCAGCCGGCGGCGACCCTCCATGTCTCCGGACCCGGTCCTGGCCGCGCGCCCCCAGGCCGCACGGGCCTTACGACGTCGTCCCTGGGACGCGCTGATGTCGCCCAGCCGAAAGTGCGGCTCCACATCGAGACGATCCCGCTCGGCCAGCAAGCGGGCCAGCTCCAGACTGCGATCCTGACGCCCCAGCCGCTCCAGCAGCCGCACTCTAAGCGGCCCGTGCAGCGTCGGCTCCCGGCGTGCCGAGGCCAGGGCGGTCAGCATGCGCTCGGCATCGGCCGGACGCCCGGACTCCGCCGCGTAATGCGCGACCACCGGCGCCATATCCGGCAGCTGACCGCACCCGTTGGGCAGCAGATCCCGCGCCACGTTGGCCCGGCGAAGCTTCAGCTGCTCCCACCGATGCTGCAGCCGCTCCCGCGCAGGCTCACACGCCCCGGGCGCCAGCGTCAGCGCTTCCCGAAGCGCCGCCGTCGCCTGCTCTTCCCACCCCCGATCGCGCAGGATCTTGAAGCGCAGCAGCGCGCTGCGAGGGTCCCGGCTGGCCGCAAGCCGTGGCAGCAGCGCGTGCGCCTCTTCATCGCGTCCATCCAGCTGCGCCGCGCCGGCCAGAATACGAACCGCGCGCGCGTGATCCATGGCGCTCAGCAGCTTCTGAACCCGGCCGCCACCGGCCGCACGGGCCTCTACGATCCGCGCCGCATCCAAGCGTGGCGCTGCCTTCGACAGCGCCTGGACGGCGGACTGGACGCCCGACCGATCCCCGCGATGGGCGGCCAGCTCAGCGCGCGCAAGCAGGTCGACCCAGCGCTTTGCCGGCGTATGGGCTGCCGGTTTTGGACCGCTGACCAGCTCGACCCCCAGCCGTGCGCTACCGCGACTGGTCGCCACGTCGGCCCGCACCCGGACCGCCTCGGTCGAGGGGGGGACAAAGACCTCCAGCATGCCCGGCGCCGCACCGGCCGTGACGTCACGCACGATCGCCACCTCGGCGCCCACGACCACCCGAAGCGCGTCCGTCGAGAGAAAGCGCATCCAGGTTCCGCGATGCGGCGGCAGACTCAGCATCACCTTGGCCAGCGCGCCGGCCCTGTTTCGCAGATTCAGCTCGCCGTCGATCACGGCGGCCGGACGCATGGGCGCGTCCTCCGGCGCAAACCGCCCATCGACAAATGCAGACAGTGGAAACGGCTCGGGAACCTGCGCAAGCTGGACATCCATCGGCGGCCGAGCGGCCCGGCGCAGCGCACGCGACAGCTCGGCAGCCGTTAGCCGCAGCCTCCCCGGAGCGCCGTCGAGGGCGGGCAGCATGCGCTCGATCGCGTCACCGCGCGGGACATAGTCCGCCAAATCCAACAGCCGCACTACGGCCAGCGTGTACACCGACCGATCGGGGGACTCCAGCGCGGCGGTCCACGCGTCGATCTCGGTCGGCAGGTCCCCGCGCGCCGACGCAACCAGCCCGGCCACGACAGCGGACTCACCCGCCGGGCGTCGCTGCAGCTTCTCCAAATACACGTGGGCGCGCTTGTGATCGCCCTCATGGGTCAGCGCCAGGCGAGCCAGCGTGCTCAGCCCCAGGTCGCGCGTCGCCGGATCGGCCAGCTGCTGCATCGCGTCCTGCCGCTGCACGTCGATCGTCACCGGCGCACCGCAGGCCGCCGTCATGAGCGCCACCACAACCAGCCTGAGGCTACGGTGCACGCTGCACCTCCAAACGGCGCGCGCCGGCGACCACCTCGTCGGCGCGGCGCAGGAAGCGGCGGAAAGCCGTGTACTCTGCCGGCTCCACGCGGGCTACGTCGATTTGCACCCGTAGCGTCATCCGCACGCCGTCGGCCGTGTCGGCCACGTCCAGGCTCACGTGGCCGAACGGGCTCTTGACGGCCCCGGTCCGGCCCACGGTCGCGCGCAAGCCGTCCTGAAGCTGAATGTCAAAGCGCCACTCCCACGCAAACGGGTGGGCGATCACCAGCGCATGTTTGCGACTGTCCAGCCCCGCCAGCTGCCGCACCAGGGACAGCTCGCCGCTGATCAGCTCGACACCGCCGGCCCAGGAGCCCAGGGCGCCGGTGAAGTGAAAGCTCACGGGCCGACCCATCGCCTCGACATCTTTGAACGCCGCCTGATCGAGCACCAGCCGCGGATACTCGGTCGTCAGCAGCTGCTCCAGGCGCTCGCGACGCGACGCGGCGGCAGAAAAACGCTCGCGCAGAGGCGGCGCCATCATCCCGCCCGCGCTGACCCGACCGTCCACGCCGACGGACTGTGCGCCCACCTTCAACCGCAGATGGCGTCGCAAAACGCTCTGCGTGGCCGGCACGACCGGCAACGACACAAAGCGGCCCGCGTCCGACGTCACCACCAGCGCCGACGCGCCCTGGTCCGCGCCGGGTAGCTCTCCCGGACCGTTGTAGGCCGCCGTAGCGTCCAGATAGGTGCCGACGGCGGGCACGTGCAGGATGGCGTGGTCAAAGATGGCCGCCGAGACCGCCCGAGCGTCGACGGCACCCTGGCGCCGCGTCCGCACCAGCACCAGATCGCTGTCGATGTTGTGAACAGCCAGCATGGCCTTGAGCAAGCTCGCCTTGTCCTTGCAGTCGCCAAAGCGGCGCCCGAGGATGTCATTGACCGCGTACGGCTTGTACCCGTGCTCCCCAAACTCCAGGCCGACATACCGGATTCGGCGGGCCACGAAGTCGTGGAGCGCGGCCACCGTCGCGTCGACCGTGGCGCCCGCCGGAACCAGGGCACGCGCCTGCCGCTCCAGCGCGGGTCCGGCCGTCAGCTGGGTCGCGACCAGCGCGCGATACCAACGCGCCACGTCGTTCCAGTCACGAAACGTGGTGGCGTGGGCGTACTGGCCGACCTCGGTGTAGCCGGGCATCGACGGCTCCACCTGCAGGGCCGGCACGTCCCGCATATCGAGCTCCAGCACGCGCATGCCGTCGACCGTGCTGTCCGCAACAGGGGTCCTGCCGTCGCCCGCTCCGCCGAGCAGCCGCACGTCGAAGTTCTGTGCGGGCGGAACTATCCAAGCGATGCGAACGCGCCGCTTGGGCTCGCGGTCCTGCACGCCGACCAGATCCGAGAAGGTGCCACCGTACAGATTGCGCCCAAAGTCGCTGAGGCGATGCTCGACCACCAGCACGTCGCCGGGCTGCACGTCGTGAAAGCGGATCGTGGTCGCGCGCTGCTCGTAGTACAGGCCGTACCAGGACTCGCCCAGCGCGCTGTCGGTCTGCTCCGCGTCATCGATCGCCCGACCGGCCCGCAGCCGCCGCGCCGCCAGCACCTTCACCGACTGCCGCGACGGGTCGTAGACCACGGACCACGCGCGCTGCCGATCGGTCGGCGCAACCCGGTTCACGCGCACGACATGCTGCGTCCATACCGCGCTCGTGCCGTCGTCAAAGAGCCGACTGATACGCTGGGACACGAGGTACTCCACCGCCGGCGCGTCACGTCCGGGCCGCGTGGTCTCAGCGGCGAGCTTGACCGCGTCCAGCCGATATCGCTGCTCAAAGCGTGCACCGCCGGCCTCCAGCGCCTCTACACGCTCTCGCAAGTCGGGCTGATGAGGCCGCAGCTTCAAAGCGCGATGCATCAGCGCCAGCCCGCGTGCGCGCGCCCCTGTCCTCAACAGCATAGCCCCCGCCGCCGCTGACAGATCGGCGTCGCGCGGGAACAGGGCCAGCGCGGCATCCAGCGCCGCCTGCGCCTTCTCGGGCTGGTTGAGATCCTCGTACAGCCTGCCGAGCGCGACCCGGTGCCCCGGCACGTCCGGCCGCAGCCGCACCAACTGCTGCAGCAGCTCAGTCGCCTCTTCCGCGCGACCCAGGCCGCGGGCGATCTCATAGCGCCAATACAGGACGTCGCCACGGTCGTTGGTGACCTGCCCCAGCTGCGCAAACCGATCCAGCGCCGCCTCCGGCAGCTGGCGCCGCTGATACACCGAGGCCAGCGCCCGAAGCACGGCGGGCACCCGCGGGTGGTCGACCAGCATCGCCAGCAGCTTGCCCTGCGCCACGCCCAGCGCTTGAAGGTCGGCCAGAATCTCGGCCTCCAACAGACGCGCGCGCAAGCTATGGGGAGCGGTGGCAATGGCGCGCCGCACCTCGTCCAGCGCGGCCAGACTCTGCCCGCGCTCGTGGTGACGGCGAGCCAGCCCGGCCCATGCCCGGCTGTCCAGAGAGTCCTGCTGCAGTAAGGTCCGCAGATATCGAATGGCCACATCCGAGCGACGCGCCTGGCGGGCCGCCTCCCGCAACAACGACGGGTCCGCGTCAGTCTCCAGCGCGTCCGTCAGCGTGGTGTCCTCCAGGTCGCCGCGGGCGGCCAATACGGCGGCACGGTCCGCGAGATGCCGCGGGTCGGACAGGCGCTGCCACTCGGCCAGCAGCGTGGGCTGAGCCTGCGCCGGCGTCCCCGGCCGGGGTACGCGAACGTCTCGGGGGGCCACGCCGCGAGTACGGGCCAGCCAGGCACGACCGTCTGTGTGAGCCATATGTACCGACAGCGCCCACGGCCCGCGCTCGGGCGGTGATGACCTCACCAGAATCCGGTTCCAGCCCTTGCGTAGCAGCGCGCTGCCGTCGGGCGCCGCCAGCGCGCCGTTTACCGCGATCTCGACCCGCTGACCGGCGCCCCCGGACAGCACGACCGTCTGGCTGCGGCGCGCGAAGAGGTGATTCATGGCGATCACCACGGCGGCGTCGTCGTCCCCGGGCGACACCAGAGCCCCGACAGGCAGGACGCCGAAGGGCCACACGCGGCTGACGTCCCGCCAGGCGACCGGGTCCGGCCGGCCGGGCAGCGACGCGTCGAGGTCCACCGGCGCCGTCAGCGCCACGGCGTCCGCGGGCACGGGCCCCAACAGCCACCAGCCGTCGACCAGCATCCCGCTCATCCGCAGTTGCTCATCCGCCGCCGCCGTGTCCGAGTGGGTCCAGTGCAGCTCCGCCAGGAAGCGGGTCACCTCGACACGCAGCCGGGGGTCCATGCCGTTGGTGTTCAGCAAGCCGCTTACAAGCCCCATCAGCTGGTCGCGCGGGACGAAGTCGGCGATGGCCTGCAGCCGGACCAGCGGAGCCAGCCCTCGAAAGGTGCGCCGGTGTTGAACGATCTCTGCGGTGAGCTTACGCGCGGCGGCCGAGTCGGCGCGCACGGGCGCCGGCTGCACGAGGAAACACGATATTGTTAATACGACGACCCGGACCACGACCCCAAAACGCTACAGGTTGGGGTGCGGGGGTGTCTACTCGTCCTCGAGATCGATGTCGTACATCAGGCTGTTGACCTTGCGCTGAACCATGGCCCGATATCGCGAGCTCTGGGGGGCGGCGCGCAGCCACGTCTTCAGGTCGTCGCGCGAGCGCTTCGGGGAGACCTTGCCGATCTTGGCCCAGATCCGACGGAGCACGGGGTCTGCGATGCCCTGTGTCGTGACGATCGTGGTCTTCACGTGCGGGTCTTTCACATCGATCTCGACAATGCGAGGACCGCGCTTGCGCTGAGTCTTCGGCTTGGCGGCCGTACGCTTCTTCGGCGCGGTTTTAGGAGCCACGACCGGCTCTTCGACCACCTCGATTACGGGCTCTTCAACAACCGGCTCTTCAACGACCGGCTCCTCAACGACCGGCTCTTCAACGACCGGCTCCTCAACGACCGGCTCCTGGACAGCGGCGACATCGCGCGGCGCCATGGTAATCGAGTCGCCGCCGCGCAAGGTCGTCGCCGCCTCGGCGGCCTTCTTCACGCGCACGATGCCGTGATCCACCGCTACCGAGACCGACCCCTCCGCGTCCAACGACACGGTAAACCGGGTGCCGACCACGGTCACCAGCACGTCGTTGGCGCGGACCTGAAAGACCTCGCCGGGCGCGCGCTTGCCCACGTCGAACGTGGCGCTGCCACCGATCAGGTCGATGATCGTGGCAGCGCCATCCTTCTGGGCAACTTTGCAGGCGGTTGCAGGGGTCAGGGTGACTGTGGCCATCGCAACGGTCACGCGCTTGGAGCGCTTGCCGGCCGCGACCAGCTCGCCGAGCTCGGCTTCCACCGGTGCGTTGACGGCGACCGGAGCCGTCGTCTCGGGAGCGTCCAGGCTCGGGGTGGGCGACAGCGCGCGGTAAGAGACGTACAGGCCGAGCGCCAGCGCGGCAGCCGCGCCCATCCAGACCATGCCGCGGCCCATACGCCACAGCCAGCCCAGCGAGTCGGCCGGCACGGGCGGCGCGTCCTCCTGCGCGATCCGGTCGAACATGGCCCGATCGATGCGGGGCCAGTCCAGCTCAGACGGCTGGGCCTGCTCAGCGGACTGGGCAAACAGCGCACGGGCGGCGCGCGCCTCGTCCAGCTGCTCGGCGACCGCCGGGTTGTGTCGCACGCTGGCTTCGTAAGCCTCAGCCTCACTCGAAGACATTTCTCCGCTCAAAAAGGCGAAGGCGTCGTTGATGTCGTAGGTGCGCTTCATGTTATTTGTTCTCCAGCATCTTGGCGCGGCGCAGGCGGCCCATGACCTCTGTGCGCGCGGCATGCAGACGGGACCGAACGGTGTTGACCGGGACGTCGCAGATCTCAGCGACCTTGTCGACGGGCAGGCCTTCCAGCTCGTGAAGGACAAAGACGACGCGCTTCTTCTCGCTGATCTTCTCCAGGTGCAGGCACAGCCGCTTCATCAGGTCGCGGCTCTCGTAACGGGGGCGCAGGTCCACAGCCAGTTGTTCGGCGTTTCGCTCTTCGTCCTTGAAGAACAGAAAGACCTTGCGGCGCTTTCGCTTGCGAATGTATTGCAGCGCCACGTTTACGGCGATGCGATAGATCCACGTGGACAGCTTGGACTGCCCTTTGTACTTGGGGATCGAGCGGTGGATCTCGAGAAAGACGGTTTGGACGATGTCGTCAATCTCGTCCGTTCGGCCAACCACGTGGGTGACCGTGCCGTACACCTTCGACTTGTAGTCGCGGTACAGCGTATTGAAGTCGAGCTTGACCGCGTCACGCGCCCGCTGCTCAGCGACCTCTTCCACTACCGTCGGACCAGTATACTGTGTGTCCAAACGTGAAAACTTCGTCCTGGCCAGTGTGCTCATTACTACGTGAGTTGCTGGAGTGAACGCACGCGATCAGCTTTTCTCAAAACCGGCGTAATAGTTGTACCATCTCGCGCGATGAACGCCTCGCCCCTACGCCTTTTGCTCCTGATCGTCGGATCGCTGTTTTGCGGTCTGCTGGCCGGAGCCGTCATAGGCGCCGTCGGCGGCTGGCTGTACTTGATCGTGATCTCGCCGGCGGTCGCGGCGATCGGCGGCGGCATGGGGGCGCGTGCGCTGGTCGGCGTGTTGCGCATCCACGACACGAAGGCGGCCGGGGTCGTCGGCATCCTGACCACGCTGGCCGTCCTGGTGGCGATTCTGGTCGTAATGCATCAGCTGGAGCGGGCGGCGATCATCGCCGAGCTGAGCAGCGTCGGCGGCTTCAGCGACGAGACGTTGGTGCGCCACACGAACGACACGATGGCCAAGCTGACCAACGACGCATCGCCCCTGATGTCGCCGTTGATGCTCCGGCTGCACAGCGGGGCCCAGCTCTTTGGCGACACCGCGCTGGACCTCGGCATGGGCTTCAACCTGGCCGTGCTGCTGCTGGAGCTGGCCATCACCGGATTGCTGTGCACGCGGCTGGTGGTCGAGCGCGCCTCAGAGCCGTTTTGCGAGTCCTGTGACGCCTGGTACGCGCGGCGCATGGTCGGCTCGGCCACGCTGGGCGCCAAGTCCACCGTGGTGGTCGACCTGCAGAACACGCGCTTTCATCGGCTGGGCCGGCATCTCGAGGCCGCCAGCACCAAAACCCGAAACCCGCTGATCCTGCACGGCTGGTTCTGCGACACCTGCGCCCACGGCGACGTCCGCTTTGAGTTGGAGCTGACCGAGCCCGGACGGCGGGCCCGGATCATCAAGACGGTGGCCGCGCCGCACGACGCGCTGGAGGCCATTTTGGACAGCCAGGCGCTGAAAAAGACGCCCGTCAGAACCGAGAGTTAGAGCTGTATCGCCTGCTCGATGAGCAGGACCGGGATGCCGTCCACGATCGGATACAGCACCGCGCCGTCCTCGCGCGCCAACCCCGCCTCGATCGGCTTGTCCACAACCTCTCCACCGACGCGCTTGACGCCGCCCTTGACGATGCGCGCGTTCAGCTCCGCCACCACGTCGTCGGTCGCAGGGGCCAACCGGGTGTGGTTCTCGGGACAACGGATGAGATCGAGCAATGTGGAGTCGAGCGCCATGCGCCGGATGCTACTTCAGAAACCCGGTGTCAGGCCAGCGACGCGGCGCCGTGCTTTCTGACGTGGGCCGCAAGCTCGGTGTAGCCGCCGATCAGCACGTCATCGAGAAACACCTGCGGCATCGTCATGAAGCCGGTGCGCTGCTTGAGCGCGTCGATGCCGGCCCAGTCGCCGCTGAGGTCGATGTGCTCAAACGGGATACTCTCGGTCTCCAACAGACGTACGGCCGCTGTGCAGTAGCCGCACCAGGACCGGGTGTAGATGCGCACCCGAACCGCGCTCTCGCCGCTCACGCGACGTGTTCTTTACGCCGCAGCAGCCCGACCGACAGCAGCAGCAGCGCAGCCAGGCCGAGAGGAGCACCGGAGCCGCCGGGGGACGTCGCACAGCCACCACTGGGTTCACGCCCCCCGCCGGAGCCGCCCCCGCCGGTGGTGGTGGCGCCCGCATCCGGCTCGATGCCGCCGGTGTCCGTGCCGCCGGTGTCACCGCCCGTTGTCCCGCCCAGGTCCTCTTCGACAGGCGGAGGCTCTGCCGTGCGCACGGTCTCGACCACCGTCGGATTCTCGACGGGTGGCGCACCATCTTTGGGATGGCAGGCGCCCAGCTTGGGGTTGTTCTCCAGATTCAGGCCGATGCACGTGGCGCTGCCCGAGCAGCCGAGCTCGTTGTAGGAGTTGCAGTCCTGGCGGCACTTGGCGCCCTGACCGTCGGTATCCGCGCAGACGAGGTCCGGCTTGCAGAGAATCGACCCGCCGCACGGCTCGCCCATGTTGACGCCGCCGTTGTCGTCGACGCATACGCCGACCACCTTCTGGAACCAGTCCTGATACACCCATTTGCAGTACCGGCCGCCCTTGCAGCCGTCGTAGCGGGCGTCGCATTTCTCGGCGCACTTGCCGAGCTGCGCCTCTTTGCTCTTGTACAGGCAGAACAGGCCGTCCACGCACTCTTTGGCGCCCGGACCGCATGTGTCGCCCTCCACGCCCGTCGCGCCGGCGTCGCAGTAGCCCACCTGGGCCTGACCGCCAAAGCCCAGCTCGCACTCGATGTCGGGCGGGCAGTCCGCGTCACTCTCGCACTGGTTCGTGCAGTACTCCAAAAACGGCGGGCAGTACACCGATTCGCAGTCCAGCGAGGACTCGCAGGCCTCGCCAAACTTGG
Organism: uncultured Myxococcales bacterium; assembly: GCA_964545715.1. Classification (GTDB taxonomy): domain Bacteria; phylum Myxococcota_A; class UBA9042; genus CAZJHX01. The sequence continues at coordinate 14,282 of CAZJHX010000130.1, forward strand.
CGTTGCCCTTCTCCAGACAGACCTCGTTGATGCAGCTCATGGCGCCCGGACACTGAGAGTCCGACGTGCAGCTCTGCGTGCAGATGCCTTTGCCCTGGCCGATGCCGATGCACAGGATCGTCTGGCAGTCCGACGGCGCCTCGCAGGCCCCCCCGATCGGCACGTTGCCTTTGGGATAGCAGATGCCCTGCTGGCTGTTGCCGACGCAGCCCATGTCAGCCGGGCAGCCGCCGTTGTTGGGGCCGCCCTTGACGCATTGGGTGGAGCAGACCGCGCTCTCGGGCAGCACCAGGCAGTACCCGCTGGCGCACGTGGAGTGGTCGAAGCAGAACTTGCCGACCGGGATGTTGGCGCCGACGTTTTTGCAGTGCTTGTTGAACGGGATGCACTGCTTCACGCCGCCCTGAAGCTGCAGGCAGTCGTAGTCTTTGGGGCAGTCGCCGTTGTTGTTGCAGTCGATGCCGCAGTGCGGGCCCTCGTCACCGAAGTCGATGCAGGACCCGGTCGAGCAGTTCTGGTGGTTCCAGCAGGCGTCGCAGATCTGGCCGTCCTTGAACGTCACCGCCGGGTACAAGAAGCAGACTCCGCGCTTGTCGTCGGGCTCCAGGCTGCGCGCCTCCTCGGACTCGCCCGGATAGGTCGTAAACCACATGGTCGACTGCCGGTAGCGCGTGTGCGTCAGGCCGATCGCGTGGCCGATCTCGTGCGTGGCGACCGCCTGGATATCGTTGACGTTGGAGAACGGATCATCCGCGCCGCTGGTGGTCCATTGGTAGCTGGCGCCGTTAAAGAAGATCTCGACCTTTTTGGCGCCGCCGCCCGGGTTCAGCTGCCAGTTTGTGGTCACCCCCAGGGCGTCCTGCACCGTCAGATCCCAGTTCTGCTCCAGCCAGCGCAGAAAGATGTCCTTGTTGGGGTTGGCGCTGACCGCACCGCCGTAACTAAACGTCACGTAGGAGCAGTCGACGTCCTGCCAGCTGTTGAAGGCAGCTTGAAGCGCGGACGTGACCTCGGACAGCGGCACGTCTTTGCTGCCGTTGGCCGCCACGTACCAGCTGACGTCGTTCTTTTTCCAGGCAAAGGCGTCGCCGAAGTTGTCGGTGATGATGACGTAGCCGAAGGCCGACGGCACGCCGAGCACAAGGACAGCCAGGGCCGCCGTTACGATGAGAGTGCGCCGTGCGATCATTTAGCCGGCACCTTCTTCTGGGCGGCAAACGTCAAGATCTGCGCCTTGAAGTCCGCGTAGCTCACATCCGGCTCGGGCTTCATGCTCGCTTTATGCGGGTCCGTGACCTTGTCCATGATGTTGAGCCCCTCCAGGCGGCGCGTGACCACCTCGCGGCCCTTGATCACGGCCACGCGGTACTTGCCCTGCGCCATGCCGACCAGGTAGTAGCGTGCGCCGTCGGTGCGCAGAAACAAGAGCACCTCTTGGCCGACCGGCAGCTGCGCGACCCCGGACACGAACATGGTGACCTGACCCACGGTGCCGCCCATCTGGCGCACGGTGATGTCTTTGGTTGTGACTTTGCCGGTGATCGTCTCGGTCACGCGTAGCGTGGACTCGGTGTAGATTCGCGATTTGTCCGCGTTATAGAGGCTGTGCTGGGCGACCACTTTGCCGCGCACGACCGCGGCGGCCTCGCGAACCATGCCCTGTGTCGTAAACCCGCGCACCGTGGTCGCCGACGACATCGTCGGAAGCGCCACAGCCGTCATCATGACCGCCGTTATCAATACTGCCTGCGCTCTCAAGAACTACCTCCGAACCGTGAACTTCACATGTGGGACGAACCGCGCGTCCGACTCGTTATAAAACTCGTATGCGTAGCTGACCGAAACGTTAAAACCGAGCACGAGCTTGGTGTCACCTTCATCGATCGTGCGCGGCTTGTTCTGGGACCCTCGCTCGAAGACCAGCGTGGCCCGTCCCTGCCGCGACTCCTTGTCCTGCTCGTCGCCAACGGCGTCCCAGCGGGTGGTCTGCAACGTAACCAACAGGTCCGTGCCCTTCAACCAAACCGTCTTGTATCCCTTGATCTCGATCTCTTTGCCCAGATCGTGTGGGAACCCTTTGTTGGACAGGTCGACCGGCTTGGGCTTGGGCGGCGGAGCGACCTTTACGGGCGCCGTCACGGGACCTACGTGCGTGGCTGAGCCACACGCCAGCAACAACGACGACATCAGCAATCCGACCAAAAAAGCGCGCATCAGAGTCCACCCATTTTTCAAGCTTCGCTATCGAGGCGCGCGTACTTTATCATGCGCGCGGCCATGCGGATCGACTTCAAACAGCCGCTGACAGAAGGGCGGCTGATACGGCGCTACAAGCGCTTCTTTGCGGATGTCGAGCTCAGCGATGGACGCGTCGTCGTGGCCCACTGCGCCAACACCGGCAAGATGAGCGGGTGCGCCGAGCCCGGCTGCACGGTGTGGCTGGAGCCCGCGCCGACCCCGACAAAGCGCAAGCTGCTGTGGACCTGGGTGCTGACCCGGCGCCTGGACGGCATCATCGTCGGGGTGCACACGACCTACCCAAACCAGCTCGCTGCGGGCGCGGTAGCGGAGGGCTACATCAAAGCTCTGGCCGGCTACGGGACCATTCGCCGAGAGGTGAAGCTGGGCAAAAACAGCCGCATCGACATCCACTGCTCGGACCACCCGGAAAAGCCGCCGGCATGGGTCGAGGTCAAGAACGTGACGCTTGTAGAGGACGCGGTGGCGCTGTTTCCGGACGCGGTGACCGAGCGCGGCAAAAAGCACCTGCAAGAGCTGCGAAAGTGCGTCCGAAAGGGTGAGCGGGCCGCGATGATCTATGTGCTGCAGCGCGACGACGCGGACGTGATCCGGGCGGCGCGGTCGATCGATCCCGAGTACGCCAAGACGCTGCGCAGCGCGGTCAAGGCCGGCGTGGAGGCGTACGGGCTGCGGGTGGTCGCCACGCCGACACATCTGCGAGTCACCGACATGGTTCCGGTGGAGGCCTGATGGGCGAGCTGCTCAAAGGCGTCACGGTCGAGCTGAGCCAGGTCGGGGATCTGATTTCGGTCGCCGCGCGCGAGCTCGGGATCGACGCCGCGCAGATTAGGCGGGTGGACCCGGTCAAGCGATCGCTGGATGCGCGCGGCCGGCCCCGCTACGTCATGACGCTGCAGGTGCATTTCACGGACGATCCGCTGCCCGAGGCCGTGTATCGGACGACCTTCGAGGCGCCGCCCGTGGGCAAGCCGGGGCAGGTGGTGATCGTGGGCACCGGACCCGCCGGGTTGTTCGCCGCGCTGCGCTTTGCCGACGCCGGCATCGGCTGCATCGTGCTCGATCGCGGGGCCGCCATGGAAGAGCGACACAAGCGCGCCCGAACCCTGCGCGCCGAGCGCGTCTTGGATCCCGAGTGCAACCTCTGCTACGGCGAGGGCGGCGCCGGCACCTACTCCGACGGCAAGCTGTACACCCGCAAGAAGAGCCCGCGCGTGCGGGACGTCTACGAGCGCCTGGTGGCGTTTGGCGCCGATCCCGAGATCCTGGTCGACGCGCATCCGCACGTGGGCACAAACCGGATCATCGGCATCGTGGAGCGCATCCGACATCACCTGATCGATCGCGGCATCGACATCCGCTTCGACACGCGCATGGACGACCTGATCGTCGAGAGCGGCCGCGTGGTCGGGCTGGCGACCTCCAAAGGCGAGCTGAGAGCCGACGCCGTCATAATGGCCACCGGTCACAGCGCCCGCGACACCTACGCGATGTTGGACCGCCACGGGGTGACGCTGGTGCCCAAGCCCTTTGCGGTCGGGGCGCGTGTCGAGCACCCGCAGTCGCTCATCGACACGATCCAGTTCGGGCGCTCGGCGGGGCATCCAGCGCTGGATCCGGCGGAGTATTTTCTGCGCTGCAAGGTCGGCGACCGGGGCGTCTACTCCTTTTGCATGTGTCCAGGCGGCTTCATCATCCCGACGCCGACCGAGCCCGGGCATCTGAACGTCAACGGCATGAGCAACCAATCGCGCGGCAATCACTTCGCCAACGCGGCGCTGGTCGTGACGGTAAACCCCGAGGACTTTGCGCCGACCGGACGCGCGCTGGATGGGCTGGAGTTTCAGCGCAAGATCGAGCGACTGGCCTTCGAAGCGGGCGGATCGGACTACTCGGCGCCCGCCACGCGGCTGACGGATCTCGTGGCCGGGCGGGGATCGACCACGCTGCCCAACCGCACGTCCTACCGGCCGTCCCTGGCAGCGGCCGATATCGGGGAGGTGCTGCCGCCGGTGGTCTCAGACGCGATCGCGGACGCGCTCAACACGTTTGATCGGCGGATGCGCGGCTACGTGACCGACGAGGCGATCATCGTGGCTGCTGAGACGACGACGTCCTCACCCATTCGCGTCACACGCGACGACACCCTGCAGTCGGTGACGATGCCGGGCTTGTACCCGACCGGCGAGGGCGCAGGGTACGCCGGCGGCATCGTCTCCAGCGCAATCGACGGAATGCGGGTGGCCGAGCGGGTGCTCCTCGGCGAATAATGACCCGGTGAAGAACCCGCGCCCACCACCAGAGCTGACGCCGCACGTCCACTATCGCCCCGACCTGCCCGCGCAGGAGGCGGCCGACGGCTTCTATGAGATCATGCGGCAACGCCGAACCATTCGTGAGTTCTCGGACCGGCCGGTGCCCCGGCAGCTGATCGAGACCATCGTGCGCACGGCGTGCTCGGCTCCAAGCGGCGCCAACAAGCAGCCATGGCGCTTTGTGTGCGTCAGCGATCCGGAGCTGAAGCGCCAGATTCGGGTGGCCGCCGAAGAGGAGGAGCGGCGGTTTTATGAGCGCCGTGCGTCAGAGCAGTGGCTGGACGACCTGGCGCCGCTGGGCACCGACGCGGACAAGCCGTTTTTGGAGACCGCGCCCTGGCTCATCGTGGTGTTCAAGCTCACAAAAGCAGACGACGGCGGGCAGATCTATTACGGCACCGAGTCGGTCGGACTGGCCAGCGGGCTGCTGTTGGCGGCCGCGCATCAGGCCGGGCTCGCGACGCTGACCCATACGCCCAGCCCGATGGGCTTTTTGTGCCAGGTGCTGAAGCGACCGGCCAACGAGAAGCCGTTTCTGCTGGTGCCCGTCGGGTATCCGGCGGACGACTGCCAGGTCCCCACATTTGCCAAGACGCGGCGGCCCCTGGACGAGGTGATGGTCATCGAATGATCGCGCTTTTGGCCATCGCGGCGCTGTCCGGTCCGCCGCCCGAGCGCGTGCAGGTGGTGATCGACGTCCTGGAGGCCATTCGGCGCGGTGAGCGACCCTGCACCGACCTGGTCGCGCGCTACCACGACGGCGACGAGACGGTCGGGACCACGACGGTGCGCATCGCCAAAGGCTGGGTCCGCGTCATTCGCAAGGAGCCCGACGCCGAGAAGGCCACGTATCGCGGCCGGCTGCCCAAGGGCATGTGCCAGGCGATCATCAAGAACGTGATCGACGCCAGGCTGTGGCGCGCGCGCAGCAAGCGAAAGCGGGCGGTGCCGGACGAGACGCGACCTCAGATCACGATCGGCGCGCAGGGCGTCAAGCCGTTCAAAGTGCGGATGTGGGGCTTCACGGTGCAGAACAACACGGCGTTTGCCATCGCCCGCTCGCAGCTGATCCAGGTCGCGCGCGTCGTCAGCAAGCTGAAAGTGCTTTATTGAGCGTTTGTGAAGCGGCGGCGATCGGCCCTTTGACGTATACGCCGCGTGCCCTACTGTTCTGATCAATGCTGCGTCGCCTCACCATCGGACTGGTCTTCGGCACCCTCGTCGCCGGGCTCATCGTGTCACTGCACTATTATCTGGCGCGTCGCTTTGCGCTGGATCTGGCGCTGACGCCGGCGCTGGAGGTGATGATCGTCTCGGTGATCACGGCGCTGGGCGGGTCGATCGTGCTGCTGCCGATCGGCGAGCGTCTGATGCCGCCGCCGGTGTCCAGGCTGTTCACGATCATCCCCAGCGTGTGGATGGGCATGGCGTTTCTGCTGCTGTCGCTGACCGCGATCTCGGACCTGCTTCTGTTGGGCGCGCCTGCGACACTTGAGGTGCTGCGCTGGCGGGCGGTGATCGTGGGCGCCGGAGCCCTGGCCCTGGGGCTACGTGCCACGTGGAACGGTCTGAAAATGCCGGACGTGCGACGCGTCGAGTTTGCCCTGGAGCGCTGGCCGAGCAGCATGAACGGCTTCAAGATCGTGCAGATCAGCGACATCCACATCGGGCCGATTCGCGGGACCCGCTTCGCGCAGGCGCTGACGGACCGGATCAACGCGCTGAAGCCGGATCTGATCGCGGTGACGGGCGATGTCGTAGACGGCCACGTCAAGCTGATCGGCGACCAGGTGGCACCCTTTGGGCAGCTGAGCGCGGATCACGGCGTGTGGTTTGTCACGGGCAACCACGACATGTACTCGGGCGCCGGCTCCTGGATGGCGCGGCTGCAGCAGCTGGGCATGAACGTGCTGGCCAACGAGCACGTGCGCGTGGGCGGCGACGACGGCTTTCTGCTGGCGGGCGTGCACGATCATCGCGGCGGCATGCTGGACCCCAGGCTGGCCTCGGACGTCGCGCAGGCGCTTGACGGGCGCACACCTCAGGATGCCGTGGTGTTGCTGGCGCACGATCCCAGCACGTTCAAGGCGGCGGCAAAGCACGATGTCGATCTGCAGCTGTCGGGACACACACACGACGGCCAGATCTGGCCCTTCCGGTACCTGGTGCGGCTGGTGATCCCGTGGGTGGCGGGCGCGTATCGAGCGGGCAACAGCCAGCTGTACGTGAGCCGCGGCACGGGCTTTTGGGGACCGCCCATGCGCCTGGGTGCGCCCGCTGAGATCACAGAGTTAACGATCACAGCGGCCTGACTGTGGTAGGCATCCGCCGCTATGCGAATGCAAAACCTGTGGATCATGCTGTTGCTCGCTGCCTGTTCGTCGGACGCGGCGCCTGGCGGAACCGCCGCTGAGGCGGGGCATTGCGCCGACAGCCAGGACAACGATGACGACGGCTTCACCGACTGTGCGGACCAGGACTGCTGGGGCGACGCGGCGTGCGTGGATGCCGGCAGGGAGGCGGACGTGACGGTGACCGACGCAGCGCCCGACACACCGGCGCCGGAGGACACGCCCGCGCCTCAAGACACGCCTGCACCCGAAGATGTGCCGGACACGCCGCCGCCCACACCGGACACCAGCGGACCATCGCAGCCGTGCCAGCCGTGCGGAACGGGGTCGTTGACGGGCAAGGTCTGCGCGCCCAACGAGCAGGTGTTCGTAAACGACGCGACCATCACCATCGAGGTCATCAACTGCGACGGGCAGCCCGAGACGCTGACGGCGACGTCGGACCCCAACGGCAACTATCACTTTGACGCCGTGCCCTGCGGCACGCACACGGTCAACGTGGACAAGGGGTCCTTTCACAACGACTACGGGGCCACGATCACGACCGGGGAGCACACCGATCTCAGCGGCGCGGCGACCAAGCTGTGCTTTCAGGCGACCAGCACGACGATCGCGGTGCTGACGGGCAACTACGACAACATCGAGGGGCTGCTGACCAAGCTGGGGCTGGAGTTTGACCTGTACTCGGTCGACGGCGCGGTCGGAGTGGGCACGATTGTGGAGCTGCTGTCCGATCCGACGTCGCTTTCGCAGTACGAGATCATCTTTGCCAACTGCGGCGGCTATCACGGATGGATGCCGATCGACTTTCCGGACGTCATGCCCAACGTCAAGCAGTACGTGCTCAACGGCGGGTCGTTGTACATGTCGGACTACGCGTGGGTGTACGGCGAGTGGGCGTTTCCCGACGCGATCGAGTTCATGGGCAGCGACGACGTCAACGACATGTTCAGCGAAAAGAGCCCGCAGCTGATCACCGGGGGCCAGACCTTTACGGGCAACATCGCGGACGGCTCATTGGGCGCGTATCTGGGTAAGACGACGCTCAGCGTTACGTTCGATCAGGGGCCGCAGATCGCGCCCGAGGCAGCCGGGGACGGCACGTTCCCGCACGTATCGGCCAAGGTCTCGCAGTTTACCCCGGCGCTGAACGCGACTATCCCGCTGGTGCTCTCCTACACGCCGGCTGCCGGCGCGGGGCGCGTTGTGTACACCAACTTTCACAACGACGCGCAGGCCACAGACGACATGCTGAAGGTCCTGCAACATTTGGTCTTCACGCTGTAGCCGCAGTACAGTGCGCCCATGAGGTATGCACTGGTTTGGAGTGTGGCGGTGACGCTGTTTGCGTGCTCACCCGCCACGAGCACGCGTTCGAAGTCTGACGACAAGCCGGACGCCGAGAGCACCGACACGACCGACGACACCGGCACCGACGACACCGGCACCGACGACACGGGGACCGAGGATACCGGAACCGACGACACCGGAACCGAGGACACGGGGACTGAGGACACCGGCGCCGACACGACCACGGGCGACACCGATCCGCCCGACGAGTGCGCGGACGCGGAGGACGGCACGCCGTGCGACGACGTCAACAAGTGCACGGAGGGGACGGTCTGCACCGATGGCGTCTGTGGCGGCGGCACTCAGCTGCAGTGCCCGGTACCGGAGGCGGAGTGCGTCGATGCGCTGCAGTGTGACCCGGACAGCGGCCAGTGCACCGTGGAGATCTATCTGCCGGCGGACACGCTATGCGACAGCGACAAGGACATCTGCACCGAGGACGTGTGCGACGGCGCCGGAGCCTGCGCGCCGACCGGAGCCGTGGAGGACTGCAGCAGCCAGCAGCAGAACAACCCGTGCTGGACGTGGCAGTGCAACAAGAAGGCGGGCTGCCAGCAGATCGCGTTTTTGGAGGGCGGCTCCTGCGACGACGGAAACAGCTGCAGCGTCAGCGACACCTGCACGGTCAACGAGCAAAACCAGGAGCTGTGTCTGGGCACGCCGAAGGACGTCGATGACCAGAATCCGTGCACCGATGACAAGTGCATCGACGGCGACGTGATCCACGAGCCGCTCTCGGGGACCGGCTGCGCGATCGGCGGCCCCTGTCAGGTCGGCTTGTGCAGCGACGGCACCTGCCAGAGCAGCCCTGCGACGGACGGCACGGACTGCGGCGGCGGCAACGTCTGCAAGGACGGCCAGTGCACGGCGCTGGGGTGCAATCCGGCGTGCGGGGAGTGCCAGGTCTGCAACACCGCAAGCAACAGCTGCAACCCGGCGCCCAACGGCCAGGGCTGCAGCGACGACGGCAACCCGTGCACCATCGATCAATGCTCGGGCGGGGGCTGCGCGCATCCGGACGCGGCCAACGGCACCTCGTGCCCTGGCGGCAAGTGCCAGGGCGGCTCGTGTGTCGAGCCGGCCAAAGCCGAGCAATTGGCGGGCAGCTTGAAGAGCCCGAAGGCCATCGCGGTGGACGGCCAGTTCGTCTACTTCGTGGAGGACGACAACGAGGACGGCACGGTGGGCAAGGTGCCCAAGACGGGCGGCTCGGTCACGACGCTGGCGACCAAGCTGCCCGAGCCGACGGCCATCGAGGTGGACAACACCCACGCGTACTGGCTGGAGCGCAACAACGGCAAGAACGGCTCGATCAAGCGTGTGGCCAAGGGCGGCGGCAGCGTGCTGGTCGTGGCCACGGGGTTCAAGAACGCGCAAAACCACCTGGCGCTGGACGACACGCACGTCTACTTCGGCGACGGTAAAGAGGGCGGCGGCGGCCAGATCAAGAAGGCGCCCAAGGGCGGCGGCGCCACGGTAACGTTGATCGACGAGGGCATCCTAAACCTGGCCACTGCGGTGGATGTCGACGAGTCGTGGGTCTACTTCCACAACGACAAGGGCTCGATCATGCGCATCGGCAAAAACGGCGGCGCGCCGCAGACGCTGGGCGGCGGGGATGCGTCGGCGATGTTCCTGCTGGGCGACACGCTCTACTTCGGCGAGTACAGCAAGGAGAACATCAAGAGCGTGCCCAAGATCGGCGGCGCCGTGACCAAGCTCACGGGCAGCGCGGACTCGGTGGCCGAGGTGGTCGCAGACGCCAACCATGTCTACTGGGCGGAGCACAACTCCAACGGCCAGATCGCGCGTGTGCCGGTCGGCGGCGGGGCGGTCGAGCAGATCTACAACCAGGCCAACACACGCGGCGTGGCCCTGGACGCCACCCACGTGTACTGGTCGGTGTCCAAGTTCAGCAACAGCGGCAAGATCTTCCGCAAGCTGAAGTAGGGTGTCCGCGCGCCTCATCACGGCGCTGCTGGTCATGATGGCCGGCTGCGGCGCGGACACCGTCTATGAGCCGATCCCATGCACGGCGCACTGCACGTCCCTGGGCCGCGCATATCTGCACGGTCAGGGCGTCGAGAAGAACGCCCTCCGTGCCGCCGATCTCTTCGAGGAGGCCTGCGACGCCGGTGATGGCGTGGGCTGCGACGCCCTGGGCCTGGCCTTTTTGATGAGCCGCGGGCGCCCCCAGGACGACGCCCGCGCGGTCGCGCTGTTTCAGAAGGCCTGCAAAGCGCACACCCCGGCGGCCTGCAACAACCTGGGCCGCATGACCGCAAAGGGCCGCGGCGGGCTGATCGCCGACGCCGAGCAAGCCGTCGCCCTGTATCGCGCCGCCTGTTTGGACAGCTTTGGCCTGGCCTGCAAGAACCTGGGCGAGAGCTATGACCGCGGGGTCGGTGTGCGCCAAGACCCCAAGCTGGCGCTGGAGTTCCACTCTCAGGGCTGCGAGCTGGGCAACTACGCCGCCTGCGAGTGGCTGGTCACGACCGGCACCATGCTCATCCAACGCGACAAGGACCCCAAGGACCGCAACAAGGCAGCGGGCCTCTTTCGGCTGGCCTGCCCGACCCACCCCCGCGGCTGCCTGGAGCTGGGCCGCCTGACGGGAGAGCTGGCCCTGTTCGAGGGCGCCTGCAAGGGCGACAGTGGCGCCGGCTGCACCGATCTGGCCATGTTCTATTGGGACGGCCGCGGCGTCGAGAGGGATCGCAAGCGCGCCACCGGCCTCTTCGAACACGCGTGCGGCCTCGGCGACTCCGCGGGCTGTGTGCGGCTGGGCCTGCTCTTCGCGGCCGGAGACGGCGTCGACCAGGACGGAAAACGCGCGCGCGCCCTGCTCAACCGCGCCTGCGAGGCCGCCGATCCGCAGGGTTGCACGAGCCTGGGCCGACTGCTGGAAGAGGGCGCCGTCGTGCCGCGAGACCCGCCGGCTGCGGCTGCGGCATACCAGAAAGCGTGCGATCACGGCCAGGGCGCCGCTTGCGCAAGAATCGGCGCCCTGATCGCCGACAAGAGAGACCCCGGCCGCGACCCGGCCAAATCCTCGCGCCTCTTCGTTCAGGGCTGCGCCAGGGGCGATGCAACCGGCTGCTACAACCTGGGCCTGGCCTACTTGAGCGGCGACGGCGTCACCAAAGACAACAAACGAGCAATCAGCGCCCTGGACCGCGGCTGCGAGCTGAACTCAGGCCTGGCCTGCGCCCGAGTCGGCATCGCCTACGACACGGGCGAGGGCGTCCCCAAAGATCGCATCACGGCCATGAAGCGCTTTGCCGCCGCATGCCGCCTGACAGAGCCGACCGGCTGCACCTTTCTAGGCGCAATCGCCATGCACGACGGCCGCCGAGCCCACGGCCTGCGCCTGCTGAAGAAAGGCTGCGATCTGGGCCACAAAGAGGGCTGCCGGCAGCTGAAGCTGGCGACGGGCCAGTGATGTGCGATAGACCATGCGGATGCGTTACCTCGTAGCTACAGCGCTGGTTCTTGGCGGGTGCACCGACGACACGCCAACCGCTCAGACAGTGGGTGCAGAGGCCACCGATGTGGTGTTGCAGGACGCGCCGGATGCGGCTCCCGACCCACCGGATGCGGGTGCGGACGCGCCGGATGCGGGCGCAGACTCAACGGATACCGTCCCCGGCGCGCCCGACGTGGGGCCGGCACCCAGTCGGTGCAACATCGTGGGCGACGAGATGAGCTGCGCGTACGAGACCATCACACTGCTCAGCGGGATCACCGGACTGGCGCCGCGGGATGTGCACTTTCAGACGCCGCTCGGAGAGCCGCCCGCCGCCGGGTGGCCGGTCGCCATCATCTTTCAGGGATCCATCGCCACCGCGTCACTGAACTGGGTCGGGGTTGAGGATGGGCCCTTCGGCATGTGGCACCAGGTCGACACGACGCGGGCATTGCTGGACGGCGGGTATGCGGTGCTGACGCCGGAGGCCAAGCTCGGTGGAGCGACGTTCTGGGACACAAACGTGCCGCCCTTCAGCGTTTTGTGGGAGCAGTCATCCGACCATCAGTTGGTGTTGGACCTGCTGGCCGGCATCGAAGAGGGCACCTTCGGCGCGCTGGATCCGACGCGGCTGTATGCGGGCGGAATCTCCAGCGGCGGGTACATGTCCAGCCGGTTCGCCATCACGTATCCCAACGTGCGCGCTATCGCCGTGCACTCGGCGTCTTATGCCGCGTGCGCTGGGCCGGTTTGCGTCGTGCCTGAGCTGCCCGAAGAGCATCCGCCCACGCTGTTTTTGCATGGCGGGCTCGACCCCGTGGTGCCGATCTGGACCATGGAGCTTTATCGGGACGCGCTGGTCGGCCAGGGGACGGCCGTAGAGGTCTTACTGGAGCCGGCGGCGCAGCACGAGTGGATACCTGCGGCGCCCGGCGGCATTGTCGGATGGTTCGATGACCACCCCTGACGTGTCTCTAAGCAGCCCAGCGCCGTCGCACGACTGCGAGGGCGAGCAGAGAGAGAAGCACGAACCACGGCGCGGTTCCGGACGGCGTCGCAGCGACCGCGCAGCCGCCGGAGTCGCCTGAATCGGCGGCGGGGGGCTGGTCACCTGCGGGCGGGTCCGTCGCCGGGTCCTTCGGGTCGTCCTTCGGATCCTCGGGATCTTTCGGATCGTCCTTCGGGTCGTCGGGGCGCGCGCCCGGGGTGCCGAAGGTGCCGCTGTACGGGTGGTCTGACGCGTCCAGGTCCTTGTTTTGCTCGGCCGAGGCCTGGTCCGGGTTCGGGATGCGCAGGTCGATCAGCGGCTCGGTCTCGCTGACCTCGTCGGACTCCACACTCTCGGGCGGGCCCTCCTCGCCGAGGACCTGGATGTCCGAGAACGGGGGCTCGTCTTCGAGGCCCTTGCCGCCATCGGCGTACTCGAACTCACCGCAGCCCTGGATCGTGCCCTCGATCGTCTGGACCTCACCGCCCGGATAGGTGATCTCGACCGCCTGAACCTCGGAGGTGCCGGGTTTGCAGATCGCCTTGCCCTCCACCGTGTGCACGTTGGAGACGTCGGGCAGGTCCGGGTTGAAGGAGAAGACCGGGTCCTTGGTCATCTCGTCGGGCGACATCGTGGCAAAGAAGCGGGTCATGTAGTGGTGCTTGTCGAAGAGGGCCTGGGCGGCCGCCATCGGGTCCACGATGCGCTCTTTCACGTCCGCCGTCATCGCGTCCGCGTCAAACTCCCAGCCCTCGGGCATGAAGGCGATGCAGTTGTTGATGTTCCACGTCGAATAGAACTGCTGGTCCGTCTTGCACTCGTCGGAGAGCTTGGACTCGTCCGGCTTGGGAATGGCGGTCTTGATCACCTCCTGCATCAGGCCGTTGCGCGGGAAGTTCTGCGCCATCAGCTCCTGCAGGAAGTCGCCGGGGGTCTTCTTGGTCTTCAGCTTCTCCAGGTCGAACATGCCCTCGGTCCAGATCTGGTCGGCCATGATCTTGCTGGCGCCCGCGAACTCGGTCACAAAGCCGTGCCCTGCGGCGGCGTCCAGCGCCTCGGTCACCAAGTCCCAATACGCGTCGACGCACTCCTGCTGCCCCGGCCACCAGCCAAACCAGCCCTGGTCGGCCGGCACCGCGCACTTGAGCCAGTCGTATGCCTTGGCGTTGAGGACGACGTGAAAGAAGTTCATCGGCACCGCGCGCGCCTTGGCCAGCACCCACGTGAAGATGGGCATGTCGGGCGTGGCGGCGATGCTGGTCAGGTACAGCGGCACGCACGCCAGCGTCGGGTTCTCGTATTTGATCACCAGCGGCTGCATCTCGCCGACCGACTTGCCCTTCTGCAGCTTCAGCGCCACGAAGACAAAGTCCTGATTGGTGTAGTGCGTAACGATCGCCTCGGCGCTGTCCGGCTGGTCGTAGCCGTTGTCGTTGAGCCACGTGAAGAGCTCGGAGCCGCTGTTGGACTGCAGCACCTTGTACTCGAAGGGACCGACCTCCCCCTGCTTCAGGATGTCGACACCACCACCCGTGCCGCCATCATCGGCGCCGTCAAAGTCAGCCTCCGGCACCGCGAACTTGCACCAGGTGTCGACCTGGCAGTCGCCCTCGTTGTTCCACTTGATCTGAAACTGCGGGTCCGTCTGGGCGGCCAGCCGCTGAAACAGCACCTCGGTGCCGATCTCAAACGTCGGCACCGCCGGCAGCGGCAGCACCCACGAGAACTTGGCGGCCTCACCCTGGTACTGGATCTGGATGTGCGCAGTGACCTCCTGGCCCTCGACCGCAAACAAGATCCGCTCGCCACGCTGGTCCACCGGGGTCTGGAGCGAGCAGAAGAACCCACCACACGCCTGCGCGTCCTGGGGAGCGGCCGTCAGGGCCACGCCACACACCAGCGCCACCGTCAGCAGCAGCGAGAGCCGACGCCGCAGCAGCACGCCGAGGCCCAACAGAACAAACAGAGCCAGCCCGGCGCTCGAGGTCGGCGCGCCTGTGCTCGCGCAGCCCGAGCCGGAGCCACCACCGCCACCCGCGCTGCCGCCACCCGGCTTGCCGTCGAGCCCGGTGATGTCCGGCGTCCCAAACGTGCCCGAGCGCTTGTCATCCTCGGCCACATCGGGGTTCTGCGGCACATCGGCCTGCTCCGGGTCGGGCGCCCGCGTCTCGATGTCCGGCTCCCGCGTGCCCACATCCTCGGGCGCCACGGACTCGGCGTCGCCCTCTTCACCCAGCACCTGGATGTCGGCAAACGGCGGCTCCGCGCCGGTCGTGTCCTCGTCGGGCGTAAACCCGCCGCACTCCTGGAAGGTGCCCTCCATAATGACCTTCTCGCCGTTGGGGTACTCCAGCTCCGCCGCGTTGGGCGTGGTCTCACCCTCGGGGCAGATCGGGGTCGCTTTCACGGTGTGGTCGCGCGACACGTTGCCCAGATCGGGGTTGAACGAGAACATCGGGTCCTTGGTCATCTCGTCCGGCGACACCGTCGTAAACAGCCGCGTCAGGTACGTGTGCGTCTTGAACAGCGCCTGCGCCTCCTGCATCGGCAGGACCATGCGCTCCTCGATGTCCTTGGCCATCGCCACCGGATCAAACGTCCAGCCCTCGTCCATGAACTTCAGGCAGTTCTCGATGTTCCACGTGGCATAGAACTGCTGGTCGGTCTCGCACTCCGGCGGCAGGCCCTCGGTGGGCTTGGGGATGTGCGTCTTGATGATCTCCTGCATCAGCGCGTTGCGCGGCAGGCCCATGCCGATCATCGTGTCCAGGTACTGGGGCACATCGGTGATCGTCTCCAGCTTGGAGGTGTCGAAGTCGCCGTCCTTGTAGATCTTGTCCTTCATGATCACGCTGTCGCCCGCAAACTCGGTGACAAAGGCGTGCCCGTTCGCCGCGTCGGCCGCCGCCGTCACCAGATCCGTGTACGCCGTCGCGCATTTGTTCGTGCCGTCCGGGCCGGGCAGAAAGCCACCGCCGAAGCCGCCGCCAAAGCCGCCGCCCGACGCGCACTGCAGCCAGGGATAGGCCTTGGCGTTGAGCACCACGTGGAAGAAGTTCATCGGCACCGCGCGCGCCTTGGCCAGCACCCAGGTGTAGACCGGCATGTCGTCAGTGGCGGCGATTCCCGTCAGCTTCAACGGCACGCACGCCAGCGTGGGTGACTCGAACTCCAGCACCAGCGGCTGCAGGTCGCCCGCGGACTTGCCCTTGATCAGCTTTACCGCAACGAACTTGTACTCCTGGTTGGCGTAGAACTGCACGATGTCCTTGGACTCGTCGGGCTGGTCGTAGCCGTTGTCGTTCAGCCACGTGAAGAGCGCCTCGCCCGCACCCTCCACCACTTTGTACTCAAACGGGCCGACCTCGCCCTCGGCGATCACCTCGACCCCGCCGCCCTCCGGAGACGGCGGCGGCGCGCTCGGATCGCCACCCCCAGCGCCGGCCATCGCCAGCGGGCAGTCCATGGGCGACTGACAATCACCCGCGTCCTGCCAGTCCACAAAGAAGCGCGGATCGGTCTGCGCCCTCAGCTGCTGGAAGAGGACGTCCGACCCGACGGCCACGGTGGGCGTGTTCGGCAGCGGCAGCACCCATGAGAAGTTCTCCGCCTCGCCCTGGTACGTGATCTGGACGTGAGCGGTCACCTTCGTCCCTTCGACCGCAAAAAGGATGTGCTCACCGGCCTGATCGACCGGAATTGAAGAACAAAAGAAGCCGCCGCACGCGTACGCAGCCGACGGCGCGCAAAGCAACACGCCAAGTGCCAATAGCGCAGATCTCATCGCCACTCTCCCCAGAACCAATAATGTCTTGAACCGCCGCCCGGTAGTGTAGTGGCTAACTCTTGAAGGTTCAACTCGTTT
>CAZJHX010000131.1:0-18508 GCA_964545715.1 uncultured Myxococcales bacterium
GGATGGCCGCCGCGGAGTGCGGCACGGGGCCGGACCGAGTTTTGAGGAGGGACAGCCTGTCGCCGCTGGGCGCCGAGGACGGCACGAGCCTGGTCCAGGCCTATAAGAACATCTTCTACAACTACACCTACAACTGGCAGATGCTGGCCACGCGCGCCACGCCCCTGTCGTTTGATGACGCATTCGGCGTAGTCGAGGTCTACGAGCCCGACTGGTACGGCGACGCGATCAAGCTCTCCCCGCCACGTCTGGAGCTGCGCCTGGTCCGCACGGACGACGACTTGAAGCCGACAACAACCTCCACGCTGGTCTCGTCCGGCGTCTTGCAGGGCGATCGCTTCGACTCAGCCGCCATCCCGGGCTCCACCGACTTTATCGTGGCCTGGGTAGACGGTCCCGGCACGCTCCACGTCCGACGCTTCACCAGCGAGGGCATCGCGCTGGATGTCCTGAACTCGACGGAGGCCAGCAATCAGATGGTCTCGATTCGGGTGGTCGCGTTTGCCGATGGCAGCGCAACGGTCTTGTGGGACGAGAGCCAGGCCGACGGCTCCGGCTACGGCATCCGCATGTGGCGGCTGAGCGCCGGGCTGAAAGAGCTGAACGCGCCGACGGCGGCGAACCTGTTCGTGGCGGGCGATCAGCAGCTGGGCGGGGCGGCGGCGCGTGCAGACGGTGGGCTGATCGTCGTGTGGGACGACGCCGAGGCGGACGGGTCCGGCAAGGCGATTCGGGCACGCCGCTTCAAACCCGACGGCACGCCGGCGGCTGTAGAGTTCACAGTAAACACGATCACGACGGGCACGCAGCACCTGCCGGCGGTCGCAACGCTGGATAACGGGGACTGGGTCGTCGCGTTTGTCGGAGCGGACAAGCACGTGTGGACGCGACGCTTCTCGGCCGAGGACGAGCCCCAGCCGTCGGTGTTCGAGCGGCGCGCTAATCCGCAGCCCAAGGCGGATCAGGGCAGCCCTTCAGCAGCGCGTTCGGGCGCCGGCTCCATCCTCGTGGTGTACGACTCGGACGACTTCGAGGGCTGGACCGTTCGGTCACGGCTGCTGAACGCGCCGATGTCGACGGCCACACTGAGCGCTATCGGCCCGGGCAAGCGCCAAAACGCGATGGTGGCAGGCGGCGCGGACCGCTTCATCGCGGTGTGGCAGGCGGCTGGGCAGGACGGGGACGGCGAGGGCGTGTACGGACGCCTTGTGTCGGAGCTGGGCGCGCCGCTGGGCGTTGAGATCGCGGTCCCCCAGAGCACCGCGGGCGATCAGACCACGCCGGCGGTGGCGATGAGCGATGACGGCCGCTTTGTGGTGGCCTGGACGGCGGCCAACGCGGAGATCCACGCCCGCGCCTTCGACAAGGACGCGCTGACGCCGGACGACGAGGTGTCCATCTTCGAGAGCCTGGCGGTCAAGAGCCATCCGGCGATAGTCATGGACTCGGCCGGCGCACACGTCGTGGTGGCCTGGCAGGAGAAAGCCGGTGAGCTCGGCGAGGCCATCGCGCTGCGCAAGCTGTCGGACAATCTGACCCTCTCCGAGGAGCCGATCATGGTGACGGCGCAGTCCCCGTTCGACAGGCTGCGGCCGGCTCTGGCGATCTCCGACTCCGACAAGCTGGTCGCGGTGTGCTGGGAGGCCACGTCGCTGACGGCCGAGAACGAGACGGACATCCAATGCACCGTGCGGTCGTTTAGCAACCTGGCCTCCGGCTCGGATCCCTTCGGCGCGCACCCGGTCATGCTCGGCGCCCAGGCCAACCCCGTGATGACGTTCACAAGCGACGATACGCTCGTCGTGGCGTGGGACAGCGTCGGTGTGGACGGCGCAGGCACGGCCGTGCAGTTCGCGCTCTTTTCGCAAACCGGCGAGGCGCTGACCCCGCGCACGGTGGCCAACCGCACCTGGGCGTCGGACCAGCAGCACCCGTTTGCAGTGACTCAGGGCGGCGACTTGTTTATCGGCTGGCAGTCGGAGGTCGACGGCGGCGCGCACACCGACATCCTGTACCGCACCTTGCCGCTACCCTAGTCAGGGCGCGGCGGTCTGCCAGCACTCGCCGTCCAAAGCGACGCACTCGTTCCATTGGGTGCAGACGTAGCGGCCGGTGCAATCCTCGGGCTCGAAGGCCTGGCAGATGCCGTCTTTGGGCGTGCAGAAGCCAAAGTTTTCGCAGCCCTTCTCCAGAGTCTCGACGCCCTGGTCGTCGACGGGTTTTGCGCACTCGTCACGGGTGGTGCCGGGCGCCCAGCACTCGCCGTCCTGACACACGCAGGAGCCCCAGGTCTTGCAGTCCGGATCGTCCACGCACTGCTGCGTGTCCGTGCAGATCTGACCGCACCTCTTGTCGGGGTGGATAGCCGCCTGGGGCCAGCAGGCCAGGTGCGCGGTGTGGCCGTCGGGGCCCTTATCCCAGCACGGCGGCGCTGAGACGCACTCCCCGTCCTCTTTGCAGCCGATGGACTGGGCGCAGTCGGCGTCGCTGCCCGCCATGCACACGCCATGCATCGGGGTGCACTTGCCAAAGCGGGTGCAGCTTTGCTTGTCCAGGCACGGGTTCTCGGCGGTGTCTGCGGTGTCCTGCGTGGCGTCGGGTGTCGGATCGTCATCGCCGCAGCCGAGCGCGACGAGAGCGATCAATAGGAGAAGCCGCATCGGAAGCCTACGTCGGGATCGGCCTCTTCCTCGCCCAGAGAGTCGCCGCCGCGAAAGGCACAGCGCAGGTTGGCGCCGTCATCGAGAAAGCTGCCGCCGGTCGCGACCTTGCGGTTCTCGTCCTCACAGCCCGCGAGCCAGGCGCTGCCGTCGGTCGGCGCGCCCTCGAAGCCCTGGTGAAAGCAGTCCTCGACCCACTCCATGGCATTGCCGGACAGGTCGAGCACGCCCTCGACCGACGCGCCGGACGAAAAGGAGCCGACCGGTGCGGTGCCGATGAAGCCGTCATGGCAGAAGGCGTCGTCGCAGTTGCAGACGGCGGTGGTGGCGTCCCAGGGGGCCCCGCCGCAGCCGGGCAGATCGCCGTTCTCCCACTCGGACGGGCAGGCGTTGCCCCACGGAAAGCGCTGCCAGGTCTGTGCTTCGGGCCCCCCCGGTCCGTTGGCGGCGCGCTCCCACTCCGCCTCGGACAGCAGCCGCTTCCCCTTCCACGCGCAATAGGCGCTGGCGCCGGGCCACCATACGAGCGTCGCGGGATGATCGTCGCAGGACTGATCAGCCTTGCCGTTGGCCTCGGCCTCGCACGTGCTTTTGACCACGTAGTTGGCCGCGCAGTCGATCTTCACATCCTCGGCAGCGCCGACATCACAGTCGTAGCAGTCATAATCGGTGCCGTTATGGGGGCACTTGTTGCCGTTTTCCTTGAGAAACTCGGCAAACTCGGCCGTAGTCACCTCATGCTTGTCGATCCAGAACGGCTGCGCGAAAGTGACGGCATGCATCGGCTGCTCACGCGGTTTGCCCTCGCCCTCGGGGGAGCCCATAAAAAAGGACCCGGGCGGGATCTTCACCATGCCGGCTTTGCCCGTGTTGGCGCCCGTGTTGTCACACGGATCTCCCGCCTGGCACTGGTGCAGGACGATGGGCTCGTCCCCGCCCGACTCTCCGTTCGAGCACCCAATAACCAACAGCAATCCCGCCAGCGCGCCAAATCCCTTGAACATGAGCGCCATTCTCAGAAACCACCCCGCGGCCGTCAAGCCGCTGCGGTGCTAACTGCGCTGTTGGTCTGCGCCTGCTCACCCGACCCCGAGCCGCCGCCGCCGCCGCCGCCGCCGACCCCACCGCCACAGGACTGCCGCCCGGTTTTTGAGTGCGCGCTGTACTGCGACGGCGACGAGTGCGCCGACCCCTGCTACGCGGACGCAAAGTCACCGGCGGACGCCGATGGCGCGCGCGCGATCATGCAGTGCCTGGACACCAACTGCGCCGCGTCCACCGACCTGCCCGCGTGCCTGGTCGAGCACTGCTTCGAGCCCCTGAACACCTGCTACTACAAAGCCGCGGACGGCGACGCCGCGTGCGGTGCGACCTGGTCCTGCTTTGGCGACTGCGGCGACGATCCCGCCTGCCTGGACGCCTGCCTGGCCGCCACCTCACACGCGGCCCAGCGCCTGTTCTCCGCCGTGGAGGTGTGCTCGGACCGCTATGTGATCAACCAGTGCACCGCGCCTGGCGACGCCTGCGACATCGAGGCCCTGCACACGGTCTGCAAAACCAAGCTGGACGCCTGTCTGACGCACGAGGCGCCCGCACCCACCGAGCAGACCATCGCCGTCTGTGATGCGCTGAAACCCTGCGCCCACGACGACTGCGCGGGTGTCGTGCAAAACCTGCTCGCAGGCTGCCCAAGCACCGATAGGGAGGCATTTCTGGCCCGCGAGGCGTGCCTGGCCGGCAAGACGTGCGCAGAGATGGGGTCCTGTCCGGCGTTTGAGCCAAGCTCGCTATGTTTGGAGGTGCTGCCGCCGCCTGGGCAGAAGGACTATCCCTGATCGGGGAGCGCGTCCTCGGTGACACACCGGCCGTTGTGGGCGAAGCACTCTTTGTACTCTTTGCACAGGTCCGACTTTTCGCAATCGGCGTTCGTGAGCACGATGCACTCGCATTCGGACGCGGTGCACAGGCCTTCTGAGCCGCACCAGAACGACGACTCGCAGTTCTGGGCCGTTACCGCGCAGCAGGCGCCATCGACCAGGGTGCACTTGCCAAACTTGACGCAGTTGTCGGACGCCGTGCACTGCTGCGGCTCGTCGGCGACGCAAGAATCGGCTTGGAGCGTGCACAACCCGTCCAGCTGACAGCAGCGTGATGCCGCGCAGTCGGCGGTGCAGTCCTCGGTGGCGGTGTTGTCGCCGGTCGAAGACGTGCCGCCGCTGACATCAGGCAGGCTGAACCCGTCGTCGTCGTCGTCCGGTGTCCCGGAGCCGCAGCCGGCGATGAAGATGATGGTGAGTGCGAGCACGCGCATGGCGGAAAAAGCCTACCATGCGCGGCTACTGGGGTGCCTACTCGGCGGGGTCGAGCTTGCAGACCCCGTCGTGGTTCTTGGCGACCTTGGCCTGGATGCGGAAGCAGTCGTTGCTGTAGGTCTTGCCGTTGCAGCCGCACACCGGCTTGTAGATCTCGATGCAGAAGTCGCTGACCGGCACGCAGACGCCCGGGATGTCAGCGCCGTTGCACATGCCCGGCAGCGTGTCGCACCACTGGCCCTTCTCGCAGAGACCGCCGATGAAGCCGCCGCAGCTGGTCACACAGGTGTCGTCGCAGCCGTCGCCGTCGGTGTCTGTGGGCACGCCTACCTCACAGACGAACTTGTCGCAGATCTTCTCGCACTTGTCGTCGCAGCCGTCGCCGTCCGTGTCGACCGGCTTGGTACCGGGCAGGCACTTGATCGGGTCACAGTCGCACGTCTTGACCTCGTCCGGGATAAACCCGCACTGCTCCTCGCACAGACCCTCTTTGCAGCCCCAGAAATTGCCGCAGTTGGCGCACAGCAGCGGGCACGGGTTCTTGAAGTCCAGATCCTTGTCGTAGCAGTCACACGCCGCGTCACAGGTCGCCTTACAGGTGTCGACGCAGCCGTCGCCGGTGGTGTCCACGCCCTTGAAGCCGGGCGCGCAATCGACCGCGATCGGGCACTTGGGCACACACTTGTCCGGGCAGCCGTCGCCGTCCGTGTCCTTGGCCACGTAGCCGATCGGGCACAGGATGGGCTTGCACTCGCACTGCCCGGTTGCCTTGATGTTGACGCCCCAGACGCCGGCCTCGCAGGCGTTGCCGTAGGTCTTGTCGTCACAACCGCACACCGGCAGCCAGATGTCGGGGCATACGTCCGGCTGGGACGTGCACGTGCCCTTGCCGGAGCAGTTGCCCGTGGCCTTTTTGCAGTACGACTTGCCCGGGCAGTCGTCGTTGCTGGAGCAGGACGCCACGATCTCGCACTGGCCGTTGAACTTGACGTTCACACCCGCCGCGGCCGCCGCGCAGGCGTTGCCGTAGGTCTTGTTGTCGCAACCGCACACCGGCTTGTACTCCTGCGTGCAGGCGTCCGGCATCGGCGTACACTGACCCTTGCCGGAGCAGTTGCCCACGGCCTTCTGGCAGTACTGGTTCTTGGTGCAGGTGTCGTTGCTGGAGCACAGCGCCACGATCTCGCAGCTACCCTCGTGCTTGACGTTGGCGCTTGCCGCCGCCGCCTCACACGCGTTGCCGTAGGTCTTTCCGTCGCAACCGCAGACCGGCGCCCAGACGTCGGGACAGCCGGTGGGGATCGCCGCGCACGTGCCCTTGCCCGTGCAGTTGCCCGTCTCCTTTTTGCAGTACGTCTTGGCGCCGTCCGGGCTCGGACCGCAATCGTCGTTGGACTCACAGCCCTCGACAACCGGCTCGCACTGGCCCTTGTGCTTGACCGAGACGCCAACCGCTGAGGCGGCGCAGTCGTTGGAGTAGGTGTGGCCGTCGCAGCCGCAGACCTGGGCCAGGATCAGCGGGCAGATCGTCGGCTTGGGCGCGCAGGTGCCGGCACCATCGCAGTCGCCGACCGACTTGTCGCAGAACTGGGAGTCGGCGCAGTCATCGTTGCTCTTGCACTCTTTGACCTCGGGCTCGCACGCGCCCTCCGACGCCACGTTGACGCCGCCACTTGCCGCCGCGCACGCGTTGGAGTGCGTCTTGCCGTCACACCCGCAGACCGGCTTGTAGATGGCCAGGCAGATCTGCGGTTTCGCGGTGCAGCTGCCCTCGCCGTCGCAGTTGCCGGCCTTCTTGGCGCAGTACTGGTCGTCCGCGCACTCTTTGTTGTTGTTGCACGCCAGGTCCGAGACCTTGCACTCGCCCTGATACGCGACGTTCATGCCCGCCAGCGCCGCCATGCAGGCGTTGCCGTAGGTCTTGTTATCGCAACCGCACACCGGCTTGTACTCCTTGGTGCAGCCCTCGGGCTTGGCCGCGCACTCGCCCTGCACGACGGTGCAGGAGTCCTTGGCGCAGTACTCGTCATCCTCGCAGTGGGCGTCCTCTTTGCAGATCTGGACCTCGACCTCGCACTTGCCCTCGTGCGCCACGCTGGCACCCGCTGACGACGCGAAGCACGCGTTGTCGTAGGTCACGCCGTCGCAACCACACACCGGCGCATAGATCTTGACGCACAGCGCGGGCGCCGTCGTGCACACGCCCTGCCCGTCACAGTCGCCGGCCTTCTTGGAGCAGAACTGGCTCTTGCCGCACTCCGTGTTGCTCTTGCACGGCACCTCGACCGTCTTGCACGGGCCCGTATGCTCCACGTTGACGCCAAGCGCCGCCGCGTCGCACGTGTTGTTGTAGGTTTTGCCGTCGCAGCCGCACACCAGCGGCGCATCGTCTGTGCAGATCTTGGGCTTGTCGGCGCACTGACCGACGCCGTCACAGCCGCCAAGCTCCTTTTTGCAGTATTTGCCGCCTGCCGCCGGATCGTCGATGGCCGCGCAGTCCTTGTTGCTGGTGCACTTGTTGCCCGTCGCATCGCACTCGCCCTCTTTGGCCACGTTGACGCCGGCCGAGTTGGCCGTACACGCGTTGCCGTAGGTCTTGCCGTCACAACCGCACACCGGCTTGTAGATCAGGATGCAGGCATCGGGTTTGGGCTGGCACTGACCGGCGCCGTCACAGGTCTTCTTGGCGCAGTACGACGCCTTGCCGCAGTCTTCGTTGCTCTCGCACTTGCACTCGCCGTCATAGGCCTTGGACACGCCCGCCTGCTGGCGCAGACAGTCGTTGTTGTAGGTTTTGCCGTCGCACCCGCACACGGCCGACGCAAACGGGAGCAGGCACGCAGCCGGCTTGTCCACGCAGGTCCCAGCGTTGCCAATGACGCCACAGCTGCCCGCCGCAAACTCGCAGAACTGGCCGTCGCCGCACTTCAGCCCGGCAAAGCCGCCGCACGATTGGGTGCACGCGCCCTTGGACTTGACGTTGACGCCAGCGGCGGCGGCCAGGCACTCGTTGCCCCAGGTCTTGCCGTCACAGCCGCAGACCGGGTTGTACTCTTTGGTGCAGATCTGCGGGGTGATCGCGCAGGTCCCAACGCCGTCACAGCCGTCCTTTTTGCAGTACAAGAAGTCCAGGCCGCCACAGTCCTTGTCGCTCTCGCACTTGGAGGCCTCGCAGCTGTCCGCGCAGCCGTCGTCGTCGGTGTCGACAGGGATGAAGCCGGGCAGGCAGTCGATCACGATAAAGCAGTCACACGCTCCGTCGTGATCGAGCTGCACGCCGGCCTGCAGGCGCGCGCAATCATTGTTGTAGGTCTTTCCGTCACACCCGCAGACCGGCGCGTACTTCTCCAGGCACACGTCCGGCACCTCGACACACTCGCCAAACTGGTCGGCGTTGAAGCACGTACCAACCTCAAACTGGCAGAACTGGCCCTTGGGACAGCTCAGCCCGATGAAGCCGCCACACTTCTGTGTGCACTCACCCTTACTCGCCACGTTCACGCCCGCGGCCGCCGCCACACAGGCGTTGCCGTAGGTGTTGCCGTCACAACCGCACACCGGCGCCGAGATCAGCGGACAGATCTGCGGTTTCACGGTGCACTTGCCCGCGCCGCCACAGTTGCCGGCCTCGGTCGCGCAGTATTGGCCGTCGTCGCAGTCCTTGTCAGACTCACACTTGGTCGGCAGGCAGCTGTCCAGGCAGCCGTCGTTGTCGGTGTCGGTGGGCGTCGTCCCCGCCGCACATTTGATCTGCGGGCACGGGATGCAGCTGTCCAGGCAGCCGTCGCCGGTCGTATCTTTGGGCGTCGTCCCCGCCGGACACTTGATCTGCGGGCACTCACACGCGCCGTCATACGCCTTGGCCACCTTGGCCAGCTTTCGGCCGCAGTCGCTCGGATAGGTCTTTCCGTCACAGCCGCACACCGGCTTGTAGATCTTGTCGCACTCTTCCAGATCCACGCACTGCCCGGCCACGTCGGCCACGTTGCACATGTCGGGCTCCGGGTCGCACCACTGCCCCTCGGGACACGGGAAGCCCGCAATGCCGCCACAGAACTCCTGACACTTGCCCTGCTTGGCCACGTTCACGCCCTGCATCGCAGCCGCGCAGCCGTTGCCGTAGTCCTTGCCGTCACAGCCACACACCGGCTGGTAGATCAAGTTGCAGCCCTTGGGCAGGTCGGAGCATTTGCCCTTGCCCTTGCAGGCGCCGTCCTTCTTCAAGCAGTACTGACCGTCCTTGCACTCGTCGTTGGTCTCGCAGGAGGGGTCGGGCTCTTCGCAGGCCCCCTCAAACTGGACCATCTGGCCAGCCGCCGCGGCAAAGCAGGAGTTGGAGTACGTCTTGTTGTTGCAGCCGCACACCGGGTTGAACTCCAGCGTGCACTTCTCGGGTTTGGGCGTACACAGCCCGATGTCGTCGGTGAAGCAGCCGCCCTTCTTGCAGTAGCTGTCGTCCGCGCAGTCCTTGTTGGTGTCGCACCCGCACGCGCCGTCGCTGGCCTTGGTCACGCCCGCCATCTGGCGCGCGCAGTCGTTGCCGTAGGTTTTGCCGTCACAGCCGCACACCGGCTTGTAGATCGCCAGGCAGGCGTCCGGCTTGGTCACGCACTCGCCCGGGATGTCCTTGGCCGTGCAGTTGCCCGCCGGGACGTCGCAGAAGCCCTTCTTGCCGCAGCTGCCGTCACCCTTTTTGCAGGTGCTCGTGCACGGTCCGTCAGACGCTACATTGGCGCCCGCCAGCGCGGCGAAGCAGCTGTTGTCGTAGGTCTTGGCGTCACAGCCGCACACCGGCTTGTACTCTTTGGTGCACACGTCGGGCGACTGGGCGCAGACGCCTGCGCCGTCACACTGGCCGTCCTTCTTTTTGCAGTACGTCACCCCAAAGATGTTGTTCTTGCCGCAGTCCGCGTCGCTCTTGCACTCGATCGGCACACACGCATCCGCACAGCCATCCGCGTCGGTATCCACGGGTTTGTAGCCCGGGGCGCAGTCGATGATGATCTTGCAGCTGCACTGCCCGTCATGGTCCTTTTGCACCTGGGCCTGCTGCCGCGTGCAGTCGTTGCCGTAGGTCTCGCCGTCGCAGCCGCACACCGGCGCCCACAGCTTCGGGCACTCCGCGGGCACCTCGATGCAGATCCCCTGCTGATCGCTCCACAGGCACTGGCCGCCCGGGTGCTCGCACCACAGTCCGTCCGGACATGGGATACCCGCGATCGTGCCGCATTTGTCCGTGCACTCGCCGGGGTGCTTGACGTTGACGCCGGCGCCCGCCGCCTCGCAGCTGTTGCCGTAGGTCTTGTCGTCGCAGCCGCAGACCGGGGCCCACACATCCGGGCACGCGTCCGGCTTCTCGGCGCAGGAGCCAGTCTTAAATTCGCAGGACTTCTTGGCGCAGTAGGCGTTGTCGCCACACTGGTCGTCGCTCGTGCACTCGGCAGCGATGCAGGCGTCGAGGCAGCCGTCGCCGTTGGTGTCCGTGGGCTTGGTGCCCGGCTCGCACAAAATCGCGGGGCACGGCACACACGCGTCGGCACACCCGTCGTTGTTCGTATCCGTGGGTACGGAGCCCAGCTTGCATTTGATCGGGTCGCAGTCGCAGTCGCCGTCATGGGCCTTCTGCGCGGCCGCCTGAATGCGGAAGCAGTCGTTGTCGTAGGTCTTGCCGTCGCAACCACAGACCGGCGCGTACTCCTCGGTGCATGCCTCGGGCACGTCCACGCACTTGCCCATGTTGTCGACCACGTCGCAGGTGTCCGCGGCAAAGTTGCAGAACTGATCCTTGTCGGGGCACTGGAATCCCGCGATGCCGCCGCACAGGGTGTCGCAGGTGCCGTCAAAGGAGACGTTCACGCCCGCCGCCGCCGCCTCGCAGCCGTTGCCGTACGTGTTTCCGTCACAACCACAGACCGGCTTGTAGACCAGCGGGCACGCGTCGGGAGACGCCACGCACTTGCCGATACCACCGCACTCGCCGTCTTTCTGGGCGCAGTACTGGCCGTCGTCGCATGCATCATTACTCTTGCACCCCAGCGGCTCGCTGCACGCCTGCACAGCCAGCGGCACGATGTCGCACTTGGCCTGGCAGAAGCCGTCGGTGCACGCCCAGAAGTTGCCGCACTCCGCGCAGTCCAGCGGGCAGTCCTGCTCAAACCCGATCCCGTCGTTGCCGTAGCAATCGCACGCGTTCTCGCACGCCGCGAAGCACGCGTTGGGGCAGCCGTCGCCATTCGTGTCCACGGCCTCGGTGCCGTCGCCACAGGCCACGGACGCGCAGTCACACTGGCCCTCTTTGGCGATATTCACGCCCGCCGCGCCCGCGTTGCAGGCGTTGCCGTACGTGTTGTTGTCGCAGCCGCAGACCGGCGCATACAGCTCGATGCACTCGGTGTCTTTCTTGACGCACTCACCGCCCAGGTCGGCGCCGCAGCCCTCCGCCTTGCAGTAGCTGTCTGCGTCGCAGTCGTCGTTGGAGAGGCATGGCTCTTCGCACGCGGCGTCGTCCGGTCCGGCGGCGCACTCACCGCTCTGGCAGGAGTCGCCGACGGTGCACTGCAGGCCGTCCTCGCAAGGGGTACCGTCCGCCACGGGCTCGGTCGCGCACCCGTCGTCGTTGCACACGCCCACGTGGCACGGCTTGTCGGTCATGCAATCCGCGGCGCTGGTGCACGCGGGTGGTGGAGTGCCGGTGGCCGTCCCCGCTGCATCGTTGTCTGTGGATTTTGCGTCGGCGCTGGTCCCCGTTGTGGGTGGGATTTCCGCGGGGGCGATACAACCGGCAAAGAGAAAAGAAAGAGCCAGCCCTGCTACCAGGCTGGAGACGAATGAACAACTGCGCATAGAACCCTCTTGAACAAACACTCGTGTCCGCGCTTGTCACTTCAGGACGTTCGCTCACCTCGTCGAAAAAATCTTTATTTGCGATCGTAAAGTTAATTAAAGCTGTGATTGCAACTACTTAAGACTCGCAGCTTTCGTCTTCCGGCGGGCATCTGAAGCGCACATGCAAGTGATTTTTGTGCCCTCTCACGTGCCGGATGATCGCTCGGCGACTGCCCGTCGGATGCTGAAAGATGCTGTTCAGCGCCTTGCGATCCCAGCCCTCACCCAGCGCGTGGCTGTAGAGCAGCGCCTGGATGCTGCGATCCACAAAGATGTACTTCACGGAGCCGGTGCGCAGCAGGGTCTCGATGAACGTCCACGACTTAGCCACATCCAGCTGATCAGCCGGCAGCGCCTTGAACCACTTCATGCGGGTGTTGTTGGTGCGATACCACCCGACGTCCACATCCCGCCCCGAGCGGTGGCTCTTGTGTGGCGGCAGATACCCGCCGGTCGTCGCGCTCAGGTCCTGGATGACCACAGGCGCCGTCCCCGGATACAGCTGAGTGACCATCCACGCGGCAAAGCGCAGATATGCCACGGTCTCATCCGTGCCAAACGGGTGTCGTCCGTTGTGAATGAAGCCGGCCCCGCGCTTGGGCAGCCGCGCGCCGTCCTCGAGCCGCCCGGCGCCCGGACGCCCGATCGACTCCGACACCTTGCGCCATCTCAGCGCGTACTGCTTGCCGTTGGGCCCCGTGATCACCTGGCGGCGCTCGTCACCCTCGGCTCGAATCAGGTTTTGAGGTTCGATCCCCATGCGGGCCAGGTAGGCGGGCGAGGACAGCGGCCCGTACTGGCCGGCCAAAAACTCGGTAGGCTCGCTCTTGGGCGCACCGCAGCCTGCAATAAGCAGGAGGATCAGGGTCATCCAGAGGGCGGTCCGCGCGCAGGTCACGCATTAATGAACGGCCGGATGCGCCCGGCATTCAAGAAACTTTTCTCAGCCGACGCGCAACTCTCGCAGCTCGCGGGCCGCCTGCGGGTGATCTGGATTATAGAAGAGGGCCTCTTCCAGCTCCTGCCGATAGCGTGTCACCACGCCAAAGGTCTTCCAGTACAGCGCCAGGCAGTATCGGGTTTGCGCGTTCTCGCCGTCGCACACCCACGCGTGCGCCAGGTGGCGCCTCAAAATCCACAGCCGCTCGGGAGTCATCTGCTTGGCGCTCACCAGCATCGCGTGCGCCAGCTCCAAGCGATACGGCGTGTGATCGGGCCGCAGCGCCACGGCGATGCGAAAGGCCTGCTCCGCGTCGTCAGGGTTGCCCGTCACATGATGATGGCATCCCTGTTCATGAAATGACTTCGCCAGTCGTCGCGCGCGATCGACATCTACTTTGTGATCTCGCGTCATCGGCTAGTCCTTCCGCACAAGGAGACGCAGCGTGCCGTTGTTGCCGAGCGAGCGCATGTGAGCGCGCTCCGCCAACAGCTGCCGCATGCGGGCCTGCTTGACCTCGACCAGCTCCTCGTTGGCCTTTTCGTGGTTCGGATCGTAGGACAGCGCCTCTTCCAGCTCCAGGCGGTAGGACTTCCAATCGCCGGTGCGCCGGAAGTACAGCGCCAGGCTGTAATGCGTCTGTGCCGACTCCGGCAGATCCACCCAGGCGCGCGCCAGATGGCGGCGTGCAGCCCACTGCCGCTCGGGCGTCAGCTGCTTGGGGTTGGTCAGAATCGAACAAGCCAGCTCCAACCGGAACTCGGCACTCTGCGGTCGCAGGGCCACCGCCATGCGAAACGCCTGCTCCGCGTCGTCATGCCGGCCGGTCACAAAGCTGTGCATGGCCTCTTCATAGAAAGAATCCGCGAGTTCGCGACCTTCGCCGCGCGCGTTTACGTCAATACATCCAGACATATAGTCCCCCTTACACAAGAGCGAGTAAACGACGTAAACTTTAGGATGGAAATACTATTTTTGCGAACTGCCAAACTTCTGACTTTTCACAGAGTCAACGGCCTTGTCCACGCGGCTTAGATTTCGCTCTGCCATGGCCTCGATCTTCTGCAAACGCGAATGATCGTCGGCCGATAGCGCCACATGCCAGCGATCGGCCACCTGAACGAGCTCCACATTGTCCCCGCCCCACGTGCGCACATTCGTCACATTCTCGCTCTTCAGCGTTTCTTTGGGGCGCATGGCGAAGCGCGCGATCCCGCCCATGTTGGCAGGCGCCCCCGCCAGCCCGATCAGCTTCGCAAACAGCGCCTCCGGTGTGCCGGCGTCCTTCAGCTGGGCCACACCCGCGGCCTCCAACGCCACCGCCCGCTTGCTGGCCGGGTAGTGCTTGACGATCAGGTCCCGCGTGCGCGTGAGCGTGCTCAGCAGGTTGGCCATGCGCGTCCGCGTCTCGGGCGTCAGTAGCGCATATACCGCCTCCGCATCCCGCGCGGCGACCGCGTTGAGATAGTCGTAAGCCACCCGCTCGGGACCTTCGGTCGGCTTTCCGCAGCCCACCAGCACGGCGAGGCAGACCAGCAACTGTACATGCTTAGTCACGGGCGCGAGGTTAGCCCGCAACCCCTTGAAAAACAACGTGGCGCATAGTACAAGCGCCGCTCCCATCGAGGCCCGGAGGAAACCCACGATGATCAGTGTGAGAGGTGTTATCGCAGGCTTGGCGTGCGTAGCGATCCTCGGCGGTTGTGCAGACTTCATGGCAAAGTTTGCGGCCAACTCCACCACCGACGTCATCAAGCGCGCAGCCGCGTCCTTTGACGAGGAGACGGATCCCTGGTTGGCGCGGCAGGCGTCCGTCGGTCAGCTCAAGTTCGTGGAGGGGGTGCTCAAAGCCACGCCGCACAACACGGACCTGATGATCATCATCGCCAAAAACTACGGTCTGTTCGCCTTTGCCTTTCTCGTCTACGACCTGGAGGGGCTGGAGTGGGGCACGCCGGAGTACGAGACCTTGCGCGCCCGCGCCTCGGACTTCTTCGGTCGCTGCAAGCACTACGCAATTCGCGCCCTGGCTGAGGACTACGAGGACATCGCAGACGCCCTGAACGCCAAGACCGACGCCCGCTTGGACCAGATCCTGGAGGACGCGGACGAAGAGGACCACCTGCCGGCCTTCTACTGGCTGGCGTATGCATGGGGCAGTCAGATCAACCTCAACACCGACGATCCCGCGCAGGTCGCGCGTCTGGGCCGCGTCAAAAAGATCATGACCTGGGTTCGTACGCATGACCGCACCTTCGAGAACGGCGGTCCGGTGCTCTTTTTCGGCGCCGTCGAGCTGGCCCTGCCCCCCGCGCTGGGCGGCAAGCCGGACGCCGCACGCAAGGCCTTTGAAGAGGGCATCGCCATCACCGGCGGCAAGTTCCTGATGGGCAAGGCGCTCTTTGCGCACTACTACCATCGCGCCGTCAACGACCGCGCCGGGTACGAGCGCGTGCTGCGCGAAGTCCTGGACACACCGGCTGACATCTACCCGCAGCAGCGCCTGGCAAATGAATTAGCCAAGGTCCGCGCGCGTCGATGGTTGAACGATATCGATGAGCATTTCGATGCTCCAGAGGGCGGCGAGAAATCCGCGGCCCCGGCCCCCACCACCGAGCCGGAAGAAGACGGCGACCTCGACTAGGAGCTCCGCAGCATGTTGAAAATCAAGACTCTCATCTCTGTCGCCGCGGCGGCCATGTTCCTGGTGCCCACCGTCGCCCAGGCGGACAAGCCCATCGTCATCAAAGTCGGCACCCTGGCGCCGGCAAACTCGCCCTGGGGCCGCGTGTTCAAGCGCGCCGCCAAAGAGGTGCAGAGCGCGACCAACGGCGCGGTGAAGATCAAAGTCTACCCGGGCGGTCAGCGCGGGGACGAGAAGGTCATGGTGCGCAAGATGAAGAGCGGGCAGCTTCAGGGCGCCGCCATCACCAGCGTCGGTCTGGCCCAGATCTCCAAGGAGATCCTGGTGCTGCAGGCGCCCGGGCTCATACGCAGCAACAAGCAGCTGGACTGCGTGCGCGGCAAGCTGGCAGACCGCTTCGAAAAGTCCCTGGCGGCCAAAGGCTTCAAGCTGCTGGGCTGGGGCGACGTCGGTAAGACCTACCTGATGGGCGGCTCCCAGATTAAGGACCCCAGCGACCTGAAGAACGCCAAGCCGTGGGTCTGGGAGTCGGACCCGGTCTTCGGCAGCCTGTACCGTCTCGCAGGCGCCAAAGCGACGCCGCTGACCGTTCCGGACGTGCTTCAGGGCCTGTCCAACAGCGTCATCGACACCATCTACTCGTCGCCGGTCGCCACCACGTCGCTGCAGTGGCATCCGCATGTGAAGTACATCAACGCCAAGCTGATCAGCGTCGGCGTCGGCGCCACCCTGGTCACGCAGAAGGCGTGGGACCAGGCCACTCCTGAGCAGAAAGAGACCATCCGCGCCATCACCGCCAAGTGGCACGACGTGCTCAAGGCCAAAGTCCGCAGCATGAACTCCAAGGCGCTCAAGACGCTCAAGGGGCAGGGCGCGGTCATCGTGAAGGGCGACTCCGGCAAGTGGAACGCCCTCTTCAAGCGCGTCCAGGAAGACCTGGTCGGCAAAATCTACTCGCGGTCGCTTCTGGACGAAGCCAGGCGACACGCCAAGGCCTGCAAGTAGTGTCGAACGCCCCCGCCGAGGAAGAAGGGGCTTGGACCAAGCCGCGCTTCCACATCCCGTTCTACGACGACGTCCTGAAGGTCACTGAGGTCTGGATCGTCCTGATCATGTTGCTGTTGGTCATCTCGGCCACCTTCATCAACATCATCGACCGCAACTTCCAGATCGGCATCTGGGAGTACGCAGTCATCGAGAAGATGGTCTACAGCCTGACCTTCTTCATCGGCATGTACGGCGGAGTGATCGCTGCACGACGCTGCAAACACATCTCGGTTGATGCGGTCACCCACTTTCTGACGCTGCGCCAGCGGCGCTCGCTGGGTGTGATCATGCAGATCATCGGGGGGCTGACGTGCGCCGTCATCGCGATGGCCTGCTACGACTGGATCCACAGCGATCTCGTGCCGGCAGACGACACCCTGGTGCCGGGCAAGGACGAGTGGTGGCTGTCAACGCGTCTGTGGCGTTGGCCGGTCGTTATCGCGTTTGCCTGGATGACACTACACTTCTTCGTCAACGCCGGTCGCTTCTTCTACGACGCGATGTGGCCGCCACAGGCTCCCGGCTCATGATCACCAAAGCGGTCATGGGGCTGGCCAAGCTGCCCGTCCTGGTCCTGGGACTCGCCTTAGCGGGCCTCCCGCTCTTTGTCGTCATCGCGCTCATCGCCATGGGCTCGTACGTCGAGCTGGGCTGGGAGCTGCGCGACATGTTCAACGACATCGACGAGCTGGCGGACAAGGCGCACCTGCTGCCTATCCCGCTGTTTGTCTTTGCCGGCTTCCTGCTCGCCCGGTCGGGGGCGCCCAAGCGGCTAGTCCGTATCGCGGATGCCCTGCTCGGTGCGCTGCCGGGCGGCCTGGCCATCGTCAGCATCGTCGCGTGCACGTTCTTCACCACGTTCACCGGCGCATCCGGCGTCACGATCATCGCGCTGGGCGGCCTGCTTTACCCGGTGCTCATCGAGCGGAACTATCCGCAGCAGTTCTCTCTGGGGCTGCTCACCAGCGCCGGCTCGCTGGGCCTGCTGTTCTTCCCCGCCCTGCCGGTGTTCATCTTCGCGGTCGTCTACGGCATCAGCACGGAGAGCGCGGACGTCACTCCCGAGGGCCTGTTCCTGGCCGGGTTCCTGCCCGGGCTGCTGCTGACGCTGGTCTTGTGTGCCTGGGCCTGGTTCAAGGGGATGCAATTCGGCATCGCGAAGACCAAGTTCTCCTGGACCGAGCTGGGCTCGGCGTTGCGCGAGGGCATCTTCGAGGCGCTGCTGCCGGTGCTGCTGATCGGCTCGATCGTCAGCGGCTGGGCCACGTTGAACGAGGTCGCTACGCTCACCTGCGTCTACCTGATCATCGTCGAGATGGTCATTCACCGCGAGATCCACATCACGCGCGACCTGCCCAAGCTTGTGGCGGACGCGATGGTGCTGGTCGGCGCAATCATCCTGATCATGACGATGATCATGCCCACCAAGGACGTGCTGGCAGACAAAGAGACGCCGCAGAAGATCCTGGAGTGGTTCCAGCAGTTCATCGACAGCAAGATCGGCTTCCTGATCGTGCTGAACATCTTCTTGCTGGTGGTCGGCTGCCTGATGGACATCTTCAGCGCCATCGTGGCCGTGCTGCCACTGCTCATCCCGCTGGCTGTCGAGTACGACGTCGAGCCGCTGCACCTGGGCGTCATCTTCCTGACCAACCTGGAGATCGGCTACCTGACGCCGCCCGTCGGCATCAACCTGTTCATCTCCAGCTTCCAGTTCAAGAAGCCGGTGTTATCGATCTATAAGAGCGTGATCCCGTACATCCTGTTGATGTTCGCGACCCTGCTCGTGATCACGTACGTCCCGTCGCTGAGCACGGCGCTGCCCAACCACTTTGTGGAGGCGCACTTCCCGCCGGTGACGCAGATGTTCCAGGAAGAGGACGCGACGGAGGACGAGAACATGTCCGCCGAGGACATGCTGCGCGCCCTGGAGCAGGAGCAGGAGGACGAGGGCGACCTCCTCAGTGACGACGAAGAGGACGCAGGCGATCTCGACGCTGAGGAGGGTGACCTCGACGCC
>CAZJHX010000131.1:18518-30638 GCA_964545715.1 uncultured Myxococcales bacterium
GAGGCGGCGGCCGGGGCCCACCGCCGCTGTCACCCCCAACCGCCCCCCGGCGATCTCGCGGCTGCGGTGGGTGCCCCCGACGCCGACGAAGAGGAAGGCGACCTCGACGCGGACGACGAAGAAGGCGACCTCGACGTCGAATAATTCCGTCCTCTTGCCCCACAACAGCGTGTGTGATTTCATCCGACCGAATTTCGCGATGCGGGAGGGGGTTTCGTGCGACTGATTAGCGTGCTGGTGCTGGCCATAGCGGTCCTGTTCATCTCGGGCTCGGCCTGGGCTCAGGAAGGCGGCGACAAGACACCGCCCAAGACGGACGTGTTCGACGACGACGAAGACTCTCTGGACGACTCTGACTCCGACGACGACGGGTGGGATGACGAGGACGCCGAGCCGGTGTTCCCGCGCATCGAGCACAAGGGCTACTACCGCTTTCGCGCGGACATGTTCAGCAACCTGCACCTGGGCACGCACTTCCGGGTGGGCAATGGGCCGACCTTCGGCACGAGCTCGGTCCTGCCGCCGCTGACGGAGAACAAGGTCAACAACGACGGCGGCGCGGCGTTCGGCGCGGACGTGGTCGGCTCGGGCAACGACGAGACATCGCTGGCCAGCGCCAACATGCGATTCCGCTACTCGCCCACGTTCCTGATCTCCCCGTCCTTCAAGTTTGCGGCGACGTTCGACGTGATGGACAACATCGTGCTCGGCTCGACGCCGGACTTCAGCCCCAATCGACCGGACACGCCGATCAACGTGTTCAGCGGCTCGCAGTCGCCCACGTTCCAGGACAGCATTCGCGTCAAAGAGCTCTACGGTGAGTGGAAGCTGCTGGGTATTCCGCTGCGCTTCGGCCGCATGAAGAGCCACTGGGGCCTGGGCATCCTGGCCAACGGCGGCGACAAGTGGGACGACGACTACGGGGACTACAACGACCGGGTCATGGCGGCGCTGCAGCTGTACGGCATCTACTTCTTCGGCGGCTACGACATCGTGTCCAGCGGCCCCACGTTCAAGCAGAACGACCAGCCCTTCGGCCAAGCCTATGACCTGACAGAAACAGACGACGTGCAGCAGGGCTTCTTCGGCATCTTCTCGCGTCCGGTTCAGGCCGACGAGATCCTGGCGCGCCGGGAGCGCCTGGTGAAGCACCGCAAGCCGGCCTTCGACTGGGGCCTGTACACCGTGTACCGCAAGCAGCAGCTCGACCTCACCGTGGACAGCCTGCTGGACGACACTGCCCAATACGACACGCTGGGCCTGCAAAAGCGCGACGCCTGGGCGGTCATCCCCGACCTGTGGCTGCGCTTTGAGTACCGCCCCAGCTACACGCAGAAGATCCACCTGGAGCTCGAGGCCACGTTCATCTACGGCAAGATCGGCAAGGTGCTCAACGAGCCCAACGACGCCGAGGAGCCCGAGCGCACCATCACCAGCTGGGGCGTCGCGTTCGAGGGTGACTATACGACCGGCGGCCTGACCATCGGTCTGGACGGGGGCGCGGCCAGTGGCGATGACGGCGAGTTCCTGACCGTCAACGACCGCTCCAACTTCGAGCAGGACGGGGTCAAGAACAAGACGCTGAACCAGTTCAAGTTCGACCGCAATTACCACGTCGACCAGATCCTCTTCCGTGAGGTGATCGGCGCCGTAACCAACGCCTGGTACGCCAAGCCGTACATCCAGTACGACCTGTTCGACTCGCCCGACGGCGCCATCGGTGGCCGCCTGGACATCCTGGTCGCGGGTGCCATGGAGAAGGACGCCTACCCGGGCGACGAGATGTTCCTGGGCACCGAGTTCGACGCCAAGATCTTTGTGGAGGACACCAACAAGTTCTACGCGGACCTGTCGTTCGGCCTGTTTATCCCGGGCAAGGCGTTTGACCTGAAAGAGGGCTTTATCGGCGCGACCTCCGATCAGGCCAAGTCCGCAGACATCGCCTGGACGCTGCAGACGCACATCGTGCTCATGTACTAGCATGACCAAGAAGCTCTGGGGCGGCCGCTTCACCGGCAACACAAACGCGTTGGTGGAGCGCATCAACGCATCCGTCAGCTTCGATCAGCGCCTCTATCGTGAAGACCTGACCGGCTCGATTGCGCACGTGCGCATGCTGGGCCACTGCGGCATCGTGCCGGCCGAAGACGCGGCCGCGATCGAGGCGGGGCTCAAGGCCGTGCGCGCCGACATCGAGGCGGGCACGTTTGAGTGGCGAGAGGACCGCGAGGACGTCCACCTCAACGTCGAGGCCGCGCTGGCCGATCGCATCGGGCCGGTCGCGGGCAAGCTGCACACCGGCCGATCGCGCAACGATCAGGTGGCGCTGGATCTACGGCTGTACCTGCGCAACGCCATGCTCGCGCGCGCCGAGGATGCGCTTGGAATGTGCTCGGCGTTGCTCGATCAGGCCGAGGACAAGCGCGCTGTCGTGCTGCCCGGCTACACCCACCTGCAGCGCGCGCAGCCGGTCAGCCTGGCCCACCATCTGCACGCCTACACGGCCATGATGCTGCGGGACGCAAGCCGCTTGTTGGACGCGCACGATCGGGCCGATGAGCTGCCGCTGGGCGCCGGCGCCCTGGCCGGTACGCCGCACGCCATCGACCGGGCTCACGTAGCCGCGTCACTCGGCTTCGCGGGCCTGACGCTCAACAGCCTGGACACGGTCAGCGATCGAGACGCGGCGGTGGAGTTTATGGCCGCGGCCGCCCTTGCGCAGAGCCACCTGTCGCGCATGGGCGAAGAGCTGGTGCTCTGGATGAGCCAGGAGTTCCGGTACGTCACGCTGCCGGACGCGATGTGCACCGGATCCAGCATCATGCCGCAGAAGAAGAACCCGGATATCCCGGAGTTGGTGCGCGGCAAGACCGGACGCGTGACCGGCAACCTGATGTCGCTTTTGATGACTCTGAAGGGTCTGCCGCTGGCCTACAACAAGGACCTGCAAGAGGACAAAGAGCCGCTCTTCGATACGGACGACACGCTGCGTGACTGCCTGATCGTGATGGCGGCCACAGTGGCGGAGGCCACGTATCACCCCGAGCGGATGGCGGGCTCACTGCGCGCCGGTTTCGTGATGGCGACGGACGTGGCGGACGCGCTGGTGGCGGTCGGCGTGCCGTTCCGCGATGCGCACCATCGGGTGGGCGCGCTGGTGCAGCAGTGTGTCGCCTCGGGACAAGAGCTGGAGAGCCTGGACGCCGCTCAATGGCAGCAGCTGATGCCGGAGTTGAGCGCCGCGCAGATCGCCGAGGCCCTGGACCCGGTGGTGTCGTTGTCGCGGCGTGATCAGCCCGGTTCGCCCGCACCGCAGCGGGTGGAGGTCGCCCAGGCCGCCTACCGGGCGCGCGTAGACGAGGCGGCCGCGATGATCGCAAAACGCCGTGGAAGCACGGAGCTTCTGCGCTGGATGCACCAGGCGTGAACCACTTTCACTATGTGAACGGCAGTCTTCACTGCGAGGACATGCCGCTGGCGCGCATCGCGGATGAGGTCGGCACACCGGCGTATGTCTACTCGACCGCCACGCTGACTCGACACGTTCGCGTGTTTGACGAGGCCATGTCCGCCTGCGCGCATCGCATCTGCTACTCGGTCAAGGCGTGCTCCAACATCGCCATTCTGAAGCTGCTGTCCAACCTGGGTTGCGGCTTTGACATCGTCAGCGGCGGCGAGCTGTACCGCCTGCAGGCGGCAGGGATCCCGACGGACTCGGTGGTCTTCTCGGGCGTGGGCAAGACGCGCCAGGAGATGAGAGCCGGGCTCGACGCGGGCATCCACGCCTTCAACGTAGAGAGCATCGCGGAGCTTCACGTGCTCAACGAGGTCGCGTTGAGCGGCGGCGAGACGGCGCCCGTCAGCATCCGGGTCAATCCGGACGTGGACGCGCAGACGCACCCGTACATCTCGACCGGCTTGAAGGGCAACAAGTTCGGCGTGCCCTGGAGCAAGGCTGAAGAGGCTTACGACCTGGCGGCCTCGCTGGCCGGCCTGCGCACGGTCGGTGTCGACTGTCACATCGGCAGCCAGCTGCTGCACATGGCGCCGCTGCTGGACGCGCTGGATTTGATGTTGGACCTGGTCGCTCGGCTGCGAGCGCGTGGGCACACGATCGAGACGCTGGACATGGGCGGCGGCCTGGGGATCCCGTACAAGGACGAGACGCCGCCGACACCGGCCGACTTCGGCGAGGCCTTTGCCAGGCGCACCGCGGGCCACGGGCTGAAGCTGGTGTTTGAGCCGGGACGCATCATCGTGGGCAACGCCGGCGCGCTGCTGATGCGGGTGCTGTACGACAAGCCGTCGGGACCCAAGCGGTTCGCGATCGTGGACGCGGCCATGAACGACTCGATTCGGCCGACGCTCTACGACGCCTATCACGAGCTGCGGCCCGTCATAGAGCGCCCGGGCAACGCGCCCCATCGGCCGGTGGACGTGGTCGGACCGATCTGCGAATCGGGGGACTTTCTGGCCCGCGATCGGGACATGCCGTACCTGGCGGCGGGCGATCTGATCGCGCTGATGAGCGCCGGCGCCTACGGCTTCTCGATGACGTCCAACTACAACTCCCGCAGGCGGCCGCCCGAGGTACTTGTGCACGGCGACACCTACAGCGTGATCCGCGCGCGTGAGAGCCACGAGGACCTGGTCCGTGGCGAGCAGATTCCCGATCATCTGCAGACCTGACTACGCAAAAAGTGCTGTACCCGCGCAAAAAACTGCGATTTTGTACATTGTATATTTGTGTAATAACGGCAACTTAGATTAGCCTCACGTAATGAAGGCGGTGGCATGAGTCTTGCTGGTCTGAAGCGGCGAGAGAGTATGCGAAAAGAGATCACAGACAGACAGAAGGCCAAAGGCCTGCGTAACTCACCGAAGGGATTCACCTTTATCGAGGCGATGACCGCGCTGACGGTGCTGGCGGTGCTGGTAATGATCGCGCTGCCGTCGATTCAGACCGGCATGCGCAACGTCATCATGCAAAACGCGACGCAGGAAGTGATGCACATGGTCGACTTCGCGCGGGTTCAGGCCCAGAGCCGAAACCGGGCGTACGGCATCGTGGTCAGCGTGGCGGCCGGAACGATCACGCTGAACGAGAGCACCAACACCCGGTGCTCGGGGCTGGCCGGCGGGCTGGCGGACGTGCGCCAGATGACCCTGGGGGCCAACGCCGGCGCCGGTGAGCGGGACTTCCCAGAGGTCAACATCGTCGCCATCGCGCCAAACTCGTTTCAGGGCAGCCCCAGCCTGTGCATCAAGCCGGACGGGCGGGTGCTGCTGACGTCGACGGGCAAGCCGGTGCCGTCCACCAACTCGAACTACGGCGCCGGCGAGGCGCGGATCTCCATACAGCTGGGCGAGCTCGGGTCCAGCAAGCGCATGGGCGTCGTGCACTCCATCGTGATTCCCTACAACGGCATTCCAACCTTTGCGGCGGGGCTGTAGTTCATGTTGAATCGCCTGAAGCAACGCGGATTCACGCTTATCGAGGTCGTCGTCGTCATGGCGATCACCACGATGGGCTTTGTCGCGCTGCTGAACCTGCAGATCGGCACACTTCACGGGGCGGCATCCGCGCGTGACATGCAGGGCGCCATCGCGCTGGCGGAGCACCTGTCCCAGACCATGCGCATGGAGGCGCTGCAGTGGACGCCCAACAACGGCAACCCCTCGCCGGCCACGCTCACCAGCCTGAAGTACTTGAGTACGGCGCCTGCCCAGGTGACGCCGGGCACGACCAGCGACTGGATCATCGGGTACAAGCCGGTGGACTCGACCGGGTCCACCGACCTGCGTGTCGGTCCGGTCGGCAACGACGTCGCCTATGACTCGGGCGTGCTCAACGAGATCGGCACGACATTCAACTCGCACTATTGCGTGCACTACCGGCTGACCTGGCTGACGCAGAGCGAACAGGACTCCAACGGCCTGCTGCTGCGCGCCGACATCCGCGTGATGTGGGCCCGCAACCGCGGCGACTTCACGCCCTACTCGCAGTGCCCGCTGACGATGGTGGATGAGTTGACCAACATCCACACGATCACGATTCCGGTCACGATTCTGCGCAACGTCTTCGTGAGGCAGGTGTGATGGCGCGGCGTCTCACCAGCCCCGGCAGAGTGCGCGGCTTCACGCTGTTTGAGCTGCTCGTCGCTGTCCTGGTTGCGGCGGTGCTCATCGCGATCATCTACGCCATCTACATCAGCGCGTCGAAGACCTTTCGCGTGCAGAACATGGCGATGGAGATGCAGGCCCAGGCGCGCTTCGGGCTGGAGCATCTGCGCCGTGACTTTGGCAACGCCGGCTTCCTGGCGACGCCCAACTCAGCGATCGATCAGGCCATCTGCGAGCAGCCGATCACGGCGCTGAAGGCGATCACGGCGACCCGTTCGCCGGGCAGCCTGATCCCCAACCCCGCGGTCAACAAGAACTTCAAGCCGCTGGAGTTTCGGCTGTTCGGCGACTACGCGGGTGGCGGACGCGTGCTGTTCACCAAGTCCGTGATCGGCAACACGATCACGCTGGACCCGGACTTCAAGCTGGCGACGTCGCCGACGTTCGTGAGCCAGGCGGACTTCGAGGACATGTTCAAGGCGGACGGATCGCGGTACGCGCGGCTGGTCGACAAGGACCAGTACAGCATCATCCGCCCGATCAGCGCGTCCAGCTTCGATACCGGCACCATCACGCTGTCCGCGCCGGGCATCCCGACCAAGGATCCGGGCGATGTTTGTGGCGTCTCCGGTTTCGGCGAGGGCCTGGAGGTCAACTCGACGCACTTCATCCGCTATCGGCTGGTGCGGGATACGCGCGCCAACGCGCCGCCCAACAAGACCGACCTCATTCGCGAGCAGCTGCGCAACGACGGCATCACGCCGGTGCAGTCCAGTCAGCTGGTCATCGCCGAGTATGTGGTGGATTTGGGCGGCTACGACTTCGCGTTCGATACGGATGCGACGGGCCTGGCGCCGGTGCTGACGTTTACGCCGACTAATGATCTGGGCGCTATCGTCAACGACGGCGGCGTGGGCCTGCTTGGCGCCACCAGCACTACCTCGCAGGACCTGCGCTTCGTGACGCTGAAGATCACCGTACGCACGGCGAGTGAGGATCCTGAGCTGACCCATCGCCAGCGCACCAGCTTGTCCGGCCCGATTCACACCTTTGATGTGGAGCAGGGCCTCGAAGGCGCCTCGCGCACCATGACGATGACCAGCAAGGTCATGATGACCACCCTGGCGGTGCGCAACGTGAAGAGCATCCTATGATCATGAGGATAAGGAAGTACTTGAGTTTTTTACGGATTCGGCCGATTCAAGCCAACGACCGAGGCAGCATTCTGCTGGTCGGTATGCTCGTCATCCTGGTCCTGGCGGGCCTGGCAATGGTGGCCGCGCGCAACGTGATTCTCGAGTACAAGCAGGTCGGTAACTTCAGGACGGGCGAGGTGTCGCTGCGCGTGTCCGAGTCCGGCGCCGAGAGCGTGATGGCGCTGTCGATGTCCAAGGGACCGGACGGCTTCAAGCAGTTCTTGGCGGCGCAGAACAACAAGGTCACGATGGCGTCGTTCGACAACTTCTTCGACGTCAACTCCAACGGCTCGTTCGGCAAGGACTACAAGGGCGTCAACGGCGTGAACTTCGTCACCGAGCTCAGCCTGCCGGTCGATGTCACGTCGCTGCCGGGCTACGCCGTGCCACAGGGGTGGATTTTCACGAAGTACCGCACCGTGACGAGCGGCTTCTACGGGGACCAGAACGTCTCGACCGCGGACGACACCTTGCGCAACTCCTCGGCGCAGATAGTCACCTACAGCTACATCGGCCCGTCGCCGGCCGGAGGAGCAGGCCAATGATCCACATCACTCGAGGGTGTGCGGTCGTCGCCGCCGTTGCAACGCTGTTTGCAACGCAGGCGCAGGCCCAGCAAGCCGTTGCGGGCGGGCTGGACGTGCTGCCGATGGTGATGATCATCTTCGACACGTCCGGGTCCATGTCCTACATCCAGAACACCGCCAGCACGCCGGTATGCTCGACGGGCATCGAGAAGGACCCCGACGTGACCTATACGTTCTCGCGGGACATGATCGCCAAAGAGGTGCTGACGGGCACGTTCAAGGACTTCTGGTGTCAGGAGCTGGCGCGACCGGCGACGCGGTATGACGCGGGCTACCCGATCCCGTGGTTTGTGCCCAAGTTCTCGACGCAGGTTGCAGACGGCATCCTGGACGACAATGGGGAGTTTCTGAAGTTTGCGCTGCTGACGTTCGACACCAAGGTGCAGTCAGAGGTCGACGCGGTCGGCCAGTACTCGCTGGGTCCCAACTATGCGTCGCTGCTGGGCATCGGCCCGACCAACCTCGGTATCCAAAGCGAGCTGGCGGTTGCGGGCAAGCTGGTCATTCCGGCGGCGTCCGACGTCGCGGAGACGGTCGCCACGAGCAACACCGCGGTGCAGGACGAGATCATGAGCGCTATCCCGTTTGGCGGGACGCCCATCTCGCCGTCGCTGGCGGATACGCTGTGGCTGATCAAGAACCATGGAAACCTGATCAAGAAGACGGCGGGCAACAATGGCGATCCGTACGCCAACTGCCGGACCAAGAACGTGCTGCTGATCACCGACGGGCTACCGAACATCGGCGAGGCTCAGCTGGGCTACAAGACCAGCGTGCTGGCGGCGGAGGACCTGTTCAAGGCCGGGTACAAGGTCTATGTGGTCGGATTCAATCTGGACGACACCAGCCTCACGCAGATCAACGAGATCGCGGAGGCGGGCGGCACGACGGAGGCCTACATCGCCTCCAGCAAGGCGCAGCTGTCGACGTCGCTGTCGGCGATTCTGGGCAAGGCGACACCGGGCATCCACAGTCGGACGCGGTCCGCGGTGACCAACATCACGAACTCCGGCACGGAGCTGCAGTACCAGATCAACGCGGCTTACCAGGACTCGCCCACCAGCGACATCGACTATCGTGGGTACTTCGAGGTCACGTCGTATGAGTGCTCCGATGAGTGCCGCACCAGCAAAGGCGGTGCGGGAGCGTGCACAGTGTATGACGGACGCGCCAAGGTGCAGACGCAGTCGACGCGGGACCTGCGCTTTGTCTTTGACGGCAAGCAGTACGCGTTCAAGACGGACACGCCGGAGCTGACGGCGGACGTGCTGGGCATCCCGACCTCGGGCGACATCTTTGACGTGGTCGCGATCACGCGGAACGACATCCTGACCGTGAACACGGGCAACACGGTGGACGCATCGGACGCGGCCAAGCGTGAAGA
This sequence comes from uncultured Myxococcales bacterium, assembly GCA_964545715.1. Lineage (GTDB taxonomy): Bacteria > Myxococcota_A > UBA9042 > CAZJHX01. Next base: position 27,809 of record CAZJHX010000131.1, read on the forward strand.
GGTGGCCAACCGGGTGATCTCGATGGTTCGCGGCGACGCGGGCACTCGGCGCGCGAAAGAGAAGCTGGGCGGTATCCTGCACACCACGCCGGTGATTCAGGAGAACCTCTCCAGCCTGAACGTCCCGATCAAGTCGTTTCAGCGCTATCAGCAGAACATCAAGTTGCGGCCGACCATGACGTATACCGCGACCAACGAGGGCTTCGTGCACGCCTTCCACCTCAGCCAGCCGGACGCCGCCAGCAGCTACACGTGGATGCAGGAGATCTGGGGTATCGCGCCGCAGCATGTGACCGCCAACATGTGGAAGCTGGTGACCAAGCGAAAGGAGCTCATCGATGGGCGGATCACGCTGAAGGACATCCGCATCCGCAAGGACTCGACGGTGCTGACCCTGGACCAGGAGGCCGCGCTGTGGCGCTCCATCCTGGTGGTGCCGTATCGCCAGGGCGGGCGTGGGATGACGGCCATCGACGTGACCGACCCGTTCGATCCGTGGATTCGGTGGGAGATCGACAACACGCGCCACTGCTGGGCAGACGGCGACACCAAGACGTCGCTGCGCAAGTGCAAGCCGTTCGACGCGGCCGAGCAGCACGACTATCGGCGGCTTGGCCTGACCAACGCCAAGCCCAAGGTGGGCACGGTGTTCATCACGGACCCGTCCAGCAGCGCGGACAGCGAGGTTGCAGCGGTCTTCTACCCCTGCGGACGCGCCATCGCGGGCGAGGCCGAGTCCGGCAAGTGCTTTATGGTCACGCGCCTGGATAACGGCTTCAAGATCAAGGAGTTCCGCAACGGCGACGGCTCGGTCAAGGACGCCAGCACAGTCATCGACAACGTGGCGGACACCCTGGAGTTCCCGGTGGTCGGCGATCCGGCCGTCTACAACACCTTCATCGGCACGTTCGTGACGCGCCTGTTCGTGGGCGACGCGGGCGGCCAGCTGTGGCGCATGGATACGGCGTCCAAGGACCCGACGAAGTGGAAGATGACCTTCTTCTTCGACCTCTACGATGACCTGCTGACGCTGCCGCTCTCCTCACCGAAGCGGTCGGCCCTGCGCACGGCCCCGGCCCTGGCCCCCGTACCGAAGCGCGGCCAGCTGGTCCTGGCGTTTGCGGCCGGCGACCTGGACTTCACAAACGGCTCCGCCGACGCCATCAGCGTGGTGTACTCGATCAAGGAGACTGTCGCGTCCGGCGGCGCAGTCACCAGCACGGTCAACTGGAAGCGCCGCATGACGACCACGGAGAACGTGACCAGCGCGCCGCTCATCTTTGGCCGAACGGTCTACTGGACCAGCTTCGAGACGGATATCAACGACGCCTGCGACGGCGGCATCGGCCGCATCTGGGGAGTGGACTTCCTGAAAGCCGACCTGGACCAGAAGCCGATCCCGGCCTTGGACAAAGACGGCGACCCGGGCACAGCAGGCGACATCGTCGAGTTCATCGAGCTCGAGGACTCGGTCCCGTTCGGCCTCACATTGGTCGTCCGCCCGTCCTGCGCAGGCAGCAGCGGCATCGGCGCCGCCGCAGGCAACACCGCCGGCACAACAGGCACCGGCGCGGGCGCCCTCAAAGCCTCGAAGCCGGGCGCCCTCCAGCTGGTCGTCCAAACGGGCAACAAGGGCAAGACCAGCCCCTCGAGCAAACCGGGCAAGACCGGCAGCAAGTCCCCGACGGTCAACACGTTCGCGAAGGATCTGGCCCCCAAGAAGCCCAGCGTGATCAGCGTCAGCTGGGGCCGGGTGCAGAACCTGTGAGAGCCGCCGCAGCCTGCGCGCTGTCCCTGCTTCTGATCGGCTGTGGCGAGGATGCCCCGGCCCCGGTAGAGACCGCCCCAAACGAGGCCTTGAGACAAGCTGTCGAGGCCCCGCCCCCGGCCAAGCCGAAGCCAAACCCGTACTGGGCCGGCCGCGACGCCCGCAGCCGCCTGAAGGCCGCCGAGAAGCTGGTCCGCGGCTTCGAAGTCCCGCTGGGCCTCAAGCTCACCAAGCGCGGCAGCGAGTACCTCGAGTTCACCATCCGCGCGTCAATGGAAGAGCTCCGCGAGTTCTACACAGGCGTAGACCGCAAGACCGAACGCCGCTTCGCCCCGCGCGACTACGACGTCCAAAACGCGCGCAACGGCTTCGACGTCCACCACACCCCAAAGTCCCTCGGCCGCCTCCGCCTGGCCTCCAAAGCAAAGGAGAGCCACATCTACGTCAAAGAAGGGCGCAACCGCGACAACACGGTCCGCATCCACACCCCGGTCGCCCAAAGCGATGACCCGCGCGACAACCCGTACATCCCAAGAGTCAACTTCGAGGCCGAAGAAAAGACCGCCAACGCCCGCCGCTCCCCAACAGCGACGGGCACGCCACCATCCGCCGACCCACCGGCGACCCCAAACACCTACGGCAGGGGCACCTACAAGGGCACCGCCGGCAGCACTACACCCCCGGCCATCGTCGGCGCCGCCCCGGGCACGCAGGGCCGCCCGACCATCAACAAACGCTGGGGAGCCGCCCCCAAAAACGGCCCGGGCGATCCCAAGCCCCGAATCCGAGACTGGCTGGCGAAAAACCCGGGCCAGATCTTCGTCGACTAACCTCGCCCGTAGTGGCGCGATACCTCGCCACTAACGCCGTGGATGTGGGCTTAGCGGCGCGGTTGGCGCAGGCGGAGAGCGGACAGGGCGAGGAGGAGTAGGAAGAGACCGGCAGTCGGGGGGGCGCCGGTCGGGGCGGAGTTACAGGACCAGAACGGGATCGGGTCGTATTGCGGTTCGGGGGAGTCGGTCAGCGTCGGGTCGGTCGGGGGGGATTCGTTGGCGACCATCA
>CAZJHX010000132.1:0-30573 GCA_964545715.1 uncultured Myxococcales bacterium
GTCGATCGTGGCCATGCCGCGACCGACCGAGCCGATTGGGCGTGGCGGGGGCCACGTGCCGGCCGGCCTGCTGGCCGTCGACATCGACCCCAGCGGCGATCCTGACGCCGGCAAGCCCGAGCTGTTGACCCATGACGTGAACACCAACGCGTTGTCCTGGATCCGCGTGCGTGAGAGCGCCGGCGTGTGGTCCGCGTCGCTTGTAAAGGGCTACTCGCACGGCTGTGGGAGTGGGCACGGGACGCGTGTGGAGCCCGCTTTTGACGCGGATGGGTCCCTGCACATCGCGATGCCCAACGACAAGGGCTACTGCATGATCTTCGACGGGCCCAACCTCGGCGACAAGTTCCTGGCCAGCGGGAAGTCGATCATCGCCTCGGCACAGATTCCGAATCGGCCGCAGGTCGCCGACCTGGACGGCGACCCCAGCACCGGCGAGGAGTTCCACAGGCCGAATCACGGGTGGTACTCCGTCGACTCGACGCTGCCCAACCCGGTGACGTTCCGCTTCCGGCCCCAGGGGGCGTTCAGCACCTATGGCCAGACGATGGTTGTCGACGAGACTGATGGCGGGCCTCCGGGCGCCAAACCCCTGGCCGTGCACAAGCAGGAGTCCACGCTCATCGCGGCAAAGCCCGACGGCACGCTGGTGTTTGGGTGGAGCAGAGACCTGCCGCCCGACCCCTACCCGGACGTGTCATGCACTAAAGACACCGATTGCACCGGCGCCTATGCGGCGTCACGCTGCAACGCCGGGCAGTGCGAGCTGGCGGCCGATCGGCAGTGCGAGATGCCGGCATCCACCGGCAGCAACTTCGCCTGGTCGGATTACGGCTCGTCCGCCTACCTGGTCGGACGCTTCACGGGCGACACCGGCGGCCTGGACGTGGCGGTCACGATGTCGGCAATCGTCTCCAAGCCGACCTGCCCCCTGGCCAACGCCACGGACGCTGCCGGCGGCGTGCTGATCCTCGACTGGGACGGGTCCGCCTGCACGACCACCTGGTCCGTCATGGACGTGGGTTGTGGCGGGATCAACTTGTACGGCGCCTGGGACGTGGGCAAGCCGCTGAGCCAGGGCGGGTGGGGCCTGGACGGCGCAGGGCAGGGCACCGACGGCGTCATGGACCTGCTCGTTCGCACCGGCAAGGACGCCTCGGGCACCGCGCGCAACTACTTTGTCGATGCGGATACCGCCTTGCCGATCTTCGACTACTTCCGCATGTCGGGTCCCGACCGCTTTCTGGACCTGGACGCGGCGGCGGCGACCGGCGATGCCGCACCGGAGGCCGTCTCGTTCGCCAGCGGCACGGTGCGGCGCTGGGAGCTCGGCCCCTTCGTGTGTGGTGACGGCACACAAGCGTGTGCCGGTGGCGGCAGCATCAAGCAGACCTGGGGCAGCGCCAAGGTCGACCAGGATCAGATCGTCGCCAATGAAGCCCAGATCATCGCGGACGTGACGGGCGACGGGACGCGGGACTTTGTCGTAATGAACCCGGTGGGCGGCGTGCAGGTCGTCAACGGGGCCGACGGGGAGTTTATCGGCGACCCGCTGTATCTGGCAGCCGGGGGGTCTTCGTCCACGTTGCCGGCGGAGCCGCGTGGGCTCTACGAGCTTATCGGGCTGGATGTCGACGGCGGACAGGCCGGGGGGACGGTCGCAGAGGTGATCGCGACGAGCCACGACGGCTACATCTACGCGCTGGAGTTCGACACCGCGCAGGGGCCGGGCGTCGCGTCCGTACTGTGGAGCATGCGGCTGGGCGTCCCGGCGCGTCACGTGCGGCCGATGGACTGGAACGGCGACGGTACCTTCGAACTGCTGGCGTTCGGTTCCGACGGGGTCCTGTACGGCATCGGGCCCACCGAGGCCAGTGTCGCGTTTACCGTGCCCGATGCGACGACCTTCTCGTCGACGCTGGCCGTGACCACGACCCCAAAGGCGTCCTGCGTCGTGGGTAGCGCGTGCATCGATGTGGACCTGGAGGGCACGGTGTCCGGAGCCGACGCCGTGGAGGTGGCGCGCCTGGGCTCCGCCAACGCGACGTCGGCCGATATCGCTGGTGGATGGACCGCCACCGTTGAGATCGACAACCTGGGTGAGATCTGCCTGGTGGCTACCGCCAAGAAGGCCGGCGCTGAGGTGGCGACGGCCCAGCTCTGCCTGACCTACGACGACGATTTGGATGACGACGGCGCCTCCAACAACTCGGAGGCGGCAGTGTGCCCGGGGGCGGCGCCATGGATCGATCCGGACGTGAAGCCGGGCGGCACGGAGACCTGCGACGGCAAGGACAACGACTGCAACGGCCAGACGGACGACGGCATCGGCAAAGGCGACGCCTGCTCGGTGGGCATTGGTGCGTGCGCGACCGCGGGCGTGAAGATCTGTGACGGCAGCGGTGGTCTTGTGTGTGACGCGGTGGCCGGTCAGCCGGGCACCGAGATCTGCGACGGCATCGACAACGACTGTGACGGCGCGCTGGACGAGGATCTGTGCGACGACGGTGAGGCGTGTACGACCGACGTCTGCAACGGCGCGCAGGGGTGCTCGAACACACCGGATGACGTGACGTGCATCTCATCACGCCAGTGGCGCTTCCAGCACGCGGACGCAAACGGCACCCGCACGGTCACGGCAAAAGGCGGGTTCACGGGGGCGGCCGGGGCTGTGCCCGGCGTGGCGTGGAGCCAGACGGTGGGCTCGACCAATACACCATTCAATAAAGCGGTTCTGGCCGAGCTTGACGGGACGGACGGCCTGGAGCTGTTGGTGCCCGCGTTGGGACGACTGGCGGCGTATGACGTGCAGTCGGGCGCTCAGGTGCGGATCTGGCGCACCGATCCGGTCGGGATCACCGACGTCTATGGCGTGTTCGATCTGGACGGGGACGGCGCGCTGGAGGTCGTCGCATACTCGCCAGTGGCGGGTGGCGGCATCTGGATCTACCGCGCCTCCAACGGCCTGCCACTGTGGAATACGCCGGCCGATCCGCCGAATCTGGGCGTGGACTATCGCGAGCTGTTGGTGGGTGACATCGACGCCGACGGCGCGTTGGAGATCGTGTGGGCCACATACAACACGTCGCCGACCTACACGCGGATCTTGGACGTGAACCCGGGCGTGATCGCCGGGGCCGTGCTGACCGGGGGGCCTCCGCCCGGGCTGGATCACCGCAACATGTTCACGATGGCGGACCTGAAGCCGGGCGACGGGACCAACAAGGTGGAGCTGTTCTCGATCTCCAGCTCGGTGATCACCGTCGAGGACCTGTCCGCGAAGAAGGCGGCGGGCTCATCCGCGTCCTACCAGGCGCTCAATCACGTGCCGACGCGCCAGTACGGCACCCGGTTCCTGGCCGATGTCGAGGGCGACGGAGTCCTGGAGTACGTCACCGTGGGCGGCTCCTGGCACCAGATCAGCGTCGTGGACGCGGTGAACGCCAATCCGACCAACCCGACCGCCATGACGCGCTGGGGCTGCTTCTTCGAGGGTTACAACTACTTCGGCTCCGTCGTGCAGGCCGGGCTGCCCGCCGATCTGGACGGCGACGGCAACCTGGAGCTTGCGATCAAGCTGACCGCAGGCGGCACCTTCCCCGGACTGAAGGGCGAGAAGAACTGCGACACGGCCGGTCTGATCGTTACGCCGGGCGGCTCTGCGCTGCACGTCTTCGATCTGAACACCGGCAAGGTGGACAAGACCTGGGTCACCCCAAACACGCCCACGGGGGTCGCGGACTTCGACCAGGACGGTGTCTCGGAGTTGGTGGTCGGCGTGACGCTGTACCGGACCATCGCCGGGGTCTGGCAGGACGCGATAGGGCTGCCGGCCGGGGTCCGCCTGTTGCGGCCTGCGCAGCGACGCCCCACCCACATCTCGTTTGATGACGACATGCGCAATGAGCCGGTCACCTTCGATTACGACGGCGACGGCAAGGCCGAGGTGCTCACCATCAGCAACAGCCAGCATCGCTGGACACGCCTGATCACCGACGGCGAAGGCCAGCCGGTCTTCGAGGACGTCAAGGTCGGGTCGACCGCCTGCCCCAGCACGCGATCCTGGCGCCGGTGGACGGACGCGGGCGGCACCGAGCGCCTGTGGCTGCTGGGCGAGACCGGCAGCAACGGCATCTGCGTGCTGGACGAGAACTTCGACCTGGTCTTCACGTTCACCGGCCTGCCGCGCGAGCGAAAGGCGTTTCAGCAGAACCGGCCCGATCACCTGCTCGCGGCCAACCTGGACGCCGTCGCGGGCAGCGCAGACGAGCTTTACTTTGCGGAGGCCCTGTACACGGTCGATCCCACCGCTGGGACCGTGGTCACAAAGCGCTTCAACACCGGGCACGTGAACGATGGCGGCTCGTTTGTGATGGATCGGCCGACGCCGGGCGCCCCGGGCGGGCTGTTGGTGCGCTGGGCCTACAACGACAAGCTGCAGGCCTACAACGCGGACGGCTCCCAGGCGTGGGCGGTGGACTTTGCCGAGGGCGGCGACCACGAGGCCTGGCACGCCTACCACGTGGCGGCTGCGCGCTTCGGCGCCGGCGGCGCGGAGGAGGTGGTCTCCCTGTTCAACACGGACGCCAAGGTCGACGGTGTGTACAAGAGCGACCTTGTGACGATCAGCTGGGACGGCACGAACGCGCCGGTCTTGGACAAGGCGCCCTTCTACCGGCGGCCCGACGGGATCAGCGGCGGTCGGCTGTTCTTCGACGATCTGGGCAAGCCCGGCGCGTTCGGCGACCTGGACGGCAAGCCGGACCTCATCGTTGGCCTCCCCAACGACCACCGCTGGCGATACTTCGATCTGGCGACCAAGACGGCGATCCGCGACTGCGTGCCCAGCGTCACGGATCACACGGTGTGCTCGTCGAAGTTCCAGTTCCAGGCGGCCGGTTACCCCGGGATCCCGCTTCTGGCCGAGATGGACGGCGTGCCGCCCAAAGAGCTGGTCTGGATAGGTCACGACGCGCACTCCCAGCCGCGCGACAAGGGCGTATGGCAGGTCGAGGACTCGGACGAGCCCACCAAGACCTGGAACTATCGGCTGGGTGGCGGCGGCACGACCAAGTGGTTCCATGCGCTGGCCGATTTGACCGGCAACGGCGCGGCCGAGATGGCCTACGTCAACGGCGTGGGCGGGCTGTTCGTGCTGGACGGCAAGACCGGCGCCTGCCTGCCCGGCTATCCGGTGTTCTTGTACAAGGGCGCGCTGACGCCTTCGACGGGCGGCACCTGCGCGATCAGCGGTGACGCGTGCTGCGCCAGCGAGTGCACGACCGTCAACGACCACTGTGTCCATCCGCCGCCCCCATCCCCGCGCTCGGTCGCGGCCATGGTCGCCTTTGACGCGGACGGCAGCGGCACCACGGACCTGGTCCTGGCCAGCGCCGACGGGCGCCTCTATTCGGTGGCGCACGGCGCGCAGGGGCCGTCGCTGATGTGGACGGTCAACGCCGGCGTGCCGTTTACGCAGCTGGCGCCGATGAACTGGGATGCCACCAACACCACCACCGAGTTGGTGGGGATCACTCAGGACGGCAGCGTGCTCGGGATCGCGCCGGGGCCGGTGAGCATCACCATCGACACGCCGGCGGCGGACGCCAAGTTCACCGATGAGGCCGCGGCCTGCACCACCGGCGGCGGAAGCTGCGTCACGGTCACGCTGCAGGGCACGGTCGTCGGCGCGACGTCCGTGCGGGTCACGGTGGCGGGCAGTGAGCTTGGCGCGGTGACGGTCACGCCGGTCGGGCAGACCTGGACTGCGGCCATCGAGCTGTCGGATGCCGGGGCCACGAACCCCGTGACCGCCGTTGCGTTGGACGCGCAGGGAGCGGTCATCGCCACCGCCAACCGCGACTATCCCTACAAGACGGACTACGACGCGGACGGCATCAAAAACTGGAACGACTGCGTGGCGTTGGGCGGGCACCTGGACGCGCGGATCTACCCGGGTGCACCGGAGCTGTGTGACCTGAAGGACAATGACTGCGACGGCACGACCGACGGCGCCTGGACCCAGTGCTACTCGGGCGCCTGGGGCACCGAGGCCAAGGGCGTGTGCAAGCTGGGCACCCAGACCTGCGCAGCGGGCGCGGGTGGACCGTGCCTGGGCGAGACGGCGCCGGTCGCCGAGGTCTGCGCCAGCCTGCTGGACGAGGACTGCGACGGCAGCACCGACGAGGTCGACTGCGCCGCCGCGGCCAACCCGATGGACGTGGCCGGCGTGTCCTTCTCGGTGGGGTCCGGTCCAGGCTTCATCAACGAGCTGAAGGTCGGCTACGACGCCGGCTCGGGCCAGCATCGGCAGGGGGTCAAAGCGCTGTCCAGTCGGCCTCCGGGCACGGCGGGCGTGGTGACTGCGTCTCTGGGGGCGAACACGCCGCTGACGGCGGTGGGCAACTACGCGACGGTACCCGGGGCGGCGGCGTCTCTGACCGCCATCGTGCGGACCACCGAGGTGTGGCAGGACGCGCGCCGGATCAGCGCTCAGGCGCAGGTGCGCGACGCGGCTGGGCGGCCTCAGGTCGCGCCGGGGACCAAGGCTCAGCTGCGGGTCTCGCTGGCCGGCGACGTTGTCACGGCGGACTGCACGGTGAACGCCGAGGGGCTGTGCGACGCCGAGGTGCAGGCCAAGGCGGCCTGGTTTGCGGGGGCCGATGTCGAGGCCGAGGCCGTGATGGCCCTGCAGACGGGCGCGGGAGAGGTTTTGGCGCCGGATCCGGCCGCCAAGGTGACGCTGCGGGCCACGGTGGCGCACAACGCGCCCGCCGATCCGGGGCTGGTCGTCGATCTGCCGCGCTCACCGCGCCTGGCCGCGACCACATTTGCGGTGCCGGTGACGGTGGTGACCACGGCGCAGGAGCTGGGCTCCTTCAGCATTACTTTGACGTACGATGACGCGATTCTGACCCCGGGCGCCGTAGTGGCGCACACCAGCTATGACGTGGCGGTGAGCACCGCGGTGCCGGGGCAGGTGAAGCTGTCGGGCGTGCTGCTCAACGGCATCGACTTCAGCACGGTCAAGGGCACGATCCAGGTCGGTGTGGTGAGCTTTACCATCGCGGCAGCGGCTGAGCCGGGCGCGGCGGCGGATGCGGTGTCCGGTGCGGCGTCGTCTTTGAAGGACGGCAGCAACGCCACGATCGCCACCAATGTCACGGCCCAGGTCAACGATGGCGCGGGCAGCGGGACGTCGGGAGCGGTGACCGTGGTCGCGCCGGTGGTGCGCGGACTCCATGCGGTGGCCGTGCAAAGCGAGCTGTTCAACACGGCCAGGCTGGACGGCGTGACGGTCACCAGCCCCATCGTGGTGCGTGCCGTGCGCTCCCACCCGCCGGATTTGACGCCGGATGAGGTCGTGGCGGCGGCGTGCTCGACCACGGCGGCCGGTGTGGCGCTCAGTGGCTGCACTATCTCGCTGGACGGGCAGCAGACCGAGGGTGCGGCGGCGGGGATCGTCACCGCGTCGTACCTGGGCCAGACCGCGGAGGTGCCGGTGCGCGTGTGGTACGTGGACCGCGTCGACATCGTGGCAACCGACTGGTTCTTGTCGCCCAAGAGTTGGTGGAAGGCCGGCTGCTCGGCCGCGCAGTTCCAGCAGTCCAGGCTGAGCGCGTTTGCGGACTTCAAGGCGGCGGACGGCATGACGGTGCTGGCGGAGGTGAGTGACCGCGTGCAGTGGGTCAGCGCCACGCCCGAGACGGTGACGGTCAGCGGACGTATCGTCAGCGCGGTGGCGGCCGGTGCAGGCCAGGTCAAAGCCGTGGGCCCGTGGGGCGACCTGCGCGGGGCCACGGTGACGGTGGATGCGGCGCCGGTGGGTGTCTCCAAGATCGAGGTTGTGGCGCCCACCGCGCTGACGGCAGCCGGTCTGGTCAACGCGGCTCCGGGGCCGGACGACGCGGGCACAGCCAAGGTGACGGTGACGCAGGATCTCAGCGCGGAGTTCGCCCAGGCGCGCCTGTTCGTGCGGGCCCAGCTGACGGACGGCACGCGCATGGACGTCACGGATAGCGCCGGTCTGGCCCTGCAGTCGCTGCAGACGGACGCGGTCGAGATCCTGACGGGACCGCCGCGCTTGAGGGTGCTGCAGAACATCGGCGGCGCTGCCGGCGGGACGGCCAGCGCGGTGTCGGCGACCTGGACCGAGTGTGACACCGGCCTGGGCACCGGCTATGGCTGGGTCAAGACCGATCTCCCGGCGCCCGCGTCGGCGGCGGTGACCCTGGACGTGGCTCAGATCACGGCGGACGCGGCCGGTCCCGCGGGCCTGGCGGGGATCGCGACTGTTGCGACGGTCACGTCGGTGGTGATGACGTACGCGGACGGGTCGACCAAGGACCTGAAAGCGGACGCGCGCACGACGTTTGATGCCGATGCGCAGGACCCGCAGGACCTGATCTCGATGGACGGCCTGAACGTGGTGCCGACGGGCAACGGCACCGGCACGGCGACGCTGCTGGTCACGTTCAGCCAGGCGCCCGCGATCCAGGCCACTGTGGACGTCACGGTGGTGTCGCACACCCAGCTGGTGATCACGTCCAACCCCTTCCCCACGTATGTGGGGTCGACGGACTTCTCCGAGCTGACGCTGAGCCGCATCGAGCAGACCGGCACGTGGCAGCGGGCCCAGCTGTCCGCGTCGCTGCAGCTCAGCGACACCACGGCGGTGGATGTCTCTGCGACGGCCTCTTTTGCGTCCGCGAGTCCGGATGTGGTGGCGGTTGCGGGCCGAATCGCGTCCGTCCCGGCGCCCCCGGCGCAGGTGGATGTGGCGGCGATTACGGCCACGCTCGGCACTGCCACCTCGGCGGCGATCAACCTCACGGCGACCCCGGACTCGGTGGCCTGCACGGCGCTGAGCGCGTCGCTGCCGGTGACGACGCTGTCGGGCATCACCGCGGTGGCGACGGCGCAGCTGTCGGTCGCCGCGACCCTGGATGACACCACCCAGCTGCCCAACGCGCTGGCGGTTGCTGGCCTGCTCGAGCTGGAGACCCGGGCGACCACCGGCGAGCCTCCGGCCGATCTGTCCGCAAAGGCGTCCGTGAACGCCGCCGGGCTGGTGACTCTGCTGGAAAACCACCACCGCATGGTGCGGGTGGCCGCGCGCGCCGTCACGTCTCAGGTCGAGGGCTGGGCGGACATCTACTGCAACCTGACGCCGGCGGTCGGCGACGTTGACCTGGGCGAGACGTCTCAGGCCCCGCACCCCGATCGCGAGCCGGGCGAGGCGTTCACCATGCCGGTGCGCGTCAACACGGGCGGGGCCACGCTTGGCACGCTGGAGGTCAAGGTGCTCTACGACACCGCGCTGGTGAAGGCGACGGGCGTGACCAAGGGCGCCGACTGGCCGGGCGGGCAGTTCGACAGCGAGATCGACAACGTGGGCGACGCGGGCGGCATCGGCTTTGTGCGCATCGTCGGCGTGACGGGCGTGGCCACGACGGCCTCGGGCGCCGCGTTGAGAGCCGCCGACATCCAGTTTACGGCCAACGCGGCGGTCAAGACCGAGACCTTGATCAGCGGCCAGGTGCTGCAGCTGACCGACAACGCGGGCAGCAATACGCCCATCCCGTCGGACGCCGTCTTCCCGGCCGACATCGTCGCGGGCGCGGGGTTACTGGACCCGGACTGCGGCGCCGGCAACCCGCAACCCAAGGATATCCCGGGCAACACCAACGGCGACTGCAAGCTGGACGCGCTGGACGTCAAGTTCACGCTTGAATACGACGTGGGCAAGCACAACCCCAACGACCTGCTGCCCTTCCAGCTCACCGCGCTGGACACCGACGGCAACGGCGCGATCGAGCCGGCCGACGCCCTGTATCTGCTGCGCGTGTTCGTCAACAAGTGGCGCTTTGCCAAGCTGGCGATCACGGCGCCACAGGGCCTGGGTGGCGCGCTGACGTTACGCGCCACGCTGGTCGATCGGTTCAACAAGCCGGCGTCTGCCAACACGACGGTCCGCTTCGAGTTGGGGACCACGGCCAACCCGAGCCTGAGCTTCACCACCGGCACGGACGCCGCGAGCACGGCTAACGGCCAGGTGGTCACAGCCGTCCAGGACCCGCTCAAACCGGGCGACTACGTGGCGGTGGCGACGGGCTTCACGGCCGCCGAGGCCGACATAGGCGTGGTGCTGATCATCACCACCACCGACACGGGCGGAGACACGGCTGTCGATCGCAAAGTCGCGCTGTTCGGCACCCCGCTCGTCAGCGGCACCGCCTTCGATCCGTACGACAAGTTCTCGGTCGCGGCAGGCACCGACGGCCAGCCCTGCACTACGGCCGCGCACTGCGAGGCCGCCCTGTTCTGCGTGGACGGCACATGCAAGTCCGGTCAACCGCTGGGCGCCGACTGCACCGACGCGGCGCTCTGTCTCAGCGGCAACTGCGTGGACGGTGTGTGTTGCGCCGGCGCCTGCACCGGCTGCGCCAGCTGCGCCCTGGCCGGCAACAAGGGCCGCTGCACGCCGAAGCAGGCGGGCTGCGTCTACACCACGCCGACCGCCGACATCGACGGCTCAGGCACGCTGGACGCGGCGGACCTGGCCTGCCTCGCCCGAGTTCTGGACCCGGCTGACGCGACCACCTGCGCGCAGACAAGCACGGATTTGAACTGCGACGGCGAGGTCACAGCCGACGACCTGGACCGCCTCCGCCAGCTGCTGACGCCGTTCCACGGTACCCAGGCGGATACGGACGGCGACGGCATCCTGAACGGCTGCGAGCCCCAGTAATCTCGGCGGGTGGCGCCGCTCGGACTGGACGCCGTTGATCGTCTTCGACGGCACCCAACCGAGCCGGCCGAAATTATTAACTATTTACACCGTCACCGTTGCCCGTTTTGTCGGCGCTGGGGCGCGCTGCCTTGACAGGTGCTGTGGTCGCCCCGGACAACAAATGTTGCGCGTCTCTCACCCGTGGAGAGCCACGTTCTTTGAAAATTTTTGACCAGCGCTAGGAGGTCCTCATGGCAATCGACCATGGTCGGACTTCGGTGATGCCGGACAAGGGCAGGTAAGCCCATGAACCGGCGCGCCGATGTCAATGACCAGCTCAAAGTCAGGAGCGCTTCAAAGCCGTCGAGCCAGGCACGGGCGCATCGCCCAGAACAGCCGAAACCCACCGCAGAAAGGAGAGATGAAACCCCCTCGACCGCCGAGACCGAGTGTTCCCCGTGTTCATATGCTCAAACGCATACGACCAAGACCAACTGTGATGATATCAGCGTGTCAGATGGCCGATCGAGCGCCATCGCCTGTGATTCCGCCGACGGGATCACCGCACGCCGCCGAGCAATCAACGCCGTTCGCACTCGCCTGAACAATCAGCGAGACGAACACACCCGCAATAGCAGTCCGAAGGAGTCGATCCGACATCGACTGGGCCGCATTCTTTGCGGTCTTCTGCTCAGAAAGGCACACGACAACGACACCTACTGTGAGACCACAAGTACCCAGAACGGCCGAGGGTAAGCCGCGACGACGGTCCGGCAGCAGACCCGTGGAAGGCCAGGGCACACCAGCGAGCGATGGCAGGCGCCAACCGTCTGCGACTCGCTACGACGACAACTTGTTTTTGAAATGCCAGGCGCCAAGCCGCCTGAGATAGCAACGACCCGGCCGCTTAGTATCAGTGCAACGACAGGCTTCAACCGCCTGAGACATCCGAGGGCGCGACGCCCGAGAACGATGTCTCCATATGGGATGCGACATCCCTTTCAACTTACGGGGCTGGTCCCCGTCACCACCGCCGGACTACGACGTCCGACGTGGTCAGGGCTTCGACGCCCGCACACAACGACACATGCGCGTGTACACAACGTAAAAACGCCCCCGGTTCAACACCGGGGGCATTTTTCTTTAAGCGCCTCGGTGGCATCATGACTTGGATGACCCAACCTCGCGCGTTTCTGAGCTATCGTCTCCGCGATCGCAAAGCGGCCGCTTCGCTTTACGACGCGCTGGAAGCTCGGGGCGTCAAGGTCTACAAGGACAACCATGAGCTCGCCGCCCAGCCGCTCCATGACCAGCTCGCCAGAGCCATTGCCGATGCCCGCGTCTTTGTCGCGCTGATTCCGCTTGGCGACATCGAATCGGACTGCGTGATGAGCTACGAGATCGGGATCGCCCTGGCGACGGGCTGCGAAATTGTGCCCGTGCTGCACGAGGGCGCGGTCCGCCCGGCGATGCTGGCAGACTACCCCTCTGTGCCGTTCTCTGATCCGGAGTTGATCGCAGAGAGAATTCTTCGTTCCACGGCAAGGTTCGGTCCAGCCAGCACAAACCTCGACCTGTGGGGCAAGCGCCCGCTGATCGGCCGCGGCAAAGAGCTCCTGGCGCTGCGGACGGCATTCCAATACGGCACCGAGACCAGCGTCGCCGTGCTGCAGGGCCCGCTGGGAGCCGGCAAGGGTGGGTTGGCCCATCACTATGCCTCCTCGAGCGTGCCGACACGCCGCCATGTATACATGGTGCCGTGTGAGTTCGGCGTTCCCGTCGGGCTTCGCAATCTCGGTCAGGCGCGTCTTGGGCTGGATCTCAAACAGCCGGGTATCGGCGCCAGCTGGTCCTCGGTCGTACGGCGCGTGTGGCAGGAGCTGCGCCACGGCCTGGTGGTTCTGGAGGGGGTGCCGGGTCCGGCCGACTTGAGCTCCCAGGGACAGCGGCTGTGGCCGGACGCCGGTACCGGCGTGCACGTCCTCATTCAGTCGCCGGCTGGAGGCTGGGACGACGCGTTCGACGTCGTGAAAGTGCAGCCCCTGAATGTCTCTGGTGCCGTCGAGCTTTTGCGCAGTCTTGTCTCAGGCCCGGTGGACGAGACGATCGCTCGCCGTGTCGCGGAGGCTGTCGGGGGCGCGGCCGGCGCGCTGATGGCCGTGGGACGCAAGATCGACAAGGTGGTCTCGCGCGGGGGGCGTCTGGATCTGGCGGTTACGGACGATGCCATGGCGTCGCTGCATCAGCTGTGCGATGGCGCCTGGCGGGGGCTGAGCAAATTGGCGCACAAGGTGTTGCGCACCGTGGCGGCGTCGTCGCCCCTTCCGATCACGGCTCACGTGCTCGAGCTCGCGGTGAACGTCCCGGCCATCGAGTTGGAGACCACCTTGGACCGGTGCCGGGACGCGGGCCTCCTCAGCGAAGGGGGCGGGGCGATCCAGATGCCGGGTTACGTCCGCAAGTTTGTGCTTGGGAGACCTCCCGCAGGCGCTGGAGCTACCGTCGAGCTGAGTGAGCTGATGCGTCATCCGTCGGCGATGGAGGTGCTCATCTGGCAGCCTCTGGAGCGTGGTGAGTTTCAGAGGATCATCGATTCGGTTCCAGTGATGCTCCAACACGGGACCGGCGACGAAGTGCAGGCCGACCTCCATCTGGCGTACGGACTCGCCCTGCTGGAGGCCGACGACCCGAAGCGCAGCGTCGATGCCCTGACCCGGTGCTTGCAGCTGGACGACCTGGCGCCCGACCGGGACTCTGAGCGAAGGGCGGCGGCGTCCGAGTTTCTTGCGGTCGCAGAGGCGCGCATGGCCCGCGGCTGATCGGGTGAGCCGATATGGAGTCGCTTCCCAAGAACATACTCCGCTGCTTCGACATCGGCCTGTTCATACTCGCCCTGGATGTCATCTCCCGGGGACACTTCTCGTGGGCGGTGATCGTGGGCGCCGCGGCCACCCGCCTGGTTGCCGAGTTCTTCGCGGCCCTCCTGATGGACCTGGCTTCCTGGCGTCGAGCCGCCGTGCAGAAGCGGCTGGACACAGGTACACAAGCATGGCTCGCCAAGGTTCGTGAGCTTGTCGAGGCCGGGCGGGCGGTCCCCGCATTCACGCTGTATCTAAGACCCTTCGAGGTCAGTGACGGCAGCGTCGCGCAGCACGTCGAGAACTTCCACGGCTTTTCGCCGGTGTTCGAGAGTACCGGCTTGGAGCAGGACCTTGCGGCCGCGGTTGCGCCATCCGCCCCGCTGGTGAGCATGGGCCGGCCGTCCGTGCTGGGAGGCCGCCATGTCACCACGGAAGACACGCAGTGGCAGCTCGAGCTCCAGTTTCTTGTGAAGCATGCCCGCATGGTGCTGGTCGTCCCGTGGAGCCGCGACAGCGTTCTGTGGGAGATCCAGCACCTGGTGGACAACCAGCTGCTGGAGCGCGCGGTGTTCGTCATGGCGCCGGCCGCGTACTCCGCCGGACACGACCTTGGTCGCGGGTGGGACGACGCGGCGCTCGCACTGCGTGAGATGGGGGTCAACCTACCGCCCTACGACCCAGCCGGCGCCCTGATCATGTGCCCCTCGAGCGGCCCACCGCGTCGCGGTCCGATGGCGCTCGCGGAGCCGGCATCGCTGCTGTCAACGCTGCGACAGCTGGTTTTGCTCCCCCGTCCGGCTCTGCGCCTGTGGGCCCGTCTCGCGCTGTTAGTTGGCAATGCGGCGCTACTGGTCGCCGCCGCGGTGTTCGTTCATCTCTATTTTGAGTACCACGTGTGGAGCCGTCCCGTGCTCGAGGCGGAGTGTCTCGACGCCAAGGTCGAGTATTGCGTCAACCTGGGGCTGCGGCACGCCCGTGGCAACTTCGGTGACGAAGACCCGGCCCGCGCCAGAAAGGCCTTCGCGTATGCCTGCACGCGTGGCGAGGCGACCGGCTGCTTCCAGCTGGGCAACCTGTATCGGGAGGGCATCGGGGTGGACGCCGATGAAGACCGGGCGCAGGGATACCACGCGAGCGCCTGCAAAATGGGGATGAAGGCGGCCTGCGCCAGAGGGAGCACGCCTGGGGAGCACACACCGCCAACCGCGACTGAGCGCGTGCAGAACACCGACCGTCTCCTTCGGTCAGCGCTCTCCTACTGCTGGAACATGCCGACCGCCTGCGGGGACCTCGGGCGGCTCACCGAGTGGGGCGGCGAGGGCATGCCGCAGCACGATCGCGTTGCCATGAAGCTCTACGGCCGCGGCTGCGACCACGACGATGCCGACGCTTGCCGCAGTCTCGCTCAGCTCCTCCGACATGGTGGCTTGTTCGTGGGGCACCCTCATACGGCTCCCTTCGGTGCGTGGTACGCCGAGCTGCGTGCCGCCGCGGCCTCGCGCTGAACGACGACGGGCGCGCGGTCGGCAGCCTCCGGCAGCGTGGCAGGTGTGCTAGCGTATTCGCGATTATGGGCGCGTTGAATCATCGGATCTTCGTCGGTCTGCTCAGCCAGGGCGGCAAGCTCACCAGGATTGAGAAGCTCCTTCCTGACGAGGTCATCGTGGGGCGCGAGCCCGACAGCGGCGTGTGCATCGAACACCGCTCCGTCTCCCGGCGCCACGCCACGCTGCGGGCGCTGGGCGGCGGAGCAGGGATCCTGCTGGACTGCGGGTCCGCCAACGGGACCTTTAGCGGCTCGATGGATCTAATCGGACTGGACGAATCGCCGACCCAGGTGATTTCGGACCTCCACATCGACACCGCGGCCTTCATTCGCTTCGGATCGGTAGGCGCTGTGGTCTCGTTCGACGAACGCGAATTCGAATCTGCGTTGGCGTCCATCGAAGCGGAGACGGGGCCGACACCCGTGCTGACGTCGTCGCCTCACACCCCCCCATATGCCGGCAATAAACCGTACGCGTTCGTCTCTTACGCAAGGCGGGATGCGCCGTGGCTGATGCTTAGAATCGGCGCCATGCAGGCGGCCGGTGTACGGCTCTGGTGGGATGCCGCGATCGTGACGGGCTTCGAGTGGCCGGACGCGGTGGCCACCGCATTGAGTCAGTCGGCGGCCGTCCTGGCCATCATCACCCCGCGATCAGTGGCGTCTGACATGGTCCGCCGCGAGATCGCCTACGCGGTCGGTGTGGGCATACCTGTCATTCCGGTCATGGTGGGGGCTGTCGATCTGCCGGCTGGTACCCGGCTGCTCCTGACCGGCATGCAGCATACGGACCTTGATTTTACCGATGACTGGAACCCGCGTCTGCTCGAGCCGCTGCGACGTCGGGGAGTGGTTGCAGTCTAGAGGGACTGGAGCGTCTTGCCCGCCTCGGCGCGCTTGGAAGAATATGCCAACGCGATCGACATCCGGACAAGGCGTCGTCGCTCGGCACGCACGGCGGCTGTCGGCATCCAGCGTTCCCGGTGCGCGGCCATCGGGTACTTGCCGGCAAAATCGATCCACGCCTGCGTGCGCTTGGGCGTGGCGGCTGTCGTTTCGCTCTTTTGTGCCGCCTTCAGCTCTATGAGCAGCTCTTTGACCGTTGGGCCCCACACGGTCGTCTTGCCGATCATCATCGCTACCTCCCGGTGGCTGTCTTGTCCGACAACGCGATCCAGGAACCCAGCCGGTAGACCGACCGTGGCATCGGCCCACTCGGCATTCAGGCAGACCTCCGATGTCAGCGTCGGAGCCGCGCCCGCGGACCGGCACTGCCACTGCCAGCCGCCTGCGAGCGATTGCCGGCAAAGGTTGGCGGCCGCTTCATCGACGACCTCGACAAAGACGACGCTGGACAGGGCATCGCTCTCGGGATCGACGCAGCTGATCACGACGTGTCGGTCACGAACGAGGCATTCGGGCGAATCACGGAAAGCGACACAGTCGATCTCCGGCGACTCTGGCACGATGATGGGCTTGTCGGCGTAGCTGTAGGCAAACCAGGTGACGAGCAGGGCCGCCATGACGGTCGCGGTGACGGCGCCAAGAGCGGCAAGAGGGCGGCCAATCCAGCTGCCGTTCTCGGCCTCCTCCTGCTCTTGATCGATCCGCTCCAAGCCGGTCGTTGCCTCCGTTGCCCCCGCGGCGAGGTCAATCGGCTCGGTACGATCATCGTCGCAGGATGCGGCGATCACACGGAGCCTCTTTGCGACATCTGCCGCGGATGCAGGACGGCGATTGGCCTGCTTATTGGTGAGCTCCTTGATCAGCGCAACGAGCGCCTTCGGCACGTCACTGCGGCTGTCCATAGCTCGACCGCCCCAAAGCATCCGCACGGCCACTTTGCCCAGCGCGAAGAGGTCGCTCTGGGGAGTGGCGGGGCCGCCATCCATCAACTCCGGAGCCATATAGCGGATAGAACCCACCACATAGCCGGTCTGCGTCAGGTGATTGCGCAGCTCCAGCGGCCCTTCCGTGAAGAAGACGATGCCCCAGTCGATGACCTTGGCGACAGGCCGTGCCTCCGTGAGATGAACGACGACGTTGCCGGGCTTGAGATCGCGATGGATCACCCCGTGCGCATGGGCTTCCGTCAGCGCGTCGGTAACCGCCAGCAGGATATCCATCGAGACGGTGATGCCCAGCCGCGGCTTGGTCTTGAGCAGCTCAGAAAGCGTCTGGCCCGCCGCAAACTCCTCGATCATGAAGCTCGCGCCATCCTGACATTGCCCCAGATCGAGCGGCACCACCGCATGAGGGCTGTAGAGCCTCGAGATCCCGGCCGCCTCGCGATGAAGCCGCTCATCGAGGTCGCCCGCGCAATCCTGCTGGGCGATCTTGGCGCAGACCAGCCGCCACAATCGCACATCCAAGGCCAGGAAGACCTCGCCCATGCCGCCGCTCCCGTAGAGGCCCAGAATACGATAACGGCTGCCGAGAACCTCTTCGCTTCTCGGAGAGACCTTCAACCGCTTCGCCATGACCGTGGGGAGGTAACAGTCATTGCACCAGGGGGCGCGCAGCTGACGCTTGCATTCTGCGCAGATCAGCTGGCTCATGAGCCAGAACCGGAAGCCAGCTGGATCGCGCGCCGCACCAGGCGACGACCTTCGCTGCGGAGAAACTCGGGCGGCTTGTGACGCGATTGCGAGTGAACATCGCGATACTGCGCCAGGAAATGAGCGATATACCGCAGCGCGTGAGACTCATCATCCCCCGAGTGCGTCATGAAGGCCAAGGGCCGGCTCTTCGCCGCGCGGAGATCTTCATACAGCTCGGCCAGCGTCGGGCCCCACACCATCTTGCCGTCCAGGCTAACGAAGATCTCCAGGTGCAAGACCGCGGGGACGACCTCGTCGAGCACGGCGCCTTCGAAGCCGGTGGTGCGATTGCGCCAATATCGGTCATCGGTGCAGACGGCATACTTGGCGGTGGCCGAGGGCCGGCGGAACTCCACGCACTCCCACACCCAGCCTGTAGCCGCGCGCTGACGGCACACACGGGACGCGGAGTCGTCGGGACCGTTGGCCTCTACGAACGCCACGCATGTCAAGCCGGTCTCATCCACCTCGGCCAAGACACCGTGACCCGCACGGTACAGGCACTCTCGAAGGCTGCGAAAGCCGCCGGGGCAGAAATAGGGGTCCCGATACACGCGGGGGCTCTTGCGCCTGGTGGGCGGGATCGACTTGCCGAGCTCCACCGTCTTCGAGGTGACCGGGGGCTCCGGACGAGGGGTCTTGGAGAAGGGCACCGGCGCCGGGATCGGCTTCGGTCGACGAACCGGACCAGTGGCCGGCTTGGGCTTGGGCTTGGGCTTGTTGACCGCGGGCTTGACGCGCACAGGTCCCGGGCGCTTCGCACGCGGCGGCTTCTTCACCGGCACGGTCTTGGGACCCACCCGCGGCTTGGCCACCTTGGGCGGCTTGCGCGTCGGCTGCGGCGCCGGCGGCTCATAGGTCGGGGGCTTCAGCTTCACCTTCTGCTTGATGAAGGGACCGAGCTCCTCCCAGTTCTTGGCATCCTCCGTCTTTGTCGGCCCACCGGCAGCCACCAGCGGACATATCACCACCCCAAAAATACCGATAAGAATCATGCTCTTCTTCATTGTCGCCTCCTAATGAGGCCCTGGAGAGCAAACGCCCGATCTGTAGACACCGTCTGCGGCGCTGATATACTAGCGCCCAGGGTGTTACGGAGCTGGCGCGTGCAAAAGGCCTCCTTTTCAATCCGTGTCAGAAGCCGGTCAAGGGCAGTGCTTTCAAACTGCTACCCTTGGCTCGACCAAGTCGAAGACATCCCTCGGTAAAGGTGTGGTAATGCCCGCCGGACGCCTTTGTGGAAGGAGACGTTCGGTGGCGCTGCCCCACCGGACCCGAAGATTGTGCCTCTTTATGTAAGTGCCGCGACCCTCAAGACGGCTGCAAAAAATACACCCATCATTAACGACAAAGGCATGGCTCTGTAACGGCTGTCAAGCCTTTTTCTTGTCATGCTGTGAAGCCTGTCAATGAAGCCCGTGCAGGGGCCCAAATAGGCTCAGATGGAGGGAGGTTTAAAAGGGTCGAAGGTGGCGCCTTCCTTGAGGCCGATGTCGAAGATCACGCCCAGCTGGTTGCCGCCCGGAACGATGTTGCCGTTTTCCCAGCGCGAGATGGTCTTCTGCGAGACGCCGAGCCTTTGGCCGAATTCCCGTTGATTGAGGTTGAGTTCAGAACGTAGTTCTCTAATGCTTTCAGGCTTATACGGCATGCTGAAGCCTCCCAACCAAAGGGTTAAAACGAACGTCCGCTATAATCGGCATCCAGACCCGATCTTGTCAAGAGTCAAAATGGCGCTGAAGACAGATTAAGAAGCAACTGCGGGCGCGACAGCAGCCGCCGGAGACGGGAATTGTGGCGCCGCAAGGGCCTGGATTCGGTTCAGTTTTGCAAGTCGGTTTTCCTGTGTGGCGCGCGAGGCCTACAGAGGGGTTTCGCAGGCCTGGCCGGTAAATGCAGGCCGCCTGGCACCTGCTGAGCGCGGATGGGCTCGTCACAGCCGGCTACCTCTTGGCGGCCGGCCTCGGCGCGGTGGAGCCGTCAGCCGATGTGCTGGTGGTCACCGCGATCCGCTTCGCGCTGTACGCCGTGGCGTGGGTGCTGCTGGTGTGTCTGCCGACTGGGCAGTACCTGCGCGCCCCGCAGTGGATCCTGCTGGCCCTGATCGCCGGGTTGGCCTGGGCGTCTGTGGCAGTCTGAGCTGCCAACCACGACGTAGATACGCCACCCGCTAGCGCGCGCGGACACCTGGGGCCATGGGGAGCAGGCGGCCGTCCTCTCCTCCGTGCAGCGCAGCTGAGTGGCGCCGCCGGAGTTCACCCAGGCGCACTTCAGCGTGGAGCAGTCGATGTGAGAGGTGCACGGGCCGCCGAGCCCGATGGGTCCGGCGGGCAGGCACAGCTTGTCGCCCGAGGCAAACTCCAAACACGCCATGCCGGCCGGGCAGTCGGCGTCCACGTTGCACGGCGCTGAACACGCCGCGGAGTCCGTGGTGCTGCCACACAGCCCGGACTCGCACAGGGCATGGCCCCAACAGTACTCGCCGCCGGGCACCGCGTTTCCCGCCACACCGCAGAAGCCGTGCGCAGGCCGGCACACCCCCTGTTGGCAGGTCAGGCCGTCCGGGCAGCCTTCGCCGCACGGTGTCTCGCAATAGTTTCGGCCCTCCTGCCCATACGACTCACAGCTGCCGGCCGCGCAGTGTGCGTCTGACTGGCAGGAGTCGCATGACAGGCCGCCGTCGAATGGCGACGCTGGATACAGGTAACAGGCCCCGCGCTCGTCGTCGGGTGCCAGCACCTTGGGGGTCAGCGCCGGCTGCGAAAAGAACATCGTGGCGCTGCGGTCTATCGAGTGCCGCAGGCCGATCGCATGCCCGATCTCGTGCAGCGCCACGTTCTCCAGGTCAGCGCTTGGCAGCGCGTCCGGGCCGACCTGCCACGACCAGTTCTCGCCCCGAAAGACGATCTGGGCCTCGAAGATCTCGCCTGTCTGCAGGCTGAAGAGCGGACTGGCGTACGCGATGGCGTTGTCGTCCACAAAGTCGAAGTCATCCTCTTCAAACCGCACGTGAATGCGCCCCGAGCCGCCCTCGCTCGCGACACCCACGTCCTTGAATTGCAACTTGGAGCACTGCACCTGCTGCCACGACTGGAACGCCGCCCCGATCGCGCTTTGGACGGCGGCCAGGCTGAGATCGTCGCTGCCGGCCTCGTCCACGCTCCACTGCAGGCTACACCGTGCTTCAGTCAGGGCTCAAAGGCGCGACCGCCTACGATGTGATGCGCCTGCTGCGTCCGGTTGGCGCGGCCGACGATCGCGGGGCTCACGAGGTGCAAGCCGACTAGAGCAGCCTCAGCACGCCCCCATGCGCGTGCAGCGCGGCGAAGAGTGTGCGGCGGTCCTCGTCGCTTTGGACCTCCAGCGTGAGGATGACCGAGCAGTAGCGTCCGCCGCTGGTTCGTCGGCCGAAGCACAATGTGCTGGGGCGGTCGCCCGCGACTTCCTCGGCTGCAGCGCGCAGCAGGGCCTCGGTGGTGCCCATGAGCGTGTAGCTCCACTCGCAGGGGTACTCCAGCTCCAGCTTCTGTCCCTGTATTTCGAGGTCCGTCATCGCCGCTACCGTGCCAGATTTGGTTGGGGGGCGGTACGCTCGTGCGCCTCGGACTGGACCGGCGTCAGTGCGTCGAGCTTACATCCGCGTCGGTCAGTTGGGCCTTCAGGCGGGCGATGTTGCTCAGCGCGTACTTGGGATTGGGCGGGTTTTTCTTCAGCACGCGGCGCCAGGCGGCAAGCGCCAGCCGCTTCTGGCCCAAATGTTCCAGATACACAGCGTGCTCGATGTGCACGGCCAGATAGCGCGGTCGCTTGCGCTCGGCCGCGGCGATCGCCTCTTGGTATGCGGGCAGCGCCTCTTCATGGCGGTCCAGGCGCTTCAGGCACTGGGCGACCTTGGTGCTCGTCTTGATGAAGTTCGGGTCGATGCGCCGGCAGTCGAGGTAGTGGCCCAGCGCCGTCTCGTAGTCCCGGGTGCGCCAGTAGTGATTGCCCAGGTTGAAGTGCGCGAGGAATGTGTCGGGTACCACCTCGGTGTTGTGTTTCCACAGCGTGACGTTGTCCTGCCACACATCGGCCTGCTGGGACGTGCGCACGCCGCAGCCGACAAGGATTACGGCGGTGGCGACGCCGGCGGCGATCAGTCGTGAGCGCGGCGCGTCCTCGGCCAAAAGCAGCTTGTCGCCGATGATCGCCAGCGACAGCACCAGACCGACCGTGCCCAGGTACATGTAGTGGTCGGCCACAAACGAGAACTGCATCCAGATGAAGTACTTCAGGCCGATGATCGGGCTGATCGTCAGCAGAAAGACCGCGATGCCCCACAGCGCGTGGTCGCCGAGCCATTTTCGCTTGCGCCACACCACGAACGCGGCGACGGCCACCGCCGCCAGAGAGATCCAGTATCGGGGCTCCGCATACGACAGCGCCCACTTGGGGTAGATCAGCGCCTGGTCGAAGGGCAGTACGGTCTTGAGCGCGTAATGCGCGATAGCCGACACAGCGATGAACGGGCGGATGCCGAGGTCCATCGGCTCCCAGCCGTTTGCGATGTTGGCCTCGCGCGCCGCCAGCACGCTGATTACCGCAAAGGCCAGCCCGAAGAACGGCGCCGAGCGCAGGGCTGAGGGCAGGGCGCTCCACTTTCCGTCCAGCACCCGGTCCGTCACGATCAGCACGGGGGCCAGCGTCAGGGCCGCCGCTTTGGCGCTCAGCGCCAGGCTAAACAGCAAGAGCGACACCGTGTACAGCGCCGCCGCTCGCTGGGGCGCGCGGATGACGCGCCGATACTGGATATAGGCCAGCAGCGACGACCAGAACAGGGCGCTGGAGAGCAGGTTCTTGCGCTCGGCCATCCACGCGACGGACTCGACCGCCACCGGATGAAGGGCGAACACGGCGGCGGTCACGACCGCGGGACGAAAGCCGACCCCCAGTGCGCGCAGCACCAGCAGGACCATCAGCGCGACCAGCGCGTGCAGCACCATCTGCGTGACGTGGTACAGCGGGTGCGCGGGGACATTGATGACCTTGGCCGGCCTCTCCTTCGGCGACAGCCCGACCGCTTTATGCTCCAGCCAGAACGTGCTGTAGGTCAGCGGGTAGTAATGCAGTGTGGCCGACTCGTTGGAGATGTCGCCCCAGATCGCCGACAGCCCGCCGTCACCGACCACAAACTCGTTTTGGTAGATGTACTTGCGGTCGTCAAAGGTGAGGAACTCGTTGTCCAGCGTGCACCAGTACGCCGCGAACACGCTCACGGCGATGACCAGCGCCACGGCAAACCAGCGGCGCAGTGGTGTCGCGTCGATCGGCGGCATGGTCGGCAGCTTGGGGTGGCCGCGGCGCCTGGTCTTTGGCGCGTCCGCCGCTTTGGCTCGCTGCTTCTTCTTGCGGGAGGCGTGACCCATGGCATGGGTATCGTTTCTTCGTCCCACGCTCTGCAGCGGTTTCTGGTGTTACGCGGGGCGGATGGGCAGCGCGGTCTTGGAGGCCGCCAGGTGGCCCGACGACAGCGTGAAGTCCTCGTAGAAGGTGCCGTGCAGCCGGTCCCACAGCGAGAAGAGGGCGCCGTGGTTGACCAGGCGGCCACGCGGGCAGTGGTGCAGCTTGTGGGCGTGGTTGTCCATGAAGACGTAGCGCAGCGGGCCCAGGTGCAGCGTGTGATTCAGGTGGTGCGTGGCCTGCAGCATCAGCACCAGGGCGTAGGCTGTCATCGTGGCGGTCAGGTCCAGGCCCAGCGCAGTCGCGATCAGGGCCAGCGGCGCCTGAAAGCCGGTGACGGCGGTGTCGAAGAACGACGAGACGTTGCCGCGCAGAAAGTCCAGGTGCTCCACGTTGTGGTGCATGGCGTGGCGGCGGCGGAACCAGCGCAGGATCGGGTTGGCGCCCCGGCCGTGATTCAGCGCGCGGTGAATCCAATAATAGGTCCAGTCCGTCAGCAAAACCGCGGCCACGATGGCCGGCCAGCTCTGGTGTGTCGCGCTCGGCACGCCCGACAGCAGCCACCAGCCGCCGGCGACGACCGCGCCGCCGCACAACACGCCCTTTACGAACACCAGCGCCAAGCCGCGTCGTACGGCCGCCAGATCGGGCGGCGGCAATATGACCGCCGGCGCGCGACGCTCCAGCTCCAGGACGACCAGCAAGTTGATCACCGAGACGATGGCGAAGCTCATCAGGACCAGCGGCAGCGATATGCCGAAGCCGGCCAACACGGCCACGAAGACGACGGCCGGACCCAGATGGACAGCCACCCCGATCGGCTGGCTGCTCAAGGGCTCCGCGGGGACGTCGGGGCTCGGCTGGATGACGAAGCCGCTCATGGCAGGGCCGCCAGCTGGGTCTCCAGGCCCAGGACCAGCTCCTCGAACGCCGCGTCCGCGCCCGCCCGGTCGCCTGTGGCCAGGGTATGACTCTGGAGCCCGCGTACGGCGGCCACGATCAGCACCGCGCCCGCCCGCGCCCGGTCGTCCGGGCATCCCTGAGCCCGAAGCGTTTGCGCGATCATGTCGATGCGCGACGCGGCGATCGACTGGACCCACGCGTCATAGGGCGGGCCGCTCAAGCCGAGGGCGAAGACCTCTTGAAACAGCCGCACGTACGGCATGCGCTCCGGGGCGTTGAAGGCCGACCACGCGACTCGCAGCAGGTGACCGGGCCCGCTGCCCGAACCGGCGGTCATGGCGGCCATGATCAGCTCGCGGATATACCGGCCGTCGCGCGCTCGGACCTCGTCCAGCACGGCCAGGATCAGCGCGTCGCGAGAGCCGAAATAGTAGAGCAGCGTGCGATGTGTGAGCCCGACCGCGGCTGCCAGCGGGCGCACCGAGAGGTTGGTCAGCCCGTGCTCCACGACGTAGTCCGCGGCCGCGCTCAGCAGCGCCTCTTTTTTGCCCGCGTGGCGCGCACGCCGTCCGTCAGGTTTATGTTCCACCTGGTTCATGAACCACTTGGTACAACTTCTTCGGACCGGGCGTCAAGGACTACTTGACCGTGTAGCCCGTCAGCTCCTCGGTCTGGTTGGCCGCGATCTCTTTGATTTTTCCGACACCGGGGACAAACCAATAGGTCTTGACCAGGTTTGTGATCGTCCGCGTGCGCTGGA
The DNA here is from genome assembly GCA_964545715.1 of uncultured Myxococcales bacterium. Lineage (GTDB taxonomy): Bacteria > Myxococcota_A > UBA9042 > CAZJHX01. Next base: position 24,842 of record CAZJHX010000132.1, read on the forward strand.
CGCGGACGGCGTTGTCGAACGTACCGGCGGGGACCGTGATCGACTCGATGGCCATGACCTTCCACTCTTCGTCTTTGGGGATCTCGTTGGTCAGCTTGCCGTCTCCGTCGAAGTTCTGCTCGATAAACGACGCGCTGCGCTCCACGCCGACGGTGAGCATGTCGTTGGAGACCCGCAGCTTGAACGGGGTATAGGTCTCGCTGGTCTTGAGCTCGGACCCCTTGTAGTGGTCCTCGCGGAACCGGATGGTGTCCGCGCCGTCCTTGCGCTGGTAGCTGATCGTGCGGTTGGTGCTGGGCTTCACCGTCTCCAGCCTGAACGCCTGGCCGTCAAAGCTGGCGTGGGTTGTCAGCTCCAGGACCGTCTGGGTCTTCTCGCCGATGGACGTCGTGCCCTCCTTGATGTCGTAGGACCAGGTGTTGCCGATCGCCAGCGGAAACAGGTCCAGCGGATCGGTGCCCGTGTCGGAGCCGGTATCGGTGCCGGTGGTCGTGGTGTCGCCGGTGTCGCCGGTGTCGTCGCCCGTGCCGGTGTCCGAGCCCGTCGTGCCGGTTCCGCCGCTGCCGGCGTCAAAATCAACGGTGTCGTTGTCGCCGCATCCGGCGAGACAGATCAGCGCCGCCACGGCGGTGATTCGGGCGATGGTCATATCGAGGTCCTCTCAGTCTTTTCGGGTCCACAGCGGTACATCGACCTTGTCGTCGAAAGCCAGCTGCACAGTGATGGTGGTCTCTTCTTCTTGCGGCGAGTCCGCGCCTGGAAACAGCATCTCGCCCTGCAGCATGATGCGCACGGAGTCGAACAGCAGCAGGTTGGCGCCCGCCAGCACCGCGAAGTCGGGGCGGTCGGAGTTGCCGACGTCGGGGTCGATCACCTCCAGCTTCACGATCGGCTGCACGGAGACGCACGCCTCGAAGGTCATCGTGCCGAACAGGATGCCGGTGACCCAGTCTCGCTCAAGCGCCACCGTGCGCTCCTGCGCCCACAGCGCCTCGCCGATCAACTCCACGTTGGCGAAGCGTATGCGCGTGTCCAGACCTGCCGCGAACGTGATCTCCTGCACCGGCGTGATCCGTTCGGGGTTGTCGTGCTGCATGGAGCCGGACATCCCAATGCGCGCCCCGGAGCCCAGCTTGAAGTCCAGGCGCGCGGTGACGTCCTTGCCGGTGTCGACGTCCTCAAACGTTCCGGTGCCGTTGAACACACCGACCGCCCACCGGAGGACACCGGCGCGACCCGACAGCATCAACCCGATGTCGCGGCCGCCGAAGCCCAGGTCGCCCGAGACGATCCCGTTGCCGGTGCCTCGACTGATCAGCGGCAGCGTGGTCGGTCCCCGCAACGACAGCCGGCTGAACGGCTTTTTGAACCGGCCCCCCGTGATACGCAGCCAGCGATTGGCTTTCAGCTCCAGGGCGGCGTCGCGGATGCCGGGCGGAGAGGTGTCGGCAAACTCGACGTCCAGCTCAGCGCGGATGAACCTGTTGGCCCGAAACAAGGCCGCCAGCCGGGCACGCCGCATCGAGAACTCGTGCTCCCAGTCCGCGTCTTCACCCTTCTGCTCCACCGTGTAGCGGCTGTGCACGTGTGTTGAGAAGCGCAGGTTCGGCCGGTCGGCGACGGCTGACCCGACCAGCATGACCTGGAAGAGAACGACAACAATGATGGCGCGCATGGACATGAGTGAACTCACGATACCCGGATTGATCATCAAATCCAGGTCTTCGCCCCTGCTTCCCACGTGGACGCGATGCGGTATGCTCACCGGGCTTTGATCACGCTGCTCGCCCTGTCCCTGGTTTTAGCGCCGCCCCCGGTCGCGCCGTCCCCGACCGGCTTGACCGTCAAGCTTGTCCAGAAGAAGCGCGTGCGCCTGGTGGAGTGGTATCACTCGCGCCGTGAGCCTGGTGAGGTCTTGCTGGACGGCGTGTACGAAATCACCGTGACCAACACCAGCGACACCGAGCGCAGCTTTCGCGACCTCGAAGTCCACGGCCTGCGCTTTCAGGACGTCAAGACCGGTGCCAGGCACGTCATGGTTCACCCGTGTCAGTGCGCTCGCGACGCCAAGGGCAAACGCCCCAAAGCCGTCACGCTGGCGCCCGGCGCCAAGCACACCATTTTGCTGGACCAGTTCGGCTGCAAGTCGTCCTGGAACCCGCCGCCGCCCGGCCGATACGACGTGACCTACCGGGTCGCGCCACCCGCCGCCCGACGTGGCCCGCCGCCAACGATCCCGGAGGCCATGAAGGCCTGTCGGGAGCACCTGCCGACCGACGAGTTCTGGAAAGGCGCGACGTCCTCCAACTCTCTGAAGCTGCGGTTGAAGCGCCCGGTCCGGCGGCGCGCGAGATAGCGGCTTCACGGAGCTGGATACGCAGTAAAAACAAAACGTAGGTTCGGTTTTCATTGCGCTGCCGGCCCGACAGGCCCCATACTCGTGTGGGGTGCTCATTCTCTGAGGAGAAAGACATATGAAGTATGGCGGCTTTTTGGTCGTAGCCGGCTTTTTGTCCGGTTGCGTCGTCTTGGAGCACTCCCCTCAAACTCAACCCGAAGCTGAAGTCGTCCCGCCCGTCGTGAGCGGTGAAGCCGACGAACCGCACCTTTTCCAGCCGCACGACAAGCCCGAAGCGACCGATCCCACGCCGTCACAGACCAAGCCCACCAACCCGCCGGTCGCTGACGACCCCGACGAGCCCGCCGATCCCGAGGCAGCGGAGACCGCGCTGTGCACCGGCGGCCCCGGCTGGAGTCACTGCCCCGCCGCCATCCCGCCGCCGGCCTTCCACACCGGCGTTGCACAGAAGACGCTGTTGCAACCCGACTTCCGGCCCTGGACATCCGGCGGCCGACTGGCGGTCGATGACGACAAGCTGTTCGCTGTCGACGCCGACAACGGCTGGCTGGTGATCCTCTATCGAGTGGCCGGAATCGTCGAGCAGTCGGTCGACGTGGGCGCCCGCCCCGAGCAGGTCGTCGTCTCGCCTCAGGGCGCCGCCTTTGTGACTGTGCGTGACGACGCCGTACTTGCCAGATGGCTGCCTAACGGTGCGTTGAGCTTTGTCGCGGTCGGCCCCGAGCCTATCGGCCTGGCCATGTCTCGGGACGGCGATCTCGTCTACGTCGCCACCGCCGGCGACGACCGCATCCACGTGGTCGACGCCCAGTCGATGGAGGTGCTGTCGTCGCATCCGACGCTCAATCGCCCGCTGGCGGTCTCCGTGGCCGGTACCGGCCATGTCGTCGTCTCCCACAAAGGCGCCGACGTCCTGCGATTTGCGGCGCTGAACGGCGGCGGCCTCGGCTCCCCTGAGGCGCACGCGCTGCGCACCCTCGTACCGGCTGACGGCACAAACGGCGACAAGACGTACTTCAAGGACTTTCACGCGTCCGGCGCGCGATCGATGGCGCCCAGCCCCGTCCACGAGGGCGTCTTCGTGGCGCACTCGCGGTCCTACACCGGCATCAACAAGAAGTGCACGAGCTACTACGGCGCCGTGAATTGCGTCACCCTCAACAGCAACGGGCGGCCGATCATCAACGCTGTCTCCACCATAGGTCAGGTGTCGGCCCAGCTGGACGAGTCCGGCGCCTTCGACTGGGCCAGCCCGCGCGTGACCGTGCCTGTCGCTACCGCCCATCACCCCGACCAGACGCTGCTGTTCGTCGCCGGCATGGCCAGCAACTGGATCGTGGTCTACAACACGGCCACCGCAGACCCGATGAAGAGCCCCGTGGCCACCATCGGCGTGGGCCAGGCCCCGCGCGGCATCGCGTTCTCACCGGACGGCACCGCAGCGTACGTGCTCAACTCGCACGACTTCACTATCGGCCGCGTCAGCCTGACGCCGCTGCTCGCGATCGCCGACACCGGCGACCAGGCGGAGCTGCCGATCCTGCTGACCCAGCTGGACGTGGTCGAGTACGGCATCGATCCGCTACCCACCAACCTGCACTGGGGCCGCCGGCTCTTCAACGCGTCGCGCGACGACGCAGTCAGCGCCTACTGGAAGTTCGGCTGTGCGTCCTGCCACTTCGAGGGCGAGGACGACGGACGGGTCTGGTTCAGCGCCGATGGGCCCCGCCAGACCATCATGCTGGCCGAGCGCGTCGTCGGGACCGGACCCTACGGGTGGTTTGGAAAGAAGAACGAGCTGCACGGCTATGTGACCCAGACCGTTGGCCGCATGGGCGGGTCCGGCCTGAGCCCCAGCGCGCTGGCGTCACTGGCCGGCTACATCAAACAGCTGCCTCTGCCGGCGGTCCAGGAGGCGTGGACGCCGTCGGCGGTCAACGGATCGCTGCTCTTCGACGACGAGTGGGTCGGCTGTGGCCAGTGCCATCCAGGCGGGGCCTCGGACGGAAAGGTCCATTTCGTGCCGGGCGAGGACGAGCCTGTGAACACGCCGAGCCTTGTCGGGCTGCGGCTGTCGGCGCCGTATCTGCACGATGGCTCAGCGGCCACGCTGTACGACGTGTTGGAGCAGACAACGGGCTGGATGGGGCACCCAGAAGCGCTCAACGAGTCGGAGAAGGCTGATCTGATCGCGTATTTGATGATGCTCTAAGCACGGCCAGCGTCGACTGAAGGTCGCCCACATTCGCGGCGCCCAGGATGCGGTCCTTGTCCAACATCAGCACCACAAGCCCCTGGTAGGGGATCGTCCGTGACAAGACCGCGCGGTCGCCGGAGTTGCTCGCCGTCCAGCGTTTTGCCAGCTCGCTCCAGCGCCGTGCCGAGGTCGATCCCGGCGGCGCCAGCATGACAAAGCGGTGATGCGCTTTTGTCGCCCCCTTGGCGCGATACTCGGCGTGCAGGCAATGCGAGAGGTCGCGCGTGCCCAGAAAGCTCTCCCGGGTGAAGCGCAGCGATCCCGGCACCCGATCGGCGTCCGGCAGCAGCCGCGCTTCGGCAGGCAGCGTATGGGGGCCGGGCAGGGCGCTCAACAGGGTGGTCAGCACCGTCTTGCACATCGGCGCGGTCAGCTTGCCGGCCAGCGCTCGTGCATCCACGTACCAACGACCGGCCACCATCAGGCACTGCTCGTCGGCGATCAGTGCGCTCAGTGCACCGGCCGCGACCCGCACAGCGTCGGGTGGCCGATGACGCAAAAAGACGCCGAGCGCGTCGAGCGGCTGCGCCTGGTCAAAAATGCGAAGCCCGATCTCCACTTTGCCCGACTTGAGCGTCGCCACCTGCAGCGACTGCATGCCGTACGACAGGTACAGCTCCGCCGCGCCGTTGATCGCCTCAAAGACGTTGTCGCGCTGATACGTCTGCGCCTGGCCCTCCAGCGTCCAGCTGGATGGGACCGGCACCGGGCGGTCGGCCGCGGCGCCTGCGCACCAGAAAAGCGCGCTCAGAACCAGGGCAGAGCGGCTCAGACCAGACTCAAGCGGCCATGGGCGGCGGCGAGCTGAAGTGGCACATCGACGCCGTTTGGACAGGCGCCCAGACACGGCGCATGGCACCCGAGGCACGCCGTGGCGTCGGTCTGCAGCGCGCTGTATTTGCCGATGGCGTGCTTCTCGCGGCCCTGCTGCTCAAAGTAGTAGGCGTAGCGCATCACCGAGCTGACCGGGACGTTGGCCGGGCACGCGGGGGCGCAGTCGTTGCAGCCGTGACGGCAGTACTCGGCGCCATGCGTGTCCGCGTAGTCCTTGAGAAACTCCCGGGGGTGCGGCTCTCCTGGAACGACGGCATGACTCTCCTACCTGATCGGGCGTAA
>CAZJHX010000133.1:0-30344 GCA_964545715.1 uncultured Myxococcales bacterium
GTCCGGATCCGCCGGGCACGCGTCACATGCGTCGCCCAGCAGGTCGGAGTCGGCGTTGGCCTGGTCCGCGTTTTCGATAAACGGGCAGTTGTCCACGTCCGCGCAGTGTCCGTCCTTGTCGACATCGTCCGCCGCGTCGTTGGGACAGTCATCACACACGTCGCCTTTGCCGTCGTCGTCTGCGTCCGTCTGCTCGGTGTTGGCTGTGCGCTCGCAGTTGTCCACGTCGCCGCAGATCGTGTCACTGTCCACGTCGTGGTCCGCGTCGTTGGGTCAGTCTTCTCACTCGTCGCCCAGCCCGTCGCCGTCAGCGTCTTTCTGGTCGGGGTTGGCCGTGCCCTGGCAGTTGTCCACGTCGCCGCAGACCTCGTCCTTGTCCTTGTCGTTGTCCGGATCGTTGTTGCACTGCTCGCACGCGTCACCCTTGCCGTCTTTGTCGTCGTCGGCCTGGTCGGGGTTGTAGGTGTTGGGGCAGTTGTCCAGGTCACCGCACAGCTCGTCCTGGTCCTTGTCGTTGGCCGGATCGTTGGGGCAGGCGTCGCAGTCATCGCCGATATTGTCGGCGTCAAAGTCCTTCTGCTCGCCGTTGGCGATCTCGGGGCAGTTGTCCACGTCCCCGCAGATCCCGTCCACGTCCTTGTCGTTGTCCGCGTCGTCGGGGCACGTATCGCACGCGTTGCCCAGCAGGTCGCCGTCCGAGTTGGCCTGATCCGCGTTGGACTCATCCGGACAGTTGTCCAGATCGCCGCAGACCCCGTCCTCGTCCTTGTCGTTGTCCGCGTCTTTTTCGCACGCGTCACACAGGTCGCCCACGCCGTCGCCGTCCGCGTCCGCCTGCACCGGGTTGGCGATCGCCGGGCAGTTGTCCACGTCCCCGCACTTCTCGTCGTCGTCCTGATCGTTGCCCGCGTCGTTGGGGCACGCGTCGCACAGGTCGCCGATGCCGTCTTCGTCCACGTCCAGCTGACCCGGATCGGCCAGCCCCGGACACGTATCCAGGCTCTCGCACACGCCGTCCTCGTCCGCGTCGTTCAGCGGATCGCCAAGACACGCATCACACGCGTCGCCCACGCCGTCGTCGTCCGCGTCTTCCTGGTCCACGTTGGAGGCGCCCGGGCAGTTGTCCACGTCGCCGCACAGCTTGTCGTTGTCCTGGTCGTTGTCCGGATCCAGCGGGCACGCATCACACACGTCGCCCACGTTGTCCTTGTCCTGGTCCGCCTGATCGTCGTTGAAGATGTCCGGGCAGTTGTCGCCGTCGTCACACGCGCCGTCGCCGTCCTTGTCGCCGGTCTCGCCGGTCGGGCACGGGTCGCAGACATCGCCCAACGAGTCGCCGTCCGTGTCCTCCTGGTCCGGGTTGGCCTCGTCCGGGCAGTTGTCCACGTCGCCGCACACGCCGTCCCCGTCCAGATCGTTGTCCGGGTCGACCTTGCACAGGTCGCAGGCGTCGCCCACGCCGTCCTCGTCCTCGTCCTCCTGCAGCTCGTTGGCCACCGCCGGGCAGTTGTCCAGGTCGCCGCAGATCAGGTCCAGGTCCTCATCGTTGTTGGGGTCCGCCGGGCACGCATCGCACGCATCGCCAAACAGGTCGCCGTCGGTGTTCAGCTGGTCGGTGTTCTCCAGGCCGGGGCAGTTGTCCACGTCGTTGCACACCGAGTCCGCGTCCGGATCGTTGTCCGGATCCAGCGAGCACGTGTCGCATACGTTGCCCAGCCCGTCCTCGTCGTCATCCGCCTGATCGCCGTTTGGCACCTCCGCGCAGTTGTCCTCGTTAGCGCACAGCCCGTCCTCGTCCATGTCGTCGTCCGCGTCCAGCGGGCACGTGTCACAGGCGTCGCCCAGCCCGTCGTTGTCCTGATCGGCCTGGTCCTGGTTGGGCACGCCTTCGCAGTTGTCCACGTCGGCGCAGTGGCCGTCCGTGTCCGGGTCGTTCTCAGCGGTCTTGGGGCACGCGTCGCACAGGTCGCCCAGCTCGTCGTTGTCCTCGTTGGCCTGGTCGCTGTTTTCGATCAGCTTGCAGTTGTCCGGCCCGTCCAGCACGCCGTCGCCGTCGGTGTCCGCCACCTTGGGGTTGGTGCCGTGGTCTTTCTCTTTGATGTTGGCGATGCCGTCGCCGTCCAGGTCGTCGTCCTGCTTGTCGGCGATGCCGTCCTCATCCTCGTCGTTGCGCACCAGCACCTGGACCGTCTTCTCGGTGGTGAGCCCGCCCGCGCCCGCGCCTGCGCTCGGCAGCGAGTCGTCGGTGGCGATAAACACCATCTCGACGATCTTCTGACCCTCGTCCACATTCGCCACCCCGTAGTCGGGCGTCCAGGTCAGCGTCTTGCCCTCGAAGGTCGCGCCCTCGGGGATCGTGTCCGCCGAGATCGTCACGTTGTCGTCGTCCGGATCGGTCGCGCTCAGCGTGAACTCCAGTGTGCCGCCCTCGGTCACAAACTGGTCGTCCAGCGGGCCGAACTTGGGCGGCGAGCCCTCCACAACCGTGTCCGTGGTCGTGTCCCCGCCGCAGTCCTCGACCTCGGACCAGATCAACGGCGAGCCCTCAGGATCGCAGGCCTGACAGGGGTCGTCCGGCTTGGTGTCGCCGGGCAGATAGCACTTGCCGCCGATATGACAGCGGTTGTCCGCCACGTCGGTTACGCACTTGTTGTTGGCTGTGTCGCACAGGTCCTCTGTGCAGCTGAGGCCGTCGTCGCAGTCCGCGTTCTCTGTACACGTGACCGGCTCGTCCTTGGTGTCTGTCTCTTCCTTAGGCGGCTCCGGCGGGACCGTGATCGACCCACACGCCGCAGCCAGGGCCACAAACACGACAATTGAACCAAAGCGCTCCAACATCGACATAGACTCCTCCCACAAGGCGGGCACAATCTACCAAATCAGCGCTCTAAACGACACTTCTGCCGCGGACTGAGGCCCATTGGCAAGCGCCGGTCGCGGCGAGGCCGGGTCAGCCCGCGCTCACGTACCTTGCCCGTAGCACCACTATGGGCTGCGGCACGTTCCCGCGGCCTGACCGCGGCCTCACCACGCCGACGCGGTGCCAATGAACCTCAGCCCGCGGCTACTTCAGAAAGGTCTTCCTTATCGCGTCTGCGAGGGCGGATGTGTCGCGAGACGAGCCCTGCCACAGTCGACCGTTGATGAACAGACTCGGTGTCCCGCGCACGCCGGCTTTGCGCCCCTCCTGCATGTCCAGCGCCAGCATGTCGCGCACGGTGTCGCCCTTCATGTCTTTTTCAAAGCGCCGCGTCTTCAGCCGGGCCTTGCGCGCCAGGGGCAAAAAGCTCTCGGGTGTCAGGTTGCGCGCGTCCTCGTACAGCAGGTCGTGCATGGCGCCAAACTTGTTTTGCTTGTGCGCCGCCAGCGCCGCCCGCGCCGCCCGGTCCGCCTGCTTGTGAAAGGCCAGCGGAAACTGCTTGAAGACCACGCGCACCTTGCCCGGCAGCGCCGAGATCAGCCCGCGGACCTGCGCGTCCAGCCGCTTGCAGAACGGGCACTGATAGTCGCTGAACACCGTGACCGTCACCTTGGCGTTTTTGGGTCCAAACGCCGGCCGCCCCTTCAGCGTGAAGGTGTGCACCTCATCTTTCAGCGCCGAGAAGGTCTTGCCGCCGGAGATCGTCTTCTCATAGACCTTGCTGCGCGGGGTGCCGCTCTCAGCCAGCGCGCGGGCCTTGACCAGCTCTTCGTCGATCAGCGCCTTGAACCGCTCAAACGGCTGCGCGCCGCGCATGGACCGCCCGTTGATAAAGAAGTTGGGCGTGCCGCGGGCGTTGACCGATCCCGCCAGCGCCTGGTCTGCGTTGATGCGCGGGTCGTATCGCTTGGCGCCGGCGTCAAAGGCCTTGGTGAAGCGGCGCGTATGCAGCCCGAGCTTCTCCGCCATGGCGAGAAAGTTGTCGCGGGTCAAGTTGCGCTGCTGCTCAAACAGGAGGTCGTGCATCTGCCAGAACTTGCCCTGCTCCTGCGCTGCCATCGACGCCCACGCCGCCGCACGCGCTTGTTTGTGAAAGGGCAGGGGGTTGTGCTTGAAGACCAGCCGCACGTCTTTGCCGTACGTCTTTTCGATCTGCTTCAGCGTCGGCACCACGCGGCTGCAGAAGGGGCATTGAAACTCCGAGAACTCCACGATGGTCACCAGCGCGTCCGCCGGCCCGACCGCCGCGTCCGCCGCTGACACGGGCACCTTCCAGACCTCCTTGCTCCCCGTCGCAGGCGGCCGTGTTGGGCGGGTCGCCTTGGGCGGGGCCGTTTTTGGTGGGTCTTTGCCGTGAATGAGCGTGTCCACGTAGCGCTGGGAGTTGCGGGCGGCCAGGACCTCGTGCAGTCGCGCCCGTGACGTGCCTTTCTCGAGCTCGGCGCGCGCGTTGGCGATAGCGGCGTCGATCTCCTTGACAAAGCGGTCGAACGGCTGCGCACCGCTGAGGTGCTTGCCGTTGATGAAGAAGCCGGGGGTTCCGCGTGCGCCCAGGGCGGTGGCGGTGGCCATCTGCCGCCGGATGTGCGCCTCGGTCCCGGGCTCGTCCATGTCCTCGACAAACCGCGTCGTGTCCAGGTTCAGCTCGCGCGCAAACGTGACGAACTGCTCTCGGGTGAGGTTGCGCTGGTGTTCAAACAGCTTCTCGCGCATGTCGAAAAACCTGCCCTGGCGGTGCGCTGCCAATGCCGCTCGTGCCGCCGGAAGCGCCTGTTTGTGAAACGCCAGCGGGTTGTGCATGAAGACAAAACGCACTTGAGCTGGATAGTGCTCCGCCAGCTGCTTGAGCGTGGGCTGCACACGCTTGCAGAACGGGCACTGAAAGTCGGAGAACTCCACCACGGTGACCAGCGCGTCGGTCGGCCCAAAGGCCGGATAGCTGAAGCCCAGCCCGCGGCTGAGGCACTCGGTGGAGCGGGCGCCCACCTCTTTGAGCGACTCGATCGCCGTGGCCGTCCCCTTGCGCGCCTCGTCCATCAGCTCGCGCGTGTCGGCCAGCTCTACCCAATAGCGGCAGGCCAACGGCTCGCGGTCCATGCGGTCCAGGGTGCGGGCGATCGACACGTCGATCAGCGGCGACCAGGCCAGCTCGCGAGCCAACTCAAACGCGGTCAGGGCCTCGCCCCACCGGGACGCGGCAAAGTGCGTCGTGCCTTTGTCAAACGCGGCGACCGCGCGCGCCTGCATGTCGCCGGCGGTCTGTTGCGGCGGCCTTGCAGTGGCGCAGCCGATCAGCGTGATGAGCGCGAGTCCGAAGATTCTCATGGGTGTGAACGTTGCCATAGCTGATCACTAACTGCTAACGGGTACAGATCATGCCTGCGCCCGACAACGTTCTGAGCCTGACCGACCTGCACAAGTCCTATGGGGACCGTGTGATTTTGGACGGCGTGACGTTTGGGCTGGACCGCGGCGCCAAGCTGGGCCTGATCGGCGCCAACGGGGCCGGCAAGTCGACGCTGCTCAAGATGATCGCGGGGTTGGACACCCCCGACGCCGGGACCGTGGTGGTGCGCGGAGAGTGCAAGGTCGTGTTTTTGGCGCAGGAGCCGGTGTTGAAGCCCGGCGCCACGGCCCGAGAGGTGCTGCGCGAGCCCATGCGGGAGGTCATCGAGGCGGTCGACGCGTGCGATCACGAGCGCGTGGAGCAGCTGGGCGGCTGGGACTGGGAGCATCGGCTGGAGCGGGCGGCGTCGCAGGCGGGCGTCGCGGATCTGGAGATGAACGTGGACACGATGAGCGGCGGACAGCGCAAGCGCGTGGCTCTGGCCCGGATGGTCCTATCCAACGCCGACATCATCCTGCTGGACGAGCCGACCAACCATATCGACACCGCCACCAGCGACTGGCTGGAGCGCTGGCTGGCCAATACGGACGCCACGATCATCGTCGTGACGCACGATCGCTACTTTCTGGATCTGGTCGTGGACCGCATGGCGGAGGTGCGCGACGGCGAGCTGCGTACGTACCGGGGCGGTTACACCGACTATCTGGAGGCGCGCGCTATCGAAGAAGAGCACCGCAAGGTGGTGCAAAAGCGCAGGCTGCAGATCCTCAAAAACGAGCTGGCGTGGGCGCGCCGGTCCCCCAAGGCGCGCACGACCAAGTCCAAGGCGCGGCTGGACCGCATCGACGACGCCAAAGCCGAGCAGCGTCGTCTGAAGGTGGAGGCGCTGGTCGCCGACTTCAAGTTCGGCAAGCCGCCCAAGCTGGGCAAGACGATCTTGGAGCTGACAAGCGTGTTCAAGGGCTACGACATGCCCTTGATCGAGAACCTGTCGCTGATTTTGCGCAAGGGCGAGCGCTTCGGGATTTTGGGGCCCAACGGCTGCGGCAAGAGCACGCTGCTGAAGATGTGCGCGCAGGTGCTGGAGGTGGACAGCGGCACGCTCAAGCATGGCCCGCACACCAAGATCGCGTGGCTGGACCAGGAGCGCAGCATCCTCAAGCCCAACGACACGGTCAAGGGCACGCTGCTGCCGTCGGGCGGTGACTTTGTGTTTCCGCAGGGCCATCGCCTGCATGTGACCGGATGGCTGAGCCGGTTTGCGTTTCCCACGCAGATGCACGGCATGAAGGTCAGCAGCTTGAGCGGTGGTGAGCGCAACCGGCTGGCGATCGCGCGGCTGCTGCTGGAGGACGCCAACCTGCTGCTGTTGGACGAGCCGACCAACGACATCGATCTGGTCACGCTGAACGTGCTGGAAGAGGCGCTGGTAGAGTTTCAGGGCTGCGTGCTGGTGGTCAGCCACGACCGCTTCTTCCTGGACAAGATCGCCACGGCGGTGATCGCCTTTGAGCAGGGCGCGGACGGCCCGGAAGTGACGGTGGTGCAGGGCGACTACACAAACTATCAGCGGGTGAGCACACAGCGGCTGGAGGCGGCGCGGCAGGCGGCTGCGGTGGTGCGCGAGGCGGAGAAGAAGGCGGCCCGGGCGCAGGCGGTTGCGGCCCCCAAGCGCAAGGGCTTGAGCTACAAAGAGCGGCAGGAGCTGGAGCAGATCGAGGCTCGCATCGAGGCGCTGGACGTCGAGATCGAGCAGCTGTCGGCGCAGCTGGCGGATCCCACGGTGTGGTCCGCGGAGCATGCGCGGGCGCTGGAGCTGGACAAGACATTAAACGCGGCGCGAGCGGAGTCCGAGGGGCTCTATCCCCGGTGGGAGGCGCTGATGGCGATCGACGAGGAGGCTGGATGATCGGCGGCAGAGTTTTGGCGGTGTGCGTGGTGCTTGGGCTGGCGGGGACGGCGGGGACGGCGGGGGCGCTGGACCCCTTCACCCCGTATGACAACACGCGGACCGAGGCGGTGGGGCAGACGGCGATCTCGCCCGACGGCAAGCACGTGGCGTACTCGCTGTATGTGCAGCGCGAGCCGTTCAAAGACGATGACGGCAGCGCCTGGCGACAGCTGCATGTGGTGGATAAGTCGGGGCGCAATCGGCCGTTCGTCAGTGGGGCGGTCGGCATCGGCGGCATCCAGTGGACGCCCGACGGCAAGGCGATCGCGTTTTTGAAAAACAAGGGGCTGCACCTCATCCCGATCGACGGTGGCGAGGCGGAAGAGCTCATGACGCCCACGGGGGGCATCACGCGGTACTCCTTTAGCCCGGACGGCAAATACGTGGCCTATCTGACGCGGGTGAAGGGCGACAACGGCGCGGGTGACGCGCGTGGCAAGGGCTTTGACCAGGAGATCTACGAAGAGGACCGCGGGCGCACGGCGGCGTTTGTGGCCGAGGTGCGCGGCGACGCGGAGCCGATGAAGGTGGCCGTGGAGGGCGTGGCCAAGACGATCGCGTGGAGCCCCAAGGGCTACAAGCTGGCGATCAGCGTGGCGGCGACGCCGATGGTCGACGACCACTACATGAAGCAGAAGGTGGAGATCTACGACGCCAAGACCGGCAAGCGGACGGCGCGCATCGACAACCCGGGCAAGCTGGGCCAGGTGGCGTGGGCGCCGGACGGCAAGCGGCTGGCGCTGGTGTCGGCGGCGGACATTCACGATCCGCGGGCGGGCCGGATCCTGGTCGCGCCGGTCAAAGGCGGCAAGGGCAAGCTGCTGCTGCTGGACTACATGGGCACGGTCAACAGCATCGCGTGGCGGTCCAAGGACACGATCGTGTACGTGGCGGACCAGGGCGTCTCGACGCTGATCGGCGAGATCAAGGCCGACGGCTCCGGCCAGAAGACCCACGTGGCGCCCGGCGTGCGGCCGTTTTCGGGGATCACGCTGGCGGCTGACGGCAAGACCTATGCGACGGCGGGCGAAGACGCCAAGGCCCCGCGCGAGGTGTATCGGGGCGCGCTGGACGGCGAGGCGCCCAAGCGGCTGACCAACCACAACCCGTGGATCAAACAGCGGCTGCTGGGCGCGCAGGAGGTGGTCACGTTCAAAGCGCGGGACGGCCTGCTGTTGCAGGGTATTTTGATCAAGCCGGTGGGCTACAAAGCGGGGCAACGATATCCGCTGGTGATGCAGGTGCACGGCGGCCCGGAGTCTCATGTGCGCAACGGGTGGGTGACGCGCTACTCCCTGCTGGGTCAGGTGGGCGCCAACCGCGGCTTTGCCGTCTTCTACCCCAACTATCGCGGCAGCACGGCGCGGGGCGTGGCGTTTTCAAAGCGCGGTCAGGCCGACGCGGCCGGCGGTGAGTTTGACGATCTGGTCGACGCGGTGAATCACCTTGTGCGCATCGGCCTGGTCGACGCGGACAAGGTGGGCATTACCGGCGGGTCCTACGGCGGCTACGCGACGGCGTGGGCGGCCACCAAGCAGACCAAGCACTTTGCGGCCGGCGTGATGTTTGTGGGCATCAGCAACAAGGTCTCCAAGGCGGGCACCACGGACATCCCCAACGAAGAGTTTCTGGTGCACACCCGCAAGCGCCCCTGGCACAACTGGAAGTGGTTTTTGGAGCGCAGCCCGATCTACTACGTCCAGCAGGCGCGCACCCCGCTGCTGATCGCGCACGGCCGCGAGGATCCGCGCGTCAACAAGGGCCAGGCGATGGAGCTTTATCGGCACTTGAAGGTGCTGGGCAAGACCGCTGTGCGCCTGGTCTTCTACAACGGCGAGGGCCACGGAAACCGCCGCGCCGCGTCCAGGCTGGACTTCAACCTGCGCCTGCTGCGGTGGATGGAGCATTATCTGACGGGCACGCCGGATCAGAAGAAGGCGCTGCCGCCCAAGGGCATCGACTACGAGAAGGTCTGGAAGTAGCGCGCCGCGTTGCTCGCCCCCCTCAACCCAGGGCGCCGCCTCCCAGCTTCTCGCCTCCAAGAAAGGTGACCAGGTCGAGGTGGCGAATGCCGTCGTTGGACGTAACTGGAAGCGGGTCCAGGCTGAGGACGAGCTTCGGGTGATGGTCCGAGATCGCCCGTAATGGGCGCAACTCACGCTCGACGGTTGCGGGCTCCGGCAGCAGATACGCGACTTGGAGATATGCGATCTCGCCGTCCCGCTCGGCGACAAAGTCCACTTCGTGACTACCGTGATAGCCAACCGCCACCTGGCACCCCCTGCGCTTGAGCTCGAGGAGTACAAGGTTCTCCAGAACCGCGTTGATGTCTCCAGGGCGACCCAACAACGCCTGGAACAGGCCGGTGTCACCCAGGTAGACCTTCTCCCCGAACTCCAGAAAGCGCTTGCCGCGGAGATCCCATCGCTGGACCCGATGCGCCAGCAGAGCCGACTCAAGGTGAGAGAGGTACTTCTGCACCGTGTCCACGGAGGCGTTGACGCGCTGTGACTTCAGAAACTTCGCTACCGAATGCGCGCTGAACGGACTTCCCACGCTGGAGGCGACGAACCGAGCCAGGCGCTCGAGAAGCGGCACGTTGCGCACTGAGAACCGAGCCACGACGTCCTTGAGGAGGATCGACTCGAAGACGGCCCGCAGATACTCACGGCAGAGGTCGGGCTTCAGACCCAGCGCATGCAGCGCGGGCAGCCCTCCCCACCGAAGAAAGAGGTCGAAGTCCGCGCGTTCAGCGGACTCACCGCCCCGAAACTCTCGAAACTCTGCGAGACCGAGAGGGAGAATCGGAATCTCGACGTAACGCCCGGTGAGCAGCGTCGCCAGCTCCGTCGAGAGTAGGTGCGCATTGGAGCCGGTGAGCCAGACATCCCATCCGTCGGCTGCCAGAGACGTCACGAGCCGCTCCCAGCCGGAGACACCTTGCACCTCGTCGATCAGGATCGCGCCGACAGGCTCGGTTTCGAGCCGGGCGTGCATAGCCTCTGCCGTGCGCAGCGGATCGTTTTCCATCTTCTCCATATCAAAGAGGTGCACGGCGTTAGTCTGACCAAGCTCGTCTCTGAGCATCTCTGCGATCTGGCGCAGCAATACGCTCTTACCCGACCGGCGCATGCCGACAAGGACCTTGATAACCGGCTTGCCGGCCCATGATCGCGCTCTCTCGACGTAGGTTGTGCGGTGGAACACGACATGATCATGCCGGTTATGGCTGAAACTTCAAGCGCGAGCCGTTAAAGTTTCGACTATAGTCGTAGGTTTTGGCCGGTCGGCAGCGGGACGCCCGTGCGGGTTGAGACGTCTGTGAGATCGTCCACCACGGCCTGGATGACGGGTACGCCGTGCACGGCTCGGATGGCGTGCGCCTGGCGCTCGGGGTCGCCTGGGATGATGACCGCGTCCTGATCGGGCGCCGGCTTTGTGGCGCGAAATGTGCGGATGAGATCGTCGATCTGTCGCTTGAACTCGTCGGGATCGATGAAGGCGTCGATGCGCATGGCGCCGAAGAAGTGGCCGATCCCTTTGCCGACGCTGCGGCTGGGTATGGCCTGGCGCAGCGCGAACGGGGGCGCCCATGGACCCCAGTTGGCGCCGCTGAGCACCGCGCATAGGACGTCCACCATCATGGCCAGGCAGTAGCCTTTGTGGCCGCCGTGGTCTCGGTCTGAGCCCAGCGGCAGGATCGCGCCGCCGTCGATCATGGCCTGCGGCTCGCGGGTCGGCCGCCCGTCGCTGTCGATGAGCCAGCCGGTGGGGGTCTGCTCGCGCTTGCGGCGGTGTATCTCGACCTTGCCATATGCGGCGGCGCAGGTGGCCATGTCGATGACGATGGGCGGCTCTTCCAGGCCGGGAAAGGCGATGGCGATCGGGTTGGTGCCCAGCATCCGCTCGGCGCCGAACAGGGGCGCCACCAGGCTGGTCGTGTTGGTCATGGACCAGCCGATCAGGTCCCGCTGCAGGGCCTCCAGCGCGTAATACCCGGCGATGCCGTAGTGGTTTGTGTTGCGTACGCTGACCCAGCCGCTGCCGGCGTCGGCGGCCTTGTCCATGGCGATCTCGTTGGCCTTGGGCCCGACGACCAGGCCCAGCCCGTTGTCTCCGTCGACGGTCGCGGTGCTGGCGGACTCGCGCACGATGGACAGCTTGGGCCTGGGGTTGATCCGGCCGTGCGACAGCATGTCCACGTAGGTGATCAGGCGCGCCACGCCGTGGGAGTCGATGCCTCGCAGGTCGGACGCGATCAGCACACCGGCCGCCAGCTCGGCGTCGTC
Organism: uncultured Myxococcales bacterium; assembly: GCA_964545715.1. Taxonomy (GTDB): domain Bacteria; phylum Myxococcota_A; class UBA9042; genus CAZJHX01. The sequence goes on from CAZJHX010000133.1 coordinate 11,508, forward strand.
CGGGGGCACGTCGAATGTGCGCAGCACCGCCACCATGAACTCGCGCAGATCGTCGGGGGCGAACGTCAGATGCGTGGGGGTGATCATCAGGGGCGTCATTGTTGGCGTTCAGTGCGGCGAATGCAAAAAACAGTTTGCGCCCTATCAAGTGATAGGCTAATGTCCCTATCAACCGATAGGGGGCGCCCTGCAATCATGACCTTCGAACTCCCGACAATCCCGCCCGTGCCGACGTTTTCCGCGCGCCATCGCGAGGTGTTGGACGCCGCCATGGCGTTGATCGCGGAGCGTGGTTTTGCGGGGGCGTCGCTGCGGGAGCTGGCGCGGCAGGTCAAGATCAGCCAGCCCAGTCTGTACACCTACTTTGACAGCAAGGACGCGCTGGTCGACCAGATCTGCCTCAACTACTCGGGGGCGGTTATGACGTCGCATATGCAGGCGCTGGCCAGCCAGGGCCCGCCGATGGACGATCTGGGCGGGATCTTTCGGTTTGTGATGCGGCGGGTGATGGACGTGTGGAACAACCCGCAGCATGTGGTCTTTGTGCGGTTCTTGTTTGCGACGACCATGGAGGATCCGGCCTCGGGCGCGCGCTTTCGAGAGCTGTTTTTGGACCGCGCCTGTCAGATGTCGCGGGTGCTGATGGCGCCGTTCATCGAGCGTGGCGAGATTCTGGCGGCGGACGCGGACCGGCTGTTCAGGCTGACGATCAATGGGCTCGTTTTTGAGCTGATGCAGGAGCGGGTGCTCTTTGTGGGGCTGGAAGACGACATGGAAGAGTTTGCTGACTTCATCGTAGATGTCGCCGTGACCGGCGCGTGCGAGCGAGCGAAGCGGGCACAGAAGGAGCAGACATGAATCCCCTGTTCAAGGCGTGGGGCGAGTTTGTCGTCCGATTTCGATTCCCGATTCTGGCGGCGTTGGCTGTGGGCACGGTCCTGTTCGGTCTGCAGATCAAAAGGCACGCGCACGTCGACAACAGCGTGGAGGCGTTTGCCGCGTCCAACGACGGCAGCCAGGACGTGCTGGAGCGGCTGCGCGACGAGTTTGGGCGCGACGACGTGTTTGTGGTGCTGGTCAAGGGCGACGTGTTCACCGACCCGTACATGACCAAGCTGCAGGGGCTGCACGGTGAGGTCGCGGCGCTCAATCTGGAGCTCGAGACCTTGGGCCAGCGCAAGCGCGATCGGGACGTACTGCGCGGGCGGGATGTGGCCGAGAAGCAGACGCCTGAGGCCACGCCAAAGGAGGCGCCGGCCGCCGACGATGAGTTTGGCGACTTCGACGACGAGTTTGGCGCCGACGAGGACTTCGGGGAGGAGGCTGACGAGGGCTGGGGCGAGGAGGCGGGCGGCTCGATCATCGACGACGTCACGTCGCTCATCAACGTCAACCAGGTGCGGTCGGTGGACGACGGCATCCAGGTGTCCGACCTGCTGGACCCCATGCCCAGGGGCGCGGCGGCGCTGGCGGCCAAGCGGGACGAGGTGCTGAAGGACCCCAACCTGGCGGGCCGCATCGTCAGCCGGGACGGCACGCTGTCCGCGGTGGTCATCCGCACGCACTTCATGGCGGAAGAGGACTCGATCAAGGTCCACGATGCTATCGGTGAGATCTTGGAGAAGTACGACGGCGAGGGTTTTGAGACGCACATCGCGGGCATGCCGGCGCTTGCGGCCAGCTTGAATCGGCTGATGCTCGGCGACATGCAGGGGCTGTTCAAGTACGGGGTCGCCGTGCTGCTGATCATCATGTTTGCCATGTTCCGGCACCCGATCGGCGTGATCTCGCCGTTGATGGTGGTGGCGCTGTCGGCGGTGTGGGCCTTCGGTCTGATGGCGTCGCTCAATATCTCGATCACGATCATGAGCAACATCCTGCCGGCGTTTTTCATATGCGTCGGCGTGGCGGACTCCGTGCATCTGCAGTCCGTCTATCGGTCGATGCGGGCCCAGGGCGTGCCCAACCGGGAGGCGGTGATCAACGCCGTGGCCGAGACCGGCGTGCCGATCATGTTCACGTCGCTGACGACGGCCACGGGGCTGTTGTCCTTCAAGTTTGGCGCCTCGGTCGACGCGATCGGCGAGATGGGCCTTATCGGCGCGTTTGGCGTGGTGCTGGCGTTTTTCAACACCGTGACGGTGCTGCCGATCATGCTCAGCTTCAACAAGACCAGCCTGCTGGGCCTGAAAGAGGGCTGCGCCAAGGACGTGATCGACACGATGATCGGCTTTCTGGTCGGTCTCAGCGACACCGTGCGGCGGCGGCGCCGGACGTTGATCGGGACGGTGCTGGTGACCGCGGTGGCGGTCTTTGGCATCACCCAGCTGCGTGTGTGGCACAACCCGCTGTCGTGGGTGCCCGAGGACAAGCCGATCAAGGTGGCCTTCAACCTGGCGGACTCGGAGCTGGGCGGCGGCGCGCAGATCAACTTGATGATCACGGCGGACACCGAGCGGGGAGTCAAAGACGTGGACCTGCTGAAGGGTCTGGAGAAGCTGGACGCCTATCTGTACCACTACGAGGATCCGCGCACGGGCGAGAAGATCGTGCACACCACGATGAGCGTGTTGGACGTGGTGCGGCAGACCAACCAGGCGCTGCGCGGCGGGGCCGAAGAGCACTATCGGGTGCCGGACACGCAGGCTGACGTCAACGCCACTTTTGTGGCTTTTGAGAACTCGGCGCCCGAGGACCTCAAGCGCTTGATGACCATCGACGCGACCAAGGCGCAGATGACGATCACGATGACCTGGCTGGAGGCGACGTCCTACCGGCCGCTGGCGACGTACGTGGAAGAGGGCGTCGACAAGTTCATCGGGGCGGATAGCGGCGCCAAGATCGAGAAGACGGGCGCGGCCTACACGCTGCTCACCACGGTCGGCGCCCTGCTGATGGATCTGCTGCGTAGCTTTGGCCTGGCGTTTGCGGTGATCACCGTCATCATGATCTTCTTGCTGCGCGACGTGAAGCTGGGGTTGGTGGCCATGGTGCCCAACCTGCTGCCGATCGCGTACATCATGGGGATCATGGGCTTTGCCGCCATCCCGATCGACATGGCCAACATGTTGATCGCGTCCATCGCGTTGGGGCTGGCGGTTGACGACACGATTCACTTCCTGCACCACTTTCGTGTGCATTACGACCGCACAGGCGACGTCGAAGGCGCCATCGCTCACTCTGTGCGTCACTCCGGGCGCGCGCTGGTGATCACCAGCATCATCTTGAGCGGCGGCTTCTTCGTGTATCTGGCCGCCACCATGTACAGCTTGCAGCGCTTCGGCTCGTTGATTGGCCTGACCGTCATCATCGCCGTCGTGCTGGACCTGATTGTAGCCCCGGCTCTGCTTCGAGCCGTGTACCGAACGAAAACCACCCAAGGAGGACGACAAGATGGCACGCCACTCGTTCACAAAACTGCTGCTCAGTAGCCTGGCCCTGCTCATGATCCCGACCGGCGCGTCGGCGATCTCACCCGACAGCCAGGATGCGGCCGCGATCATGAAGGCCGTGCAGGACCGCCCCGACGGCGATCGGCAGACCTCGCGTGTGCTGATGCTGGTGAAAGACGCTGCGGGTCGCGAGCGCAAGCGGGTGGTGCAGTCCCGCACCATCAAGTTTCCCGAGGGCACCAAGACGCTGATGCTGTTTGAGGCGCCGGCGGACGTGCGCAACACGGGCATGCTGTCCTACGACTACGACGACGGCGCCAAGACCGATGATCAGTGGCTGTATCTGCCCAGCCTGCGCAAGACCACGCGCATCGCCAGCGGCGACAAGTCGGGCAGCTTTATGGGCACGGACCTGAGCTACAGCGACATGACCACGGCGGACCCTAAGGATTACACCTACAAAATCTTGAAGCAGTCCGTGAAGGTGGGCCAGGACGACTGCTGGCTGATCGAGTCCCGCCCGGCCAACGCCAAGACCGCCAAAGAGACCGGCTATGTGAAGAGCCACGTCTGGGTCAGCAAGACCAAGCTGATGCCGCTGAAGGCCAAGAACTGGGTCAAAGAGGGCAAGAAGCTGAAGTACGTGAAGTTTGCGGACATCCGCCAGATCGACGGCATCTGGGTGCCGCACAAGATTCTGGCGCAGACCAAGCGCGGCAACACGGTAGAGAGCAAGACCGTCATCGCGTTCAAGACGGTCAAGTTCAACCAACCGTCGGTCAAGACGTCTGACTTCACCCAACGCCGGCTGGAGCAGGGGCTGTAAGAGTCCTCGGGAAAACTCGCATGAGCCGCCACGACGATACCGGGCCAGCTTGGCCTCAGACCCCTCGAACGGGCCACCAGCCCGCCCTTCGGGGCCTTCGGCCAATCTGGCCGCGGTCTCGCCGCGCCGGCTTTGTGCGAGTAATCCCGAGGACTCTTGACCCATGACACGGCTGTTGACGAGCGCGGTGCTGGTCGCCGCAATGATCACGTGCGCGCGCCCGGCGATTGCCCAGGAGGTCAAGCCACCGGTCGAGACGCCCCCGCCCGAGGATGAGGACGACGGCTGGGGCGACGATGACGGCGATGACGACATCACCATCGACGACTCCGAGCTGGAGCTGGACGGCCCGCGCGCGCTCAGCCTGACGGGCTTCTTTCGCAGCGACTGGGGCTTTTGGGCGGAGCGCTTTGACGGTGAGGATCAGGGCAACGGCCGCAGCGCCTGGGCCAAGGGTCGCCAGAGCCTGGACCTGGTGCTGACGGGCAAGCAGGACTTCTTTCGGTTCATCCTGGCCGGCCACTTTGAGTACGACACGCGTTATCTGGGCGACGAGCACGGCCTGACCACGGACTTTGACGACGCGACCGGGGACGCCTACGCCTGGCAGCTTTTGCCCAGAGAGGCGCTCATGGGCTTCAGCCTGGGCCGGTTTGATCTGACTATCGGCTATCAGATCGTGGCCTGGGGCGAGGGCGACGCCTTCAGCGTGGTGGACGTGGTCAACCCCCGGGACATGCGCGAGCCGGGGCTGGCGGACCTGGACGACATCCGGATGTCGGTGCTGGCCACGCGGCTGGGCTTCTTTATCGGCGACCACCGCATCGAGGCCATGGTGTTGCACGAGGCCAACTTCGGTCTGCGGTCGCCGCCCTTTGGCCCGTTCAGCCCGTTGCCGGCGCTGGTCGGCACCCTGGACACGCCGCTGCCGCTGGACCAGATCTTTGCGGGCAAGCAGGTGCGCTTTGTGGACGCCGAGCCGCGCTTTGCCCTGGACCAGCAACAGCCGCTGCTGCGCTGGGTCTACAAGGGCCCGGGCATCGACCTGGGCGCCTATGCCGCGTACGTCATGGACAAGCAGGGCACCATCGCGCTGCCCGATCCGGCCGCCATCCTGGACCCAACGGCCAAGACGGTCGACCTGACTCTGGAGCACCCCTTTTACACGGTGCTCGGCACCAGCGGCGCCTGGGCGTGGGAGTCCCTGCTGGTGAAGTGGGAGGCCGGCACCCAGCTCCAGCGCAGCTTCAACGTAGAGGACAACTCCGGCGGCGTCCCGTCTCTGGGCACCGAGGAGGCGACCACCATCGACGCGATGGTCGGCCTGACCTACACCCCGTTTACCGATCTGATGCTGGGTCTGGAGTTCAGCAAGTCGACCTTCATAAACGAGCCCGACGGCCTGCTCTTCCCAGCAGACCTCCCCTTCACCGCCTTTCGCCTGTCCTATCGCCTGCTCAAAGAGCGCCTGAGACTAGCCGCCGCTTTCAGCATGTTCGGACTGACCACGGCCGACGAGATAGGCTTCCTCGCCCGAGCCGAAGCCAACTACGAGCTGAGAGACGGCTTCAAACTGGGCCTTGGCTACGTGCACTATTTCCCCAGCGAAGACCTGGGCCCGGCCAGCGGCCTGGGCGATCACGACCAGCTCTTCTTCAAGCTGCGCTGGGACTTCACGCTGCTGTAGTTGTTTGGCCCTGTCGTTACTGAGGCTGCAAGGTCTTGAGCCACCGCTCGGCGGCTTCGGCCGTGGTGAAGAGGCGCACCGGATAGAGCGGCTTGCTCACGCGGAGAAAGAAGTTGCCGATCATCGCGGAGACCGGTGATCCCACGACGGCGCCCATCGCCTGGACGGCGGCGGCGAACTCGGGGCCGGCGCCAAACGCGCGCGACTCGGCATCCGCCTTCTTCAAGTGCGTGACGTCCGCCAGCACCAGGACCTTCTCTCCGGCGCCCAGCTCCCGGTAGATCGCCAACACCGCCTTGACGTGGGCAAGATCCGACACCGAGCCCGGCTTGTCGGTGTAGCGTGCGATCTTGTCGGCGCCGTACACGATGGTCGCGTTGCGGAGGTCAAAGGTCTTTTCGATGGAGAGCCTCTTTGTCACGATCAGCGTTAAGCTGATCTATGCACGCAAGGATGCTCTGGTTATGAATCAGGTGCAACTATAGTGTTACGGAACATCAACCAGCAGGGCGGAGCCACCGGATTGGGGCTAACCTTATCGGTGACGGCAAAGCCGAAGCGCTCGTAAAAGGCTAGATTGGCCCGATTGGTGGTCTCCAGACATACCGGCACGCCGTCGCGGTCCGCCAGGGCGCAGACGTGTCGCAGCATGTGCCCGCCAAGGCCGCGGCCCTGAGCACCTGGATGAACGCCGGCGATGCACACGTACCAGTGCGGTGTGTGAGGGTGATCCTTCTCGATGCGCGCAAAGATCCGCAGCGCGCCCAGCAGACGGCCCAGCGGGGGACGATCCGCCGGCGACCGGATCAGGCGCCGCCAGGCAAACGGTACCGTTCGGCGCAGCGGCAGCGGCTGCGCGCCCGGCGGCGACAGGCCGAGCACCGCGGTAAAGTCCGCCGTCGCATAGACGTGCCCATCGGCCACCAGCAGCCCCAGCGTGTCGCGCATAAAGCCGTCCAGCCAGCGCCGGCGCCGATCGCCGTCCGGCTCGACCCACGCGTAGAACGGATCGTCGTGCATCGCCAGGCTCAGCGTCTCGCCCGCGGCCGTCAGATCCGCCGGCGCCAGCACGCGCAGCCCGTTGTCGCCGTCGCCAGACACGGCGCGATCATAGCGCGTGTTAGGCTGCCACCCGACTTATGGGCGCTGAGTACCGTCTGCTTCCGGCTTTTCTGTCCGGCCCCGAGATCACCGCGCTGTGCGACGTGGTGCTGCCCTCCCAAGGGTGGCAGCCCGGCCGTCAGGGCACCGGGGACGACAAGCTGCCGCTGCGGGGCGCTCATCTCTTGGACGCGCACCCGGCACTGCAGGCGCTGTTGCAGCGCTCCCTGGTCGCGCTGGGCGTCGACGTCATCGACTGGGACTGCTACCTGCTGCGCTACCCCACCGGCGCTCAGATTCCGGCGCATCAGGACCCCACCGATCAGCATCGCCACCTGCGGCTGAACGCGGTTGCGCGGCAGGGCACCGCCGACCTGGACTGCCTCGTGCTCGGCGACGCCCCCGTCTCCCTGGCCGTGGCGGACGCGGTCGTATTTCGGCCGTACGCCACCCTGCACGCGGTTCGCGCCGTGCGTGCGCTGCGAGTCCTTTGGTCCGTGGGCTGCGTTTATTAGCCCATGAGACTGCAAAAGCTCAGATGGGTGCTGGCGGTGCTCTACGTTCTGCACATCGCGGTGTGGTGGGGCATCGCCGCGTTTGGAGACGATCCGGATGTGCGGCGCTGGATCCCCGTCACCATCGTCATCGTGCTGGCCACACAGGCGCTCTTTGTTTTTGGCGGCGGGCGCCTGAGCCTGTGTCAGCCCATCGAGCCCGGGCGGCTCGTGGCGCCGGTCTTCATCGGATCGTTACTGATGGCGGCGCTCGTCACGGGCGGCGTCATGGCCCTGATCGAGCTGTTTGCGGCAGACGACAACGACTACGGCGGTGTGGCGCTGCTGGTGGTCATGTTCGGCGGCTGGGCCGGCTGGGCGGCGTATTTCTGGCAGCTCTCCAACCGGCTGGACCGCCTCCCCGCGGCCGAGCGCATGGTCGCCGTGCTGGCCAAAGGCAGCATCGCGGAGCTGCTCGTCACAATTCCGGCGCACATCACGGTGATCAACCGGCCCGGCTGCCTGGTCGGCATCCTGACCGGCGCCGGGGTCGCCGCGGGCTGCTCCGTGCTGTTGTGGGTTTTTGGTCCCGGCATCTTGCTCGTCTTCTACAAGCGCCGGCAGCAACTGCTTGCCGAGCGCGCCCGGTCAGGGCGTGACAGCGCGCCGGATTCTGGGCCCGCGGTCGAGGTGGCGCTCTTTGTGGCCCTGGTCTGCACGACCGCGGTCTTTGCACGCCACGAGTACCTGCACGACACGTTTGATCACTGGGAGCCGTGGGCGGTCACCGGGCTGATCGTGGCCCTCACCGCGCGCGTCCTCTGGCGGCTTTGGCGGTACGACCGGTGAGCGTCGTGCACGAGCTGCGCACCGAGCGGCTGTTGTTGCGTGGCTGGCGCGACAGCGATCTGGCGCCGTTTGCGGCCATGAACGCCGATCCACAGGTCATGCGTCACTTTCCCAGCGCTCTGGACGCCGCGGCCAGCGACGCCATGGCCCGCCGCATCCAGGCCCAGGTGCAGCGCGTGGGCTACGGGCTGTGGGCTGTCGAGGTGCCGGACGTGGCCCCGTTCATCGGGTTTGTCGGCCTGGCCGAGCCCCGCTTCGAAGCGCCGTTCACCCCCTGCGTCGAGATCGGCTGGCGCCTGGCGGCGGCGCACCACGGTCGCGGATATGCCACCGAGGCGGCGCGCGCGGTCCTGCGCTTTGCGTTTGAGCGGGCCGGCCTACCCGAGGTCTTGTCGTTTACGGCGCCCGTCAACGTCGCGTCGCGCCGCGTGATGGAGAAGCTGGGCATGCGTCACGATCCGGCGGACGACTTCGACCACCCGCGGGTCTCCCAGGGCCACCCGCTGCGCCGCCATGTACTGTACCGAATCACCGCTGACCAGTGGCGGGCGCTAAGCTAGCGTTGTCTTCGCCGCCGGCGCCTCTCACGGCGCTGATCCGCCTCCAGGCGGCGCCCCCTGAAGGTGTCCATGGGCGAGATCGCAAACCCGGCCAGCACCGGCTCGGGGTCGATGTGGCGGTCGTCGATGCGGATCTCAAAGTGCAGGTGCGCGGACGACTCGGAGACGCCCGTGCGCCCGACGTAGCCCAGCAGGTCACCGCGCTTGACCTTCTGGCCGGCGTGGACCTCGTAAAACTCCAGGTGCATGTACGCGCTCTTGACGTGCTCGTCGTGCTGCACCATGACCAACAGCCCGCCCGCGCCCAGGTCGCCGGCCGGTACCTTGACCGCTTTGGCCGCCGGCATGTTGCGCGTCCCGGTCTTGAGCTGCGCGCCGGCCAGCGTGACCGTGCCGTCCGCGATGGCGTACACGGGCTCGCCCGGGTTGGAGGCAAAGTCCACGCCCCTGTGAAGCCGCCGCCCGCCGCTGCGATCGTCGCCAAACTTGCTGGTCAGCTTGCGGGTGATGCCGTCCAGCGGGCTGCGAATGGTCAGCCCGCGGTAGCCCACCGTGTAGGCGGCGCTGCCGTGGTAGTAGCCCAGCAGCCGCCGGCGCGCGGTCAGGATCTGGTCCTCGGCGTCGGTTCCGCGCACGCGGTCGCCCCAATAGAAGTGGGAGACGGCGTGGCGATGCGGCACCCCGCCAAACGCGCTGTCGATGTCGGGGCATTGCGCCGTGATGACCTTCAAGATCGCCGCCGCGAAGTAGATGTTGGACTCCCCGCGGCGCAGCGTGCCCTTGTAAAAAGAGTGCCGCTTTGTGGGCAGGTCGTGCTGCACCCAGCCGCCCTTGCCCCGCGTCCAGTACCGATAGGCGCGCTTGATGATGTGACCCGCGTGCATGCGCACGTTGATGGCCGCCAGCCCGTGTGAGCCGTTGTCCCCCCAGCGCGCGCGGCACAGCGAGCGCGTGTAGATGAGCGCGCCCACCGTCATCGGATCGACCTTGAACTGGCGGCTGTAGCGCAGGATCCACTCGGCGTACAGCGGCGCACCCCGCCGGTAGTAGCGCGGGCACAGCTGCGCCAGGGCCTTGGCAAACCGGGCGTCGTCCACCTCGTCGGGCGGGGGCGGCTCGTCGGGCCAGCGGTTGAGGTCGATGAGCCCACGGCCGTTGGGGTTGACGATGCGGTCCCCCATCGGCCGGCGGCGATACCACGGCGGCGTCGGGCCTTGAACGGCGATCTGCGCGGGCGCGACGGGCGGCTGCGGTGGCGCGACAAAGGTCAGCGCCAGGACCAGCGCGAGCGCGGTCACCTAGGAGTCCTCGGAGAAATTGGCACAGAATCGGCGCGACGAGGCCGCGGCCAGATTGGCCGAAGGCCCCGAAGGGCGGGCCGGTGGCCCGTTCGAGGGGTCTGAGGCCAAGCTGGCCCGGGATCGTCGTGTCCGGTTCATGCGAATTTCTTCGAGGACTCCTAACGTACGGTCCTGAAGGCGTTTATGGCGTGGGTCAGGGCGTCGTCGTCCACATCCAGATGTGTGACTGCGCGTAGGCGATGCGGTCCGCCGACCACTTTGACGCCGCGCTCTTCCAGCCGCGAGACGACCAGCGGGCGTCCGTCGGCCTGCAGCGCCGCCAGCGGGTGGTCGCAGTCCAAATCGAAGTAGATGAGGTTGGACTGGACGCGCTCCAGGTCCACCGTCATGCCGTCGCAGGCGTCGATGGCCTCCGCCAGCGCCCGCGCGCGTGTGTGGTCGTCGCCCAGCCGCGCCACGTTGTGCTCCAGCGCGTAGAGCCCCGCCCCCGCGAGCACGCCCGCCTGTCGCATGCCCCCGCCGTACATCTTGCGAAAGCGATAGGCGCGGGCGATGGCTGCACTGTCGCCGACCAGCACGCTGCCGATCGGCGCGCCCAGCCCCTTGGACAAGCAGATGGAGACCGTGTCAAAGGGCGCGGCCAGCTCGGCTGCCGACCGACCCGCCGCAGCGGCGGCGTTGAACAAGCGCGCGCCGTCCAGGTGCGTCTTGATGCCCTTGGACTGCGCCAGCGCTGTGACCTCCGCCACGTTTTGCTGCGGCAGGATGACGCCGCCGCACCCGTTGTGGGTGTTCTCCATGCAGATCAGCGTGGTGGGCGCAAAGTGCGGGTCCGTGGTCTGGTGGATCGACGCCTCCAGGCCCGGCAGCGGCAGCGTGCCGTCCGGGGTGTCGAGCAGGCGCATCTGAACGCCCGCCAACGCCGCCGCAGCGCCGCCCTCGTAGTTGAACATGTGCGAGCCGGCGTGCGCGATGACCTCGTCCCCGGACCGCGTATGCGCGCGCAACGCCAGCTGGTTGGACATCGTCCCCGACGGCACGAAGAGGCCCGCGTCCTTGCCCAACATCGCCGCCGCCCGCTGCTGCAGCGCGATGACGGTGGGGTCGTCGCCGAAGACATCGTCGCCCAGGGGCGCGTCCATCATGGCCGCCCGCATCCCGGCGCTGGGCCGGGTGACGGTGTCGCTGCGCAGGTCGACGATCACGCCGCGACCTCCGCGTCGTCCTCCGCCCCGTGCGTCATGGCCTTGAGCGGCTTCAAGAACGAGAGCACGCCCATGCCGAACAGCACGCACACCGCGCAGATGCCCAGGAAGATGGTCAGCTCGCCTGCCTCGCTGGCGTACTCTCCGACCAGCCCGGCCACCTTGTTGCCGAGCCCGCTGACGCAGAAGTACACGCCCATCATCAGCGACGCGTATTTGGCGGGCGCCAGCTTGGTCACAAACGACAGCGCGACCGGAGAAGCGCACAGCTCGCCGATGGTGTGGAAGAAGTACGCCGCGACCAGCCAGTACATGCCGGCCTTGCCGCTGCTGTCCGCCTGCAGTGAGGCGCCGACCATGAAGAGAAAGCCCAGGCCCATGATCATGGTGCCGATGGACATCTTGAAGAGGGCCGAGGACTCGCCGCCCGCCGCCTGGCGCCGGTACCAGTAGTTGGCGACCGCCGTGCCGAAGATCATGATGAAGAGCGGGTTCAGCGACTGCAGCCAGCTTGCCGGGACGTCCCAGCCAAACAGCGTGCGGTCGACCTTTTGCTCGGTGTAGATGTTCATCAGCCCGCCCGCCTGCTCAAAGGCGCCCCAGAACACGATGACGATCATGAAGGACAGCAGCAGCACCTTGATGCGGTCGATCTCGATGGGGGTCAGCGGCTTGCTCGGCGCCACCGCGGCGGTGGCCTGCCGGGCTTCGAAGTCGCCCACGCCACGCAAATGCTTCTGTCCGATGATGAACTGCAGCTGCCCCAGCGCCATGCCGATGCCGGCCAGGCCGAAGCCCCAGTGCCAGCCGATCTTCTGGCCCACGTAGCCGACGATGATGCTGGCCGCAAAGGCACCGACGTTGATGCCGATGTAGAAGATGGTGAAGCCCTTGTCGCGGCGCGCGTCGCCCTCTGCGTACAGGCCGCCGACCATGGTGGAGATGTTGGGCTTGAGCATGCCGACGCCCAGCACGATCAGGATGAGGCCGGAGTAGAAGGCGGTGATGCTGTCAAACGCCAGGATGCCGTGCCCGCAGCACAGCAGAAAGCCGCCCGCCATGACGGCCTTTTTTTGACCGATGAGGCGGTCCGCGATCAGGCCGCCGGGCACGGCCATGACGTACACCCACATGGTGTACCAGCCATAGATCGACAGGGCCTCCGCCTTGTCCCACCCCAGGCCGGAATCCGATCCATCGGTGACCTTGGCCACCATATAGAGCGTGAGCAGCGCGCGCATGCCGTAATAGCTGAAGCGCTCCCACATCTCTGTGAAAAACAAGACGTAGAGCCCCTTGGGATGGCCCCAGAGCTCGTCACCAGTCTGCGTTGTCATCAAGTCCCCTACAGCGGTCCGCAACCCGGTTTAGACGGTTTTGTGCTAGCCTTCAACCCATCATGCGGCGACGGAGGGCGGTGATGGCGCGTCGTGTATTCAGCTTTGTGTTGTGCGTTGGCCTGGCGCTTGGTTGTGGAGACACAACAACAGCGCCACAGGCCGAGACCACGGTAGCGGGCGAGTTGAGTGTCACAATTGAACAACCCGAGGACGGCCAGTGGGTCGCCGGGGCGGTAATGTTGCGCGGCGTGGTGACGCCGGCTCAAGAGGGCTGGACCGCGGTTTGGGAGTCCAGCGTGTCCGGTGTGCTGCACGAGGGCGTGACGGACGCCGAGGGTGTCGCCGAGCTTGAAAAATCCTACGTAGAGCCCGGGCCGCATACGATCACGCTGACGGTGACCACCGCCGACGGGCGAGAGGTCTCCGACGAGGTCCAGATAACCAGTCTGGGCACGGTGCCGCAGCCGATTGTGCAGATCTCTCCGACCGCGCCGACGACGGTGGATTCGCTAAAGGCCATCGCGACGCTGACCGCCGACTTCGGCGTGCTGTATGCGTGGACAAAAGACGGCGCTGTGACCACGGAAGACGGCCAGACGGTCGACGCGTCCAAGACGGCTAAAGGCGAGACCTGGAGCGTCAGCGTGGTGCAGACCTGGGGCGACCAGCAGGGCGAGGCCGCCACGGCGGAGATCGTGGTCCTGAACACGCCGCCGACGGCGCCCGTCATCGCCATCGACCCGGCCGCGGGCGACCTGGCGACGCTGTTCACGTGCGTGGTGACCGAGGCGTCCTTCGATGCTGACGGCGCCACGACCGCGACGGCGATCGGCATCACGGTCAACGGACACCTCAACGACGGCGCGGGTGTGGGGCCGACGTCCGCGGCCACGCTGGTGCGCGAGGACGGCACGGCGGCGAGCCACGGCGACATCATCCAATGCACGGCGACGGCGACCGACGGCGAGACGGCCGGCCCCAACGGCTTCAGCGACATGGTGGTGCTCACGCCGACGACCGAGGACATCTTTGGCTCCGACGTCGGGTTTGACGGCGAGATCGACGGCGACACAGGCGCCAAGGTCTTTGACGCCGACGCGGACGGCACGGCGAACTTCGGCCCCTTCGAGGGGGTCCAGGTGACGGGCAAGGTGTCCAAGGGCGGCGACGGGGACCCGATCACGTGGTGCCTGGAGACGGTGCAGCCGGTCAACGTGGACCTGCCGCTGCTGCAGCTTTTGGATGTCGACCTCAACGTGTGCCAGGACGAGAACGGCGACGTGATCAGCGAGCTGGTCGGGCTGGTGGTCATCGAGGGCGAGCAGGCGGCGGTCATGGGCACGCTCACCGTTGGGCTGGACTGGACCATGGCGCTGAGCATCGACGCGATCGGTCTCTTTGACGCGCAGGTGACGCAGCTGGCGGTGGACTACGCAAAGGCCGACACCGCGCTGACGGTCAGCTTTGATGTCCACGGGCACGGGGCGCCGCTGGCGGTGACCGGCGCGTTTACGCCCGAGGCGGACTTTGAGCTGGACGCTGAGGTGATCCAGGGCGCTGAGTGGGCGCCGCCGCCGTGGGTTCTGGTGACGGACGCAACCGGCATCTTCACTCGCCTCGACGGCGCTGTCGGGGCGGATATGACGGTGGTCGGTGAGGGCGCGCTGGGGCCGTTTGATCTGACGCTGACCGGCGATCTGCAGGCATCTGGCGGGCTTATCTCCGGCTGCCTGACCGGCACCGACGAGAACGGCGCCGGGGTGCCGCCGGGCGTGGACCTGCTGGGGCTGGGCGTCATGAAGGCGGCGGCGGTCGACGTGAGCGGCTGCCTGGTGGACCAGGAGGTCGTGGTCGACAGCGCCCAGATGAACCTGACGGTGCTCGGACAGGTTTACGAGGGGGTCGAGGCCACGTCGTTTGCGACCAGCCCGGCGCCCTACGTGGTCGCGGGTGTGGGCGCGCTGCCCGACGGCACGGCTCAAGGTGAGGCGGGTACCTTTGTGCTGCCCAACGGCGCGATCATGCTGGCCAACGGCAACCTGCAGCCGCCGGCGGGCTTCAACGCTGCGGCCGGCGTGGAGCTGCTGCCCGATGGCGCGTTCATCGACGCTGACGGTCTGGTTCTGACGGAAGGCGTGTTCATCGACGCGACGGGCAAGACCTTCTCCCTGGCTGACGGCAGCGTCACCCTGGCGAGCGGGGTCGTGCACTCGTTCGACGGACCCTGGCTGCTGCCCGAGGGCGCGGCGCTGGCCGGTGGCGAGACCACGATGCCGCTGGGCACCTGGGAGATCCCGGCGGGATCGGTGCTGCTGCCGGGGCAGTCCGTATATATCGACGCCACGGGCCAGATCCGGACCCCGCTGGGTGAGCTCAGTGAGGCAGGGGACGGCTTTGATCCGTTTGCGCAGGGCGTCGCGATTCCGGACGGCGCCTTCTTGATGCCCAACGGGTCGGTCGTGCTGGCGGATTATTCGTTCATGGCGCCGGCCGGCTTCTCGGTGGACGGCCCGGTCTATACCAGCGCCGACGGGGTGTCCTGGGACCCGAGCACCGGGGCGTTTATCGACGCGGATGGTGTGACGACGCTGATCGACGCGGGGCAGGCGCTGGCGGATGGGACGCTGGTGCCGCCGCCGCAGATTCTGGTCAAGCACAGCGGCTGGTCGCTGCAGTTCAACGTGGCCGTGCTGGGATTGACCGATGATCTGACCGAGACCGGCGCCGAGCTGACGGTGGCGGAGGCGGGCGTCTTTGCGCAGCTGTACGGCGACATGAGCTTGAACACGGGCTCGAGCGCGCTGCCTGTGACGACCAGCGGCGCGGTGCTGGCGACCGGCGATGTCACGATGCAGCTGGGCCTGTTGGCCGAGCAGACGTGGGTGCCGCTGCCCGAGCAGACGGACCTGGGCTTTGGAACGGTGCACGGCGCGCTGACACACTCAGCGGGCCAGTCGGCCGCGGATCTGGTGGCCCGCAACACGCCGGCGCAGGTGCCGCCGCCGCAGATCATCGGTGGGCTGGAGATCGGTGCGGCGTCGGGTGCGGCGTCCCTGGCCGAGGGCGACTGGACGGTGGAGGTCACGGCCCCCGTGGACACCTCGCTCAACGAGGGGCTGGTCTCGGTCGCGGGCGCCTTCAACATCACCGCGGACGCGTTTGGTTTTGCCGGCAAGCTGGCGGCGCTGGGCGGCCAGGTGGCGGTGAACGCGGGGTTGACGAGCACGGCGGGCGCGATCAGCGCGTACCAGCTGACGGGCGGCACAGACTTCAACGTGCCGGGCGCCGAAGGGACCGTCCTGCTGACCGATGGCGCGCTGACCTATGACTACAAGGCGGACGACGACATCACGATCACCGCGGACGGCACGCTGACGGCGCTGGGCCTGGCGTTTGACCTGGCTACGGAGATCATCGGGGACGGCGGATTCCTGTTCGAGGGCGCGCCGCAAACCGGCCTGCTCAAAGGGCTGCCGGCCACCGGGATCACGGCGGAGATCGACGGCTACGGCGCGGTCATCACGGGCACGGTCACCGTGGCGGAGGACGTGTTCGACGGCGAGATCAAGGGCTCGTGGGCGTCCGATGAGGACTTTGAGCTGGAGGGCGCCGCCGAGGTGGACTACGGCGTGGACGTGGCGCTGGAGACCAAGGTGAAGATCGCGCCCGACGGCGGGCATCTGGACGTGGGCATCAACGTGGCGGGCGACAAGCCGATGCCGGTCAGCGGGCTGCTCTCGGGCGAGCTCACGTACGCGGACGGCGCCTTTGTCTATGACGTGTCGGGCGATGTGGATGCCTCGCTCGGCGGCCTGGAGCTGATCGATGCGGTGGGCTCGCTGTCTCCGGGGGCCGGCCTGGTGTTCTCGGGGACCGCGGACGTGGGCTTTTCGGAGCCGGTCGTCTCGGCAAAAGCGGAGCAGGACGGCGACGCGCTGGTGTTCTCGGGTGACATCGAGGCGACGCTGAAGTCCGGTGCGGTCGAGATCGAGGGCAGCGTTAGTCTGGATGCCGACGGGCTGGACCTCAACGACGTGGAGCTGACGGCGCTTGGCGGAACGGCGTCGATCGCCGAGGCGTCGCTGCCGCTGGCGGACGGGGCGGTCCAGGACTTCAGCCTGGGTGGTGATGCGGCGCTGGCGCCGGGCCCTGCGGACAGTCCGCACCCGCTCGACGACGGGACCTTGAACCTGCACTACGACGGCAAGGGCGAGACCGAGGTGACGGCGGCCGGGACGTTGGACGCGCTGGAGTTTGAGTTTGAGTTGAGCACGGACATCGCGGACGACGGCAGCTATCTGTTTGCGGGGGAGCCGCAGGCGGGCGATCTGAGCGGGCTGCCGGCGACGGATGTGACCGCGGCCTTGTCTGAGGATGGGGTTGTGATGTCGGGCCAGCTGCCGGAGGACGACCTCTTCGACGGCGCGATCAGCGGCCCGTACAACAGCGACTCCGACTTCTCGCTGTCGGGGACGACGGACAGCGACTACAACCCGGACATCGCGCTGGATACCACCGTGTCGGTCGGTCCCAACGGCGGCGAGCTGCAGGTGGCGCTGAACCCGGACGAGCCGGCGGCGGAGATCGCGGGGACGGCCAGCGGCGATCTCTCTTACGACGAGGAGTACCAGTACCACTTGACGGGCCCCGCCGACCTGCACCCGGCGGAGCTGGAGTTGGATGACGCGGCGGTCGTCGTGGACAGCGAGACGGGCATCGCGGCCAGCGGGCTGGCGGATGTCGGCGTGGGCACACCCGAGGTCGTGGCCGAGTTTGAGCCGGGCATCGCGGGCTACGAGTTTGCCGGCGACTTTGCGCAGGAGCTGAACGGGTCGGTCGAGGCGGCCGGATCGGTGGTCATCGGGGAGAGCATCGAGTTGGTGGAGCCCACCCTGAGCGGTCTGGGCGGCGCCGCGGACGTGGCCTCGCAGACGCTGACGGCCTCAGAGGGTGAGATCGAGCCGTATACGCTGTTTGGCCTGACGGATCTCGAGGTTGGTCCCGACGGCGACCACCCGCTGACGGGCGGCGGGCTGGAGGTCAAAGTGCTGGGTGGCGACGCCGATCCGCACGTCAGCGCGGCGGGCAAGATGGATGTGGGTGGGCAGCCGAGCGCCATGCTGCAGGCCGTGGTGAGCGAGGCCGGCGACTACGCGTTCAGTGGACCGACGAACCTGCCGCTGGACCTGGCGAAGCTGGGCGCGGGCGCGGCGACGATAAGCAACTCAAAGGCGGCGCAGTTTGCCGGTCAGCTGACCCAGGCGCCCTTTGACAGCGACAACTTCGAGATCAACATCGAGCCGACCGGCGACATGCAGATCACGGTCAAGGTCGACATCGGCAAGCCGGTGCTGAGCATCAAAGGCAGCATGACGTACACGTACTGCGCCACGACGGGCCCGCAGTACTGCAGCAAGCTGGGCACCACCTTTGTCGGCGACG
Source organism: uncultured Myxococcales bacterium (assembly GCA_964545715.1). Taxonomy (GTDB): domain Bacteria; phylum Myxococcota_A; class UBA9042; genus CAZJHX01. Next base: position 29,705 of record CAZJHX010000133.1, read on the forward strand.
CCACGTTCAACCTGGTGGGCCTGGTGAACCTGGAGATGCAGGCCAGCGCGGTCTCCAACCTGGCCGGCGAGCTGATCGCCACCATCAAGGGCCAGGGAGACATCACGCTGCCGGGCGGCTTTACGCTGACGTCAGGCTCCTGGCTGTACGAGGACGACGAGGTCTGCTTCTACGGCGACTTCCTGGGCAACGAGAACGTGGGTACCTGCCTGCCGGCGAAGGGCGACTTCACCTTCAAGGCCGCGCCGCCCAAGCTGTGGCTGACCATCGCCCAGACCTGCCTGCCGTTCATCGGCTGCACCGGCCCGCACACATGCACGGTCGAGGGCGACGTGACCATGGTGTCCAAGAGCGGCGCGGTGACGGCGACCTTCTGCGGAGACGGCATCTGCCCGAGCCTGTCCCTGGCCACGAGCGGCTGCGAGACGGTCTCCAACGACTACAAGGTCAACGTATGCACCACCTTCGGCGTGCCGCTGACCAACCCGCTGGACTGCATTCAGTCGCTGCAGCCTTCGCTCTAGAGGCACCCTCCATCCGCTCCGAGCCGGCGCGCACCAGCCCTGTCGCATCCCTCCGCCGGCCCCTGGGGAGTCTGCCCAATATCTGCCTAATCAAGATGTCGCGCACCTCATCCCGC
>CAZJHX010000134.1:0-30216 GCA_964545715.1 uncultured Myxococcales bacterium
CATGATGGGGCTCCTCCCTTTCGATAAATCCGACAACTATCCTGACCGAGGGGGGTCGTGTCGTCGGTGTCCGTCGTGTCGTCAGTGCCGGTCGCCGCGGTGCCGGTGCTGGTGACGTCGTCGCCGGTGCCGGTGGCCGTGGTCCCGTCGCTGCCTTCCACGGGCTCATCACCGCAGGCCGCTAGACCCGCCGCGCACACCAAAATCACCAAACCACGCCATGCCGATGCCATCATGATGAACACCTCCCTTGTTGTGCATACCCTCCGAAAGGTCAGCATCCAATGCAACAAAAGCGGCCGTTAACCCGTCCGCGGACGTCCGCCGAGCAGCCCCGACCGCCCCCGCGCACCAACCGGCCCAACCAACCCACTGAAATCACTGGCCTTTGCTCTTGGCACAGCGGTTGCGAGACATCCCCGACAAACACGCCGCAAACAGGAGCACCACCATGCCGAAGGTTCTCAAACCCGCATTCACCGCCCGCGACCGCGCTCGCTTTGACCCGCCCACACAGGCTCGTGGCGCCTCCCTCGGAGCCTGCCGCGCGCTCGGCTACGACCAGGCCAGGGGCGCCCTCTCCCCCCGCGCCATGCAGCGCCCCACAAGTGGAATGAACGTTCATTCCGTCGCGAGCGAGCCGCGGAAGTTGTCGCTGAACCAGCAGCAGGGGCTGCGGCGGTACAGCGAGCGCATCGACACCGAACAGACCCCCGGCGGTCAAGAGGAGCTGCTGCGCGCGCTTGCCGAGGACACCGTCCAGCAGGTCGGGACCGACGCGTATGCGTTTATCCGACAGGTCGACGGGCTGCTGTATGCGGCCGCCCAGCACGGTCCTCAGGCGCTGGAGCTGTTTTCGGAGATGATGTGGAACGCCTTTCGCGCCGAGGAGGCCGTCGAGCTGCGGCATGCGGTGCTTCAGCAGCGTGAAGGGTGGATGATGCTCAGCCGCATGGCGGTCACTCTGATGTGCCTCGACGGGGACCGCTCAGCTGAGGCGGCCGCGGCGTTTGCTCCGATGGGCGGCATGCTCTCGAGCGCGGATCCGTTGCGCACGCTGGGCGAAAACTGGCAGGGGCTGCGCAGCCAGTATCAGCGGCCGCAGACGGCGCCGGGGCGGAGTCAGCCGACGCCTGGACGCGAGGTGCCGCCGCCGCTGCCGGCCGACGCGCTGATCAGCGATAGTCCTCGGGCTTGAGCGCGTGCTTCTCCAGCAGCCGGTAGATCTGCTGGCGGCTGGCGCCAAGATCGCGTGCGACGGCTGAGACGCGGCCCTTGTGGGTGGTCAACAGCGCCTGCAGCTCTTCCACGGACGCAGGCGTCCGACTTGCCGGGGCTTCCGCCGGGTCCTCGAGTGAGCGTCCGCGATCAAGGACCTGCTGGACCTGGGGCTGTAGAGTCAGCGGAGACTGCCCGGGCTGAGAGATGAGCGCCGTCGTCAGCACGTTGTCCAAGCCGCGGACGTTGAGCGGCCAGCGGTGATTCATGATGGCGTCCATCAGGTCCACGTCGACGTCGCGGTCCGGCGCCTGCCGGTCCAGCAGCGCACGCACCAGCACGCCGAGATCCTCCGGCCGCGCACGCAGGGCCGGCATCTGCACGATCCACCGCGCCAGGCGCGCATAGAGGTCCGCGCGAAAGGCGCCGTCGCGCACCGAGCTCTCCAGACCGCGGTTGGTCGCGGCGACCACGCGCGTATCCACCGGTACCTCGCGGGTCCCACCGACCGGGCGAACCACGTGCTCTTGCAGCGCGCGCAGCAGACGCGCCTGAACCTCGGCCGGCAGCTCACCGATCTCGTCCAGAAAGAGGGTGCCGCCGTCGGCGCGTCGGAACAGGCCCTCCTGGGCCCGATCGGCCCCCGTAAAGGCGCCGCGGACGTGCCCGAACAGCTCGCTCTCGAGCAGCTCGCCCCGCAGCGAGGCGCAGTTTACAGCCACCATCGGACCTGTGCGCAGACTGCGCTTATGAAGCTCGCGCGCGGCGACCTCTTTGCCGGTGCCGGTGTCGCCTACGATCAAGACGGTGTGCCCGGTGCGGGCCACCTGCTCCAGGGCGGTGCGCGCCTGCACCATCGGCTGCGAGACCCCAACCAGCGCCCCGGCGGCGACGGAGCCTGGATCCGCGATCTCACAAAAGACGACGATGCTGTTTCCGGTCAGGACCACATCGCCGTAATCGAGCGCGTGCTCTTCGACTCGCCGACCGTTCACAAACGTGCCGTTCTTGCTGCCGGCGTCCTTCACCATCCAGCGGCGGGCCTGATGCTGAAATACGGCGTGCTGCCGGCTCATGCGCGGATCGTCGAGCGGGCCGCTCGGGAAGAGCTCTTCTTCGCGGCCCAGCAGCGCGCCTTTGGTCGGCTTCAGCGTCACTTGCTCGCCGGCTCGGCGTGTACCGGCGCTGTAGGCCAGCGTCAGGCCTGTCATGCGTCGCCGGGCCCGCCGGGCGCCGGACGGGGTGCGGGCGTCGTCGCTGAGGGTCGGACCACTCACCCGACGAGAGTAGCAGTTTGTTGTACCATCGGCAGTCACGGCAGGAGGAAAAGCAATGACGCGCCTGATAGCGATCACGATGAGCTTGGCAGTGGTGAGTTCAGCGGGCCTTGGATGCGGTAGCGACCCCACAGGCGATTCAAGCGGCGGCGACGACTCTCAGGACACGTCGGGCGAGACGTCCGACACGGGGGCGGAGACGTCCGGCGAGGACACGGGCGACGCCACGACCAGCGGGGACACCACAGCGGCAACCGACGACACGACCGACACAGGCGACGACACGGGCTCCACCACCACCGCCGCCACGACCGACGACACCGGGGACACGACCGACACGGGTGACACGACCGACACGGGCGACGACACCACCGACACCGGCCCCGACACCGGCGACACCGGCCCCCCGACGGACGCGCCCTGCGACTCCGACAAGGACTGCCAGGAGTACGGCCTGCTCTGCGACCCGCTCAACGCGCTGTGCGTGGACTGCCTCTTTGACTCCGATTGCAGCGCGGGGCAGCAGTGCCTCGATTATTGGTGCGGCGAAGGCGCCTGCGCGACTGACGAGGACTGCGATCCCGGCCTCTGCTGGAGCGGCGAGTGCGTGGAGCCGCCCGAGTGCAAGAGCTCCAAGGATTGCGACGGGCTGGTCTGCCTGAAATCCGCCGGCTACTGCGTGGATTGCGTGGACGCGACCGACTGCGGCGACGGTCAAGTGTGCGACGGCAACCACGCGTGCGCGGACATCGTGGCGTGCGAATCGGACGATGACTGCCCTGCGGTCTACCACTGCGCGGAGGGCGCCTGCACGCTGGACAGCTGCCCATCCGGCGTCGCTACCTGCGCCTCCAAGGAGTCCATCGCGGTCTGCAACGCTCAGGGCAGCGGCTTCGACCCGCCCACGCCGTGCGATGCGGCCCAGACCTGCGCCGAGGGCGGCGGCACAGCATCATGCGTCGACTGGATCTGTACACCCGGCCCCGCCTACTGCGACGAGAACACCGCGATTCAGTGCGCCGACTCGGGGCTGGAGACGGTGACCACGCAGCCGTGCGGGGATGACCTGTGCGTCGGCGGCGAGTGCAAAGACCTGCTGTGTGTCCCGTCGTCGGCGACCTGCGACGCGGCCCTGAGCGCCGTCGTCACCTGCAACGACCTGGGCACCGAGGCCGAGACCGCCGCCTGCGACGCGGGAACCTTCTGCCTCACCGCCGAGGACGGCCCGGCCACCTGCGCGCCGTGGGTCTGCCAGCCGAACGCCGGCTTGTGCCCCGACATCAAAACCGCCGGCGCCTGCGACGCCTTCGGATCCGGCCCGGTCGCCGAAACCACAAACTGCGGCGAAGGCTTCTGTCTGGGCGGCGAGTGCCTGCCGACCCAGTGTCCGCCGGGCCAGACCTACTGCGACGGCAACGCCATCTTCAGCTGCAACGAGGAGGGCTCGGAGGCCAAAAAGCAGGCCGACTGCGGCGCCGGCAAGTACTGCGGCGCGGGCGACGAGGGCCCGGCGTGCTTCGACCAGGTGTGCGCGCCCGGTGTGATCACTTGCCAGGACAACGCCGTGGTCACCTGCAACCCAGAGGGCAGCGGGTTCTCATCCACCGTCCCCTGCGGCGAAGAGGCCTGCGTCGACGGCGCCTGCCTGCCCGTCATCTGCGAGCCGGGCCTGGCCCTTTGCGTCGACGGCGAGAGCGCCTGGATCGGCTGCAATGAATCCGGCACGGCGCTTCAGGCGCCGGTCTCCTGCCCGCCGGGGATCGACTGCCAGGACGGTCAGTGCGTCTTGAGCTGCCTGCTGGCCTGCCAGGGCAAGGTGTGCGGCAGCGACGGCTGCGGTGGCAGCTGCGGCACCTGTGACGCCGGGCTGACGTGCCAGTCCGGGACCGCTTGTGTGGCGGAGTGCGAGCCGGTCTGTCTCGAAGACGGGTGTGGTGACGACGGGTGCGGCGGCTCCTGCGGCGGCTGCGATGAGGCCCAGGTGTGCAATGCCGGGGCCTGCGTCGAGCCCGACGCTTGTGTCCCCGAGTGCGCCGGCAAGCAGTGCGGCGAAGATGGGTGCGGCGGCGTCTGCGGGGAGTGCTCTGAGGACCTCTCGTGCACGATCGGCTCGCTGTGCGGCGGTCTGTGCCACGCTTGCACCGGCGGCGCCGCCTGCGCCAAGCTCGACTTCAGCGACGGCAACCTGGCCAGCTGGACGTCCGCGGGCGCCACGTCCCTGATCACACAGCTGCAGTCCGCGCTGCCCGTGACCGGCGGCCACATGTTGAAGCTGACCACCGGCGCCGGATCGGTCGACAAGACATCGTCGACGGCCACCCTGCAGCACTGCCTGGCGCCCGGCGCGTGGACGGCGACCATCGGCTGGAAGTTCTACTCCGCCGAGTTCAGCGGCTACTGCGGCTCGAAGTACCAGGACGCCGTCAACATCTCGGCGACTGCGGGCGACCAGGAGCATGCGCTGTTGTCCTTTGCGATCAAGGATCTCTGCCAGAAGGACGCGTGCAACGACTGCGGCTCACAGGCGGCGCCGCTGCAGAAGGGGGATCTGATCGATGTGGACCAGCCAAACAAGGTCTACATGACCGAGTGGACCGAGACCTCGACGACCTTTGAGTTGACGTCAGAAGAGCTGACAGCGCCGTTCACGCTGCAAATCCACATCACTGACGTCGGAGATCAGGGCCACGACAGCGTGATCCTGATCGACCGGATCAGCTTCGCGCCGGCGGTCGCTACCGAGTAAGCCGCCGCTTGTGCAGCCGCATATGACCGCGCTGGATCCCCTCGGTCCCCAGCGCCTTGATGGCCGCCAGATTCTGCGCCAATCCGACCGCGCCCGCGATCTGCGCAAGCTCCGCGGCCGAGTCGATGCCCATCATCGAGAGCAGCCCGGCCGCCAGCGGATGGTTGATCGTGGCGCCACCGACGATGCCGACCGCCATCGGCATCTCCAGCTCACCGCACAGCGCGCCGTCATCGTCGCGCCAGAAGCGGGACAGGGGGCGGTATACACCGTCGCGAGCGGCCCAGGCGTGTGCGCCGGCTTCGATGGCGCGCCAGTCATTGCCGGTGGCCAGCATCAGCGCGTCGATGCCGTTCATGATGCCTTTGTTATGAGTCGCGGCGCGGTAGGGATCCGCCTCGGCAAACCTGGACGCGGTGACCACCCCTTCCGCGACCTCGTCGGCGCTGAAGCCATGCCATGGCAACACGCGCCTCGGGATCCGACAGGTCGTGCGCACGAGACGCCGATCAGCCAGATTGGTCAGAATGCGCAGCCCGGCGCGCCCCCCTGAGAGCTCCGCCAGGCGCGGCGCCAGAAGCTCGGCCACCGTATTGACCATGTTGGCGCCCATCGCGTCGCGCACGTCGAGATGCAGATGGACAACGACGAAGACCTCGCCGTCAGGATGCGTCACTGTACGCACCTCCAGCCCGCGCCAGCCGCCGCCGACCTGGTCCAGGCCCAGATGCAGTCCGCGCGTGAGCTCGCCCAGCTCCGGCTCAGCCGCCTCGATGGCCGCCGTCGCCGCCTCAGGATCCGGGACATCCAGCAGCTGCACCTGACCGATCATCACCGGATCGGTCGTCGTGCTGGTGAAGCCGTCAGCCCTGGCGACCAGCTTGGCGACGTGGCATTGCGCCGCGACTACCGACGGCTCCTCGATAACCATCGGTACGAGGCGCTCTCTGCCGTTCACGATGAGATTGAGGGCGACGCCGGCGGGCATGGAGTAGGTGCCGATCGCGTGCTCGACAAATCGATCGGCGCGGCGCGCGTCAAGGCCCCCACTCTTCAGCAGCGGGCCAAGCTCCTCGGCCGTAATGAACCCGCGATCCGCAAGCCACGCCAGGCGCTGCTCGGGTGTCAGGTCTCTAAATCGCGGTGCTCTGGTGTTCAGCTTGCCAGGGGCCTCCTCGACAGCGATTGAAGCATACCGGCCCAGATGAAGACCAGCCCCGCGATCGCCATCGTGGCACCGAGACCCGCGGCCAGGCCCTTGAAAACGATGATGTCCGCCACCAGCAAGGCCACCGCCGGCACCGCCAGGAACGGCAGCGGCTTCTCCTTGAAGCTACGGAAGGGCCGGGTACTGACCATCAGCGCGGCCAGCACCAGCGCGCCCACGACCACCACCGTCTGCGGCACAACAAACCCACCGCCGGCGACACCCAGAATGATGGCGGCGGGGATCGTGACGGGGATGCCCGTGAACGTGCCCGGACCGTCCGTCTTCTTTGCGGGCAGCATCGCAGCCACATTGAAGCGCGCCAGGCGCCACGCAGCCGCAGCAACCAACGCACAGCAGGCGATCATGCCCAACGCGCCGGCCCCCGCCAGGCTCCAGGTGTACAGGGCAGCGGCCGGCACCAGACCAAACGAGATCAGATCCGCCAGGGAGTCCAGCTGCGCACCCATCGGGCCGTCCGCCCCAAACCGGCGCGCCATGCGGCCGTCCAGCAGATCGCAGACCAGTGACAGGCTGAGCAGCGCCAGCGCCTTCCACATCGCGGCCCCGTCAACGATGACGCCCAGCGCCATGACACCAAAGACCAGGTTGCCCAGCGTCAGCATGTTGGGCAGCGCCCGGCGAACGCGTCGCGACTTGCGAATTCTCTGAAGGTGCGGCGTCATTTTCTTTCTCCGTAGGTTCGTGTTGTCCTAGCTGCTCACACTCTTGAGCAAGGTCCGGGCCAACCATGGTTTTGTGTAAAAACAGTCACTTACACCCTGCCGGCGCTGCGTCGTGACGTTCGCACCCGGCACCCTGCGTTCGCAGTGGCTGGCGGCTCTGACGCTGGTCGTCGGGCTGGCCGGTGGCGCCGCAGGCACCTGGTTTGCCATGGATCGCGGCGGCGACTGGGATGACATGAGGTGGTCCACGGAGAGGTGGGTGACTCGGTTTCTCAAACACCTGCCGAGGCAGGAGGACCCGGCGACGCTGCACAGAGAGGTGTTGAGCCGGCTCGTCACCGAGCTGCACCGGCGTCATCCGCTGCACATGATCCGGGGCGCCGTCGCCATCGCGGACCCGGCCGGTGAGGCGCTCACCGTCGTCGCGCAGTTCGGCCACGATGAGGACTCGGTCGGGAAATCGCTGCCTGTCGGCACCGACGACGTCAACGTGCTGGGCGTCGTGGGGTGCGCCTTCAAACAGCAGGACATGATGCGGATCCCCGACGTCGGCACGGACCCCTCGCAGGGCGATTGCCCGTATCTGCCGTTTCCGCCGACCACGCTGGAGTCGCCCAACGACGTGTTGGCGATCAGCCTGGGCGCGCGCACGGGGATTCTGCTGGTCTCAGCGGATCGCCCCAACGTCTTTCGGGGCGCGGACGTGCACCGAGCGCGCCTCTACTCGGCGCTGCACCTGATGATCGAGGAGCGCTTCAAAAGCAGGTGACCTCCAGCGTCGCGACGTTGTTGGTCTCCACGCACTCCAGGTACTCCCCCGTGCCCGAGGCCTTGCCGTCCACGGATACCCACAGCTTGGGCGGCGCACCCTGGGCAGACCCCGTGCAATTCATCGTGTGGCAGCCGCTCGGGGCCAGACTGGCATCGGTGACCGCCTCGCACACCGGCGCGCTCGTGTCGTCCGGCGCCCCGGCGTAGACCTGCACGCTCACTCCGGGGGGCGCCGTCACGACCCCGCGGTTGCACACGAGCACTTTGACGGACAGCGTGCCGTCCGCGTTGCATGTCACCGCCTTGCCCCCAGCCGGTTTGGCGGTCAAATCCGGCGCGGCCAGGGCGGCCGCCTCTCCCTGGGTGTTCTGGCGAAAGTTGTTGAGGCCCGGCGTCACCCAGTTGGGCGGCACCTCTCCCTTGGCCGGGATGCGGCCGAACTCGTCGACGTGGGTGATCGAGTATGGGTGCTGGTTCCAGATCGGCCTGGAGTGCACCCAGCGGTCCTTGAGATCACGAAAGACGCGTACGCCGCCCGTCTTGCCGCTGTGCGCCGCGCGGCACACGCTGCCCTGGCCGTCCTCGGTGGCGGGGAGCATGGCCGCGCACTTGTAGCCCGCCGGGCAGGAGGCGTTTTTCGTGCATCGACAAAAGCCCGCCACGCAGTTGCCGGCCAGGCACTCGTCATCGCCGTCGCAGCGCAGCCCATCAAAGATGGGATCCAGCTCGGGGCAGCCGATCGAGCAGTTGGTGTTGGAGCCCACGACGATCTCGCTGCGAAAGTCCCCGTCCACATCCGCCACGATCGGATTCTCGTGCCACGTGCAGCTCGACCGCGGGCCGCTGGAGACCACCTCGCCCGTGGCCCCGGAGTACACGCGCGTGAAGCACTCGTCGCCGTAGACGGCCTCGGCCGTTCCGTCGCCCTCGAAGTCGAACACGCTGGAGCCGGTCACGCTGCTGGACTTATCCTGCGACACGCGGCTCCACAGCACACCGACGCTCTTGCATTTGTCCGGTAGCGGGGCCACGCAGTCGATATCGAACACCGTGTACGCGCCGAGCCCGGCGGCCGCGACCTCCGGCTGCCCGTCGCCGTCGAAGTCCGCGATGGTTGGCGGTCCGCCGGAGCCCCCACCGGGGAGCGCGATCGGCCCAAACACGGCCGCGCCGGTCAAGTCCGTGATCGTCATCGCGCCGCCGCTGACAACGACCACCTCCGCGGCGTCCGCCGGCAACCCGACGCCAAACGCGCCGAAGTCAGCGACCGCGATGTGCCCCCCCGTCGACGTAGCCGCCGCGTACGCCTCCACCGCCAGTGTCTTGGTCGCCTCGTCAAAGGTGTGGGCGCGGTTGCCGATCAGCACCTCGATGTCGCCGTCCATGTCGACGTCCGCCACGATCGGGAAGACGCCTTGCGCAAAGCCCACCCAGCCCAGACCGGCAGTGATCTTGACCCCATCGGCGTCGTAGATCACGCCGTCAAAGAAGATCTCCGGGCGCGCATCAAACGCGATGTCCGCGAGCACGGGGCCGTTCCAGCGCCCGACCGACACCCCAAAGGTGTCCTTGGTCACGCCGTCCGGCTCGGTGGAGTGCCACAGAACGGTGAAGTCGCCCTGGATCTCGTCGAACCGAAACGCGACGAGCCCGCCTCCCTCCGCCAATGCCACGATCTCCGGGCGCAGATCGGGCGCCAGATCCAGATCACCGATGGCCGGCGTGCTGCCGCCCACGACAGCGTGACCGCCCAGCGAATAAAGCTGCGTGCAGTCGTTGCCGTCGAGCACGCGGATGATCCCGCAGCAGCTGCCGGACGGGAAGCCGCCGTCGGTGCCCGCGTAGCTGACGAACACGATCTGGCCGCCCAGCGTGGACTGGCCGATAAAGCCGAAGTTGGCGACCAGGGGCGTACCCAGCACGTTGATGTTGTTGGGGTGGGCGTCGCCCGGCGGTGGAGCCAGCCACTCGCATTGGACGGACGGAAAGAAGACGCCCGGCGGCACGACCTTGTCGCAGTCCAGCTTTTGCAGCGCACCGGGGCCCTCGCCGTAAGGAAGGCAGACACCGTCGCCGCCGGCCAGGGGCTGGCAGTAGCTGTCGTTGATGCACTGGCCGTCTTCCGTGCAGAACCCGAGGACGGTGGCGCAGCCAAAGTCGAAGCAGGTTTGCGCAGCAGTGCAGCACTCGCCGGCGCAGCCGGTGGCGCCGGGCTCGCAGCTCTCGGGGTCGCCGGTGCCGGTGCCGTCGTCGCCCGTGTTGGGGCCACCGGTGCTGTCGTCGCCGGTGTTGTCGCCGCCGGTGCCTGTGCCGTCGGGGTCGAAGCCGCCCGTGCCCCCGGTTGATGAGCCTACAGCGTCAACCTCCGGGCCCCCCTTTGTAGTGTTAATCGATCCGGAGTCGTCGTTTGCTCCGGTGTTGAAGCCCTGTGTGCCGGTTACGCGATCGGATGGCGAGGTGCTGTGCCGGCCGCTGCCGCCCCCACAGGCGCCCAGCAGCGCGGCGACCGACACGATCAGCAGGCAGGCGCGCACGGCTGAAACAATACCACCAACACCGTCCACTCCCGGGTCGTGAACTGTTCAATCTCAAAACCGGACGGCGTAAAGCATTTCCGCCGGGCCAAGGGCATACATCGTAAAGGGCGTAGCTCGGCTTGAATTGGCGAAATCGGCGTCGGCTGGCACGGCATTCGCACCTATGACCGGCGACCCTGGAGTAATACCGAGGATGAGTACCCGCGCCATGACCACCACCCACCAAACGACCAAAGTCCTGGCAGTGATGTCCTTCTTCCTCGTCGCCCTCACCACGTCTGCCGCGTCCGCAGACAGCGATTCCCGCATTACCGCCGGAATCGGGTCCAACCTCGGTGTCTCCAGCCATTCACAACTCAGCGGCGACGCGGTCACCGCGTACACCCACGAGCTGAGCCTTCGCGTCAAAGCGCTGTCGATTCTCGGCGTCGAGCTGGCCTACAGCCCGACGGACGCCCACGAGGGCGGCAACGAGGTCGTCTTCTCCAACAACCTGCGCTTCAGCGGCCTGCTCTACTTCGTGCCTACCCCGGTCGTCTCCGCCTACGCAAAAGCGGGCATCGAGGGCGACTCCCTGGGCGCCGTCTTCAGCGTGTCCGACGCCAGCAACAGCTACCACGCAGGTGGCGGCCTGGACGTCGAGGTCACCAAGAACATCACCGTCGGCATCGAGTTCCTGATGCTCATCCCGGGCACGGCCTCCATCGAAGCCCAGGTTCAGGACTTCGTCGACCAGGAGTACGCCCGATACGAGGCGGCACTCCAGACCGGCGAGGCCGTACCCGAGGACATCGGCGAGGCGGCCCCAGAGCTTGGCGACTTCATCAGCTCCAGCAACTACCGCTTCACGATCGGCGCGCGGTACTACTTCTAGCCGCCGAGAACCCACCGTTCATTTCTGTTGACTAGAACACGTTTCACCCTGTAGTTTCAGGGAATGAAGACGTATCCGCTGACGTCCTTCGACGGCACCGAATTGACGGTGTACGAAGGCGGCAACCCCGACGGCCCCCCGCTGATCCTGTCCAACGGCCTGGGCGGCAACATCATCGCCTGGCGCCACGTCGTCCGACACTTCTCAGCGCACTTTCGCATCCTGTGTTGGGACTACCGCGGCCTCTATAAGTCGGCGCCGGCCCCCACAGACGCGGACTACACCATCGCCAAACATGCCTCCGATCTCGGCATGCTGCTGGAGGCGACCGGCGTCCAGAACCCCATCCTGGTCGGCTGGAGCATGGGCGTCCAGGTCAACTTCGAACTCCTGCGCTGCCACGACGTGCGACCGGCGGCCATCATCGCGCTCAACGGCACGCCCGGCACGCCGTTCAAGACCGCGTTCAACACCGACTTCTTCGACAGCCGCATCGGACGCCTCTGCCGCTTCGCAAAAGACCACTGGACGCGCACCATCGCGCTGCGCCCATACGTCACACGCGACTCGATCATCGACGGCTTCGTGCGCGCCATCCAACTCACCGGCATCGCCAGTCGCTCACTGGATCGCCGCGTCTTCCGCGACCTGGCCATGGAGTGGATCACGCTCGATCTCGGCGTGTACGCCACTATCTTCGACGAGCTGGCACGACACGACGCCATGGACCTGCTGGGCCACGTCGCCGCGCCGACGCTGGTGATCGCCGGCCAGAAGGACCGCTTCACGCCGGCCCACCGCTCCACCGTGATGGCGTCCAGCATCCGCGACGCTGAGCTGTGTGTCATCCCGCGGGCCACGCACTTCTGCCCCGTGGAGTATCCGGACGCCGTCAACCGCCGAATGACTCGCTTCCTCGAGGAGCGCGGCCTGCTCTCAGCCGGGCGCCCAGCCGGCCGGAGCCATCTCGAAGCCCGCAAACTCAAAGCCGGGTGAGACAGTACAGCCCACAAGCGTAAAGTCCCCCAGCGGACGCGCCGCCTGCCACGAATTGGCGGGCACCAGCACCTGAGGTCGCTCGCCCGCTTGCAGCGACGTACCCAGAATCACGCTCCGTGGCGGCGTCGTCTCCGTATCCGAGATCGTCAGCAAAAGCGGATCGCCCGCGTAAAAGTGCCACATCTCGGCGGCGTCCACGCGATGCCAGGCGGATGACTCGCCGGCCTTCAAGAGAAAATAAATGGCGGTTCCGCCGGCGCGCTCGCCTGGGGGGGACGATGCGCGCCATGTCTCGCGAAACCAGCCACCTTCGGGGTGCGGGGAGAGATTCAGTTCGCGAATGATGTCGTCAGCCAGCATCCGCCGATGGTACGCGCTCAGGCCGCATGCGGCGACATGGCCACGATGGCCGCCACGGAGTCGGGCTTGAAGCACTCGGTCTCGGGGCGCGCCGCCTCGTTCCAGAACGGCGTCTTGTCCAAGCGGTCACCCGCCACCGTCACCTTGGCCAGCAGGCGCCAGCCCATCCGCTCCAGACGCCCGGACTTCACAAGGCCGTGGTCCAGCGCGTAGTTCAGATTGGTGGCGCTGTTCTGCGCGAACACGCGCGCCTCCACCTCGCGATACTTCTGCAGCTGGGCCACGCGGGTCTTCTCGTCCGGCGCGTAGCGGCGCGAGATCGCGCGGCAGTACTTCAGGTGGCGCTCCTCGTCCTTGGCGATCGAGGCCAGCACGTCAGCGCTCTCGGGGTCATATTTTCGCATCACGGGCTCGAACATCGCGAACTGCGTGGCCGCCCGCTCTTCGATGACCTGCAGCAACAGGTACGCGTTCATCACACCCTCGTCATCGACGATGGGCTCCTCAAAAAAGCCGCCCAGCGCGCGGTCGATGTTGTCGATCATGCGCAGGCTCTCGGGAACAGGGCCCGGCGTCACCCCCTGTCGCTCAACCGCCTCACGAAACATCGCCGCATGGCGCTTCTCGTCCGCCTCGTGCCGCCGAATCATCTTCTGCAGCTGCGGATCATCAACCTTGCTCAGCAGCTCGGTGAAGAACACGCCTTCATCCGAGTCCTCGGCCTCAGCGGCCTGGTTCAGCACGTGGGCACGCCCCGCTTTGGTAGACAGCAGGCGGTCCATGAACTTGTCAGTGAGTTGGGTATCGATGTGCTCGAACATTGGGATCTCCTATTTCTGACCAATTGACCATTTTCGTTTTTTGGTCATTCACAGTTAAAAAAAATGAGCGCGCTATTGGGCCCGCCCTTACCGCTTCCGTAGTCCGTTCAAAACAACGTCAAATGTCGCATCAAAGCGCTGCTGCAGCTCTTCTTGGCTCACAGCGCCCGCCTGGCACATGAACATGTACCCGGCGATATGCATGTCTTGGAGCGCGCCGGCCACCAGGGTGACGTCCAGGTCCGCGCGAAAGCGTCCCTGGCGCTGTCCCAGGCGAATGATCTCCGCGATCGCCTGCTGGCCCACGTCGCGCAGCTCTTCAAAGCGCTCCGCCCACGCAGGGATCTGCCCGGCGTGCAGGCCGAAGAACAGGTCACGCACCAGCGGGCGCGCCTCTAAGAACGCGATACTGGCGGCGCTCGTCGCCCGCAGCAGCTCGCCGGCCGGCTCGCGCGGATCGATCGTCCGGCTGGTCTCGGCAAGCCACGCGCGCAGCTCACGATGAACTGACTGATAAAAGAGGTCGGCCTTGCTCTCACAGGCCAGGTAGATGGTGCCCTTGGCGACGCCTGCCGCCTGCGCGATCAGGTCGATGGACGTCTTTTTGAAGCCCAGCCGCGCAAAGGCGCGGGCAGCGTGCTCCAGAATCGACTCTCGTTTGACGACATCCATCGTGACCAAATCTTATAACCGGTCATTGCAGTGTCAAGGATGTTTTTTCGATTACAGCGCAGTCCACCAAACAGGCGATGACCAGGCACGCTCCTGGACGGTTTTGGGGACATCCGGATCATCACAGACGTCCGGTTTGGCGCCCCCCGCGATGCCGTTGCACCACCAGGTGCTCCAGCGACAAGACGGGTTCTCCACCACCCGCGCGTAGTACATCGCGTTCTGGGCCGGATCGAAGTCCGGGTCGGTCCAAACGGCGCACAGCGCATCATCGCCGGGGCCGCTGCGCGCACACGTCGTCGTGTCAACCGACGCGCCGTTGTCCGCATCGCCGGCCACATCGAACACCTTCTCGTGCGTCTTGCCGTCCGCGGCCAGCCAGCCTTTGATGATCTGGACGCGCTGCAGCTGCGTCGCCGAGTCGGACGGGTCACGCAGCGCACTGACTACAAACGAGGGAGCGGTCACCCCGTCGGGCGGCGCGGGCAGATCGCCGCCCATCGGCACGCCACGATCAAAGCCGATCTCCAGCAGCGCCGGGTCCCGGCACAGCTCGGCCGGGTAGTCCCAGCCTCCAAAAAAGCGCAGCACGATGCGCGGCCCGCTGGTGCCGTAGGTCTCCTTGCGGCGCATGGCCTCGAAGATCGCGTCGCGAGAGTTCTCCAGCGCCCACACCGCCGCGAGCCCACCAGGGCCATCGATGATCCCACCCGGCGTCAGCGCGCTACGCTTCAGGGCCTCCTCGGGCTCGTCGTCGTTGGCGCTCAGGTGGCCCTTGAAGTTCTGCTCGCTGACGTGACCGGGGATCGCGGCGTGGCTGTCCGTGGCAGCGATGATGCCCAGCTTGAACGGGTTGCCGCCGATCCGCGCCTGCTCCGCCAGCCCCTCTTTGAGCACCTCGCGCACAAAGTCCAGCCGCGAGATGCAGCCCTGGTTCAGCATGGCGCCGGCGCCCTTCTCGCCCTCCTCGCAGATCGGGTCCCCGGGCGGCCGCAGCTTCTCAAAGTCACACAGCTCGTCGGGTTCGCCGAGCACGCTGTCAAAGCCGCCGCGACACTCGGAGTCGCCCTTGTGCTGGTAGATCTCCACCAGCGGCTCGATCGCCACCCGGGCCAGCGCCGCGTCCCGCTCAGCGTCCGCGTCGGCCGCGCCCGGATACTCCACGGCGAACATGTTGCCGTTGCTCCAGTTCGGGTTGTGCGGGATGGCAAGGACGTCGCAGCCGGTGCCCGCATCCAGGCATGTGGTCCTCAACGCCGCCCACAGCCCGTGCGGGGTCGGCTCCTCAAAATACGTCACGGGTGGGGGCACCTTCTCGTTGCGGAAGATGACGTTCCGATGCAGGTTGCTCAGGTTGGTCGAGCCCGAGTACTCGTACGCGATAAAGGTCGTGAACTCGCACGCTGCGGTCCGATCATAATGCTGCTCAGCCGCCGCCTGAATGTCGCCCCACACGCCGGCGGCCTCCGCGACGCAGTCCGCCGCTCCGGCGCCGCAAATCGCCTCGGACTTCTTGGGCTTGGGGTCGGTGAGTGCGATGCCCAGCGCCGCATAGCTGGCCTGGCCACCCTCGCGATAGTCCTGGCACAGCTGGGCATCGTACGCCTTGGATCCCGGCGTGATGCACACCTTCACCTCTGCCAGAAACTCGGCGTGGTCGGTGACCGCCGCGAAGTCCAGCGGACGCTCCAGCTTGATGGGCCGCGTGCCGTTGCCCTCCGCGTCCAGCGGCGGCAGCAGCACCTCTTCACCGCGCGCGAACCGATACGCGCCGCCCGGGCCCATGCGCGTCTGATGCACGTACGCGTCAAAGCTGAGGGCCGTATGGATGTGCGTGTCGCCAAAGTACACGTTGCGCAGTGGGTTTCGGTCGGCGCAGGGCTCCCGATCCTCGGTGTAATCCACCGTCGTCGCCGGCGGATCCGGCACCACCGGCGGCACATCGACGGGCGGTTCGTCGTCTTTGCAGCCACCGATAACCAGCGCCACCAGGGCCAGCGCCATCACGCGCTGCAGAGTCCAGGCCGCGGCCACACTACCGATCCCGTACGCGGCCAAAGTGAGCGACTGCGACGCCCCGCGAAAACGGAATGAAAGTTCATTCCGTTCTGATAGACGGCGGAGGAGCCAGAGCGCGCCGAGGAGCGCCGCAATGAAGAGCAGCTGGCCGAGCTCCACGCCGACGTTGAACTGCAGAAGGGCCCACGGGATCGCGTCCGCCGGCAGTCCGAGCTCGGTGAGCGCTCCTGCGAAACCGAGCCCGTGGAGCAGCCCGAACCCACCCGCCACCAATGCCGGCTGTCGCCGCGCCAGCGTTGGCCGTTGGACGATCAACTCCCGCGCCAGGATGACGAGGCTCAACGCGATCAGCACCTCCACCACCGCGGGCGAGACCGTAACGACCCCCAGTACCGCCAGCGCCAGGGTCGTGCTGTGCCCGACGGTAAACGCCGTGGCGGTCCAAACGAGCCGCCGCAGGCCGGTGACCAGCAGCACCAGCGCCAGGACAAAGAGGAGGTGGTCCAAGCCAAACAGCATATGCTCAGCCCCCAGCCGCACCATGCCACCGGCGTGCGCTCGGACCGCCAGCACCGGATTGCGACCTCGCACCAACTGAGTGCGCTCCGCACCGTCGGGCCTCTGAATACGCACCAGCACGTCGGTCTTGTCGCTGAGGCGATTCAGACGCACGCCGGCGTGGTCTACCGAGACCGTCGGTGCGGCGCCCTGTCCTGTCCAGCTGGTCACGGTCAGCGTACCGTCGACCGCTTCGGCCACCTCGAGCACGCCGATATTGAGGTCGTGCGCACCCGCCCCGAGCGGCAGCATCAGCGCGGCGATTATCAGTAACCGGCGCGTCATCATCGCTCCTCTCGCACCACGTATCGCTGTCGCAGCGCCTGTACAGCGGACCGCTCGGCCCTCTTGCGACGGGCATCAGCCACGTCCCGCTCGGCGGCCTGCCGGCGGCGCTGCTCGGCGCCCGGCACTTCTGACGTTGCGTCGACCCGAACCAGATGGTGACCGTATGCGGACCGAATGGGGCCGCTCCACTGGCCCACAGTCAGCTGTCCGACCGCGGCCGAAAACGCCCCTCCGAAGCGCGTATCAACCCAGCGTAGGCTGCGCAACAGCACTGTCGGCGGATGGGCGAATGGGGCGCCAAGCGACTGGGGATCAGCCCCCCTTTTGAGCTCTGCCAGAACGTCGTGGGCGCGCCGGTCGTCGGGCCCCAGGAAGACATGCGTAAAGGAGACCGCGGGAGCGGCTGCAGCGCCAGACCGTCCGATATAGTCGAACCCCTGCTCGACAGCCCCCTGGTTGCGGGCGGCGGCTGTCGTCAAAAACCGCATCTTCTCTACGAGTCTCCCGCGAATCACCGGGTCGTTCTGATCCAGCCCGAGCGCCAGCGCCTCCCGATACAGCACCTCGTCATCCACCCATCGGTCGACGATCGCCTTGCGCTGCTCAGCGGTCGGCGGCGAGCCCGTGCGGCGCTCGTGTTGCTGCACCAGCCGCTGAGCGGTGGCGGCGGGTACGTCGATGGTCTTGGGGTCGGGCCGGTCGAAGACCCACGCGTCCAAAGCGAACAGCGCAGCGCCGGCCACGGCAAAGTGAAGAAGCGGTTCTCTCAGCATGCGCCGAGCTTACCTCAAAGGCGGCTCAGTCTCTGTTGAAGACCCGGGTCAGCCGGCTGAGCGCGCCGCTGCCCTTGCGCTCGGAGCGCACCGCCTTCTTGAGGATGTCGAGCTCCTTGCGGGCAGGACCAAAGTTGGGATCGCACCGCAGCGCGGCCTCCAGCTCACGCCGGCAGGATCGCCGAGCCCCATCTTCTTTGAAATACATGGCCATGCAGTAGCGCGCTCGCGGCTCATGGGCGGCGTGAACGCGGGCGAACTCCAGATGCTCATAAGCCTTCGCCAGGCGGTCGCTCGTCGGCCGGTTCGTGTTCTGCAGAATCGTCCACCCCAGCTCCAGGTGGTACATCGGGTTGCGCGGCTGCAGGTTGATCGCGCGCTGAAACAGCAACTCTGCGACGACGTACTCAGCTTTCATGAAGTGCGCGCACCCTCTGACGTGAGCGCGTGCCGCCATCAGCTCATCGCTGGTCTTGAATCGTCTACCGACGCCGCTGCGGTTGCCCGATTTCTTTTGCCGTACCCACAGCTCGTCATCAAAGTTGGACCGCCGAATGGGGTCCTCCATGATGAGCAGCGCGCACGCCAGGTGGCGCCGCACGGTATCGATCATCTCGTCCAGGCCGGGCCGATCGCCCAGCTCCCGCTTGGCGCGGCTGATGCGCTGCAGCTGCGCGCCGTACGCCTGCTCGATAGCGTTCAGCTCGGCGCCCGGGTCTACACCCAACAGCTCATAGTATTGACCCTGGCTTCCCAGGTACTCCTTGTCCGCGAGAAAGCGCAAATGCGCGATCCGCTTCGGTTCCTTACGCATATGTTGTCTCCGCCCCCCCGGACGGCGAGACCCGATGGCCTAGAGATCAACATTACGATAAATCTTAACAATTCCGTAGGTTTACAAGATTTACAACACAACGTAAGAGTCAAAGCTGTGTCGTTACAACGTTGACAAGCTACCGAGTCAGGGGCCGGTACTTGATGCGTTTGGGCCGGGCGTCCTCGCCCAATCGCAGCTTGCGGTCGGCCTCGTAGGCCTCCCAGTTGCCCTCGAACCAGACGACCTGGCTGTCGCCCTCAAACGCCAGAATGTGGGTGGCGATTCGGTCCAAAAACCAGCGATCATGCGTCACGACGACGATGCAGCCCGAGAAGCGCAGGATCGCGTCCTCCAGCGCGCGGAGGGTCTCGACGTCCAGATCGTTGGTGGGCTCATCGAGCATGATGACGTTGCCGCCCTCGATCAGCAGCTTGGCCAGGTGCACCCGGTTGCGCTCGCCGCCTGACAGCTCGCCGACCTTCTGCTGCTGGGTGTGCCCCTTGAAGTTGAACAGGCCGCAGTAGGCGCGGCTGTTGATGCTGCGCTTGCCGATCTCGATGGTGTCGCGGTCCTGGCTGATCTCCTGGTAGACCGTCTTGCTGTCGTCCAGCGTCGAGCGATCCTGATTGACGTAGGAGACCTTGACCGTCTCGCCCATCTTGAGCGTGCCGCTGTCCGGCGTCTCGGCGTCCACGATCATCTTGAGCAGGGTGGTCTTGCCCGCACCGTTGGCCCCGACGACGCCGACGATCCCGGCGCGCGGCAACATGAACGACAAGTCGTCGAACAGCAGCTTGTCGCCAAATCCCTTGCTGAGCTTGTCGGCTTCGATGACGACCTGACCCAGGCGCGGGCCGGGCGCGATCTCGATCTGCACGGCCTGGTCACGGCGGTCCTCTTCTTGGGAGACCAGCTGCTCGTACGCGCTGAGCCGGGCCTTGCCCTTGGCCTGGCGCGCCTTCTGAGACATGCGGACCCACTCCAGCTCGCGCTCGATCACCTTCTTCTTGCGCGCGGCAGCCCGCTCCTCGCCCTTGATGCGCGCGTGCTTCTGCTGCAGCCACTCGGAGTAGGCGCCCTCGTATGGGATGCCCTTGCCGCGGTCGATCTCCAGGATCCAGCGCGTCACGTTGTCCAGGAAGTAGCGATCGTGCGTCACGACCAGTACGGTGCCCTCGTAGTCGCGCAGGTGCCGCTCCAGCCAAGCCACGGACTCGGCGTCCAGGTGGTTTGTGGGCTCGTCCAGCAGCAGGATGTCGGGCTTCTCCAGCAGCAAGCGCGTCAGCGCCACGCGACGCTTCTCACCACCGGACAGCGTCGTCACGTCCCGGTCCCCGGGCGGACAGCGCAGCGCATCCATCGCCTGCTCCACGCGCGAGTCCAGGTCCCAGGCATCCGCCGCCTCGATGGCGTCCTGGACGCGCGCCGCCTCATCCATGACCTTTTGCATGGCGTCGTCGTCCATCGGCTCGCACATCTTCATGTTCAGGTCGTCGTACTGAGCCAGCATGTCCTTGATCGGACGCAGCCCCTCCTCGACGTTGCCCCGAACATCCATCGTGGCGTCCAGCTCCGGCTCCTGCGACAGGTACCCGACGGTAACGCCGTCGCGACGAATGACCTCGCCCTGGTAGTCGGTGTCGATCCCCGCGATGATCTTCAACAACGTCGACTTGCCGGCACCGTTGGCGCCCAACACGCCGATCTTGGCGCCGTCGTAGAAGCTCAGATAGATCCCCTCGAGCAGCTGCTTATCGTTGGGCAGCACTTTCCCGAGGTTGACGAAGTTCATGATGATTTCTGGCATGGCGCCAAGTACCTACACCAATTGCATCGTGATATGAATCCATGTGTGCATCAGAAGCTGAGACTGTGGGCATCAATGGCATTCGTGGTGGGCGGGATCGGCTGCTCGTCGGACCCGGTTGAGGAGCCGCCGCCGGCGCCGGTCCCGGACGCCGAAAGCAGCACCGACACGGTGGCGCCGGTGGATGAGACGCCGCAGATCCTGTTTGGCGACCTGCACGTGCACAGCACGCACTCGCTGGACGCCATGATTCTCAACTCACCGATTCTGAGCGGGCGCGGTTGGTCCGGGCCCGCGGTGCGCTGTGATTTTGCGCGGTTCTGCTCGCAGCTGGACTTTTGGAGCATCAACGACCATCCCGAGCTCGGGGCGCCCGAGCTGTGGCAGACCACGCGGGAGGCCATTCGGACCTGCAACGACCTGGAGGGCGGCGATGAGCCGAACGCGGGCATGGTGTCCTTTTTGGGGTGGGAGTGGACCCAGGTCGGCGAGACGGTGGCCACGGATTGGGGGCACAAGAACGTGCTGCTGCGCGATACCGCCGACTCGGACACTCCGACGCGGCCTGTGGCGGCGGGACGGACGGCGGGCACGTTTGGACCGGTGCTGCTGCAGAGCCTGGACGACCTGGCTGTCGCCGTGGATCCGGACAACGAGGACTTCTACACCGAGCTGGGCGAGCTGATCGACAAGGGGACCACGGCCGAGTTGTGTGAGAAGGGGGTGGACACCCGGTCGCTGCCCACCGATTGCGCAGAGCTGGCGGACGATCCGGCAGAGCTGTACGAGAAGCTGGACCAGTGGGGCTTCGAGACGCTGGTGATTCCGCACGGCACCACGTGGGGGGCGCACCACCCGCTGCTGGCGAGCTGGAAGCCGCAGATGAACCTACTGCAGCACCGGCCCGACTACGAGCGCCTGGTCGAGGTGTACTCCGGGCACGGCAACATGGAGCAGTACCGGCCGTGGCGCGCGGTGGACGAAGCGGCTGACGGGACGCGCACGTGCCCGGCGCCCAGCGACGGCTTTCTGCCCTGCTGCTGGCGCGCGGGGGAGATCGCGGCGGAGAAGGACCCGCTGTGCGCGGATGACGCGACGAGTGAGGCGTGCCTGCAGCGGGTGAAGACGGCGCGGCAGGAGTACGTTGACGCGGAGCTGACCGGGGCGTCCACCCTGAATTACGCGACGCCCGCGGACTGGCTGGATTGCGGGCAGTGCTCAGACTGCTACGAGCCCGCGTTCAACCACCGCCCGGGCTTTACCGCGCAGGCGGCGCTGGCGATGACCAACTTCGACGACGCGGTGCCCTGGCGCTATACGTTTGGCCTCATCGGGTCGACGGACTCACACCGCGCCGGACCGGGCGCCGGCTACAAAGAGGGCCGCGAGATGAGCGACGCGGCCGGCGCCGCCAACCCTGACTTCGATGACCTGGTGGCCTTTGGCGGGCCCCTGCTCTTCCCCGAGTGGGAGCGCCAACAGAGCTACTTCTTCTCCGGCGGGTTGGTCGCTGTCCACTCGTTGGGACGCAACCGGGGCGCGATCTGGGACGCGCTGAAGCGACGCGAGGTGTACGCGACCAGCGGCGAGCGGATTCTGCTGTGGTTCGACCTGCTGGACGGCAACGTGCGCACCGTCATGGGCAGTCAGGTCAAGCGCGACGAGGCGCCGACGTTCGAGGTGCGCGCGGTGGGCTCCTGGAAGCAGGCCCCGGGGTGCGCGCAAGCGACAAAGGACCGCGCGCCGGCGGGCTTCATCGAGGAGGCGTGCTTCGGCGAGTGCTACAACCCGACCGACGAGCGCCACCGGATCACGCGCATCGAAGTCGTGAAGATCACGCCGCAGACGTCTGCCGACGAGGCGCTGGACGGGCTCATCACCGACCCGTGGCGCGTGCATGAGTGCACCAGCGGACCCGAGGGGTGCACGGCTACGTTCACCGACGAGGACTACGCGGCGGGCGGGAGGCCGGCGGTCTACTACGCGCGCGTCTTTCAGGAGGCGACCGACCAGTTCAACGCCGGAGGCGTGCGGTGCGAGCGCGACGAGCAGGGCCGCTGCACGTCGGTCAGCCTGTGCCCGGTCGGATACGACAAGGGCTCGGACACGTGCCTGACCAAGGCCGAAGAGCGCGCCTGGTCGTCCCCGATCTATCTGGCCCCGAAGCCGTGACCAAAACCCTCTCCGACCGCTGGCTGTGGGCCGGCCTGGTCGGCGGCGTCGCGCTGGTCCTATGGGGGCTGATCCAAGGGCCGTCTGCGACACCGACCACCTCGGACGACGACGTGGCGGCGGTGGTCGGCGACGTCACGATCACCGCAGATCGCTACCACCAGGCGCTGGCCTTGCTTGTAGTGCGCACAAAAGGACCTGCGCCCGATGCGGCGCTGCGACGGCGGGTCCTGGACGATCTAATCGCAGAAGAGTTGCTGCTGGCGCGCGCGCTGGAGCTTGATCTACCTCGGGTGGCCGCTCTGTCACGGCGACGGCTGCTGACGGATGTGATCGATGCGATGGGCGCGGATGTGCCGGACCCGACCGACGACGAGCTGGCGGCCTGGTACGCGGCGAACCCCCAACAGTTCGGCGGGCGCCACACGTACCGGGTAGAGGCGGCGTTTTTCAAGGGTCCTCGTGGACGCGGCCGCGCGACGGTGGCAGCCGCGGCGATGCGAGCGGGCGCGTCGCTGCAATTGGTGGCCGGGACCGCTGATAAGCCGGTCGCGCCAGTGCCGACCGGGCTTGTGCAGGCCAGTGTGCTTCGGACCTATCTGGGCCCAACCGCGGCGCGCGCCGCCATGGATCTGGAGATCGGCGACGTAAGCGAGCCGTTGAAGGCGTCCGGCGGCTTTTACGTGGTGCGGCTGCGGGAGATCGCCAAAGCGGAGCGACCACCATTGAAGAGCGTACGAGACGGTGTCCGCGCGCTCGTGCTGCAGGAGCGGCGCCGAAAGCGGGTCGACGAGGCCGTGGCGCAGCTGCGCAGCCGCGGGGGCGTCACGATCAACGAGGATCTGCTGCGCTCCGACCGGCCAATCCCCAAGCGCTGGCTGCGGGCGGCGCGAGACGACAGCGCCAGATGACCCGAGCCGCTCTGCTTTGCGCGCTTGTGATGGCGCCCGCGCTGGCTACGGCTCACACGCTGTCGCGCAGCACGTCGTCCTGGCGCGTGGCTGGGCACGTGCTGACGGTCCGGGCCGAGATCCCATTGCTCGAGCTCGCCCGGACACGGCCGTCCCTGAACGGTCTGAGCGCGCAGGCAGCCATCGCGGATCCACAGCTGCGACGCGCGCTCTCGAAGTCCGTGCCGACAGCGCTGCGGCCCCTGGACGAGGACGCTGCTTGTGTGCCGGACCGCCCGGCGTCCGTGCGTGCGGGGGCGCGTGGACGGCTGACGGTGCGGTGGACGCTGACGTGTAGTCGGCCGCCGCGCCCAGGCGTCGCATGTGATCTCTTCTTTGATCGCGCGCCAAACCACCTCCATGTGGCGCACTGGGCCGTCGAGGGCGGAACCTCTCAGGCGATTCTGAGCGCAGACCGACGCCGGGTGGATCTCAGTCTCGTGGACGCGGCGCCCGGGCGGTTCGGGTCGTTTGTCGTCGCAGGAGCGCGCCATGTGGCCCACGGGGCCGACCACATCGCGTTTGTCATCGCGCTGATGTTGTTGGGCGGCGGGCTGGGGCGCGCGGCGCTGATCGCCACGGGCTTTACGGCCGGCCACAGCGTGACGTTGGCGCTGGCGGCGCTCGGGTGGGTGCAGCCGCGGGCAGAGGTGGTCGAGGTGGTGGTCGGCTTGTCGGTGGCGTATGCGGCGCTGGACTGCTTTGCCCACTGGGGTACGGCGCGGGTGTGCGCCTTGGCCAACGCCGCCTTGCACGCCGGGGTTGCCGCGATTGGGACGATCCCGCTCTCAGTGGTGGCGGGATCACTATTGTTCACCACGTCTCACTTGTGGCTCGCGCGGCGGTCCGAGACACCATCGCTGCGACTACGCCCCCTGCTGGGGCTGTTGTTTGGGCTGGTTCACGGGCTGGCGTTTGCCGGGGCGTTCACCGAGTCGCTGCAGGGCGCGGATCTCGTCTCCGCACTGCTGGGGTTCAACATCGGGGTGGAGGTGGCGCAGCTTGGGATCATCGCGGTGACGCTGGCGCTGTTAATCGGCATCCAGCGCGCGCTGGGCGAGCGGGCCCAAACGCACGCGGCGATGGCAACGGCGGCGCTGATTCTGGCGGCCGGAGTGTACTGGAGCGCCGCGTACAGCCTGGCCGCGGGAGTGAGTTCGATATAGGAGGGTTTTGGAACGGCACGGTCCGTGCACAGTGTGGGCTCGGGTCACGAACATGGAAGGAGAACATTCAATGAAAACCACACGCTTCGACACACCTTGGCTTCTGGTCACCCTCTTCGCCGCAACACTCGCCGCACCGAGCGCCGCAATGGCCGCCGGACTGGCGTGCAACTGCATGTCGCCCAATGTCGAGTGGTCAATCCCGACGCAGGACGCTCAGCAGGTACCGCCCAATGCGCGAATCGTGCTCCGGTGGGCAGTCGATGCAGACACCATCACAATGAAGCAGAGCGAGGCCGGCGAATTCACCGGCTTTGGCGAGGCTGTTGCGGTGTCGTTTCAGGTGGAGCATATCGGCGACGGCGTGGTGGCGCTGACGCCCGCGCAGCCGCTTATCCCGGGGGCCATGATCGATGTGCGGTCGGGCAACTTCTCCCTGTCGTTTACGGTGGGCCATCTGACGGACGATGATGCGCCGGCCCTCTCAGGCGCGTCCATCGCGACGGACCACTTGACGATCTGCTCGGACAACGTGCGCACAACCGTCAACGTGGCCGGCATGGAGGACTCGGACATGCAGCCGCTGCTGATGGAGCTGACGATCGAGGGCGCTGATGGCCCGACGACGGTGCTGCGCCCCACCGGCGATGAGCAGTGGGGCACCACCACCCGCTGCCAGCGCGTCGACGGCAAGCTGAACTGCGACGTGCATCTCGGTCGCGCCGAGGAGACACAGTGCTTGAACTCGTTCCCGGAGGCGACGCCCGGGATCACGCATACGGTTGCCGTCCGGGTCTTTGACATGGCGGGCAACTCCAGCGCGTCGACCGCGGACGAGCACTTCGAGTTCCAGGCCTTCGAAAACGCGTGGGACAACTACTGCGGCACCGGCTGTGTGAACGGCTGCACCATGGTTCGGGGTCCGGCGACCGGCAACGCGGCGCTGGCGTTCTTTGCCGCGCTCGGCCTCGTCGGCCTGGCGGTCATCCGTAAGCGCCTGAACGCTGAGGCTCAGTTGCAGAAGAACGCGCTGTAGTTCGTGTTTCCGCAGCCGTTGTTGCAGCAGCTGCCCAGCCAGCCCTGACCGCAGTGCGAAGGGTACTGGCGCGGGGAGCCGCCGCTGCAGGTGTCGCCGCCGAAATTGCCCGAGTAGGCGTTGTATCCAAACTCCTTGCAGATCTTATCCAGGTAGTCGGTCTTGCCGTAGGCGACCTCGATGTATTGCACGTTGGTGCAGTTGGCACCCAGCGCAGCCAGGCACTGGTTCAGCTCCGCGACAGTGATCTTCTTCTTCTCGCCACCGTCGAAGGCGCCGCACTTTGACTCGGACGTGCAGGTGGCGCTGCACCCGTCGCCGCTTGTATTGCCGCCGTCGTCGCAGGACTCACCCGTGTCCACGATGTTGTCACCGCACTTGGGGTTCTTGCAGTTCACACGGCACTTGTCCTTGGCATTGGCGTTGTCGCTGCCGTCGTCGCACTCCTCGGCGCTGTCGGTGATGTTGTCGCCGCACTTGGGGTTCTTGCAGTTCAAGCGGCACTTGTCGGGGGCGTCGGCGTTGAAGGCCACGCCGTTGTCGCACTCTTCACCCAGGCCCGGGTCCTTTACCGCGTCGCCGCACTTGGGCGCCTTGCAGTCGATACGGCAGGCGTCGGGCTTGTTGCCGTTGCCGGGACCGTCGTCGCACTCCTCGTTGGAGTCCTGGATCAGGTCGCCGCAAAACGGGTTCTTGCAGTTCAGACGGCATTTGTCGGCCGCGTTGGCGTTGTTGTCCCCGTCGTCGCACTGCTCGTCCGAGTCGACGATGTTGTCGTTGCACTTGGGCGTCTTGCAGTTGAGGCGGCACGTGTCGGGCTGGTCGGCGTTCAGCGCGCCGTCGTCGCATTGCTCTCCCAGCTCGTTGTCCTTGATCGAGTCGCCGCACTTGGGCGCTTTGCAGTCGCTGCGGCAGACGTTGGGCGCGTTGGCGTTGGCGGAGCCGTCGTCGCACTCTTCGTTGGGGTTTTGCACCATACCGTCGCCGCAATAGAACAGCGGCTTGCACTGCAACGAACCGCCCGCGCCGAAGCCCGCCAGGTACTGACCGGCCGGGCAGGCGCCGACCGGGATCGTCATGGCCTTGCACACCAGGTCCCCGGCAGCCGAGAGGCCGACCAGCACCTCTCCATCGGGACACTTGCCGACCGGGTTGCTGGCGATGGTCTCGATCACGTACTGCGCGTTGTCCGCGTCCCAGCTCACCGTGGTCGCGCCTTTCCCGACAAAAGTGAAGCCGAGAGCGGTGTTGTCGACACACCCGGTGCAGGACAGGCCCGAGGCAGCGGTAGCGGTGGTCGCCTGCCCGCACTGAGCGGACCAGCTGGCCAGCGGGGTGGGGGTCAGCGGCTGGCGCGGCAGCTCGTCGTCGACGCCGACAGTCACACCCAGCCAAAGCGCCGGATGGGCTCCGAAAAACGCGGCGCTCAGGGGCGCGGTCTCACCGATAAAGGCGGCGAAGACCCCGTTCTTGGTCACGACCTTCACGCTCTTTTCGACCCACAGCATGTTGCCGTCGACCTCAGCATCCCAGAACGTGAACGTGGCCAGGTGGGGACCGTCGGCCACCGCCTCTCCCGAGGCGCTCAACAGCGTGCCCTGCACCCGCAATTTGGTGACCGTGTTCTGTGCCTGGGCGGTGCCGGCGAAGGCAACCGCGGCCACGAGAAGGACGCGCAGTGCTGTGATCTTCATACCCATAGCCTAATGAAATCCGAGGGTGGGGTCCATGGACCCCCGGTTTCACTGGCACAGCCCTTGCTGAGCCGGGCCTCAAGCGGGACATCCAGTCCCCAGAGGAAATGAGGTAATAAAATGACCACGCTCACAACCACGATCAAGCACTTCTCGGTCATCGCTCTCTTTGGCGCACTGGCCTTTGCCTGCGCCGATTCCGTCACAGACACGACCGACCCCCGCGGCGCGAAGCCCGAGGCCGATCCCGACGTTGCCACCATCGACGGCGCCAAGTCCGACGCCGTCACCGAGTGGTTCACCACGATCAAAGGCGCGCTGACCCTCGAGGACGGCATCAAGGACACCATCGACTGGCCCGACTGGTTCCACGGCTACACCGTGGAGATGACCGCCGGCCAGACCGTTCAGGTCCGCGTGCAAGCAACCGAGCACGGCTACGTGCGCATGTACGGCCCGTCCCACCGCATGGAGGAGGGTCAGCCGATGTTCGACAAGGCCGTCGTCAAGCGTAAGACGGACCGGGACGGCGACTCCTACTCGGACCTGTTCGAGTACCGCGCCGACGAGGACGGCACCTACATGGTGGTCTACGGTCCGCAGTGGGCCTGGACCGCGACCTACAAGTTCGAGACGGTCTGCACCGACGGCTGCGAGCCCGACAACACGTGTGAGGTCGACGAGCAGTGCACGCCGGAGCAGTACTGCAAGTTCAACGGCGTCGTCTGTGTCACCGAGCCCTGCGACGTCAGCTTCAGCACCTGTGAGGACCGCGAGAAGGCCGGCTCCCCGTGCATCCGCGACGAGGCCTGCGACGCCGGCCTGCTGTGCATCGAGGGCGCCTGCACCGTCAACCCCGAGTCGTGCACCGAGGACGCGGACTGCGGCGAGGCCGGCTTCTGCGCTTGCATGGACTGGAACTGCGACAACACCCAGTGCAAGCCGTACTCCCCTGAGGGCGGTCACTGTGGCGGCTTCGCGCCCCCGCAGCACATCAGCCACTGCTCGCCCGACTTCAAGTGCATCGGCCCCAACTTCATCGCCGACATGCCCGGCAGCTGCGGCACCTCCGCCACCGTCGAAGAGCTCCTGGCCAACCCCGAGGACTACCAGAACCGCTTCGTGGGCCTGGAGGCCTGGATTCAGACCAGCGTCGCCATGTGCACGCAGATGGCCTGCTCCCCCGAGAACATGTGCTGCAACAGCTGCGGCGCCGGCCAGTTCCTCTACGACACCGAGCAGGGCGACTTCCCGGCGCCCGACGCCGGCATCGAGCTGCAGCGCGACGGCAAGACATACACGTGCGGCGGCGACAACTGCAACTACATGGAGAACTGCAGCGTCCAGGACGGCAGCTACTGGATCGGCGGCTTCTTCCGCAAGGGCGAGCACTTCGGCTGGTACCTCGAGGTCACCCGCGAGTACGGCTCCCCGATCATCCTCCCCACCGAGTAGGAACCCCACACGGCTCGCGCACTCCACGCGGGCTCAGGCGCCGTCCAGCTCCTGCCGCACGGCGTCGATATCCACCCCCGCTTTCTCCATCCACCGATAAGCCGTCTTGCGGGTCACTCCCAGCTGCGAGGCCGCGGCCTTGACCTCTCCATCGCACGCCAGCAACACCCGCCGCAGCTCGTCCGCGGACGGGCGCTTGCGCCGGCCGCCGGGGGCGGAATGAACGTTCATTCCGCCTGAGCCGGACGGGACGCGCGAGGGTGGATCGGCGCTGTCGGCGAGCAGCCAGTCGGGGGCGGTCAGGCGGTCCGCGTCGGGCGGTGACGAGACGACGATGCGCTCCACACAGCCGTCGAGCTCGCGGACGTTGCCGGGCCACGCGCGGTACATCAGGCGATAGACCAGTGAGCGGTCCAGGGTGACCGGGCGGCCCGCATAGCGCTGGGCGAAGGTGTGGGCCAGCAGCGGAATGTCCTCGGTGCGGTCGTGTAGGGACGGCACCTCGATGACCCAGCGGGAGAGGCGCATCCAGAGATCCTCGCGAAAGGCGCCCGTGGCGACGGCGCCGGCGAGGTTGCGGTGGGTGGCGGCCACGACTCGCGCATCCGTGGTCAGGGTGCGCGTGGCGCCGACGGGGCGGTAGACCTTCTCTTGCAGCAGCCTGAGCAGGCCCGCCTGCAGGGACGGCGAGGCGTCACCGATCTCATCGAGAAAGAGCGTGCCGCCGGCGGCTTCTTCGACCAGGCCGCTGCGGTTGGTCTGCGCGCCGGTAAAGGCGCCGCGTACGTGTCCGAAGAGCTCGCTTTGCAGCAGGGTGTCAGCCACGCTGCCGCAGTTGACGGCGACGAAGCGGCCGGGGCGATGGCTCTCGTCGTGCAGGGCGCGGGCGACGACCTCTTTGCCTGTGCCGGTCTCGCCCAGCAGCAGCACGGTCGTGGGGCGCGAGGCCACCTGTTTGAGCTGATCGACGACGTGTCCGAGGGCGTGGCTGCGGCCGACCAGCGTGTTGTGGCGCGGCTGCTCGTAGACCTCGGGGGCGGTGTGCAAAAGAAAGAGCAAGCTGCCGGCGGCGATGATGTCGCCGGGAACCAGCTCGGTCTCGGTGACCGGAACCGCGTTTACGGACGTGCCGTTGCGGCTGCCCAGGTCGCGCAGCCGGACGGTGCCCTTGGCGGCGACTATCTCGACATGGCTGCGGGAGAGGCGGCTGTCTTCCAGGGCGCCCGGACCCAGGGAGGTCCCCTTGCGTCCGAGGACCAACGGGACCCCCTCGTCCAGCCGCGCCCGGCGGCCCACCCCAAGGGGGGGGGGGG
>CAZJHX010000135.1:0-4722 GCA_964545715.1 uncultured Myxococcales bacterium
CCCCGCCTGTTCGGGCCGCCGCGATCTGTCCTGGAAATACACGGTTGCTCGGGGGATATGCGCCCGCACACCCACAACCTGCGGTGCCTGCGGCATCAGGCGCTGCCGCCGAGCCTGGGCCAGAATGCGCGCCCGCGACCCCATGTTGGACTCATAGAGCAGCCCCAAAGTCGCCGTCAGCGTGGCCGCCGTGTTGCGCATCACACGAAGCGCGTCGTACTCCAGCGGCGCCTCCTCGGGCAGCAGCGAGGTCTCCGCGGCCAGGTCGTCAGCGGCGGCGCTCACAGCGCTCATCACCTGCTGATACTCACGAGTCACCCGCGGCGGCACGTGCGCCGCGCTGATCAACAGCGTCGTCACATCGACGATATCCAGCGCCGTCGCCGCAAAGTCCGCGTTGATGGTCCCGCCCGGTCCGTTGCGCGTAGCAAAACCGATCCGATCCGCCACCGGACGCGTCAACAGAATGCCCTCACCCGCCGACTGCCCCGGCGCCAGCAGCTCGACCTGCCCGAAGACGCCGGTCACATGGGAGTTGGCCAGCGTGCCGCCAAAGTTGCTGATGAACTCCTCAAACTGGTCGCTGGCGACCGTCTGCGTGGTCTTGCGCTCCATGTCGCGCACTTCGATGGTCGGCGTGTAGCTGGTGGTCTGGCTGAAGAAGAACATGCCCGCCGACTGCACCTGCTCCACGGTGTGAAACAGCACGACCAGCCGCCCGACCAGGTCCCCGGCGCCGGCCTCCCACTGCACGGTCGGCTCGGCCTCGACCAGCCCGGCGCCCCAGGCCGGCTGATACTCCTCGTGAAAGATCCGCACCGCCACCCGATGCCGCAGCGTCTCGGGCACGGCGGCCACCAGATCACCGGACGACGCCCCGATCACATCGCCCACTGACGACGTCCTGAAGCTGGCGTCCATCGGCACCCACTTGCCGTCGATCCACGCCTCAGCCCACACATGCTGCTGCAGCACCGCAAGCTGCGCTGCGGATGCACCGTCGATCGTCTCCAGCACCAGCGCCTCTAAGGCCTCGTCGCTCAGCGCGGCCAACCCAGCCAGCCGCTCCGCCTTGGTGTTGCCCAGCAGCGCCGTCGCCTCCGGGGTCAGCCAGCGCAGCGTGTCCTCGGGCGAGGCGCGCAGGTCGGCCACGGACAGCGCGGTGCCTCCCCGATCGGTCCACGCATCGGGCACAAACAGCTCGGCATACAGCTGCTTGGCCTGCGCCTCAGTCAGCGTGCCGACCTGGTATCCGGCGGGTATCCCCGCAGCGCGCAGCAGGGCGATGAGCAGGTTGGTCCGGTCTACGGAGTTGCCACCCGCGCCGTACAGCGCACCCCGCGCTCCGTGCAGCGACCCGGCGTACACCTGATGGTCGGTGTGCTGCTGAACCCACGAAAAGATCGCAGCCGCGTCACCCAGGGACGCCGCCTGATGCACCACGGGCGGATCCGCGCTGTCCGCGTCCGGCGTCGGCACCAGAAACTCCACGGGCAGCTCGGGCCCGAAGAGCTCCACGTCCCGCCCGATCTGCTCCACGCGCGCGCCCCCAAACGACGCGTGCACAACCGGGCCGTCCAGCAGCTTGCCCGTGCCCTCGGCCACCACAGTCAGGGTGACGGTGAACGAGTCGCCCTCGACGAGCCGCCCGACCGCAAAGACCAGGCCGTCCCCAACCTCAGCGGCCAGCGGAGCCACGTCCACGCTCAGGGTAGCCGCCGGCGCCGGGATGGTCAGCAGCGCGTTCTCCAACGGCCCGGGCCCCTGATGCGCCACGGTGACGGTTACGGTGATCTTGCCGTCCACGACGTCCTGCGCGCGCCACGTATCCTGTTGAATCTGAACGGAGACCGGTCCCATCGCGGCGACGGTCGCCGGCGCCAGCACAAGCCCTACCCACACCAAGCAGACGGCGCGAGCCACCCTCGTCATGAGGCCTACCTCAAAGTTGAAAAACGTGCCCCGAACGATATCACAAACCGGGCACTGAACGCCGCCAGCAGCGGCCGGCCGCTACCACTCCACGATCACCGCCGAGATGCCGTCGCCGGAATCGGACACCGCGACAGCGCGCTTGCCCGAGATCTGTCCAAAGGCCAGATTGCCCGAGCCCAGCGGCAGCGTCTTGCACCCGACGCCGGCCATGCTGCTGGGGCTCAAGCGGCAGGTGTGGACGGACGGGTTGACGCTCATGATCATGCGCAGCCGGTCGGGCGCAAAGATCACGGGTATGCCCGTGTATTGACTGCCCCAGATCGTCTTTTTGGTGACGCCCTCCGGCGTCAGCGCCGCCAGCTCCTCGCTAAATGTGCGGCTATGCATCTTGTTGGTCGACGGCGCCGGACTGCGATACGTCGTCACGATGCGCCCTGTGCCCGCGACCAGGGCGCCCAGCAGCTGGTTGTTGTACGTGGTCTCGTTCAAGCGGATCGCGCTCGTCAGCGCCTGCCCGTTCTTGTCAAAGGCCTGCGCATAGACGCCGAAGCCGCTGCCGTCCGCCGTCCCCGTCGACGGCGAGCTCGTGAACGGATAGTCCGCCATGGAGCCGCTGGACCACGCCACCGCAAAGCCACCATTGGACGTGGCCGCCGCCTCGACGCCGAACTGTGTATCCGCCACATCGGTGGCCAGCTCAAACACGGCTGCAACCGGCGTTCCGTCCGCCTCGAACAGGCGGGCATGGACTCCCAGACTGCCGCGATCCCAGGCCAGAACAAACCCGCCGCCGGTCAAACCGGCCGCCGCGACCTGGCGCTGGGAAGAGGCGTCGTCGGCCTCCAGGTCCCCGGTCGCGCTCACCAATTCAGGGGACACGACCGTGTAGTTGATCGAGCCCAGGCTCCACGCGCACGCCATGCCGCCGCCTGTGAGCCCGGCGCAGTTGCCGCCGATGATCGTATTGCCCTCGGTCACCTGCGTCGGGCCGATCAGCAGCTTGCCCGCGGCGTCGTATTTGGCCGCCGAGATCCCAAGCCCGCTCTCCTGGCTGTAGATGCTGCGATACCAGGCGGGCGCAAAGCCGTCCGTGAGTGCGACCAGCGCCGCCGTGATGACCGACTTGGCCACTGTGGGCTTCAGGGTCGAGCTCACCGAGCACACGCCCTCGCCTAGACAGACTTGTCCCGCATCACACGCCTTTTCCGATGACACGCACTGATCGCCCGCTGGGTCGCATGCGTCCACCGTGCACGGATCGCCGTCGTCACACACAACC
The DNA here is from genome assembly GCA_964545715.1 of uncultured Myxococcales bacterium. GTDB lineage: Bacteria > Myxococcota_A > UBA9042 > CAZJHX01. The sequence goes on from CAZJHX010000135.1 coordinate 3,215, forward strand.
GGCGCGCCCGCCGCGCACTGACCCTTGCTGCAGATCTCGGCGCCATCGCAATACACCGGGTTCAGGCACAGCGTCCCGTCAGGCACGGGCGCCGGCTCGCACGCCCCCGTCGCGGGCTGGCAGACGCCGTCGTTGCAGGCGTCATCGGTGGCCGAGCAGTCGACCGGCCCAACGTCCTGGTCGCACGCACCGTCGCTGCAGTGGCTCACCCCATTGCACGCGTTGCCGTCGTCTCCACACACGGCGCCGGCGTTGGCCGCGACGGCGGCGCAAGAGCCGTCCACCGGGTTGCACTGCCCGGCCGTACACTCCCCGTCCAGCTGCGCGCAGCTGACCGGTTGGACGTCCTGCGTGCACGCGCCATCTGCGCAGTGGCTGACCCCGTTGCAGTCGTCGCCGTCGTCGCCGCACACCGCCCCGCCATTGGCGGCCTGAGCGGCGCAGGAGCCGTCCGCCGGGTTGCACACGCCCGTCTTGCATGCCTCGTCCAAGGCGCTGCAGTCCACGACAGGTACGTTCTGCACGCAGGACCCGTCCGCGCAGTGACTGATGCCGTTGCAGGCGTCGGCGTCGTCGCTACATACCGCGCCCGGGTTCGCCGCCTGCGCGGTACACGCGCCGTCTGCGGGATCGCACACGCCGACCAGGCAATCCGCGTCCAAGGCGCTGCAGTCGACAGGCGCCTGGCCCTGCACGCAGGCGCCAAACATGCACAGGCTCACCCCGTTGCAGGCGTTTGAGTCGTCGTCACAGGGGCCGCCAGTGTTCGCAAACTCGGCCGAGCACGCGCCATCAGCCGTGTCGCACACCCCACTGGTGCACTCGCCGTCCAGCGCTGAGCAGTCGACCGGCGTGACGTCCTGAACGCACGTCCCGCCCGCGCAGTGGCTCACCCCATTGCACGCATTGCCGTCATCCGCACACAGCGCCCCACCATTGGCGGCCTGGGCGCTGCAAGAGCCGGTGCCGGCGTCGCACACCCCCACGCTGCACGCGTCCGTGAGACCGGAGCAGTCCACGACCGGCGTGTCCGCCACGCAGGCGCCCTCGGCACAGTGGCTCACGCCGTTGCATGCGTCGTTGTCGTCCGTGCAGACCGCACCCGTGTTGACCGCTTGTGCGCTGCACAGTCCCGTTCCCGCGTCACACACACCGGCCGCACATTCCGTATCCAGCGCACCGCAGTCCACCGCAGGCACATCCGCCACGCAGAGGCCCTCGGCACAGTGGCTCACGCCGTTACACGCGTTGCCGTCGTCGTCGCACGCGGCAGCCGCGTTGACCGCCTGCGCGCTACACAGCCCCGTTGCCGCATCGCACGCGCCGGCCGCACATTCCGTGTCCAGCGCGCCGCAGTCCACCGCAGGCACATCCGCCACGCATGCGCCGTCCGAGCAGTGGCTGATCCCGTTGCACGCGTTGCCGTCGTCGTCGCACTTGGCCCCCCCCATTGACCCCAACGCCCCCCCCACGCCCCACACCGGATAAAAAACACCCAACGAGCACAA
>CAZJHX010000135.1:4732-7308 GCA_964545715.1 uncultured Myxococcales bacterium
GGGCTGCGGGTCTTTCGGGGTTCCTCGGGTGGCCGGGGGGGTCGGGGGCCGCCCGCGGGGTGGCCGACGGCGCCCCGCACTGGCCCGTCGCGGGATCACAGACCCCCTGGGTGCACTCGCCGTCGAGCGACGCGCAGTCGACCACCGGCACGTCAGCCACGCACGCCCCGTCCGCGCAGTGGCTCACGCCGTTGCAGGCGTCGCCGTCATCCGCGCACTTGGCGCCTGTGTTAATGGCCTCCGCGGCGCACTGCCCGGTCAGCGGATCACAGACGCCCTGCGAGCACTCCGTGTCGAGCACCGTGCAATCCACGGTGAGTACATCCGCGACGCACGCCCCCTCAACGCAATGACTGACACCGTTGCACGCGTTTGCGTCGTCACTGCACGCGGTCCCGTCGTTGTTCGGCTCCGCGCTGCACTCCCCCGTCGACACATCACACACCCCTTGGGTGCACTCGGAGTCCAGCGCGGTGCAGTCGACCACCGGCACATCCGCCATACACTCGCCGCCGGTGCAGTGGCTGATCCCATTGCACGCGTCCCCGTCGTCGCCGCACGCCACGCCGTCGTTGATCGGCAGCGCGCTGCACGCGCCGGATGCCGCATCACACACGCCCTGGGCGCACTCGGTGTCCAGCGCGGTGCAGTCGACCGCCGCCGCGTCCTCGGCACAGGCGCCGCCCGCGCAGCGGCTGACACCATTGCACGCGTCGCCGTCGTCCGCGCAGACGGCCCCCTCGTTGCGCACCTCCGAGACGCACTCCCCGCTGGCCGCGTCACACACGCCCACCAGGCACTCGGCGTCCAACGAGGCGCAGTCCACCGCGGTCACGTCCAGCACACAAGCGCCGTCAAAGCAGTGACTGACCCCGTTGCAGGCGTTGCCGTCATCGTCGCACGCCGCGCCTTGCTCGATCGGCAGGGCTGTGCAGTGACCCGCATCGCAGACGCCGCTGGCGCACACGCCGTCCAGCGCGGAGCAGTCGACCGCTTCGTGAGAGCACACGCCGTCCGCGCTGCACTCGTCGATGGTGCACGGGTTGTCGTCGTCGCACTGGCATGCCGGCGCCTCGGTGGGAGGGCTGCCGCAGCCGGACAGTGCGATGACGGCGATACAGGTCAGCGAGGCGGCGCGCGACGTCCGCGCCAGGACTCCGACGAGCACCAGCAGCAGCCAGGCAACGGGCAGGGACGAGCCCGTGCCCCCAGCCGAGCAGCCTCCCTCAGTCGCGGGTACGGCAGGTGTCGCGGACGGCCCGGCATCCGCATCACCACCCGGCAACAGGATGCGTCCACCGGCGTCGGGTACGGGCTCATCCGCCGTCTCCGCGCCGGCCGGCCCGGGGTCATCTTCGGCCGGACCACCTGCGTCCGGCGTGTCGGTCGGGCCTGGATCGGGCTGGGGCTCGGGGTCCGGCTCCGGATCACCGCAGGCCTCGCCGTTGGGGTCCGGCGTCAGGATTAACTGCGGGCCACCCTCGGCGGCCTCCTTGGACCAATATCCGGCACCGTCCTGATCGGCCGACGTGATGGCGAACGCGTACGTGCCGTCGCACCGTCGGCGAGACCTGCGCGGCGGACGATGACTGCCCCGGCGGCTTCTGCCATCAGGACACCTTCTGCTCACGAAAGTGCGCGAGCGGCTGCCCCGCGGCCTACGTCTGCGACAAGGCGGCGGACGCGTGCGTACCGCAGCCGATCGGCGACTCCTGCGACAACAACGGCGACTGCGACAGCGCGCTGTGCCACGACGAGCTGTGCACGCGGGAGTGTCACGAGCTGGCGCCCTGCCCCGCCGGGTGGACCTGCGACGCGGATGAGGGCTTCTGCATGCTCACGGAGGTCGGCGGACAGTGCACGGCGGACGCGGACTGCCCGGACGGAGTCTGCGAGGCGGGGGCGTGCACGCGGGCGTGCGAGGAGAAGACGCCGTGCCCCAACAGCCACGTGTGCAATGCGGACGCGCTGTGCGAGGCGGTCCCGATCCCCGACGATCCGGGCACATGCACGGCCGCCCCGAGCGGCACGCCTCTGTCGGGCTGGCCGGCTTTGGCGCTGCTGCTGCTGCTGGCGGTCTCGCGCCGTCAGCTGTCGAGCGTGTCCACTCCGGCGATCGACAGGTAGTCTGGGAAAGGCCTGTCGATCCAGCGCAGTCCAGCGTTGTTGATCGCCACGATCTGGGTCGGCGCGCCGCACGTGCCGCGCCCTGGTAGAAAGCGCTCGGCCTGAATCTGGGTCTCCAGCTGAAATCGTACGAGCTCGGTCGCGCTGGACAGCGGCATGCCCCAGTTCGTGCGCTCGGGCCCCCAGGCGACGCGCCGCTTGAGCTCCGCCACCACCTTGGCGCGCGTCGGGCCGTCGATTCCGTTGTCGCTCATGGCGTGGTGCAGCGCGTGCATATCAGCGCCCCACCACAGCGTCTTGACGGCGTCGGTCTGTCCACGCCACACAAAGGTCTGGGTCTCTTGAGCTTGAACGGTCACGCAGCCGGCCCGCACCGTGACCTCCCACACCGCACCAAAGGCCCCCCGCGGCGCGCACCCCGCGCCCACCCCAATAATAGTGTGGGGGGG
>CAZJHX010000135.1:7318-29227 GCA_964545715.1 uncultured Myxococcales bacterium
GCCGCTGCACCGGGCCGGGGGCGGGCCGGCGGGGGCACCTCCCACAGCTCTCCAAAGGCCGCCCGCGGCGCGAAGCCGGCGACCAGCACATTCATCGTGTCGGAGTCTTTGGCGCCGGCGTCTCGCGCGATCTCCCCGCCCACCGTGGCGAACAGGCCGGCGACCGCCTCCACCGTGGTCTCGTCTTTGCGCGCGCGCCAGGTCTCGGCCAGCAGGGCCCGAAAGTCACGGCCGCCGTATGAGCCGGTGCCGACCATGGCCAGCGCGATGGGCAGGTCGCCGAACTGGACCAGCTTGGGATAGGCGTCCTCGCGCGTGGATCCTTCCTTGAAGCGCGTGGTGACGCGGCTGTCGGTGCCGAGAACGATCCCTGTACGCGCGACGAAACATATGGCGATGCTCATACGGGGAGCTTACGACGGTTGAGTGAGAGGATGCACCACCCGCGGCGCCCTCGCGGGTGTGCATCGAAGTCCAATAGCGGAACTAAGCTGCTGTTGCTCGTTGCGGCGTTCACCCAGTTGGGAGGGTGAACAGGTCACGCCGCAGGGGATTTACCGCCTGGAAATGGACTCGTTCGGATCGCGCAGAGCGCAAAGAGGAGAAGGAAGAGGAGCAGCGCAGGGCCCGACGACGTCGCGGTGGGGGCCGCGACCGCCGTCGAACAGCCCGCTGCCCCGTCCGAGGCCGGTATGACCGGGTCCCACGGAACAGGTTCGGGTGCCGGTCCGCCACCGCCGATGGGGACTGGTTGATCGCCGCCGCTCGGCGGATTGGCGCCACCGCCGGAGCCGTCGCCCTGGCCCGGCGGAGGCTCGCCGCCGATAGGCGGGGTATCGTCACCGCCCGGCGGGGGCACATCACCACCCGGCGGGGGCTCGTCCGGACCGGACTCGGCGCCGCTGTCGTCGTAGCAGGTGTCCGACAGCGCCTTGCAGTATTGCTGCGCGCACTGATCGACGGTGGCCTGCGTACCGCCCGCGCCCAGACAGCCAGCCTGGTGCAGACAGTCCATCAGCGCGTCGACTTTGTCCATGGAGACCTCGTTGATGTCGGCGCCGCAGCTCTCCACGCAGGTGCTGGTGGTGCACGGGATCATGCAGCTCATGAAGAAGCCGCAGGACCCGGCCGGGTAGTCGCCGCCGCTGGGGGGAGGCTCCTGCCCACCACCGCCACCGCCACCGCCACCGCCGGGTGGGGGCTCTTCGGGAGGAGGCTCGCCGCCGCCGCCACCGCCGCCGCCGCCGCCACCGCCGCAGTTCACACCGCAGAGCGTGCAGGCGTCCGCACAGCAGTCACCGTAGTTGCTGCACTCGCCGTCGCACCAGCAGCCGCCGAAGCCTTGACCGCCGCAGGCCGCAAAACAGGTCCCGGGGGCAGTACCGCCGCCGCCGCCGCCGCCGCCGCCACCGCCGCCGCCGCCGCCGCCGCCACCACCGCCACCACCGCCGCCGGCGGGCGGAAGCTCGTCATCGCCCTCCAGCGAGCCGGGCTCGACGCCGGCAGCCATGGCGACCGCTTCAGCGGCCTGGATGCGGCCTTTGCCGTAGTAATAGGCGTCACCGATGTTCTTGGCCGTGTCGTACATGATCGTGCGTACGTCTTCTTCCGTCAGGTCCGGGTTTACGCTCCAGATCAGGCCGGCCAGGCCCGCGACCACGGGCGCCGCGCCGCTGGTGCCGCCAAAGCTGCTCGTGTAGTCACCCCAGTCGTAGCCGCTGCCGCCGCTGTTGTCGGTGGTGTACTGAGAGTCGGCGGGCGCGGCCAGGTCGACGGACTTGCCGTAGTTGCTGTAGCTGCGCAGGGAGTCGTTGCTGCCCACCGAGGACACGCAGATCGCGCCCGGCGACACCGAGATGTCCTGGATGTTGTCCACGTCCACGCTGTCGTTGCCGGCCGCGAACACGATCATGGTGCCCAGGCCGTTGCGGCCTTGGACGGTCGCGTTGTAGATGGCGTTTTGCACCGACGAGGACGGGTAGTTGTAGCCCCAGCTGTTGTTGACCACGTGGGCGCCCCAGTCGCCGAAGTGCTTGAACGCGGCCACGTCGTCGCTCTCCGCCCAGCCGTTTTTGGCCGGCAGCCAGCGACAGTTCGGACACACGCCCGCGACGCCCTTGCCGTTGTCGCCGGTGGCGATCGCGATGCCCGCCACCGCCGTGCCATGCTCACCGTTGTCCGGCATGGAGTCCTTGGCGCCGAAGTCGTACATCGCCTCGGTCAGGATCTTGTTGCCGCCCGACAGATCCTCGTGGTTGAGGTCAAAGCCGTCGTCGTAGATGCCCACGATCACGTCCGGGCTGCCCATCGTCTGATTCCACGCCGACAGCGTCCCGATGTGGCTCAGGTACCACTGCTCCCCCAACAACGGATCGTTGGTGGTCTTGCGCCGCTCTTTGATGCGAATGAAGTTGGGGTGCGCGTCAAAGACGCCGTCGATACGCCGCAGCTCGGCCGAGGCCGCCAGCAGGGCCGACCGGGTGGGCTGAGCAAACGCGACCACCACGCCGTCATCAAACGGCATGCGCTCGCTGACCACGCCCCCATAGCGTTGGGCGGCCTTGGCCACCGCCGCCTCGGCCGCGTCATCATCCAACGTCACCAGCAGCTCATGGGTGAAGCCGATCGGCTTGTCGTCGGGCAGCAGCGCTCCGGCCACGGCCCACGCGACCTGGGGACGCGCCTCCAGCTTGCGCGCCGAGGCCACGAGATCGTCCACCGCCAGCGGCAAACGAACGAACAGCTCGTGGCGCCCGGACAGGTCCAGCACCACCTCGTGCGCGCCCAGCGTCTGCGAAATGGCCGACTGAACGGCATCGCGGGAGAAACCCGGAGCGGCGTTCACAGTTAACCAGGTCTGCGACGCGCGCAGGACAACCGCGCTCCGAATGGATCGGAACGTACCGATTTCACCGGGCAAATCAGCCAAGCCGGGGGACGCCGCCATCAGAACGACAGCAGCCACTAGTACGCCGACGCAGGGGTTTTGATTGGTTGGAGCGCGGCGATTGTGGTGACCAGTGCTCGGAAGTCGACGAAGGCGGGCCCTTAGGCCCGTCGAGGAGGGCGCAGCGAACTTCCGTGCGCTGGCCGCCAGAAGCGCCCGCTTCAGCCGGTCAAAATCCCTGGGGCGGTGTACTAGAGACCTCACGCCTCTGCAATCCAATTTCGCCTCCGCACAGCAACAACAAACGTTCAACAACAACAACAGCGCGAAACTGTGGACGCTCTTCCAGAACGACCGTTCAAGGAGCCTATCAGCCGTTTATAAACCGTACAAGTGTTCTATTGGATTTTTTTGTTACTCGGTCTCCATGTCCTTGTAGAAGGCGGACGAACCGCGCATGCGGCAGCTGCCGTCCTCAGCCGGCGTGTCCATGTAGCCGTACCGCTCAAAGGTGGAGAGCGTGCCGTCGCAGTCCAGATCGCCGTGCGCTGCCACCGTGAACCGCGGCATGTTGCCATCCGGATGTGGTTCGAACCGATACCGATACCGATGCTGCCCCTTTGGAGCGAAGCCCAGCGTCCGCCAGGTCGGGTGATCCCATGCGCCCTCGTTCGCGGGAAACTTCTTGTCCGGGTGATCGCAGGCCGAGCCCTGCGGCGTCAGCTCCACGGCCTTGGGCATGACGCATGGGGCCTTCTGCGCAGTGATGTGGGCCTTGAATCCCTCAAAGGCCGCTTCTAGATTGTCGATCGCCTCCTGGGTGAGGGCGAGCCGCAGATGATGCTGCCGACGCGCCTCGAGCGTCGCCGCGATCACCCCGGACAGAGAGCCCTCGACCCGGGCGATGACGGCGTCCTGCTTGGCCTCGAAGCGCGCGGCGCCGAAGGGCGCGGTACCGAGTCTGCGGTGCTGAGACTTCAAAAAGCGCTGGATGCGTTGTTGGGCCTTCTGGTGCGCCCTGGGCTCGCCCAGCCACAGCCCGGTCAGACGATTCGGGGTCACGGCGGCGCCCGCCCACGGGATCGCCTCAGAGTCAGCGTTAAATGGATACGGCATAGCCCGCGCTGAGCCGGTCATCATGGCCACCACCCGCTTTGCCGGAAGACGAGTGGCCAGCGCCTCGTGCGCCCACCATGCGGGCGTCTGTGCCAGCGACCTGGCAGGGCGCCGCGCCGCCTCCACCGCACTCTTGTCGCCCAGAAGTACGTCGTCGCCGACGCGAAGGCCGTACACCCCGTCCGGCAGCGGCGGGAGCTTGCCCGGCCACTCGACCAGACGCACTGCAGCACCCTTGCGGCGGGCAGCGAAGGCCTCGATACGCCGCGCCTTTGTCACGTCCAGACCAAGCTGCTCCTGCGAGAGGGCCCCGAGCGCTGCGACGACCGAGGCGTCGTCTGACCTGGCGAGCACGGAGAGATCGATGACCCCGATGGTCTCGGCCCAATCGGGCATCCGCGCCGCTGCGGCCTCCAGGGTATCGGCCGTCACCCCCGCAGAGGTGGGCCCGCCCGAGCCGGACCCCGCGATGCAGCCCCCGAAACCCACCACAACGCAAAGCGCCGCTATCAAAGCTGTTGCTCTCACACATCGAGCGAACCACAGGTCTGCGCCGCTTCACAACCCAGCGGGGATCGGTGCTACGCTACTTCGGCATGCTGAAATCCGGCTTAGTCGCGCTTGTTTGTTTCTTGAGCGGGTGCGCCGCTACGGCGCCCGCAACCACCGACGCCGGGGTGACCCGACCGTGCCCTGACGGTCAGCCGTGCATCTGCTGGCTGGACAGTCACTGCGCGACCGACCGGCTGTGCGTGCACGGAGACTGCGTGGATGAGCGGCCGTGCGAGAAAGCCGTGGAGAACACGATCCGCCTGCTGCGCGCGGCAGACGAGCGCATAGCCGGCCGGTTTCAGACGCGGCTGGACAACCTCGTGAGGCCCGGCGGCCGAGCCGAGGCGCTGAGGGAGTGTAAGGAGACGCCCGCGGTGATCGTCCGTTGCGTGGCGACGACCGAGCAGGTCCTCCTTTTGGATATGTGCAGACGGCGCGCGGACGATTAGTCCTCTTCGAGCAGCTTCAGCAGCGCGTCCGCGACATCGATCAGCGCGTCCGTCTTCTTGTCCGAGCCCAGCGCGCCCTTGGCCAGCGCCTTCAACGTGCCCCGCAGGCTGTCGCTCTGCAACAGGTCCGGGTTGTCGCCGAGCAGGTTCGCCAGGCCTGAGAGCATATCGGCGTCCTCTTCGGCGCCCAGCATGCTGACCAGCAGCTTCACGATCTGCCCGTAGTCGATGTCCTGCTTGATGGTACCGTCTTCGCTGATGAAGTTCTGGACCAGCTTGGCAAGCTCAGCGGCGCCCTTGTGATCCAGCGCCTCAAAAATCTGGCCCACCGTGCCCGCAAGCATCTCCGGACCGAGCAGATAGCGCGCGACCGCGGCCATGCGGATGCCGCCGATATCCTCGTCGCCGTGGGTCTGCTTCAGCCAGCGATCGGACAGCGCCTGCGCCACCGCCGGATCGCGTGAGGAGCGGATCAGCCCGCCGATCAGGTCCTGCTGGGTCGCGATGCTGAACTTGTGCTTGGCGTAGTAGTCCTTGAGAAAGCCCAGGTGGCTCTTGTCGCCGAAGCGGGCACGCATCTCCTCGAAATAGAGGGCGCCCTTTCCATACACGATGGCGGCGTACTCCATCATGGACGCGTATTGGTCGGTCGGCAGGTCTACGGGGCGGTCGTTGGCGCCCGCAAGCCGCGAGATCTGAAACGGCAGGCGCAGCTGCATCTCGATCTGCATCTGGGCGGCGTCTTTGCCGTGCACGCGCTCGAAATAGAGGATGGCGCTGTGATTGGCCAGCGCCTCGTCCACAAAAGGATGCCGCTTGGAGTCGCTGCCGACCACCGCGTTCCACCACTGGTGCGCAACCTCGTGGGCCACGACGAACTCCAGCGTGTCTTTCATGAACTTGTTGTTGGCCAGCAGCGCCAGCATCTCGCCCTTCTCGCCGGGCGGCAGCTTGTCGGGCACGTAGAACATCTTGGCGATGGTGGTCAGACCGGGAAACTCCACGCCGCCGGCGCCGCCGACCAGCGGAGCCTCGACCAGATCCAGCTCGGTGTACGGATAGGGGCCGAACTCCCGGTTGTAGAGCTTGAGCGCCTCTTTGCCGTACTGAAGGACGGCCTCACCCGACTTGCGATCGGTCTCCAAAAACCAGCTGGTCACCTTGACCCCGTCCACGAACGCGGACGTGCTGGCGTAGCGCTTGGACATCTGCACCGTCAGCTCGCGGACGGCCCCGGCCTGGAACGTGGTCTTGCGCCAGCCGTCGGCCTCGCTGCGTGCGGTCTCCACGCCGGTCGCGATCACCGTCACGTCCCGCGGCGCGTTGACGGTCACCTCGTAGTTGGCGACGTCGAAGTAGCTGATGTCGCCTACGCTGGTGCCCTCTTTGAGGTCCCAGCCGCGCTCGGCGTCGTAGGCGGCCAGCACCGGGTACCACAGCGCCATGGAGACCACGTCTTCTCCGTACGCAAAGATGCCGTAGCCCTCGCCTCCGCCGTGATCATCGCCGCCCATGATCATCTGCATGATCTGCTCAGTGGCCATGCGCTTCAGATCGCTCGAGCCTGCAGAGAGGCGGACGATGTTGCCGCGAAAGTTCATGCTCACGGCGACTTCAGCGCCCGGCTTCAAGGGCGTCGTCAGCGGCACGCGCATCAACGGTCCGTCCAGGTGCGCGGACCCGGGAGCGCCGTCGACCGTGACGTCCGAGACGGCCAGGTTCTTAGCGCCCGGCTGCGTCAGCTCTTTGCTGTTGGGATAGACCAGAAAATACAGCTCTTTGAGCGTGTCCTTCTCGGTATTGAGATACGTCAACTCGGTGCGCGCCGTGTACGTGAACAGCTCGTAATCGATATCCAGGGTGAGCTTGTACAGCGGCGCGCTCTCAAAGCGGCTGGTGCCCTCGACGGTGGCGTTAAGCGACTGGCTGAGGATCCGGCGGGCGCGGGCGACGCGACCTCGGTCGTCCGACAGCGCACCGGGCGGCGGTTCGTGCGCCAGGACGGGGGCGGCTGCCGGGTCGACCGCCATCTTGCCGATCGGTGGCGCAGCGGCCTTCTCCTTGTCGTCGTCGGACTTGCACCCGGCGATTGCGGTCAACGCGAAAAGTAGCGCAATTGAAGCGTGAGGCAGAATTCTCATAGGCAGCGGAACCCGACCTTCATCACCGCTATTCCTTGCCGATCGAATGAACGGCCCCGCCGAGCCGTACCGCCAGCGCCCCATCGACGCTGGTCAGCACCGGCTCCAGCGCGGCCAGCGCGCTGCGTAAGAACCGCGCACGGCGTCCCCCTGACAAGGTGCAATACAGGTCGATCTCCCCCCCTTGAGTGAGCGTGCTCGGGTCCAGCGTCTCCTCGGTCTCGTCCGCCAGCGTTAGCACCACTGTGTCGCCGTCCACGCGTGCCTTCTCCACAAAAAAGGCGGTGTCCGCTATGAATTGAATCCAGCACCACTGCTGCCCGACGCGCAGCTTGAAGCCACCGTCCGCGACCTCCACGCCGCGGTGAAACAGCCGCTGCACACGCGGATGCTCGACAGGCTTGCCGTCCATCGACCAGCGCCCCTCACGGTCCAGCGCGACCTTGCTGTTTCGGCGCAGAAAATCCAGGCGTTCGGGGGTGATGGCCATCCCTCTGATTATGGGCTAGGATTTCCCGCTGCGCCAACGCTGCAGGGAGCCCCGGGACACCTAATGCAACTCGATCAGCTGCTCGCGACCTACAAGGAGGCGGGCTTCGACAAAGTCAAAGTCGGCGGGTTCGACATCGATGGGGTCCTGCGCGGCAAATACATCAGCCTGGACAAGTTCGTCAGCGCGGCCACCAGCGGCTTCGGCTTCTGCGACGTCATCTTCGGGTGGGACAGCGCGGACGAGCTGTACGAGGGTGTGCCGATCGAGGTCACCGGCTGGCACACAGGCTATCCCGACTGCCACTGCGAGCTGGACGTGAGCACAGCTCGGCGCATCCCGTGGGAGGCCGGGCAGCCGTTCTTTCTGATCGACTTTCACACCTCGGACAGAGCACCGCATCCGGCGTCCCCGCGGCAGCTGCTGCAGAAGATCGACGCGCGCGCCAAGGAGATGGGCTACACGGCCAAGTTCAGCGCGGAGTTCGAGTATTGGCTCTTCCGGGAGACGCCTCACAGCGTCCGTGAGAAGGGGTACCGGCAGATGACGCCGCTGACGCCGGGCATGTTTGGTTACTCTTGTGCGCGCGCGACCGAAAACAGCGAGCTCTTCAGCCGCATCTTCACCGACATGAAGGCCTTCGACGTGGACCTGGAGGGCCTGCACACCGAGACCGGCCCGGGCGTGCTGGAAGCGGCGATCACCTACGACGACGTGGTGCGCGCCGCCGACAAGGCGTGCCTGTTCAAGACCGGCATGAAAGAGCTGGCGATTCGGCACGACTGCATCGCCACGTTCATGGCGAAGTGGACCAAGAAGCTGCCCGGGTCCAGCGGACACTCGCACCAGAGCCTGTGGCGCGGCGACACCAACGCCTTTTACGACGCGGACGACGCGCTGGGCATGAGCGACATCTTCAAGCACTACGTCGCGGGCGTGCTGGAGACCATGGGCGACTTTGCCGCGCTGTATGCGCCCACGATCAACAGCTACCGACGCCTGGTCCCGGGCATGTGGGCCCCGACGCGGGCGTGCTGGGCGCCCGACAACCGGACCGGCAGCGCCCGAACCATCCACGGTCCCAAGCCGTCGTCATCGCGGCTGGAGTTCCGCGTCCCCGGCGCCGACATGAACGCGTATATCGCCTTTGCCGGCATGCTGGCGGCGGGCCTGTGGGGCATCGAGAACAAGGTTCCACTGCGCCCGGCCGTGACCGGAAACGCGTATGCGCTGCCCGAGTCAGAGGCCCCGTCGCTGCCGGCCACGCTGGCCGACGCGTCCGCCCGACTGCGCAAGTCCAAGATCGCTCGCGAGCTGCTGGGGGACGTCTTCGTCGACCACTACTGCTCCACCCGGGACTGGGAGGTGCAGCAGGCGGCGTCGGTGGTGACCGACTGGGAGCTACGCCGTTATTTCGAGGTCATCTGAGGGTGCAGGAGCAATTCCATGGTTGATAGCTCGGTTTACTCCTTTCCGACGCTGGTCGATTTCGGCGCCGGCGCCGTCCAAAACGTCCCGAAGTGGCTGGAGGCCAAGGGGACGACGCGCAAGACGCTGCTGGTCACCGATCCCGGGATCCCGAAGCTGCCGCTGTTCAAGGCGGTCACGGACGTGCTGGACTCGGCTGGTCTCAGCTATGAGCTGTACGACCAGATCAGCCCTGATCCGCTCGACGACGACGTGCACGAGGGCGCTGAGGTCTACAAGCGCGGTGGCTGTGATGCCGTGGTCGCGCTGGGTGGCGGCAGCGCCATGGACGGCGCCAAGGGCATCGCGCTCATGGCCACCCACTCCGGCTCCGTGCTCGACTACGATGACGCCGACGGCGGCTACGACAAGATCGACGACACGATCCCGCCCATTATCGCCGTTCCAACCACAGCCGGCACCGGCAGTGAGGTCGGGCGATCGTTCGTGGTTATCGACACGCAGCGCAACGTCAAGATCGTGGTCTTCAGCCCGTTCTTGATGCCCGCCGTCGCGGTTTTGGACCCCGAGCTGCAAGCGGGCATGCCGCAGTGGCTGACGGCGGCGACCGGGATGGATGCACTGACGCACTGCGCCGAGGCGCTGCTGTCCAAAGGCTTCCACCCGATGGCGGACTCGATCGCGCTGGGCGGCATCCGGCTCATCGCCAAGAGCCTGAAGACGGCGTACGACAACGGCGGGGACCTGGTCGCGCGCGGCGATATGGCGCTGGCGGCGGCCATGGGCGCAACAGCCTTCCAGAAAGGGCTGGGCGTGATCCACTCGCTCGCGCACCCGTGCTCGACCGTCTGCAAAGTGCACCACGGGCTGGCCAATGGCGTGCTGATCGAGCACGGCATGCGCTTCAACCGCGACGTCAGCGGCGAGAGCCTGTCACGGATGGCCCGCGCCATCGGGCTGGCAACGGGCGCGAGCGAAGACGAGCAGGCGGACACAGCCGTCGCCTGGGTGTCCGAGCTGCGGGACTCGCTCGGCATCTCCGGCCGGCTTGGTGACGTTGGAGTCACCGCCGATGCGCTCCCCGAGATGGAGCGGCAGGCGTTTGCTGACGGCTGCCATCAATGCAACCCCAAGCCGGTGTCCCCCGAGGACATCCACCGGCTCTACCAGGAAGCTCTCTGACACGAGAAGGGATCGAGAACCATGCCTTTGAACGCCATGCGTAAATCTGAGCCGCTGCTGGAGCGGATCATCCATGACATGCAGCCCAGCCGAATCATCGCGGAGGTCGCGAAGGGCGATCGTGCCAGCTACTTTCGCAACTTCAAGGGCTACCGGATGGAGCGCTTCAGCCGTCCGAAGATCGAGAAGATCGCGCGTAAGGAGCTGTACGAGCGCAAGAACGAGTTCTGGGCGCAGCTGCTGATCGTGCTGTGGAACGCCAAGCACCGGCCGCTATACAACGCGGTGCGCGACCGGGTGGCCACCATCAACGAGGACGTCGAGCTGGTCGAGAAGATCGAGGACGACCTGGCCGCCACGTGGCTCACAGAGCTGCTCGAGGACCACGTGCTGGAAGACGTCTTGATCTGCACTTACCTCAATGAGGTGCGCTTTACCGATACGTTTGTGCGGGAGAAACTTGAGGCGCCGCTTGGAATCGAGCGGCCGCCGGAAGAGGAAAACGACAGCAGCGAAGAAGCGTCCGGGTAAGGAGACGCCACACCACCCGTCCAAAGGTGGATGTGACGCTTCCTGTCCGGAACACTCCCCGCCGGCGCTAGAGCCTCCCCAGACCCTGGCGCGCCCTGTCTCGAGCGCGGTTGATACGGACACGCCTCCTGGCCTCGCGCAGGCGTCGCCTACGAGCCAGGATGGCGTACTGTACGACCATCAGTAGCACCACGAACATCATGCCGAAGCCGTGGTGCCGATCCTTACCAACGCTGCACCCGTTGCTGGTTTCCGGAGGAGCTACGAGCACAATAGGCTCGCCTGGGCCGTAGCTTACGCTATCCGTGCCACCCTCTGCTCCCTCGTCACCAGCGGTACCGCCATCCATAAGAGGCTGCCCCTCGCCATCGGCGAGCTCGTCCTCTCCTTCGCTGTCTCTTTCGCCATCGCCGCACCCGAAGAAGAACTCGTTGATGCACCCGCCGGTTGTCGGGTCGCACGAGTCGTTGGTGCAGGGATCGCCATCGTCACAATCTTTGGTTACGCCCGCGGAGCAGGCCCCCGCCATGCAGACCTCGGCGCCGTTGCAGGCGTCGGCGTCAGCGCAGCTGGTCCCGTCCGTGAGCGGTGTGTTCGCGCAGCCCGCCTCCGCAGTGCAGGAGTCGGTGGTGCAGGGGTTGCCGTCGTCGCAGACGAGACCCTCGACGTTGGTGCAGCCGACACCCGGCTCGCACAGGTCGACCGTGCACGGGTTGTTGTCGTTGCAGTTGCGGTTGGCCGGCCCGTCGCACAGACCCGCCACGCACACGTTGAAGTCGCAGGGGTTGCGGCTGTGCACCGAGCAGATCATGCCGTCGTCGGCCAGGGCATAGTCACACCCGGCGAGCGCGTCGCATGTGTCGACTGTGCACGGGTTGCCGTCGTCGCAGTTCAGCGTCTCAGCGACCTGGCACTCACCGGCGCTGCACAGCTCGACGCCGTTGCAGATGTCGCCGTCAGAGCACTCGGCCCCGTCCTCCAGGGGCTGGGTGGTGCAGCCGACCAGCGGGTCACACAAGTCCGTGGTGCACGGGTTGCCGTCGTCGCAGACCTTGGGAGTGCCTGTGCACTGACCGGCCTGGCAGATCTCGAGACCGTTGCACAGGTCCCCGTCCGCGCACTCGGTGCCGTCCTCCGCCGGAGCGTTGACACAGCCGACAGTCGGGTCACAGGAGTCGACCGTACACACGTTGGCGTCGCCACAGGCCAGCGGCTGACCCGTCTGGCACACGCCCGCCTGGCAGAGCTCGGCGCCGTTGCAGGCGTCGCCGTCGGAGCAGCCGGCCCCGTTCGGCTTCACCGCGGTCACACAGCCGACCAGCGCGTCGCACATATCGGTGGTGCAGGGCTTGCCGTCGTCACAGACGATGTCCTCGCCCGCGGTGCACGCACCGTTGTGGCAGGTCTCCAAGCCGTTACAGATATTACCGTCGGGGCACGCCGTGCCGTCGGACGCAGGCTCGATGACGCAGCCGATCTCCGGATCGCAGCTGTCGTACGTGCAGGGGTCCCCGTCCGAGCAGTTCAGCGCTGCGCTCGACTTGCAGACACCGGACTGACAGGCCTCGGCGCCGTTGCAGGCGTTGGTGTCGTCGCACGGGTGACCATCGTCGAGCGGCTCGGTGACGCAGCCGGTCTCGGCGTCGCAGGACGCCACGGTGCACGGACCGGAGTTCAGGCACTCCAGCGGAGTGCCGCCGGTGCACTGACCGTCCTCGCACAGCTCCATGCCGTTGCAGGCATCGCCATCCGAGCAGGATGTGCCGTCAGCAGCCACCGCGTAGATGCAGCCGTCTGCGGCGTCACAGCTCTCGGTGGTGCATGCGTCATCGTCGTCACACACAATGGGCGTACCCGCGGTACAAAGACCTCCTTGGCAGGTCTCCAGGCCGTTGCAGGCATCGCCGTCGTCGCACGCTGTCTCATTGGACACCGGTGTGTTTGTACAGCCCGTCGTACCTACACACAATTCGTTGGTGCATGCGTCATTGTCATCACAGACCACGGGCGGGGCGGCGGTCCACCCCCCGGCGACGCAGTGCTCCAGGCCGTTGCAGAGATCGCCGTCCTCGCAGGGAGCGCCGTCGGCGAGGTTCGTGTGCTGGCAACCGTTGGCGTGGTCGCAGCTGTCGAGGGTGCACAGGTTGCCGTCGTCGCAGTTCAGCGGCGCCTCGGCCTTGCACGCGCCCATGCGGCACAGCTCCTGGCCGTTGCAGACGTCACCGTCCGAGCAAGGGGTGTCCTCCGCCACGGCCACGTTGGAGCAGCCCGTCGCCGAGTCGCAGAGGTCCGTGGTGCACGGGTTGCCGTCGTCGCAGACGGTCGGGAAGTCCGGGTGGCAAGCGCCGGCGAGACAGGTCTCGATGCCGTTGCACTTGTTGTTGTCCGCGCAGACCGTGCCGTCGGCCGCGGCCGGACCGGCGATGCAGGCTCCGTCCACGCAGGTCTCGACGCCGTTGCACAGGTTGTTGTCGTCGCAGTGAACGGGCGTGCCGGCCACGCAGGTGCCGGCCTGGCAGGTCTCGATGCCGTTGCAGGCGTCGTCGTCGCCGCACGCGATATCCGACAGCGCGGTGTGCACGCAGCCGGTGACCGCGTCGCAGGTGTCTTTGGTGCACGGGTTGTTGTCGTCGCACGCCAACGCCGCGCCCGGGGCGCAGGTACCGGCCTGGCAGGTCTCGGGACCGTTGCAGACGTCCGCGTCAGCACACGCGGTGCCGCCGGCGACGGCCGTGTGAACACAGCCGGCCGCGACATCGCAGGTGTCGGTGGTGCAGGCGTTGTCGTCGTCGCAGCTCAGCGCGGGACCGGCGACGCACGCGCCGTCTGTGCAATTCTCGGCGCCGTTGCACGGGTTGTTGTCGTCGCAAACCATCGGGGTGCCCGCGACGCACGCGCCGTTGTTGCAGGACTCTACGCCGTTGCACGCGTCGCCGTCGGCGCACGAGACGCCGTCCGCGACAGGCTTGGCAGCGCAGCCCGAGGTCGGGTCGCACGTGGCGGTGGTGCAGGGGTTCGTGTCTGTGCAGACCAGCGGCTCGCCCGCTTTGCAGGCGCCCAGACGGCAGGTCTCCAGCCCGTTGCACGCGTTCAGGTCCGAGCAGGAAGTCCCCTCGGCGGCGGCGGTGTGCGCGCAGCCGGAGACGATGTCGCAGGTGTCGATGGTGCAGGGGTCACCGTCGTCGCAGCCGAGGCCGGGAGCGACGATGCACTTGCCGGCGGTGCAGGTACCGACACCGGCGCAGGCTGCGTTGGTGCCGCACGAGGCGCCGTCGGCCAGCGGGGTGTTTGAGCAGCCCGTCGCGTCGCAGCCGTCCTGCGTGCACGGGTTGTTGTCGTCGCAGTCCATCGCCTGGACACACTCGGCAGCGCCGTCGGTGCCGCAGGCCAGCACGCCTACGGGGCAGCCGGTGTCCGAAGTGACGCACGCCGTACCGACGTCGAAGCCCTCGTCGGCCTTGCCGTTGCAGTTCTGGTCGACGCCGTCGCAGATCTCGGCGGCGGCGGTGGCCGGCGCGGCGCACAGGCCCTTGCTGTCATCGCACTCGCAGCCGCTGTCGCAGCCGAGCTCGCAGGCCTGGGTGCAGACCGGACCGGCGCCGAGATCCACACATGTGAGGGAGGCGCAGCCCAGGGCGCCCAGCGGGGCCTCGCAGGCGCCACCGAGGGTGATCTGGCCGGGCGTGATGCACAGGTTGGCGTCGCCGATCGCGATGCATGCAGCGCCGGTGGGGCAGCTGTCGGTCGCGCAGGTCTCTGTGCACTCGGACCCGCCGGGGCGGCCGAAGTCGGCGCACATCAGGGACGCACAGTCGGCGTCGGCGGCGCAGGTATCGCCCACGGCGCCGGAGCCGGCCTTGAGGCAGCGCGCGCCGGCCGGGGTCTCTTTGCAGATCATGGCCGCGGGGCAGTCCGACGCCTCCGAGCACGCCGTCGAGCAGTACGCGGCGCCGCCGAGCGGGGCCAGGCACTCCAGCGAGGCGCAGTCCGTGTGGGTGGTGCAGCCGGCGCCGAGCTCGATGACGCCGGGCAGAGCGCACAAACCTGAGGTACAGGTCATCGCGGCCGGGCAGTCAGTCGTGCTGTTGCAAATTCGTGTACAGTAGGCGTTTGCCATAGGTGTGTGGCAGAACAAACCAGTCTCACACATAGTGGCGCCCCAGCAGTACTCCGTGATGGGCACGGTGCCGCCCGTCTCGGTGCAGAAGCCATACTCGGGAGCGCACTTGCCACCCTGGCAGGTGGTGCCCTTGGGGCAGCTCGTGTCGGCAGTGCACGTCGTTGCGCAGAAGGACGCGCCCTCGACAGCGTTGAACTCGCAGGTGCCGGTGATGCACTGGGCGTCGTTGGTGCAGGAGTCGCAGGTGGTACCCCACTTGAAGTCCATCTTGCCGTAGAGGTAGCAGATGGCCCGCTCGTCATCGGTGTGCAGAGCACGCGGATTGACGGAGGGCGAGTGGTAGAACATGGCAGACGCGCGCTCACGGCTGTGAACCAGGCCCAGGGCGTGGCCGATCTCGTGGATTGCGACCTCTTGCACGTCGTGCTTGCCGTCGACGCCGGGCTCGTTGGTCCAGCTGTAGTCGGCGCCATTGAACTCGATGGTGGACTTGATGACCTTGCCGGTGAGCATGCTCACGGTGTTGGTAGTGGCGGCCAGGACGCCGCCTGCAGCGGGATCCCACTCCTCTTCTTCAAAGCGCACGCGCACCGTCTCGTCGGCGGTGGTCGTGGCGGTGCCGGCTGACACAAACTTCAGGCTCTGGCACTCGATCTTCTGCCAGGTACCGAACGCGGCATTGAGCGCGTCCTTGAGCCCGGACTCAGACAGATCGTCGCTGCCGGCGGGGTCGATGACCCACGGGACAACGCTGTCGGTCCACTTGGTCTCAGCGCCCGAAGGCAGGGTACGAACGACGTACGCCGAGGCCGTGGCGGCAAGAAGTGTGGCGATGGCAAAGGTCGCGGTAAACAGTCGCATCGGTTATTTCCTGCCTGTGAGGGCGCGAACCCGCGTCTCGAGGGTCGTGTACACAGGGGGGAGGCTCTTCGCAGTTGAATTCTCAAACTGTGCTTTGCCAACAAGCTGCAGACCGTCGACATTGCGATGCGCGAGCTCCACTCCTCCCTGTTTCACGATAATAAAGCGGCCCTGGGCCATTCCGGCCACATAATGGAACCGACCATCACTCTTTAGAAACAGCAGGACATCCTGACCAAGCTTCAGCTGCCCCACACCATCGACGAACTGCGCCACATTATTCATCGTGCCGCCCAACTGGCGAACCTCGATGGAGGGGGTCGCGATTGTGTTCGCCCCTTTAAGCACACTGTCGACAAGAATCACCGAGTCGGTGTAGATACGCTGCCGACGCGCATCCCATGTCGCCCCCTGAGACAGCACACGGCCGCGAACGACCACGTCTGCTTCAGCAACCAGGTCCGACAGGCCCAAGGCCCGGGTACGCGTCGCATCGGCTGTGGCGGTAAGTGATAGCGCCACAATCGTCACAGTAACAAACACACGTCGGTAACTCATGAACCAGATACTAACAAAGGTTTTATGTACAGTGTTAGCTTTTTTCACATTTCTCTTATGTGTTCGGTTTTATTGCAGTTCAGAACTGTTTAGAGACTGTGAATCTGTACGGAAACACACCCCACGGGACGCGCACATAGCTCGTGCCGGCCAGTGTGATCTTTCGCTTGGCGCCCCCGCGCAGCCGCTGAATCGCCATCGCGGCGTCGACCACATTGGCGCGCACGCTCACTTTCAGATCCCGCGAGCTGTTCACGGGGATCGCCACGCCGTGCTGGCTGACGCCATCGGCCAGCTTTCGACCGCTGATGAGCACGGTGTAGTCGAATTTGTCGACGATCACTTCGATGGAGTTGGGGTTGTACACACCGATCGTGACGGTGAGCTGGGCCTCGAACGGCGTGATCCGATCGACGGTCACGCCGCGCACGTTGAACTGACAGTCCTTAAGGGCGAGCCGTTTCTGGACGCTCGGGCAGCCCGAGAGCGCCAAGATGGCCAGCAGTCCGATCAAACGAGCGGCACGGCTCACTGACCGGCGACCGTAAGCTCGCGGATGCGGAAGCTGGGAGAGCTGACGGCTCGATTGGGGTCCAGGTCGTCGGCGACTGCGTCGATGTCTTTGAACATATCCAGCAGGTTGCCGGCGATCGTCAGCTCGCTGACCGCATGGGACAGCTTGCCGTCCACGATCCACATACCGCCCGCGCCCTGACTGTAGTCGCCGGTGGTGGTGTTGACCCCGAAGCCGATCAGCTCGGTGACGTACAGACCGTCCTTGATCCCGTCCAGCAGCTGGTCCGGGCTGTGCTCGCCGGGCTGCAGGTGCAGGTTTGTGGCGGATACGGTCGGTGCGTCGCCGATGCTGCGAGCCGCGTTGCCGGTGCTCTGCATCGACAGCTTCCGACCGCTATAGGTGTCCAGCATGTAGCTGTTGAGCGTGCCGTTCTCGACGACCGCACTGCGGCGCGTGGCCAGGCCCTCACCGTCGTATGGCTTGCTGCCCATGCCGCCCGCCAGCGTGCCGTCGTCGATGATGGTCACGAGATCGGACGCGACCTGCTCGCCGAGACGGTCGCGCAGATAGCTGGCGCCCCGATAGATCGAATAGCCGCTCAGCGCGCTGGCCATATAGCCGACCAGCCGGGCCGCGAGGCGCTCATCGAAGACCACAGGCACTTTGCAGGTCTTGGCGCGGACGGCGCCCAGTCGGCGCAGCGTACGCTCCGCGGCAATACGACCGATCGTCTCGGCGCTCTCCAGGTCGGCGTATTTGCGGCGCTGACTGAACCACCAGTCGCGCTCCATGCCGTCTTCGTCCGTAGCGACCGGCACGACATAACCGGAGAAATAGCTGGTGCGAT
This sequence comes from uncultured Myxococcales bacterium, assembly GCA_964545715.1. GTDB lineage: Bacteria > Myxococcota_A > UBA9042 > CAZJHX01. Next base: position 24,998 of record CAZJHX010000135.1, read on the forward strand.
AGCTGCCCTGCACACCGCCGGACGCCGCGAAGGCGCGCTTGACGCTGGAGAAGCCGAACTCGGCGCCCTCGCTGTTCTGGATGCGCGGGTCGACAGCCATAGCGGCCTCTTCCGCGCGCTTGGCCCAGGTCGCGCCGGCGGCCAATTCGAATCCGTCCGCGGACGGATCGTGCAGATCCTCGCGCTCGAAGTGCCCGGCCACGATCTGGTCCGCGTCCGGCAGCCCCGAGAAGGGATCCTCGGCGGTGACCTGAGCCATGGCGCAGGTGTCGTCGACGAGCCGGTCCAGCGTGGACTCGCGCAGATCACCACTGGCCGTCATGGCCTGGCGGTGACCAAAGAACACGCGCAACCCGACGCGCCGCTGACGAGCGCGCTGGATCTGCTCGGTCTCGCCCAGGCGCACGCGCACCGATCCTTCGACGTAGTCCACGGCGACGGCGTCCGCAGCGGTCGCGCCTTTGCTCTCGGCGCGGGCGATGACGCGCTCCAACATGGGTGTCAATGCATCGGTCATGCTGTCCCTCCGACGGTAATGCCGTCCACCAGGATTGTCGGCAGGCCGACGCCGACCGGCACGGACTGTCCCTCTTTGCCGCAGGTGCCGACCCCCTGGTCCAGGCCCAGGTCGTTGCCGACGTGGGTGACCTTGGTGAGCACGTCCGGACCGCTGCCGATCAGGGTCGCGCCCTTCAGTGGGTGGGTGATCTCGCCGCCCTCGATGAGATAGGCCTCGTTCATGCTGAACACGAACTTGCCGCTGGTGATGTCGACCTGGCCACCGCCGAAGCTGACCGCGTAGATGCCTTTGTCGACCGACTTGATGATGTCGTCGGGCTCGCTCTCGCCCGCCAGCATGAAGGTGTTGGTCATGCGCGGCATCGGGATGTGCGCGTAGCTCTCGCGGCGCCCGTTGCCGGTGGCGGCGACCCCCATCAGCCGGGAGTTCATCTTGTCCTGCAGGTAGCCGACCAGGATGCCGTCTTTGATCAGCGTGGTGCGCTGGGTCGGGGTGCCCTCGTCGTCCACGTTCAGGCTCCCGCGCCTGTTTGGAATGGTGCCGTCGTCGATGACGGTGCACAGCGGGCTTGCGACCTGCTTGCCCATGAGGTCGGCGAAAGCGGACGTGCCCTTGCGGTTAAAGTCGCCCTCGAGCCCGTGCCCAATGGCCTCGTGCAGCAGGATGCCGGGCCAGCCGGGGCCCAGAACAACCGGAAACGTGCCGGCAGGCGCGGGCTTGGCATCCAACAGAAGGAGCGCGCGTCGGGCGGCCTCGCGGACCCAGAACAAGAAGCGCTCTTCGGCGTCCGCGCTGGACTCGAAGAACCAATCGAACGGGACGCGACCGCCGCCGCCCGCGGAGCCGATCTGACGCTCGGAGCCGTCCTGGGCGATGCACGACACGTTCAAGCGACACAGCGGCCGCTCGTCACCGACCATCTCGCCGTCGGCGTTGACGATGGCGATGGTCTTGAGGGTGGTCGCAAACGAGGCGTGCACCTCTTTAATGCGCGGGTCGATCGCACGGGCGACCTCGTCGATGCGGTTCAGCAGCGCGACCTTGTCCTTGATGGGGCGGTCGATCGCCGGGTTGGGCACCCGGTACAGGTCCCGGGCCGCCGGCTGCTTCTCGAGCGCCACCGGGCCGCGGGATGCGGAGTCCTCGGCGATGACGCGCGCTGCCTTGGCCGCCGCCTGCAGCTGGCGCAGGTCGATCTCGTCGCTGTGCGCGTATCCCGTCTTGTCGCCGGCCACGGCGCGGACGCCGACCCCCTGGTCCAGGGAGCGGTTGGCCTTTTTGACCAGGCCCTCTTCCATGCTGACCGCCTCGAACGAGGTGTGTTCGAAGTACAGGTCCGCATAATCGATCTTAGATGACAGCGCGTCGCCCAATACGCGGCTCAGTGACGACTGATCCAGGTCGTAGGCGTCTAAAAAGAATCTCGTTTGCTGATCCATAGGCGGCCGAGTATGCCGTAGAATCCCGCGCATGAGAAAGACGCTGTGTGTCGCCGTGCTGTTTGTTGTCGTGGGCTGTGGAGATGATGACGCCGACCCGCCCGCTCCGGGTGCGGATACGGTCGCTGATGTGACGCCGCCCGACGACCCCGACCCCGGCCCTGAAGGGGACACTGAGACCCCGATCGTCGCGCCCAGCTTCGATCCGGCCCCGTTCAAGGTGGGCGTCAGCCGCATGCGCTTCCCGGTGCCGGTGGGCATGGGCACCGCCGGCTTCGGCTCTATCGACCTGGGCGGCGGCGGCGACATGCCCAAGAGCCGCTTTGCCGACAAGTACCCGGCGACCCGGGGCGTCTACACGCACCCGAGCATGCACACGGTGGCCATCGAGGGGGCGCCGGACACCGTCGTACTGATGCGTTTGGACGTCATCGGCGTGCCGCAGGACATCCGGCAGGCGATCATCGAGCGGGTCATTGAGCGCGGGGGCCCGGATCTGACGCGCGGGCTGGTCATCGGCGCCACGCACACCCACTCCGGCCCGGGACGCGTCAAGGACAACGACCTGTGGGCCGCCATCACCGACAGCTTCTTCCCCGAGTTCTACGTGCGCGTCGTCGAGGCGGGCGCGGACTCGGTGCTGGCTGCGCTCGACGACCTGGAGCCGGCGCGCTTCGGCCACACCCTGATCACGACCAGCGACATGCACAACGATCGGCGCTGCCAGAGCCCCGAGCTGTTGGACGGTAGCCTGCCCATCCTGCGCTTTGACCGCGCGGACGGCACGCTCAAGGCGCTCGTCATGACCTACTCGGCGCACGGCACGGTCATCGGCAGCGACGAGTACCTGCTCAGCCGCGACTTCCACGGCGGCGTGGAGCTGAAGATCGAGGAGCAGTTCGACCACCCCATCACGGCGCTCTTCTTCAACTCCTGGTCCGGCGACACCTCGCCCAAGCGCGCCAACACCGACGAGCACTTCGGCGCCAACCCGTCCTTCGGCCAGATCGAAGGCACCGCAAACGTGGCCGCCGAGCACGTGGCCGCCGCAGTGGACGCCATCGAGATGTCCGACGAGATGGTCGTCCGGTCCAACTCCTGGCGGGTCCCGCTGAACCGCGAGGCGCTGGGGTACGACGAGGAGGTCTTCCTCTATGACTGGGGCGCAGTCTACTGCGGCGCCGGCGTGGAGGAGATCTGCTGGGAGGAGATCGAGAGCGGCACCAAGGAGCCCCCCGCCAAGCACCTGATGACGACCAGCTGTATCCCGTTTCCCGAGACGCTGCCGGCCCCGCTGGACACAGTCGTGGGCATGTTCCAGTTGGCCGACGCCTATGTTGTCACCGTCCCCGGCGAGCCCGCCACCAGCCTGGGCATCCAGACCATCAGCAACATCAAGGAGCAGACGGCCGCCAAAAACATCTACATGCTGGGCTACGCCCAGGACTACATCGGCTACAGTCTCCCAGAGGACGACTGGTACCTGGGCGGCTACGAGGCCAGCGGTAGTCTGTGGGGCCCAAAACAAGGCGACTACGTCGATGCCCGCTGCCTGGACTTCGCGCGTCACTTCGTCGACGGCGTCCCCCTGCCCTTCGACTCCCTGCCGGCGCCCCCAGTCAAGCAATACGACACCCAGCCCTTCCCGGTAGAGCCCAACGCAGGCGATCCCGCCGTCATCCAGCAGCCCACCCCGACCTACCCCCACGGCGACGTGGTCACGATCGTCATCAACGGCGGCGACCCATGGCTGCTGAGCCCCACAGTCACCCTCGAGCGCCAGCAAGAAGACGGCGCCTTCGCCCCCCACACGCGCAAGAACGGCACCCCGGTCTCGACCGACGGCTACGAGTTCGAGCTGACAGTGGCGGTCACCCCGACCTACGAAGACGCCGAGGGCCCAATCGAGCGCGCCTTCGCCTGGACAATCCACTTCCCGACGCGCCGCGCCTACCCGGCCACGACAGCCCCAATCGCGGGCCAGACCCTACGTCTGCGCGTCCAGGGCCTCACGGATCACGACGCGCCGTTCGACCTCACGACGGACCCGTTCACGGTCGCCCAGTAAGAGAACCATCTAAGTCGCCAGTGGCAGTCTCAGCTGCCAAAAACGCCCCGGATACTTTATCTACGTCGGCTTTGGCAGTCTCAGCTGCCAAATACGACCCGGATACTTTATCTACGTCGGCTTTGGCAGTCTCAGCTGCCAAAAACGCCCCGGATACTTTATCTACGTCGGCTTTGGCAGTCTCAGCTGCCAAATACGACCCA
>CAZJHX010000136.1:0-29071 GCA_964545715.1 uncultured Myxococcales bacterium
CCTCAACACGCTCAGCCTCGATGCGCTCGGCTTCAACACGCTCAGCCTCGATGCGCTCGGCTTCAACACGCTCAGCCTCGACACGCTCAGCCTCGATGCGCTCAGCCTCGACACGCTCCGCCTCGATGCGCTCAGCCTCGACACGCTCAGCCTCGACACGCTCCGCCTCGATGCGCTCGGCTTCGAGGCGCTCGGCCTCAACGCGCTCGGCCTCCAACTTCTCCGCGGCAAGCCTCTCGGCCTCCAGCTTCTCAGCCTCAAGGCGCTCGGCTTCCAGCTTCTCGGCCGCACGCCGGTCCGCCTCGAGATCTACATCCAGCTCGGGCTCGGTGACCTCCTCGACCACCGGGTCGATGTCGATGTCCAGCTGCGGCTCCGTGGTCTCTTCCACCAGCGGCGCGTCCCGCGGCGGCAGGGCCCCCGGGTCCACCACCACGCTGCCGCTCTTGGCGTGCATGGCGCGCTCTCTCGCCTCGATCTCCTCGGCTTCGGCATACGACACCAGGCCGTCCAGCGCCGCGTCCCGCTTCTGTTGCGCCGCGGTGGGGGGCGGCTTGATCTCGGGCTCCGGCTGCCAATCGAAGTCGGGCACGACCTCTTCGATCTGCGCGTCGTCCACCTGGTCGATACCGGCCAGCAGCGCATCGTCCAGCACGATGTCCGTCGCCGCCCACAGCGACTCGTCGATGTCGATTTGCGGGCTGGAGAGGCCCCAATCGTCGACCTCTTCCACATCCTCCCAGGCCAGGTCCTCGGCCTCGGACCACTGCAGAGCGTCGGCATCCGCGACCGACAGATCCCCGGTCTCGACCACGCTGTTGGACTCGCCAAAGGACGCCCAGGCGGCCTCATCCACGCCCTCGGCCAGCACCTCGGCCACCTCCGCCGTCTCGACAACGGCCGGTAGCTCCTCGGCGGGCGGCGCGACGTTCGGCAGCGCATCGCGCAGATCCTCCAGCAGATGGGCCGCAGCCCTGAAGCGGCGACCGGCGTGGATCGTCGTCGCGCGCATGAAGATCTCGTCCACGGACTGCGGGATGTCGTTGCCCTGAGCGCTGAGCGGGATGCCCGCCGTCACCTCTTCGCGCGCCATGGTCAGGCCCAACAGCATGCCCATGGCATAGATGTCGGTGACCGCGGCCTCTTTGTCCTTGACCTGATCCTGCTCCGGCGCTCGGAAGACGCTCTGGTCGTCAGCCCCGATGAGACGGAACGGGTCCGTCAGCAGCACTTTGCGACCCGCGATCAAGACGTTGCCGGGGTGCAGGTTGCCGTGGACGCCCATGCGGTGAATGACGCCGAGCGCGGCGGCCACCTGCTGGAAGATGTCGAGCACCTCCCAGTCCTGCAGCGGTCCGCGGCCCTGAATGAACTTGTCAAACGAGATGGCGCCGACGGCGAGATCACTGATGATGAAGCACTGGCGCGGGCCGATGTGGACGTCCACGATGCGGGCCACGCTGTCGTGCCGAAAGCCCTGCGCACGATTCAGTCTGAAGATGTTGGTGTCGCGGTGACGGCCGGTTACCAGGCGGGGGTCGATCAGCTTCAGGGCGACGTCTGTACCGAGCGCCTTGTCGCGGGCGCAGTACGTCACGCCGGACGGACCGTGCCCCAGCTCAGCTTCGAGCCGGTAGCGATCCGCCAGCACCGTCCCAATCGCCGGTTGCCAGTCCCCTCGCACTACGCCCCACATTTTATATTGACGGCGTCCAAAATAACCAGCCTAAACAGCGTCCACTCAAAAATGCCGGCTCTATATAACAGGGGATCGCACCAGTGGCACGGCGTTTCTCGCGAAACACGGCGCAGGATCACATCTGATTTTTTTTCGGGAGGGCTATCTACAGACGAGGCGCTCGACGACGTAATACCGACCGCCGATACCCATGATGCCGTCGATCTTGACGGTGCGCTGCCGGCCTTCGACGTCCACGTCCATGGTCAGATCGTAGTGCTCCCAGACGCCTTCGCCGCATCCGGCGACCTGGCGGCGCTTTTGCCCGCCGCTGCGCTTGTTGATCGTGACTTCCCCGGTCAGCTTCGTACGACAGTCGTTGAAGAAGCGGGCAAAGCGGCGCTTGCCGTTGGCGACCTGGCGGAGGACCCGCTCCTTGCCGGCCTTGTCGAAGCGATCGGGACACGCCTTGAGATAGGCCTGACCATCCAGGAAGTATCGCTGCGCGGAGGGCAGGTCGCCGCTCCTCAGCGCCTCCATCAGCCCCGTCTCCAGCTTCTTTGTCGATTCCGCGCCCGGCTCAGTGCTGCACGCCGATAACAGAAGTATCAGCAACAGCAGGCGGGATGCGGTCAATATAGGCCTCCAAGGCGATCCAGTCGGGTGGTCATCTCCAGGTATCGACCCGACTCACTAAATACTTTACCATGTAAATCAAATTGCCGGAAGCGCCATGTGGCGATGCCCATCGTGGCCAGCTTGCTGTACTCCGGCAAGGCCGCGCGCTCGGCCGACGTCAGCGCCCTGACGCACTCGTATCCGGCGATCAGCGCGTCCCAGAGCGACCGCTGCGGGGCTCCGTCGGACCATCCGCAGCCGACAAAGGTCATGGCGATATCCAGGCAGAACGCCTCGTGGCTCACATCCTCAAAGTCCAGCAGCGCGCTCACCCGGTCGCCTACCGTCAGCACGTTCTGCGAAAACAGGTCGCCATGGACTATCCCGCGCGGCAGATCCTCGCGCACGGCCAGGTGCCCCAGCTCATCCCGAAGGCGCTGCAGCCTGCCGATAAACGGGTGCTCGGATCCCAGCTCCGCGGCCTCGGCCAGCACCTCGTCCCACAGGCCAAAGCCCATCGGAAAACCAACCCGCAGCCCCGGCGGCGGCGCTACGCTGTGCAAACGAGCCAGCGCGCGCCCCAGCTCCGTGACGGACGCCGGCGTCGACTGCAGCCACCCACCCTCCACAAACGGCTGGAGCATCCACGGCCGCCCGTCCACCTCATCCACCAGCCCGTCCACGCCCTTGAGCGGGGCAGGCGTCGGCACACCATTGTCAGCCAGGTACGCGCAGACGCCGGCCACGCGCTCGGCCTCCGCCAAATCCAGCGCGGCGCACACCTTCAGCACCAACGGCCCCGCGCCTTGGCGCTCGACCCGATAGTTCGTGTTGGCCAGCCCGCCGCTCAGCCCCTCGCGCCCGACCGCGCGCCCCGCCCCGATGCGCTGCAAGTGGACCTGAACCTGCTCCAATGTGACTTCGGTGTAGATCATCGTAGGCGCCGATGGTATTGCTCCGCGCGTTCATGGTCGAGTCGAACCCATTTGCGGACGGGCGCGGCCTCGTCGGCGGGCGCGGCGCGGATCGGGCCCCCAACAGGCGAGCCCCACCGCTGTTGCACCGCACGATTCTGCGACCCTTTGATGTCGAGACGGACATCGCGGCCGGCCGCACCTTCTTCGCGGACAGCACCGTCGAGGTCGAGATCGGCTTCGGGCGCGGCCACTTCCTGCGCGACCGCCTGCTTCAGGCGCCCGACCACCGCTATCTCGGATTCGAAGTCCGGCGGCTGTGGTGTCAGCGCCTGGCGAAGTTTCTCGAGCGCAACGAGCTGGACAACACGCGCGTCATCCTGGCCGACGCGCGCCCCCTGCTGATGGACCTGTTCGAGCCCGGGCAGGTCGCCGCGTTCTACGTCTTCTTCCCGGACCCCTGGTGGAAAAAGCGCCACCACAAGCGCCGGGTCATGAGCACCGACACGCTCAACATCCTACACACGCTGCTGGCCTCGGGCGGGCAGCTTCACTTTCGTACGGACGTCGCGGCCTATTTCGAGGTCGTGCACGCCCTGGTTAGCGACCACGACGGCTTCGAATTCATCGAGCCCCGACTGGCAGCGGACGGCACGACGCTCCCTCAAACTCATCGCGACAAGAAGTGCTCGGAATTCGGCATCAATGTGCAAGCGTTGTGTGCGCGGAAAACCCAGGAGATCGCATGAACAGAACACTTATCGGCGTGCTGGCGACCACCGCATTGGCGCTGCTGCTGGCGTCCGCCGGCTGCGGCAAGAAGGGCAGCGGCGTCAAAAAAGAGGAGGTGCGCGAGGTCGGCGCCTTCACCGCCGTCTCCATCGAGGGCGCGATGCGCCTGAACGTGGTCATCGGCCCCGCCCAGAAGGTGGTGATCAGCGGCGACGACAACATCGTCCCCGACGTCGTCACCAAAGTTGACGGCGACAAGCTCGTCATCGAGACCGAGGGCAGCTATCGCACCGAGCTTCCGCTGACCGCGACCGTCACCGTGCCCAAGCTCACCGCCCTGGAGATCTCCGGCGCCAGCAAAGGCAACGTCAAAGGCATCACCGGCGACAACTTCAGCGTGGAGGTCAGCGGCGCCGCCAAGGTCACCCTGGCAGGCACGGTCAACAAGCTGGCCGTGGAGGTCTCCGGCGCCGCAAAAATCGAGGCCGCAGGGCTCAAAGCCCACGATGTCGCGGTGGAGTCCAGCGGCGCCTCCAAGATCGAGACCCACGCCGAGCGGTCACTCACCGCCAAGGTCTCGGGCGCCGGCAGCGTGCGCTACAAGGGGTCGCCCACCGTCACCAAGGACGTGAGCGGCGCCGCGAGCATCAAAGCTCTGTAACTACTTACACATCCATTTAGTCTTGTCCGCGGGGCTGTGGCACTTGGCGCACACGCGGCCGTTGCGGGCCTCCAGCGCGCGACACTTGGCGCTGCTGGCAAAGCCGGGGCCGTGCGGATTGATGCCCACGCCGCTGAACGAGCTGGACTTGTGGCAGCCCAGGCACGTGCGCTCGGTGTGACAGGCGGCGCACGCGCGGATGTTGCGCTGCGCCTGGAAGCTGTGGTGGTTGACGCTGCGCGCCGGACGGGCCGCGGGATCCTTATTGATCGTCCCGATCCAGCCCGCCGGGTGGAAGCTGCCGAATTTTTGCGTATCAAACGCCTGCGTCGCCGCGCCGGTCGCAAACTCGCTGGACGTCACCACCCGCATGCGCTTGTGGCACTCCAGACAGAAGTTCTGCGTGCGGTGACAGCTTGTGCAGGTCGGGTTGTTGCGTCGCGCCTGAACCGGGTGCGTGATGATGAAGTTGTTCGGGTGGATCTTGATCGGCCGCGACACGCCGTTGTGGCACGCCAGGCAGTACTTCTCTTCGTGGCAGTTTGAGCAGTACTGCTCCTGCCCCTTGGCGGTCTGGGCGTGGTTGCGCAGCCAGCCGTCATCGTGGTTGTCGTTGCGATAGCGCCCCATCGGCATCAGCTCGCCCGACGAGAAGTGATTCACCAGGCGGCCGTCCGGCTTGGCCAGGTGACAGGTGCGGCACTCGCTGGGCGCCTGCTTGCCGTCGTGACACTCCAGACACGTGTTCATCAGCGGCAGCGCGTTGTCGCGGGTCGCCACCTGCAGGGTCGTCATCTCACCGTGGCAGCGGGAGCACTCGATGCCCTTGGCGATGTGCACCTTGTGATTCATCTTCAAGTTGGGCACGGGGATGTACATCGTCGACGGCTTGTTGGTCGCCTTGGTCGAGTCCGTCTTGCTGGCACCCGCCGCAAAGGTCGGCTTGTACTGATCGAAGTGGCAGGTTGTGCACGCCGCGGGAGGCTCGCCGCCGGCGCCCTCGTCAAAGTCGTGGCAGTTGGTGCAGATGTCCTCGCCCTCGAAGCCCACGGGCACCAGCACGTCACTGGACGCCACGCTCTCTTCGGCGCTGTCGTGGCAAGTGGTGCAGTCGATCTCCTCGGCGAGGTGCTTGTCGTGGAAGAACCGCAGCCCGATGTTCTGGTCAGGGAAGATCACGTCGCTCGGTACGAACGGCCGATCCGGTGGGTTGGGCGTGGCCAGCGGGTTCTCCTGCCCCGCTGTGGCGATGCCGACCACGGCTGCGACCGCGAGAACGAAGGCTGTGACTGTAATAACGCGTTTCATCGTCACGCCCCCCCTACAACCAAAAATCCAAGTCAACGAGACCGAACATGCGAAACTGCATACTCTCGATCCGGTTGCTGTTGAGCTCACCGAGCAGATGGAACTTGGCCATCCGCCCTATCCGATAGCTGACGCCCAGCTGGCCGCCGAAGCTGTTGGCCTCGAAGCGCTCCTGCACGGCGTCGTCGAAGAGCACCGCCGTAAAGCGCGGCGTGATCTTCAGCGCGTCGTCCAGGAAGCCGTAGCCCGCAAAGAGGTCGATGACCGTCTGGTCGCCGTAGCCCGTCTGATAGCTGGCATCCAGGCCGATGTAGCCGTGCCCACCCAGCTTTGCCCGCCCGCCGAGCTTGGCGCCGATGTCCTTGACGCCCTCGTCGACTGTCTCGTCCTCATCTTTGTCGTTGCCGAACAGCCGCAGGTAGCCGCCCACGTAGGTCGAGATGTGCTTGCCCAGGTGAAAGCGGAAGCGCAGGTCGATGTCGTTGAGCGGCTCGATCGAGAACACGTTGAAGATGCTGGAGCCCTCGAAGCTGGGCACCAGCCGCCAAAACGCCAGCTCGATGTCCAGCAGGTCGGCGATGCCGGGCGACCGGATCTCCGCGCGGATGTCGCTGACGTCGCTGATCACGAAGTCGTAGGCCGCCGCGTAGCTCACGTGCAGCTGCGGCAGAATCCGATAGTGATAGTTGAGGTACAGCCGCTCGGCGTCCACGTCGGTGTCGGTGTTCATGATGCGCCGGTAGCCCAGCTTGCCGTGATGGTCGCGCAGATTCTCCAGCGTGAGCGCGCCGCCGACCACGATCCCGGTCCGCTCGTCGATCTGCTCGTCGTCACCGCCGTCGCCGTCGACCTCAAGCTGCGTCACCGAGATGACGCCCAGGAAGCCCGCGTTTTTGACCTCGGTGCCGGCCATCACCTCCACGCCCAGATGCCACGGCGTGTGGTAGGTGAACCGCAGCCCATCGAACATGGTGAAGTCCATGTCGTCGATGATCAGCTGCCGGCCCAGCCGCAGGTCCATGGAGTCGGCGATGTTACGCATGTCGAAATACGCGTACATCACGCTGAGCTGGTTGTTCTGCAGCTGCTCGATGGTCTCGCTCTCCGCGTCGGTGATGCCGAAGTCGCCATCGAACCGCAGCGACGAGACAAACGAGTACGAGTTGGACTTGTCGCCGCTGAGATCGAGCACATCCAGGCGCAGAAACTGGTTGATGCGGCTGCGCTTGAGAATATCGCCGCTGGAGTTGATGAGCTGATAGCCCTGCCCGATGGTCTCGGACCCGACGTGCACGTCGACCGCTGCCGCTTTGGGCGCGACCAGCATGAGAGCGACAGCCAGACTTAGGTTTCTCACTGTCCCCCCTACTCGCTCGGTGTGGCGTCGGCTTTCGGCGACGCGCAGTCGTTGTTGATCCAGTCCGCCAGCGTCGAAAGCTGATCCGCCTCCAGGATGTCCAGGTGGCTGTCCGCCTCCACCGCGGTCTCGCCCTTGACCTTCAGGTACAGGTACGACTTGCTCGAGTCACCGGGGCGAATCAGATAGAACTTGTCGTCCTGTACAGCCTTCACGCCCACAGTCGCAGCCACGAAGTCATCGCTGAGGTCCAGGCAACCGGCCGCGTCCGTCGCGTCGTGGCAGCCGGCGGTGGCGCACTTGGCTTCGATGCCCTGCTTGATCTCGGCAAACTGGGTCGCCCATGCGTCCGGGTCCTCGCACTCCAGCACGTCGGGGGTCGCCGGCTCCGGGCACTCGTCCGGCGGTGGCTCTTCACCGCCAAGGCTTGTGATCCACGCCTCGATCAGCGCGACCTTGTCCTCCGCCAGTCCGGTGGGTGAGCCCTGCGGCATGGGGCCGCCCACGTCGTCCTGCGCGCTGACCTTGCGCCACAGCAGGCTGTTCTCGAAGTCACCGGGCACCACGCGCGTGAAGCCGTAACCGCCCTCGACGTCCACCAGGTTGCCGAGCGCCTTGCCCGGGTCCAGGTCCAGTCCGCCCAGCGAGCCGCCGTTGGTGTGGCAGCCGGCGCAGGCCGTCGAGAAGATCGCTTCCACCGGCTCGAAAGGATCGGCGTCGCCGATGTCATCGCCCGTATCGTCGCCAGTGCCCGTGTCGTCGCCGGTGCCCGTGTCATCGCCCGTGCCGGTGTCGTCGCCGGTGCCGGTGTCGTCGCCGGTATCGTCGCCCGTATCGGTGCCGTTGGCGCACTCGGGCAGCGAGTTGATCCACGCCTCGATGATCGCGCGGTCCTCTTCGCCCAGCCCGTCCGGCGAACCCAGCGGCATTGGTGAGCCGACCGATGCGTCACCGATGACCTTCAGATACAGCAGGCTGTTGGCGGGATCCCCGGCCACGACACGAATCCAGTCGGGGTACAGGCCGCTGGCCGCGGTGTTGACCGTGTTGGCCAACGCCACGTTGGCGTCCAGCTTCAAATCGCCCGAGACGCCGCCGCTGGTGTGGCAGCCCGGCCCGGAGCAGGCGTTGGCAAAGATGTCCGAGACGTCCTGGGGCAGCGGCTCGATCTCGCAGCCCGGGTCGCCCGTGTCGGTGGTCCCGGCCGTATCGGTCGTCCCGGTGTCGGCCTGTGCGATGGGTTCGAACAGCGCGTGATCACCCAGCTCGGTGCACGCACCGGCCACGATCGCAAAAAAACATAGACCGAGCACGCGCAGGGCGCACGCGGTCTGACTCCCGACTCCTACTTGCATGGGTATCGATGGTAGGGAAGCGGTCGTTATAGAGTCAACGCGACTGAGGAACATTTCTTTTATGTGTGCTGGAAGGGTAGAATCCTGCGCCATGAAATCCATTGTTGCAGTGGCTGCGTGCCTTTTGGTGTTCGGGTGTTCGGATGGCGATCCGAGCGGCCCGTCCCTGGATACGATCACCGGCACGGGCGGCGGCGGCGACCGCGACGGCGGGACATCGGACGATACCGGCGTCGACACCACCGACGACACCGACACGGACGACACCGACACCGTCGGCACGGGCACGGACGACACCGGCACCGGCACGTCCGACACGACCGATACGACGGGTACGTCCGACACGACGGATACGACCGACACGACGGACACCACCGACACCGGCGACGACGGCTGCGAGAGCGACGAAGACTGCCTGGAGCAGGTCGGCGATCTCGGTCCGTGCCAGGTGCCGATCTGCGAGGACGGCGAGTGCTTCCTGGACGGGGTGCCCAACACGACGCCCTGCGACGACGACAACCTGTGCACCAGCGAGGATCAGTGCGTCAACGGGCAATGCACGGGCGTCCAGAAGGACTGCGACGACAACAACCCGTGCACTGAAGACCACTGCGTGGATGTGCTTGGGGAGTGCAACTACGAGGCGCTCTTCGACACCGACTGCGACGACGGCAACCCGTGCACGGGCCCCGATGTCTGTCAGAACGGCGAGTGCACGACGACGCCGGGCGAGTGCCCGCCCTGCGAGACCAACGAGGACTGCGCGGCGCTGGACGACGACGATCAGTGTAACGGCGACCTCGTATGCCAGGACGCTGAGTGCGTGACCGACCCGGTGACCGTCATCGACTGCTCCAAGATTCCGGTCAGCCCGTGCGAGGTGGCGTACTGCCTGCCCGAGGTCGGCGCCTGCGCCATCGCGGACAAGGAGGACGGTGAGGTCTGCGAGCCCGCGTCCCCGTGCAAGGCCAACGGCTGGTGCGCGGCGGGCACGTGCAAGGGGTCGCCGATCATGTGCGACGACGAAAACCCGTGCACCGAGGACTCCTGCGATGAGGCGACGGGCTGCAAGTTCGCGCCGGTCAACAACGTCGCCTGCGACGACGGCGACGTGTGCACGCTGGACGACACCTGCAAGGGCGGAGAGTGCAAGGGCGCCCTGCTGGCCGGCTGCGACGACGACAACCCGTGCACCAACGACACGTGCGACCCGCTGACGGGCGGCTGTCTGTACACGAACAACACGCTGCCGTGCACCGACAACAACATCTGCACAAACGGCGACATGTGCGCCGGCGGGACGTGCGTGCCCGGTCCGGAGGTGGAGTGCGATGACGACAACGAGTGCACGACCGACTCCTGCGACGCGGACGAGGGGTGCGTGGGCGAAACGGTCGACTGCAACGACAACAACCCGTGCACCATCGACATCTGCGACATCACGGAGGGCTGCCTGTACGAGCTGCCGGGCCAGGGCTGTATCTCGAACGAGGACTGCAGCGACAACATGGCGTGCACCCAGGACGTCTGCAACGAGTGCGGGTTCTGCGAGCACCCCGCCGTCAAATGTGAGCCCGAGAACGCCTGTCACTCGGCAGCCTGCCTCGAGCCGGGCGGCTGCGTCTCCACACCGCTGAGCGGCGCGCCGTGCGACGACGGCGACGCGTGCACGGACGGCGACGTCTGTGAGATCGGCGAGTGCAAATCCGGCGCGAACACGTGCGACTTCGGGACGAAAGACAACCCGGCCAAGAGCTGCGCCCACCTCAAAGACGTCAACCCGGAGAAAGCCGACGGCGCCTACTGGATCGCGATCGGTGACAGCGTCATTCAGGTCTACTGCGAGATGGCGACGGCCGGGGGCGGCTGGACCCGCATCGCGGTGATCAAGGCGGACGTCCCGATCTGCGCGTACACCGCCCAAGGCGCTGCGGCTGACATCCTGGGCGACCCGGGGGCGACCACCATTCTGGCGCCCGCTGACGTCGCCAAGCTCCCGTTCGGCAGCAAAGAGGTGCTGCTGGCGCCATCGACCGGCAGCCACGCCGTGCTGACGTCGGCCAACGCCGGGTGGAGCTGGGCCAACATTGCGTCCGGCGTGATCAACGCGTCCAACGTCGCGGATTACGGCATTACAGCGGCCGTGAACGGTGCGGCGGCGGCGGCCGTCGAGTCGGTGCCGACAGCGCCCTCACTCAAGGGTCCGGCGCTGCTGGGGTGGTCGTCCGGCGGCGGCAGCAGCTACGGCATCTTCATCGGGACCGGCAGCCAGGTCACCGGCACGTTCGCCCAGGACGACGCGTGCGCGGCCGCCGTCTACAAGGGCTGGTGGACGGGTAACCTGTTCCCGCCCAGCACATGGAGCACTGCAGGCGAGATCTTCATTCGGTAGTGCGCCGGGCGCTAACGCGGCGCGACATCGTGTGTTATCACCCCACCCATGAGATCGGCACATCACTGGTTTGTGGTCTTTGCGGCGCTCTCCCTGGCGCTTGCGGCGGGTTGTAAGCGAAACACGGGTGCGCGGGTGGTAAAGGCCCCCGGCGGCGGCACCAACGAAGAGGGCCCCGACGACGAGGAGCAGGGTGTCGGCGGCGGTGGCGGCACGGACCCGATCGTGGCGTTTTCGGTCAATGACGAGGCGCGGGCGACGGCGATGGAGGATGCCTTCCAGTCGCTGATTCGCGGGGACCTGACCGGCGTGCCCAAGACGCTGGAGCTCGGCGCGGACATGAAAGAGGTGGTCACCAAGGCCATCGAGTCGGAGAACGTCAACGCCGTGATCGGCGCGCTGAAAGTGCTTCAAAAGGTGGACGAGGGCGACTACACGGGCCTGATCGTCAAGGCGCTGGATTACTCGGCGACCAGCGTGCGCATGCAGGCGCTGGATACCGTGGCGACGCGCGGGATCCAGGGTGCCGCGCCCAAAGTGGTGGCCCTGCTGACGGACGACGAGCTGGAGGTGCGGGCCACGGCGTGCGATGCGCTGGCCGACCTGAAGGGCGCCGACGAGGCGCGGCTGGCGGCGCTGGCCGAGCGGCTGAGCGACGACGAGGACGTGGTGCGCGCCAGCTGTTCGGCGGCGTTTGCGGGCGCGGCGCAGGCGGATAAGTGGAAGGAGAAGGTGGCCAAGCTCCTGCTGTCGCAGAGCGTGGCGTCACGCGAGGGTGCGCTGCGGGTGCTGTCGCAGTGGAGAGACGAGACGTCCTTTGACCTGATCCGCGGGCGCCTGTCCGACGCGGAGCCGCGCGTGGTGGCGGCGGCGCTGGCAGCCGTGGCGCCGTTTGCGGACTCAGCCACGGTCAAAGAGGTGCAGCGCTTCGTCAAGGACGAGCGGATGTCGGTGCGGCTGGAGGCGGTGGCCGCTCTAGAGCAGCTGCCCAAGGACGAGGTGCGCAACCTGGTCTACGAGTCGCTGAAGGACCGGGAGCCGACGGTGCGGGTCGAGGCCGCCAGCCAGCTGTCGCGGTACCCAGAGGATCCGGAGACCATCATTCGCCTGCACGCGCTGCTGCGCGACGAGAACGTTGGGGTTCGGGATGCGGCGGCGTTGGCCCTGCTGGAGCTGGGCAACCCGCGGTCTTTTCAACCCGTGCTGGACCGCCTGGAGGACGAGGCGGACGCCATGGTGCTGGCGGACCTGATCGACGTGCTGGCCAAGGCCGCCCCGAAGAAGGCCGTGCCGCATCTGATCGACCGGCTGGACAAGGCGCGCGGCAAAGAGAAGGCGCGCATCGCGATCAACCTGGGCAAGCTCACCGGCCAGGAGCTGCCGCTGGAGTCGGCGAAGTGGCGCGAGTGGTACGACAAGTCCAAGGGCGCGCCGGGAACTGGCGCCGAGGCCGGCACCGGCGACACGGGCGGCACCGGGACCGAGTAGGTACTACAGCTTCGCGAACCTCAGCTTCCAAACGCCGATCGCCGCCTCGCGGAAGATGTCGCCGCTCATCTTGGACACGCCCTCGGTGCGGTCCGGAAAGATGATCGGCACCTGGCCCACACGCAGGCCGGCCCGATGGGCGCGATACGTCAGCTCGATTTGAAAGCCGTAGCCGACGGCCATAATGCCGTCGAGATCGATGGTCTCCAGGGCGTTGCGGCGAAAGCACTTGAAGCCGCCCGTCAAATCCGGGAACGGCAGGCCCAGGACCATGCGGGCGTACAGGTTGCCGCCGCGGCTGATCAGCTGACGAGAGAGCGGCCAGTTCTCGGTGCCGCCGCCCGGCATATAGCGGCACCCGAGCACCACATCGTGGGTCTCGGCGACGCGCAGAAAGTCGGGCAGAAAGCGCGGCTGGTGACTGAAGTCTGCGTCCATCTCGAAGACAAACTGGTAGTCGCGCGCCAGGGCCCACTTGAAGCCGTGAATGTAGGCGGTGCCCAGCCCCAGCTTGCCGGTGCGATGCTCCACGTGGATGCGCTCGTCCTTAGCGGCCAGGCCGTCGGCGATGTCGCCGGTGCCGTCGGGGCTGCCGTCGTCGATCACCAAGATGTGCGCGTTCGGCAGCTTGGTGTGCGCGGCGGCGATGATCTTGGCCAGGTTCTCTTTCTCGTTATAGGTCGGGATGATGATCAGGACAGACATCAGTAGCGCTCGGTGTAGAAGGACTCCAGGAGGTCCTTGTGCTTTGCGGTGACGATCTTGCGCCGGACCTTCATGGTCGGGGTCAATTCGCCGCCCTGGGTGGTGAAGTCGCTGTCGAGGATAGCGAATTTGCGTATCGCCTCATAGGAGGCCATCGCGGCGTTGTTCTCCTGCACGACCGCCTCGATCAGCTTGTAGATCTCAGGGTGGCGCGACAGCTCTGCGCGTGACTCGGCCTTCAGACCGCGCTCGGCTGCCCATTGTCGCGTCGTCTCCAGGTCCAGCGTAATGAGCGCGGTGAGATAGTCGCGCGCGTCGCCATGCACCATGGCGTGCGCGACATAACGGCAGCTGGTCAGCTGGTTCTCAATGTTTTGCGGCGCGACGTTCTTGCCGCCCTTGGTGACGATGATGTTCTTCTTGCGGTCGGTGATGCGCAAAAAGCCGTGCTCGTCGACCTCGCCGATGTCGCCGGTGTGGAACCAGCCGTCCTTGTCCAGGACGGCAGCGGTCGCGTTGGCGGCCTTGTAGTAGCCGCGCATGATATTGGGCCCGCGGATCAGGATCTCGCCGTCCTTGGCAAAGCGCGTCTCCACCCCGTGAAACGGCGTGCCGACGGTGCCGAACTTGAGTGAGCCGGGGCGATTGGCGTGCGTGGCGGCGGTGGTCTCGGTGAGGCCGTAGCCCTCCAGCACCTCCAGGCCAAAGCCAAAGAAGAACCGGCTGACGGCGGGCGCCAGGGCGGCCTGGCCTGAGATCAAGAACCGGATCTGGCCGCCGAACAGGTCCTGCACATGGCGACCGATCAGGCGTATGGCCGTGTCGTGCTTGAGCTTCAGTCCACCGACGGGCTCTCGCCCGCGATCCCATTGCGCGCAGACGTCTTCGCCCACATCCCGCGCCCAGTCGAAGAGGCGCCGATGAAAGCCGCCGCGTGCCTGGGCCTGGGCGATAACGCGGTTGTAGATCTGCTCGTAAAGACGGGGGACGCCGGCGAAAAACGTGGGCTTGATGACCTGCAGCGCGTCGGCCAGGCGCTCGTCAGCCTCGGCGAAAGCGGTGACGCCGCCACAGCGGATGAAGCCGGCATACAGCACACGGGCAAAGATGTGCGCCAGCGGCAGCACCAGCAGCTGCACGTCGTCGGGCGCCAGGCCGAGCTCTTGGACCGTCTCGCACTCCCAGGCAAAGTTGCCGTGGGTGAGCACGACGCCCTTGGGGTGCCCGGTCGTCCCGGAGGTGTAGACGATGGTGGCGACAGAGTCGCGCGTGAGGCTGGCGGAGCGGCCCAGCATCTCGACGCGCAGGGCCTCGTCGTCGCCCATGGCAAGCAGCTCTTCAAAGCTGATGCACCAACTGTCGTGACCAACGCAGCCCACCGTGATGACCCGGTCGATGGTGCCAAGCTGATCACGATGGGCGTACAGATCGGTGAGATGCTCGATGTCCTCGACGAACACGACCCGGGCCTCGGAGTTGTTCAGGATCCAGGCACAGCGCTCGGCGGGCTCGGACGGATAAATCGGCACCGTCACCGCGCCGGCCGTCATGATTCCCAGGTCGGAGACAACCCACTCGTAGCGCGTCTCGGACAGGATGGCGGCTTTGTCGCCGGGACCGACGCCAAGCGCGATCAAACCGGCCGCCACGCGGCGCGACATATCGCTCCACTGCTGCCAGGTTACAGACACCCAGCCGTCATCAGCGACGTACTTGAGAGCCGTGGAGTGGCGTGAAGCTTCGACCCTCTGGTCGAACATCTGGACAAAGGTTTTAGCGCCGTTGGCCATACTAGCTCCAAGGCTAGCACAGTCGATCCGGCCTGTGGATAGCTTGCAGTGCAGCGATTTTGTTGCCTGCCGCTCAAGCCGCGAATAGCATCGGTCCACTATGCTTGAGTTGGGAAAAAATCGGGGACTTCTCATCTCCGCGGTAGCCGGGCTTGTCACAGGGCTTCTGACCGCGTGGACACTCTGGGAGGAGGCGCCGCCGCAGCGCGAGCTGGCGACGCAGGCGCTCTCAGCATCGACTGACTCGGGCGAGGCGCCTGCTGAAGAGCCGGCGGCTGACGAGGCCGACCCCGCCGAGGAGGCGCCGGACCCCAACGCGCTGCCCACCGAGCTGTTGGACGTCAAGTCCGCCAAGATCATCGAGGGCCGCTACGTGCAGGACCTGGGCGAGGATCGGCTGGTTGAGTACACGGTCATCCCCAAGGTGCAGAAGCGCGCCGCGCAGATTCTGAAGCAGGCGCAGGTGCCGTTTGGGTCGGTGGTGGCGATGGAGCCGCACACGGGCCGCGTGCTGGCATACGTAGAGCACTCGACCAAGCACCCCGAGCTGAAGAACCTGGCCGGACTTTCCAATCCGCCGGCCGCCAGCGTCTTCAAGGTCATCACGACCGCGGCGCTGCTGGAGCACGCGCGGATCGCACCCGACTACGAGGTGTGTTTTCACGGCGGCTTCCGCGGGTTCGGTCTGAGCCTGCTGAAGGACGATGCGCATCGGGACAATCGCTGCCAGTCGCTGACCGAGGCGCTGGGCAGGTCCAGCAACGTCATCTTCGGCAAGCTGGCCGACCGCCACCTGGACGCCGAGACGCTGGACGCCTACGCCAAGGCGTTTGCCTGGGGCCGCGACATCCCGTTCGTCTTTCCCGTTCAGCAGAGCGCGGCGCGCTTCACCAACGAGCGCCTGACCCTGGCGCGCACGGCCGCGGGCTTCTACAACACGCAGCTGAGCCCGGTACACGGTGCCCTGGTCGCCGGCGCAGTCGCCAACGAGGGCGTGATGATGGCGCCCAAGATCATCGAGCGCTACGTGGTCGAGGGCAACCCGGTCAAGACGCGTGAGGCCACACCGATGGGCCGCGCAATCCGCGCTCGCACGGCGCGCGTGCTGGCAAACATGATGGTCAGCACCACCGAGCTGGGCACGGGCCGTCAGTACTTCAGCAAGCGCGACAAGAGCTTGAAGGGCATCCGCGTCGCCGCCAAGACCGGCAGCCTGAGCGCCGAAGCCGAAGACGGCGAGCGCCACGCTTTCTCGTGGATCATTGGCTTCGCCCCGGCCGAAAACCCGCGCATCGCGGTGGCCGCCCTCGTCGTGAACGTGGGCAAGTGGCGCATCAAGTCGACCTACCTCGCGCGCGAAGTGCTGGAGTCGTACTTTGCGACCGTTCGCAAGGGCGACCTCACCTCCGCCCGCTAGATTCCGCCGTGCGATACCATGCCCGGCGTGACCACACTCTCCTTTCAAGGAACTCCCCGTGAGATAGGACGCCAACACGGCCGGGCGCTGGCCGAACCGATCCGGCAGGTGCTGCGCGAGTATCGGTCGATGTGGGACCAGGCCCCTGTTGAGCTCGAGGCGTTGTGCGCGCGCTTTGCGCAGACGGTGGACGAGCATGTTCCGCACCTGGGCGAGGAGATGCGGGGCATCGCGGAGGGCGCCGAGCTGCCTGTGAGCTCCATCGTGGCGATCAACGCTCGCACCGAGCTGCTGACGGACCTTCGGATCTCAGAGTGCACGGCTGTCGGAGTCGGCTCACACGCCAAGCTTGGCAACGACACGGTGCTGGCTCAGAACTGGGATTGGTCCCCTGCCTTTCGGGGGCTCACGCGGGTGGTGACCGTGCGGCCAGCGGGGCGGCCGGCGATGAAACTGCTGATCGAACCGGGCATGGTGGGAAAGATCGGACTGAACGACGCCGGGGTCGGGGTGTGCCTCAACTTTCTCTACACCGAGACACCAAACCCCGACGGCCTGCCGGTGCACGTGCTGTTGCGCGCCGTGCTCGAGTGCACGACCGCGCAGGCGGCCGACGACATGATCAGCCAGGCACCGCGGGCCGCAGCCGCCAATTTCCTGGTCGGAGACGCCGGCAACCAGCTGGTCAGCCTGGAGACGCGACCGAGCCGTGTGGATCGGCTCCGGGGTCGGGACTACGTAGCGCACACCAACAGCTTTAATGCGGACGGCGAACGCTGCGGCCGCCAGTGGGAGTTCGAACAGGCGCTGCGAGCGTTTCGTGACGCGAACCCGGACCAGCTGCTCTCACCGGCGGCCCTGCGCAGGTCCTTTACCATCCCCAACGTGGAGTTTCCGGTGTGCCGCGGGCCCTACGGCACCGAGACGATACACACGATCATCCTCAATCTCAGTCAGAGGCGCATGCTCGTGTCAGGCGGCGCGGCTTCCCGGCAATTCGACACGCATACCCTGACCGCCTGAGCCGCATTGGGCCTACCAGCGCAGGTTCGACGGCGCTCTCACCTCAGCAGACCGCATGGCTTTGGCCGCCGCCAGGTGGTCGCCGTAGCTGGTGATGCCCACGGTACCGCCCTTGCCGGCGTTGGGCCCGATGATGAAGGTGTGGGACTTGGGGACGCCCGCGGCTTCGTAAGCCTCGATGTCGGTCTCGGCGTTGCCGTAGGCGGCGTAGACAACCAGGCCCTCGCTCTCCAGGCGCTTGAGGAAGTCGCTCTTGTATTCGCCGACGCCGCCGCTGCTGGGCCTCGACTGACGCAGCTTGTCAGTGAGGTGGATGGGGCCGGGCGGGAAGCCCTGCTCGACCAGCCACTTGCGGCTCATGCGGCGCAGGTTGTCGGGGCGGCCGCTGACGTAGACGACCAGATAGCCCTTTGCGGCCCACGACCGGGCCACCGCGGGCGCACCTTTGTACATCTTGGGCCGATAGGACTCGCGCGAGAGGCGCTTGAAGAGCTGGCGGCCGATCTCGCCGTCGCCCGTGGTGAGGGTGCCGTCCATATCGAAGATGACGACGCGCGTGGCGGGCTTGGTCACGTAAAGACCGAAGGCCGCCTGGCTGTGGTCACCGCCGACCAGCATGCGGACGGGGTGTTGGCCCTCGCCGCGCCGGTGCGCCTCAGGCACTGAGAAGTAGACGCGGCCGCCGTCGTCCTCGACGCCGGCGCGGGTCGGTTTGTCGCCGTCGCTGGTCCAGGCGTCGCCAAGTCTGCGCCACTGACCGCACGGGGGGGCGTCCTGCACGAAGACGTCGACGTGCTCGCGGGTCAGGTCTTTGTCGGTCTTGCCGTAGGCAAACTTGGCGATCAGCAATTGGTCGCGGCCGGTGGTGGTGATCACGTCCTGGCCACGGTGGCGCGCAGAGCCCGAGCGCACGGTGATCATGCGCGTGCGCTTGCGGTGCCACTTCATGATCGGCTGATTGGGCTTGAACAGGCGGGGGCTGTCGCAGGGCGGCTTGTCGGCCAGGGCGACTGGCGGCGCGGCGAACACGAGCAGAAGTACAACGATAAGGAGGCGCGTCATCACGCGATCGTAAAGCGCCGGGGAGTTTTTTTCAGTCCCGAGTTAATCCTGGCACGGGTTTCGCTCGTACAAGCCCCCAGGCGGTTATATCAGCGGCAATTAGCACCGATCGGGGACTCCAGGGTGGGGTCTTGAGCGTCTTCGGCCCGGGTCAATTGCCCTCAGAGAGAGACACATCGCGGAGGTTGGATGAGCTGTTTAAGCAGGGTGGTGAAGTGCGTCTTAGTGGCGCTGGTAGTGGCGACAACGATGATGACCGGGACCCCGCAGGCCAACGGACAGGGCTTGCAGCGGCAAGGAAGTCGTCTCTTTTATTGCGGACAACCCATCCGGCTCGTCGGGTACGGCTTTTACGGCGTCGTGACCCAGAAGGGCTTCCCCTATAAGCAGTACCTGGACATCCTGGCGGACCAGTACAACGTCAACTTCATCCGCGTGTGGGGCAACTTTCATTGGACGGCCAGCCTCACGCCCTATGGCGGAAGCTGGAAGAACTGGAACCTGCAGCAGCAGAACGCCGAGTTCTATCAGCGCCTCTACAACGTGGTCGACTACGCCCAGAAGAAAGGGATCATCGTCCAGTTCACCTTCTTTGACAGCGTGTGCCTGGAGGACAGCGCCACCAGCGGCAACCGCTGGAAGAACTGCCCCTTCCGCAACGGCAACAACCAGCAGCCGTACCTCAACAGCCCCCAGGCGTTCGATGACGTGCCGTCCGCCATCTGGAGCCAGAGCCACCTGCCGTACATCACCAAGGTAGTGCAAACGCTCAACGGCTTCGACAACGTGATCTACGAGCCCATGAACGAGCCCTATCCGGGCTACGGCGGCGCCTCTTTCATCCAAAAGGTGATCAACGTGCTGCACACGCAGCTGAACGCGCCCGACCACAAGGGCAGCCGAATCATCTCCAGCAACGACGGCGCCTACAACAACAGCAACAACCCCAAAGTCGACGTGGTCAGCTATCACATCCACAGCACCGACCAGGGCAACGACTACAAGAACCTGAACCGGCCCGTGATCGTGTCCAACGACGGTGACAAGGCGCAGTCCAGCAAGTCACTCAAGCCCGACAGCGCACGCGCGGCGCGGGTCAAAAAGCTTGGACAGAAGGCGTTCAACGACGGGTCAGCGTTTGGTCACACGCACCTGGAGATCCTGGACAAGGACATCTACGGCAGCACATGGCTCAGCCAGAACTATCAGCCCAGCGTCAACAACCTGACCTGGCAGATCCTGGCGGCGGTCAAGAGCTTCACGGCGGGCGCGCCCAAGAGCTGTGCGGGCGGCGGCGGCAACGGGCCTCCCGGCGGCGGAAACTGTCCCGCGGGCAGCAAGATCGCCATCGACAACAACGAGCCCGGCTACAGCGAGACCGGCAACGACTGGGCGACCTGGGGCGGCCTGGGCCAGTCGATGGGCAAAAACTACCGCTTCTTGAGCAACACCGTGGGCGGCAACGACCGCAAGGGCACGGCCAAGTGGAAGCCCAAGATCACGATCGAGGGCATGTACAAGGTCACGGCCGTCTTCCGCGCCACGCACAACCGCACCGACGACGCCGACTATTATGTGATCGACTCCAACGGCAAAAAGACGCATTACCCGGTCGACCAGCGCGACGGCTCCGTCAAAGAGGGCGATGCGCACGGCCCGGTGACCGCGGATCTGGGCACACATTTCTTCAAGCCTGGCACAAACGCGCACGTGCTGCTGGACGGAACGGACGACAACAAGTCGGACGAGGCGGACGGCGTCACGTGGGTATTGGTGGACTGCCAGGGCGACGGTGGTGGTGGAGGCGGCGGCGGCCCTGTAGAGCCTCCACCACCGCCGGTCGACCCGTGCCCGGTGGCCGGCGAGGAGTCGGTGTCGCAGACGCGCTTTGCGTCGTCGGTGCCCAAGGTGCAGGGCTGGGATTACGAGGGTAAGGCCGAGGGTCCGCCGGACGGCCAGTTTGCGCACAACAAGAACCTGGACAAGGGCGAGGCGCTGCACGCCGGATCGTTCAACTTCTGCGACCCGCCGGGTCCAGAGAAGATCACGGGCGTCACGGTGTCGGTGCGCAGCAAGATACAGTACGCCAGCGGCAAGTATCAGCTGATCGCCAAGCTGAAGGCGGCGGGCGCCCAGGTCACGTGGAGCCACACGGGGATGGGCTGGGACAACCTGGAGATCACCGCGCAGAAGCCACAGTGGACCTGGGCGGACGTGAACTCGATGGTCGCCACGGTGGCGCTGCACGCACATCCGGGCGGAGAGAACGACAGCGATATCTGGGTCGACGCCTTCCGCGCCAAAGTCAGCTACGTGGGCTGCGGCAAGGCCAACAAGCCCGCGTGCACGGCCGACGGCAACGCCACCTTCATCGACGAGTGCGGCAACCAGTCCGAGACGGTGAAGTCCTGCGACGACAAGAACATCTGCACCATCGACGGCTGCCTGGAGGGCAAGTGCGTCAACACCAAGTCCAACAGCCCCGGCTGCGTCACGGTAGCCCCGCCGGCCTGCAAGGCGGACGTCAGCACACAGTGTGTGGGTGGCGCGATCATGTGGGTGGACGGGTGCGGCAACCTGGGCGCCATCGCGGACCCGTGCGACGACGCCAACGCCTGCACCATGGACACCTGCGACCCCGTCAGCAAGAAGTGCCTGCACCTGAGCGTGGTGACCGGCAAGTGCGATCCGTGCGGCAAAAACGCGGACCAGTCCTGCATCGGCGGCGCGCTGATGTGGAAAGACATGTGCGGCAACGTGACGGACCTGGCCGAGAGCTGCGACGACGGCAACGCCTGCACAGCGGACGCGTGTGACCAGAGCAAGAAGACCTGCGACCACAAGGTGCTGGACACACCGCAGTGCAAGGGCTGCGTGCAGGACGTCGAGAAGGTCTGCATGGCCGGCAACGTCATGTTCAAGGACAGCTGCGGCAACCTGGGCGGCGTGGCGGCGGACTGCGACGACCACAAGCCGTGCACCATCGACAGCTGCGACCCGGCCACGCTGGCGTGCGTGAACACGCCGTCCCAGACCGAGGAGTGCAAGACCTGCCAGCCCATGGTCGAGAAGGCCTGCCAGGGCGACACCGTGGTCTGGAAGGACAGCTGCGGCAACGTCAACCAGGTCGCGCAGTACTGCGATGACGCCAACCCGTGCACCATCGACAGCTGCGATCCCGCCGCTGCGGCGTGCAGCTTTGTGCTGAACCCCACGCCAGAGTGCGATCCGTGCAAGCCGGCCAAGGCGGACACGGTGTGCGACGGCGACAACATCGTGTGGGTCGACGGCTGCGGCGAGCCGGGCGAGGTCTTTGTCAGCTGCGACGACGGCGACGCGTGCACCACCGATACGTGCGACGAAGCCACCCTGGCCTGCGCGTATCTACCGGCAAACGACGGTGCGGGCTGCGAGTGCGAAGCGCAGGTCGGCCAGAAATGCATGGGCGCCGACGTGGTGTGGGTCGACAGCTGCGGCAACGTGGGTGCGACCGTCTCCACGTGCTCGGACGACGACGCCTGCACGGTGGACAAGTGCGATGCCCTGACGCTGGGCTGCGTATTTGAGCCGTCCGAGGCGCTGGAGTGCAAGACGTGCGTGCCCCAGGCGTCGACGGCGTGCGACGGCACCAGCGTGGTGTGGCTGGACAGCTGCGGCCAGATGGGCGCGGTGTTCACCTCCTGCACCGACGACGACGAGTGCACGATCGACATGTGCGACCCGAAGAGCGGCGCGTGCGTGCACCTGGCGTCCGACGCGCTGGGCTGCGAGAACAGCGCCGCGCTGGGCTGCGACCTGGAGCCGATCACCGCCTGCGACAACGGCAACGTGGTCTGGATCGACGGCTGCGGCCAGCTGGCGGGCGTGATGGACGTGTGCATGGACTTTGACCCGTGCACCGACGACTACTGCGACGCCCAGGCGGCCGCGTGCGTGTTCGAGCCTGTGGACTCGCTGGACTGCAAGGCGGTGGCGGGCGCCGAGGACGAGGCGTCGGTGTGTGACCAGTCGGCCACCGTGTTCTGCGACGAAGGCGCGCTGATCTGGATCGATGCGTGCGGCGAGGCGGCCGGCGTGGCGGACTCCTGCACGGACGACGATCCCTGCACCGTGGACACCTGCAGCGAGGCGCAAAAAGCGTGCGTATACACGCCGCTCAGCGACTGTGAAGAGGTCGAAACGGACGATCCCGAGACGCCCGGTCCGGGTGAGCCCGGCGATCCGGCGCCCGAGGTGGACCCCAACCCCGAGACGCCGCCGAGTGAGACCGGCGTGGATCCGGAGCAAGAGGACGAGCCCGCGCCTGAGGGCGTGAACGCGCCGGCCGCTAATCTGGACGATCCGGCGACAGCCGACGGCGCCGATGACACCGACGTCGCCGCTGACGAGGCAGGCTGTCAGGCGTCCAACGGCGGCGCCGGCGGTGCGCTCGCCATCGTGGGGCTCAGCCTGCTGCTCCTTATGGCGGCCGGCCGAAAGGGCGTCTCTGTGCTCATTCTCATCATCTGCCTGGGCGCCGCCGGCGAAGCCAAGGCGCAGCCTGTGCCGATGTGTGGTGCGCAGGCGCCGGGCCCCCACAGCGTGACGATGTTTGCGGCGACCGTGCCCATCGTCAACGGCTGGGACTATGAAGGCAAAGCCCAGGGCGGCGCCAACAGCACCTTTGCGCACAACAAGAACCTGGACCCGGGCGAGACGCTCACAGGCGCCAACTACTGGTTCTGCAACCCCACGGGCAATGAGCTGATCACCAAGGTCGTCGTGGGCGTGCGCACCAAGGTCCAGTACGACAGCGGCAAGTACAAGGTCAACGTCAAGCTGAAGGTCGCCGGCAAGGAGAAGGTCTTCAGCCACAAGGGCCTGGGCTGGGACGAGATCGACGTCACGTCGAAGCACCCGCTATGGACATGGGAGTTTGCCCGCGACCTCAAGCCCAAGGTCATGCTGCACAACCACCCGGGCGGCAACAACGACAGCGACGTGTGGGTCGACGCCTTTCGCGTCCGCGTGGAGTACACGACCTGCACGCCCAACGTCAGCAAGATCTGCTCGGGAGGGCTCGGCCTCACGTGGATGGACAGCTGCGGCATGGCGGTCGGCCCGGCGGGCAGCTGCGACGACGGCAACAAATGCACCGACGACTCCTGCAGCGGCGCGGGCGTCTGCAAGCACACCCCCAACCAGCAGTGCTGCAAGGCCAAGGCGCAGACCGCGTGCGTAGGCAACCAGCTCTATTGGTACGACAGCTGCGGCAAAAAGGGCGCGCTGAAGGACGCCTGCAACGACGGAAACGAGTGCACGGTCAACACCTGCAACGCGTCCAAGAAGGCGTGCGAGTTTCCCAAGAGCACGGCGCCCAAGTGTAACTGCAAGCCCAACTCCCAGATGATCTGCGAGAGCAACACGCTGTACTGGGCCGACAGCTGCGGCGTGAAGGGCGCCAAAGTGAAAAACTGCAACGACGGCGACGAGTGCACCATCGACACCTGCAACGCGTCCGCGCAGAAGTGCGAGACCACGCCATCCACGCTTCAAAAATGCCTGCCGTGCCAGCCCGAGGCTCAAAAGGCGTGTCTGGGCGGCGAACTGGTCTGGCTGGACAGCTGCGGCGTGCAGGGCGAGGTGGCCGACAAGTGCGACGACGGTGATAAATGCACCATCGACAGCTGCGACCCGACCGCCGTGAAGTGCACGACCACGCCCTCCACCGAGAAGCACTGCCTGCCGTGCCTGCCGCAGGCGGAGCTGACGTGCCTGGGCAACGACGTGTGGTGGCTGGACAGCTGCGGCGACAAGGACATCAAGGCCGAGACCTGCGACGACGGCGACAAGTGCACCATCGACAGCTGCAACGCGGCGACCAACGCGTGTGACCACGAGCCGGTGCTGGGCGGCGACTGCGACACCCCGTGCACGCCCAAGGTCGACACCCTGTGCGAGGACGGGCAGATCTTCTGGGTCGACGGCTGCGGCAACACGTCCGAGAAGCCGGCCGACGACTGCAACGACGGTGACGAGTGCACTATCGACGGCTGCGACCCGGCCGCCAAGACCTGCACCCACGAACAAAAGAACACCGCCGCCTGCACAGTGTGCACGCCCAACGCCAAGATCAGCTGCGTCGCGGGCGACCTGTACTCCCTGGACAGCTGCAACATCCTGGAGGAGCAGGTGCAGGCCTGCGAGGACGGCGATCCGTGCACCCTGGACAGCTGCATGCCCGACACCGGCGAGTGCATGAACCTGCCCAGCGACGCCCCCGAGTGCCATGACTGCGTCCCGTTCTCGGATACCAAATGCCAGGGCAACGCCATCGTGTGGGTCGACAGCTGCGGCAACACCGGCGACGAGGTGGTGAGCTGCGACGACGGCAACGCCTGCACCATCGACACCTGCGACGCCAACACGGCCTTCTGCGTGCACGCCCCGTCGGCCACCCCGGCCTGCGACGGCGTGCAAGGCCAGTGCGACGGCCAGGAGGGCACCGTCTGCATGGACGATCACATCGCGTGGGTCGACTCCTGCGGCAACATCACGGGCGTCGCCAAGGCCTGCCTGGACGGCGATCCCTGCACCTTCGACACCTGCAACCCGGACACGGTCCAATGCACCAGCACCCAAAGCCAGGACGACGAGTGCGTGGACGACCCCACGGCCGGCTGCGATGACGTCCCGACGGTCATCTGCGAGGGCGCCAGCTTCTACTGGGTCAACTGCGGCAAGGTGGTCGGCACCGCCAAGATCTGCGACGACGGCGACCAGTGCACCACGGACTTCTGCAACCCCGACACCCTCCAATGCGACACCACCTTCAGCCCCAAAAAGGGCTGCGAGGAGCTGCTGCCGGAGGACGACGAGCCCGACCCGGGCCCAAACCCGAACAGCGGCGGCGGGTCGGGCGAAGGCGGCTCCGGCGAGGGCGGCACCGGCGACGTGGACAACCCCGAGCCGGGCACCGGCGGCGGCACCCAGACCACAGGCGGCGGCACCGACGACCCGGACAACCGCGGCATGACCATCTGGGGCGGCAGCGGCGAGGGCGGCCTGGACGACCCGACAGCCACTGAAAACGGAGCGCCGGCCCCCCGAGACGGCGCGGACACGGACGAGCCCGACATGGGCAGCGCCCGCGGCTCAGCCTCCCGAGGCTGCGCGGTCGTCGCGATCGGCATGCCCGACTCCGAGTCCGACGCGCCGGCGGCCATCACCCTGCTCCTGGCGTTCCTGGGCTTTGCAGTGCTCCGCCGCCGCTGAGCGGTCTCTGGCTGCGCCGGGCATCGCGATGGTAAACCGAGCGTATGACTCGAGAGTTAGTGGACTGTTCTGCGGTGTACGTGGCCGCGTCACAGCTGGGTGGTGCCGGTGTCTTTGCACGGCGCGACATGGCGGCGGGGGAGCTCCTGGAGCGGGGGATCGTACGGCGCTTGCCGGTCGAATTTGACGGGCATGAGTGCCCGCACGTCATGACCTGGAGCGAGGGCGGCGGCGTGTGGGCCATCGGGTCCGGATGCGCGACCTTCTACAACCATGCGGAGCGCTCCAACACAGAGGTGTTTCGTGACTTCGATGCCGACCGCTTCGAGATTCGCGCTCGGGTCGACATCCGGCGCGGTGAGGAGCTGACTCAGACCTACCGCAGTCTGGGTTGGCGGCGATGCTTTGCCGCACTCCGAGAGAGCTCGTCCTAGCTCGGATCGGCGCAACAGCGGAAGCCGATCTCGTAGAACCGGAACGCGTCACCGTGGGATTTCACGCCTTGCTGGCAAGTGCGCGGTTCGGCCCAGTAGCGGCCCTTCAAGTTGCCGTGGAAGTCGGGCATTCCACCGTCTCGGCGACGCGTCCACTCCTCGACATTGCCCACCAGGTCGAACACGCCGTAAGCGCCGCCGCAGCCGGTGTTGGCGCCAGCTGCGGAGCCCTGATACAGCGCCTCCACATGGGTGGCTGAGGCAGCACCTCCCGGTCCTGTGGCGGCGGCCGCGTCCAGCACATGGGCGAGCGTCTCAAATGAGGCGAAGGACAGGCCCCACGGCCAGGCGCTCAGCAGGTCCGGATCGTAGGGCTTCCACGTCTTGTTGTCGTTGCACACGCCCGGCTGGTGGCCGTCGCCGTACGGATAGGCGTAGCCCTGCGGCCCTTCGCAGGCGGCGGTCCACTCATCGTCGAAGCACAGGCGCCTGCCCCGCGCGGCGCACCAGGCGACGGCTTCATCGAAGGTCGACATCACCAGCGCCAGCCCCTCGGGCGTGTTGGGCGCCTCGAAGCGATCCATGCAGAAGGGCGCCAGACCGTTCGCGGCCACGAGCTGCATGTCCTCAGCGCAGCCGGCGCCGCTGCCTTTCAGCTCGATCGTGAGCTCGTATGGGCCCGCCTGCGACGCCCCCGACCCGTCAACCCAGCTGTCGACCACGATCCACCAGGTGCCCGCATCGACCTGGGCGCCAAGGTTGTGATGGCCGCGCGCCACGCAGGCGGCGGGGTTCAGCTCGCTGAGCAGGTGCACGTCCACGTCCACGTCTTCGCCGTCGGCCACGGCCGCGGTCAGAAAGCCGGCCTCGGACACCAGGACCCGGTACACGATCTCGGGCCCGGACTCATCGGTGTCCGGCGCGCAGGCGTACACGTCGAACCCCGACGCGCCGCTCGTGGTGTCGCCCGCGTGCACGAACGGCAGACTGTCGACGCAGATCACGCCATCGGGGCACGCGAGCCGCTCCACGGTGTCTTCCGGCACATCCTGGACCCCGTCGCGACTCGGCGGCACGTCGGCCGTCGCGACCTCCGCAGGGCCCACATCCGGGTCGGGAGCCTCGGTGTGCTCGGGCGTATCAGCCGGCTCGGACACGTCCAGCGGACCGGCGACATCGAACGACGGCGGCGCGGTGATGTCGAGCGCCTCGTATTTGCCGCTCTGGTCGGGTTCGGTATTGCAGCCCGCCGTAAGGAGGGCCATCAGGATCAGCAGGCGTCTGGGCACGTTGGGCTCCGGCGTCGGCGCAGGCGGAACGAATAGGGGGCAGGGTATCACTTCAGACGACTTCGCCTTGCTGAGCCAGCCTGCTAGACTTCGCCGACACTCCGACATGCCGCCGTGACCACACTACTCATCACCGTCGCGACCCTCGCGGGTCTCACCGCCCTCTTCCTCGTCCTGCTGGCGCTGACCGGCCGACGCAGCAACGCCGGGATCGTGACCTCTCGGTTCGGCCGGATGTTGCGCGTGACCGCCGGGACCTTCCGCTTCGCGTTCCGCTGGGTCGCACGGGCCGTGCAGCGCCGACTCACCCCCAAGGCCGAGCGCGAGGCGCTGGACGCTCGTTTCCACGAGGAGACGGCGCAGCGGGCACTCGAGACGATGGGCCACATGAAGGGCGCCCTGATGAAGCTTGGCCAGATCGCGTCGTTCATGGACGAGTCGATGCCCGAGGCGTACCAGGAGCAGCTGCGCAAGTTGCAGGCCGAGGCGCCGCCAATGGACTTTGCGACCGTCGCCCATGTGATCCGCGACGAGCTGGGTGACGACGCAGAGCTGCTGTTCGAGCGCTTCGACAAAGAGCCGCTGGCGGCCGCTTCGATCGGGCAGGTTCATCGTGCGACGCTGTTCGACGGCACCGAGGTGGTCGTCAAGGTGCAGTATCCGGGCGTCGACGGGGCCATTCGAGCCGACCTCGCCAACAACAGCTGGCTCATGGGCATGCTGGGCGCCGTATCGCCGGGCTTCGACCCCGGGCCGGCTGCCGAGGAGCTGACGGATCGCCTGCTCGAGGAGCTGGACTATGTCCAGGAGGCGGCGCACCAGGAGCACTTCCGCGCGCTCTTCCAGGACCACCCGACCATCCGCGTGCCGAGGGTCTACCGGGAGCGCTGCTCCGCACGCGTCCTGACCACGGAGTACGTCCCCGGCTGCGACTTCTACGCCTTTGTCGCCCAGGCCACCGACGCCCAGCGCCGCACCGCCGTCCTCGCGATCCGGGAGTTCGTGTTCGACTCACTGTTCATCCACGGGGTCTTCAACGGCGACCCGCACCCGGGCAACTACATCTTCGACGAGGCGGGCCGGGTCACGTTCATCGATTTCGGCTGCGTGAAGCGCTTCGACCCCGAGTTTATCGTGCGCTTCAAACGCCTGAACCGCAGCTACCTCGTCGACGACCACGACACGTACTACAACACGCTCCTCGAGATGGGCTTCGTCCTGCCCAAGCTCGAGAAGAAGGTCACGGTGGAGTGGATCTGGGACTTTGCCCGCTGGTTCTACCTGCCGGTTCTCGAGGATGCCCCGTTCCGGTTCGACCGGGACTACTGCTCGAAGGGGTTGGAGAAGATCTTCGGCGCAGAGGCACGCAAGCGGCTCAATATGCCGCCCGAGTACATCATGCTGAATCGCATCACGTTCGGACTGAACTCGATCCTGGCGCGCCTGGACGCCAACGAGAACTGGCGCCGGCTGTCTAAGAAGTACTACTTCCCGACCGAGCCTGACCCGCTCACAGGTGTGTGAGCGGGTTACCGAATCAGGCCTTGGCGACCTTGACCACGGTATCCATGAAGCGCAGTGAACCGCCGATGGG
>CAZJHX010000137.1:0-29034 GCA_964545715.1 uncultured Myxococcales bacterium
CAAATGACGGGGTAGATACGGCATCTGGGTCTTCTTTGGCAGCTTGGACTGCCAAATGACGGGGTAGATACGGCATCTGGGTCTTCTTTGGCAGCTTGGACTGCCAATGGCGACCTGGATGCGGGCTACATGTAGCGGAAGAGCTCCAGCATCGCGACCACGTTCAGGATTAGGACCACGATGATGAAGGCGGCCTGGACGCCTCGGCGTAGGGTCATCAGACGGGTTGGTGGTTCGATGGGAACCGCGAGGTCGCCCAGCTCGGCCATGGCCTGGGCCAGGCGGGTTCGGTTTTCTATCGCTGCGTGGACGGCGGTGTAGAGGGCCCAGAGGATGACCAGGCCGAAGCTGGCTCCGATGAGGAGAAAGAAGCGGACGCGCACGCGATCGTTGGCGATCTTGGCTTCTTCGATGTCGGCTGAGCGGGTGCCTGCCAGCAAGCTTGGAGTGGTGACCTCCAGGGATCGGGTGCGGTAGTTCGAGAGGACGGCGCGGCGGCCGGGTTCGTCGATTACCGGGACCTGTCGGCGATAGGTGGCGCTGCGGCTCTCTGGATCGGGGGCGGTGACTGCGCGCGGGTCGCCGCGGACCAGGGTGCTGACGGCGCGGACTCTCGGCTCGTTGCGATAGAACAGCCACATGGCGTCGGCGCCGTCGCCTGGGGTCGCGAAGTGGGTGTAGCACTGCACCCGGTACATGTCCGCGGAGGCCAGGTCGACTGGAAAGGCTGTGACTCTGGCGTCGCCGTCGCCGGGTTTGAGGTGCCACGTACGGATCCAGGCGTCGCCCCTGTACAGGTCGCAGTAGGCCGGTTGCGCCGGGTTGGAGCGGACCACTGCCACCGTTAGCGGCGGGTCGCCCGGGGTCTTGAGCATGCGCGTGGCACGCAAGAGGGTGCCAAGGCCCAGGGCGTCGTGGGTCTCTTCCAGGCGGCCCGTTTGGCCCTCGCGGGTGGCGGTGATCTTGAAGCGGATGACCAGGTTGTTGGGCGTGACCTCCATGTAGGCCAGGCCCGCGGCGTCCGTCTCGAGCTTGCCCGCTGGGGGCGCGGTGCTCTTGCTCTCCCAGGTGACCTCGGCGCCGGAGACCGGGTTGCCCTGGCGGTCGGTGATTCTCAGCCAGACGCGGCTCATGAGCGCCAGCGCCATGCCCGGTCCCTCGGGAAGGATCTCAATCAGAAGTGGCGTGTCCTTGGGGATCTCCTCCGGGAGGCGCAGCGGGCCCGGGTCATCAACGATCTTTGGATGGTAGACCACCATCGGGATGGCGATGCGGCGCTCGTCTCCCGACTCGCTGGCGACCGTGAGGCGCAGGACGAACGGTCCCTCGTGTTTTGGGGCCGGTCCGATGTGTGCGACTGCCGGCACACCCGGCGTGGACCGCTGCAGCTCGACCCGGCGCTCTCGCACGCCATCGTCCAGCGTCGCTTCCTTGATCAGGGCCTTCAGGCGGCCCTTGCCCTCGTGCTTGTACGAGACCACGCGCACCGGGAAGGTGCCGCCCGGTTCTACGACTTCCGGGCCGAGGACGGCGAAGCTGGGAAGGGGCTCCAGCGGTTTGCGGGCGATGTACGCCGCGCAGAGGAGAAAGAGGTAGAGGCCAACAGCGCCGATCAGCGCGAGTCGGGCTCTTCGCCGGCTGAACAGCGGGGTGTTGTGGGAGCTGTCGCTCAGCCCTGGCGCTCGCTCAGGCCGAGGATGCGGATGGTGCGCAGCTGCTCGAGCAGCGGGCGGATGGCGCTGTCAAAGCGGGACCGCTCGCCGGGAGAGATCGGGTTGGCGGTCGTGTACTTGACCGTCAGCGGGTTGACCCACTTGCGGCCGTTCTTCAGCGCAAAGTGCAGGTGCGGGCCGGTGGCGCGGCCGGTCTTGCCGACGTAGCCGATGACCGTGCGCTGGCTGACCTGATCGCCGACCTCGATACTGCCGAACTTGTTCAGATGCGCGTAGTAGCTGGTGTAGCCGCCGGCGTGCTCGATGACCACGAGGTTGCCCGAGGCGCCCTTGCGACCCGCGAACTTGACCTGGCCGGATGCCACCGCCTGGACCGGCGTGTTGGTCGCCGCGGCATAGTCGATGGCCAGGTGGCGCTTCCAGCGATGCAGCGTCGGGTGGAACCGGCGCTTGGTGTAGCCCGAGGAGATGCGCGTGTACTTCAGCGGCGTCTTCAAGAACTCCTTGCGCAGGGCGCGTCCGGCCTCGGTGTAGTAGGCCTCTTTGCCGTCATGGTTCTTGTAGAGCAGCGCCGAGTAGGTGCCGAACTTGCCCTCGTAGCGCGCCGCGTGGATGCGGTCGTACTTGAGGAAGCGGCCGTTGATATAGACCTTCTCGACCACGATGCGCACGTTGTCGCCGCGCCGGATCTCCTGGAAAAAGTCGACATCGAACGCAAACAGGTCCGTAAAGAGGCGGGCCAGCTCGGGGCTCTCGCCGCAGCGCGTCAGGCTGGCGAACAGCGACGAGCCGATCGTGCAGCCGATCTTCGCGACGCGCCGATCGACCGGGATGTTCTTTTTGACGGCCTGGTACTCATCGCCGACCAGCGACACCTCATAGATGTCGATCGGGCCGGTCTGATACTCGAAGCTGACGATGCGGCCGTTGTCGGCCACGTTGCCCTTGAAGCGATGCCCGACCTGCGCCTTGCGGAAGTCGAACACATCCTTCATCGCCGCCAGTACGGGGGCGACCCGGTGCTCGACCAGCCCCTCGCCCATCATCGCCTGGAAGACCGTGTCACCGCGCTTCAGGCGGCCCTCAAAGTCCTTCACGACTGTGGTGCCGCTCTCGACGTCGACCGCCGGCGTCGCCGGAGACTCGGTCGGCCGGGTCGGGGGGGCCGCGTCCGGCTGCGACTCGCTCTCGTCTGCACGGTCGATTACCGGCGCCTGGACGTCCTCATCGTGGAAAAAGACGTAGTAGTTCGCACCGATGACAAGCGCGATGAACAGCGCGTTCGCGATCGTTTGCAGCGGGCTCGAGCGCCGGCCGCGGCGACCGTAGCCGCCCTTTAGATAAATCGGGTCTCTCAAGTACATCTGAACCCTCCTCGTAGCGGCGATCTCGGGGTGCATGCACCGCTATTCAGGTGGGCGTGAACTAGCATGTGGGGGGCTGTATGTCAACGGTTGGTCCACAGCCTGGATCGCACGACGTCTTGCGAATCTGCCGCCGCGTGCTACCTTCCAACCCAATGACGCTCGACGCTCAAGAAAGCGCCGCCACGTTGCCGGTCTCCAAGGAAAAGACTCCCTGGATTCCGCGCGTCTTTGTCGCGTGCGCCGTGTTGGTTGTCCTGGGCTTCGGCACCATGACCATCCTCAGTGTCATCCGCAACAACTCGCCGCTGTCGCGCATCACCGAGAAGCTGGTCCGCAGCGGCCGCTTCGAGGTCCTCGGCTTCGACTGGGAGGACTCGTGGTCCATCATGGCCATGGAGGACGCGCCGTGGGCCGGCACGGTCGCGGGCGCCATCCCTGCGTCGCGCATCAACCCGCTCAAGGGCACCGTCGTCGTCAACCTCTGGGCCAGCTGGTGCCCGCCCTGCCGCAACGAGCTGCCGTCCATGTTCAAGCTGGCCCGCGAGTTCAAAGACAAGCCGGTCACGTTTCTCTTTGTCACCTACGACGAGGGCTGGGACGCGCCCAAGGCCCTCTTCAAGCAGGTGGCCGGCGGCATGCCGCGACATGTGGTCAACGTGCGTGACCCCAACGGCGCCCCGGCCGGCGACGATCAGCCCGACGACACCATGTGGAAGCGCCTGGGCGCCACCGCCCTGCCCGAGACCTTTTTCGTGCGCGACGGCAAGGTTGTCGGCAAAGTGATCGGCGAGATCAACTGGGAGCATCCTGACATCAAAGAGTACCTCCGCTTGATCGTCGGCTCGTGAGCGCCTCCACCAGCGCCCGCACCTCCGTCGGCGCAGGATATGCCGCGGTCTGCCTGGCCCTGGGCATCGCCGGCATGCTGCTGCCGCATCCCGAGCAGTCCGTCCAGCCCGACTTCACACTCGACGGCTGGCGCCCCGACACCGGCCGCTTGGCTGCCGTTCGCGCCGCCGATGACGCTTTGCGCGCCGCCAACCCGCTCAAGGACAACGTCCGCGAGCAGATGGAGGCCTTCATGACGCTCGGCCGAGTCGAGGTCGCCACCGACGGTGACATCAACAACCCCGAGTACGCTACGGCCACCGCCAGGGCGCGCGAGCTGATGACCGCCTACTGGTTCTCTCAGGGCAAAGAGGCCTATCTGGCCCTCGGACTGTACGCGGGTCAGGCGTTTGTCGAGGTCATCACCGCCGTCCTCAACCAGGCGTCCGCCGAGCGCCGTCCCATCCTGGCCTGGCTCGACGCCAACCCCGAACACAAACTGGTCCGCCGCCTCCATGCCTACGCCGGCAACTTCATCGAGAACGCCGTCGCCTGGGGCCTGATCACCCCCAACAACCGGCTGGCCGGCGACACCGACGCGCTCCTCCGCATCCACTTCAAAGTCCGATGGTGCACGCTGGTGACCGAGATAACGGACTACACCTTCCTAATGCACGAAGAAGAGCTCCGGGCTCTCTGGCGCTGGCGCATTGAAGGCGATCTGACGCTGCCCATGGATCAGCGCCGCCTCGTCACCACCTGGCTGCGCGAGCTGGAGCCGGACTACCCGGTCTACAAGTCGCTGGGCGCCGTCTACGCCCGCCGCGGTCGCTACAAAAAGGCCGCGCTGCTCTACCGCGAGGCCCTTCTGGATGACCCGTTCAACGCAAAGCTGGCGACCAACCTGGAGTTCCTGCTTCTGGCGATGGATCAGATAAGAGAAGTCCGACTCTAACTGCTAGCGCTTCCACTTCGCGAGATCGAGCATCAGATCGATGTCCTTGGTCTCGATCGGGCCGGTCTGGTACTGGCGCCGAATCGTCCGCGCCTCATGAAACGCCTTCTGCTGCTGCTCCGGCGATCGCATCTCATTGCGCAGCGCCTCCGCGCGCTCGATCGCCTTGCGGCCCTTGTTCTTTACGCCCCGCTCCAGCAGGAACGTGCCGTAGGCGTCCAGCGCGCGCACCAGCGTTGGCCGCTCGCCCATCTCCTCCAGCAGTGTGATCGCCTTCTGGTAGCTCTCTGACGCGGACCGCATCCGCTCGTCGTCGTCCTGGCCGTCGATAAACAGCGCGTTGGACATCGCCCGCGCCTTGGCCATCAGCGCATGACCCAACACCTGCTTGCTCTCGATCGCGTACCCGTGGTCCAGCGCCTTCTCGGCCAGCGTCAGCGCCACCGCCTCCGATCCCCGCGCAAGCTCCAGCGAGCTCAGCAGAGTCAACGCCAGCGCCGCCAACCGCTGCAGGCCCAGCTCCTCCGCCGTTTGGAGCGCCTGCTTCAACCGCGGCCCCGATTCTTCCAGCCGTCCGGCCTCCAGGCTCTCTTCGCCAAGGTTCATCAGCAGCATCGTGTGCTGGGCCCTGTCGCCCAGCTCCGACGCCAACACCAGCGCCCGCTGCCACAACGCCACAGCCTCGTCGTGCTGCCCGTTGTCGTACCGCGCCACACCCAGGCCGTTCAGCGACAGCAGCTGTCCACGCCGATCGCCCAGCTGCTCACGAATCGATAGCGCCTCCTGATGGATGCGCATCGCGTCGTCCAGCTCGCCGGTGCTGTATTTTACGTTGGCCAGCACCGTCATCGTCCTGGCCGTCTGCAGCGGCTTTCCGACCTCGCGCCGAATCTTCAGCGCCGCCTCCAGATGGTGCAGCGCCAGCTCCAGCGCGCCCTTGTGTCCCTGTTGTGAGACCAGCGTCGCCAGCGCCTCCAGCGCGTCCGCAGATCCTGACCGCTGCTTCGCCCGCTCAAACAGCGCGGCCGCGTGCTCGATTCTCAGCCGGGCCTGGTCATACTGGCCCCGCGCCCGCAGCACATGGCCCATCAGCAGCAGCGCATGACCGCTGCGCACCTCGTCGTCCAGGATGGTCGCAAACGCCAGCCCATCGATCAGGCAGATGTCCGCCTCTGCATAGTCGCTGGTCTCGATGTACGTCCGCGCCAGCCGATCCAGCAGCTCACAGGCGACCTCAGCGGAGTCCTCCTGCACCAGCGATAGCCCGCGCCGATACAAGTCCACCGCCTTGCCCGGATTGTTGATCGCGTGCGCCAGATCGCCGGCCTCCAGGTACAGCGCCGCCGCCTCCCTTCCCAGCCGCCCGGTCTCCGCATGCGCCGCCCGCATCTCCAGCCACGGCAACAGCTCCACCGGCGTCGCCGTATTCAGCCACTGCGCTGCCAGTCGATGCAGCCGCGCGCGCGGCTCGGGCTCGATGCTGCTGTACGCTGTCTCCCGCATCGCCGCGCTCGTGAACTCCATGCCCGCCTGACTCTTGATCAGCGTCTCGTCCACCTGCCGGAACACGCCTCGCTCCACCAGCGTCATCAGCGTGCCCTCCACCTTCATGCGGAACGGGTCCGCGTCCAGGTGCACACCCAGATCCGGGCTGTCCGGCGACGCGCGCAGCAGGCTGACGATGCCCCGCACCCAGAACACCGATCCCATCACCGACGCCGCCTCCAGGATGCCGCGCTCATGCGCCGGAAACCCGCTCAGCCGCTCGCGAACGGACTCGTCCAGGCTTTTGGGAAACCGCTTCGAGTTTTTGGCCTTCTCCTTTTGAAACGTCCACTGCTGCTCGGTCTGCCCCGGGACCTGGCGCGGCTTGATCACCTCACGGTGAGTTAGCAGGCGCACCAACTCCTCGCCCATGCTTGGCGACCCATTGGCCTGCGCCACGGTGTCCGTGATCACGCTGTCGGGCAGCCCGACCACGTTTTCCAGCAGCCCCGTGACCAGCCGCGTCATGTCCTTTTCTTCCAGCGGGCCAAGCTCGATGTGCATCGACTCCGCCGGCGCAGGCAGGTCGATCGGCGGGTTCAGCGGGCTCTCCGACAGCACCGCCACGCACAGCGGCGCCGCCGAGACCAGTCGCAGCATCGTCTCCGCCATCTCCAGATCCGCCGGTCGCGCCGCCCGGTCCCAGTCATCGAAGATCACCAGGTGCGGCATACTCTGAATGTCATAGCGCATCAGATTCAGGGCGGTCTGCACCGCGCGCTGGCGAAACTGCTTGGACCGGATAACCGCGGGCTCGAACCCCGGCAGCGGGCGCCCGAGATTGTCCACCGTCAAGCGCATCATGGACGCGATCAAGCGCGTCGCCTCGTCCAGGTTGTCGGGTGGCACCAGGTCGCTCATGCCGAGCTGCAGGCGATCCAGCTCGTCCAGTGGGGTTGACCCCTTCGTGGTCCAGACATTGAAGCGCGTCCGCAGCAGCTGCGCGATCACTGGCTGGGCCGACGTGTCCGCCAGCTGCACCCGATAGACCTTCACCGGATTGGAGCGCCCCATCAGAATCGACGCGAGCTCCGTCATCAGCCGGCTCTTGCCGATGCCCGCCGGCCCGGTCACCGACACCAGGCGCAGCGAACGCGTGGCGGCCGCCCTGGCCATGTTGTTGTAGAGCTTTTCGAGGAGCTGTCGCCGTCCGACAAAGTACTCGCGACCGGGGCGACCCGGCCCCGTCTCGGCCTTCTGCTCGCGCGGTCCGGGCGCACCGGCCGCCCCGCGCTTGATGACTCGAGTTGCCTTGTCCATGGGGTGGTAAAGGGTATCAGCCGCTTGACAGTGGACGCAACGTGGACAAAAACCCGCGGGTGGTTGCCGCGTTATTAGACAAGCGATTTCTGGTCGTCGCCGGCAAGGGCGGCGTCGGAAAGTCGACGGTTGCGGCGGCCCTGGCGCTGTCCGCATCGCGTCGCGGAAAGCGCGTGCTGGTCGCCGAGCTGGCGTGCAAGGAGAAGGTCGCCGGCCTCCTCGGCCACACAGGCGCCATCAATTACCACGTCACTCGTGTGCGCGAGAACATCGACGTCGTCAACGTCACGCCCGAGCACGCGCTGCACGAGTACGGCGTCATGAAGCTGCGTTATGAGCGCCTCTACCGCGCGGTGTTCGAGAACCCCGTCATGAAGTCGCTTACGCGGATGATCCCGGGCATGAACGAGCTGGTCCTCATCGGTAAGGCGTGGCATCTGGAGCAGGAAAAGGACGCGAGCGGGCGCCCGCGGTGGGACCTGATCATCGTCGACGCGCCGGCCACCGGACACGGTGTCTCGCTGCTGTTGCTGCCGCACGTCATCACCGAGACCGTCAAGAGCGGCCCCATGTACGAGGAGACCGCACTTATCCGGGACCTGCTGGTCGACCCCGAGCGCACCGCGATGAACATCGTCAGCCTGCCCGAGGAGATGCCGGTCAACGAGACGCTGGAGCTGCGTCGCCAGATGGACGACAGCCTGCGGATCGCGCCCGGGCACCTCTTCGTCAACGCCGTCTGGCCCGCAGCCCCGTCCACCGCAGGGCTGGAGCGCCTATCGGCGTATCACGAGCGCGTGGCCGGTCAGGACGCCCGCATCGATGGGCTCCTGGACACGACGCGCTTCATGGTGCGGCGCGCCAATGCACAACAGAGGCACCTGACCACGCTGCGCGAGCGCGCCAACATGGACCAGGTCGAGATCCCTTACATCTTTACGGACCTGTTTGGTTTCGACGCCATCGACCAGATAAGCCGTCACATCGACTCGCAGGGAGCGTAACCGTGGCACGAAGCACACCCGCCGGCTGGACCTTTCTGGACGAACAGCCGTTCGGGCGCGACCGCCTCATCCAGAAACACGCGCTGCCCAACGGGCTGACCGCCATCACGCTGGAGGACCCGGCAGCCGACGTGTTTGCGTACCACACCTGGTTCCGCGTCGGCTCCCGCCATGAAAAGCAGGGCCGCACGGGCATGGCGCACCTGTTCGAGCACATGATGTTCAAGGCCACCGAGAGCATGGAGGACGGCGAGTTCGACAAGCTCATGGAGCGCCGCGGCGCCCAGACCAACGCGGCGACGTGGGTGGATTGGACCTACTACCACGAGGCCCTGCCCGCCACCGGCGACAACCTGGAGACGGCGATCAGGCTCGAGGCCGATCGGATGGAGAATCTGGTCGTCGACGAGACCCAGCTCGAGGCCGAGCGCGAGGTCGTGAAAAATGAGCGCCTCTATCGCGTCGACGACGATCCCAGCGGCAAGATGTACGAAGAGCTCTACGACCTGGCCCTGAAGGGGCACCCCTACGGTTGGCCGACGATCGGGTGGATGCCCGACATCGAGGCGATCACGGTCGCGGACTGCCAGGCCTTCTACAAGGCGTATTACGCGCCCAACAACGCCGTCATTGTGCTGGTCGGCCGGTTCGACACCCATCAGGGTCTCGAATTGATCCGCAGGTACTACGGCGGCTTGGATAGTCAGGAGCTGCCCGCTGAGGCGCCCGCGCCCGCCCCGACCGTGAGCAGCCCCAGATACCGCGAGCTGTCTCTTGAGGTCAGCACGGAGCGGCTGCTGGTCGGATATATGGGGCCCTCCATGACGCATGACGACATGCCGGCGCTGGACGTAGCCGTGGAGGTGCTGTTTGGCGGCGAGTCGTCGCGGCTGCATCGGCGCCTGGTGATACAGGACGAGACCGCGTCCAGCGTGGACGGCTGGGTCTCGCACTTTGCGCTGTCCGGGTTGATCGAGGTCGCGGCCACCACAAAAGCCGGGCACAGCGCGGCCGAGGTCGAGACCGTCGTGCTGGCCGAGCTGGCCCGTTTCGGCGAGGCCGGCCCGACCGAGCGAGAGCTGGCCAAGGCGCGCAACCAGCTGGAGGTCGCCGTTTATCGCAGCAACTATGCGGCCAACGCGGTCGCGGGGCGCCTGGGGCACTACGAGGTGACCGCCGGTGATTTCAAAGCGTTCTCGCGCGCCGTCGCCGCTGTTCGGGAGGTGACCGCGGACGATGTAAAGCGCGTCATGACCCGCTACTTCCAGCCACAGACAAAGAGCGTGGTCGTCGTGAAACCCGCAAAGGCGGCGGCCTAGATGAGTGGCTTCGAGCTGACGCTGGTACCCAA
Source organism: uncultured Myxococcales bacterium (assembly GCA_964545715.1). Classification (GTDB taxonomy): domain Bacteria; phylum Myxococcota_A; class UBA9042; genus CAZJHX01. The sequence continues at coordinate 9,984 of CAZJHX010000137.1, forward strand.
CCACGATTATCCCTATGTCACGTTTGAGCTGTACTTCGACGGCGGCTCCATCACCGATCCGGTCGGCAAGGAGGGCCTGGCTTATCTGACCGGCCAGATGATCCTCAAGGGCACGCCAAGCCACGATCAGGAGCAGTTTGCCGAGGCCGTCGAGACCCTGGGCGCCACGTTTGACGTGAGCCTGGGACGCGAGCACCTCATGATCGACGGGGACGTGCTTGCCGCCAACGTGGAGGACTACCTGGCGCTGGTGGGGCAGGCATTGAGCGCGCCGACCTTCCCCCAGGCAGAGCTGGATCGCCTGCGCCGGCAGACGATCGCAGAGCTGGAGGAGCGGCGCGACAACGACGAGGACCTGGCCGGGCACATCTTCTATCAAGCGCTGCTGCAGCCCGACTCCTCCGCGCGGCCCGTCAAAGGCACCGAGACCAGCCTGGCGCGCATTACACGCGACGACCTGGTGGCGGCCTATACGCAGATGTTCACGCTGGCCAACATGCGCATCGGGGTGGCCGGCGACGTGGGCCGGGAGCGCCTGACTGCTCTGCTGCACCGCCATGTGGAGCTGCCTGCGGGGACGCCGCCGACTCCGCCCGACAGTCTGGCCGCCGACCCGGGCGCTGTCGACGTCGTTCTCGTGGACAAGCCCGAGCGTACGCAGACTCAGATCTATGCGGGGCACCGCGCGCTGCGAGCGTCTCACCCGGACTACCTGGCCCTGTCGGTGGCCAGCACAGTGTACGGCGGCACGTTTACTGCCCGACTCAGCCACGAGATCCGCGAGAAGCGAGGCTGGTCGTACGGGGCGTACTCCTATCTGCCGGGGCGGCGGACCAACGGATCTTTCGTTTTCCGGTTTTATCCCGCGACACGCGATGCGGTGCCTGCTTTGGAGCTGGCGCTGAAGATGCAGCGGGAGCTGATCGAGGACGGCGTGACAGAGCGGGAGGTCGACTTCGCCAAAGCCTATCTGGTCAACCATTTTCCGTTTCGCCTGCAGACTCCGCGTCAACGTATGCAGGAGGCGGTGCGGGTGTCGCTGCTGGGCTTGCCCGCCGACAGCCTGGACACGTATGTCAGCCGCGTGACCGCCCTGACGGCGGACCAGGTTAACGCGGCGATTCGCAAGCATCTCAAGCACGACGATTTGCTGGTGGTCATCGTGTGCACCGCCGGCAACCTGATCGACGACGTCAAGGCGCTGGCCGGCGTCGGCAACGTCGCCGTGCACCCCTTCGATAAGGACTGGCAGCACTGAGACAAGGCGCGTCGTTTCGGGATCTGCTGTTCGCCGTTCAAGCCAGTGACAAACCCGTCTCGGTCGTCGGCGCGTCGGGCGGGTTTACCCCGTTCGTGCTGGCCATGCTGCAGCGTGAGGTGGGGCGCCCGCTGGTCGTTGTGGCGCCGGACGCCAAGCGGGCGCAGGAGCTTCGCGATGGCCTGCGGTTCTTCACGCCCGGGGGGCAGCTCAGCCGCGCGGTCTTACTGCAGGCGCCCGACATCTCGCCGTATCACCCGATCACACCCAACCGCTTCATCATGATGGAGCGACTGGCCACGCTGTACCGCCTCTCGCAAGGGCTGGACGTCGATGTCACGGTCATCCCGGCCGAGGCGATGGCGCTCAAGACGCTGCCGCGCTCGCAGATGGTGGCCGCGACCGACTTTGTGCTGGTGGATGAGACGCTGGACCGCGACGGCTTCTCCCGCCGCCTGGACGCAGCCGGCTATGTGCGCACGCCGGTCGTCGAGGACCTCGGCACGTACGCGGTGCGCGGCGGGATCATCGACGTCTGGCCGGCCCTGTATCCCAACCCGGTACGCATCGACTTGTTCGGCGACATGGTCGAGAGCATGCGCTTCTTCGATGCGGAGAGTCAGCGCAGCGGCGACCGTCTGATGGAGCTGCACGTGCCTCCGTCCCGCGGCGTGCTGTTGACCGATGAGGCCATCCGCCGCGCCCGGTCGGAGCTGCGCCATCAGGCCGCGGAGCTGGGGATTCCGGCGCCTCAGGTACGCGCGATTATCGCTGAGCTGGACGAGGGCATGTGGCCCCTGGGAGTCGACGGCTGGCTGCCCGCGTTCTTCGACGAGCTGTCCACCGTCACCGATTACGTGCCGGCCAATGCGCTGTGGTGCGTCGAGGATCCACAGCAGGTGCGCGGCGTCATCACCGACCAGCTGGAGCAGGCCGAAACGCTGTACTTGGAGGCTGTGGAGAAGAGTCGGCTCGGCTTCCCGCCCGACCAGCTCTACGGCCAGGTCACGCCGCCGCGCCAATTGGAGCTGCTGACCCTGGCCTATGAGGGTGAGCGCGCCGAGACCACCAAGCTGGACTTGAAGTTTGAGCGGCACGACACGCTGGCGCAGGAGCTCGAGGACCTTCGCGGCGAGGATCACGCCTTCAAACCGGCGGCGTCCCGCGTGCGTGCCTGGCTTCGGCGCGACCTGCTCGTCGTTGTCGTCGGCGCTACCGCCGGGCACGCGGAGCGACTGCGCGGGCTGTTTGCGCACTACGGGCTGAAGACGCGCACCTGGGAGGGCCCGTTTACGCTGGAGCGACTCGAGCACGTGGCTGCCGAGGGCGTTGAGGTCAACGTGTTCGTGGGCGATCTCGTCCGCGGCTTCATCTATGAGGGTGGCGCCATTCCGGGCTTTGGCGTGCTGGGCAACGAGGATGTCCTGCCCCAGCGCCAGCGCAGTGAGCGCCAGAGTCGCGCCACCGCCTTTGCCGAGGCGACGCTGCGCAGCTTCAAGGAGCTGAACCCCGGCGATCTGGTCGTCCACATCGACCACGGCATCGGCCGCTATGACGGCCTGATCAAGCTGACCGCCGGCAACATCGACGGCGACTATCTCAAGCTGGCGTATCGCGACGAGAACCTGCTGTACGTGCCCGTGCACAAGCTCGATCGGGTTAGCCGGTACAGCGCGGGAGAGGACGCGGCGCCGAAGCTGGATCGGCTGGGCGGCGTCACATGGGAGAAGACCCGCACACGCGCCAAGAAGGCGGCAGAGAGCGTGGCCAAGGAGCTGGTTGCCGTACAGGCGGCGCGCGAGGCCCGGGAGCGGGAGCCGTACACGCCTGCGGACGACTACTTCGAGGAGTTTTGCGCGTCCTTTGCCTTTGACGAGACGCCCGATCAGCACAGCGCGATCGATGACGTGATGGCGGACATGGATCGCCCGTCTCCAATGGACCGACTGGTCTGCGGCGACGTTGGCTACGGCAAGACCGAGGTGGCGATGCGGGCGGCCTTTCGGGCCGTGCTCGATCGCAAGCAGGTCGCTGTGCTGGTGCCCACGACGGTGCTGGCCGAGCAGCACCGGCTCACGTTTCAGGACCGCTTTCGTGGCTATCCGGTCAACATCGCGGCGCTGTCGCGCTTCCGCACGCGCGTGGAGATCGCGAAGATCCTCAAGGACCTGGCGGCGGGGCGGCTGGATATCGTCATCGGCACCCACCGCCTGCTGTCCAAGGACGTGGCCTTCCGCGACCTCGGGCTGTTGGTCGTGGACGAAGAGCACCGCTTCGGCGTCAAGCACAAGGAGCGGATCAAGCAGCTGAAGTCGCTGGTGGACGTGCTGACGCTGACCGCGACCCCGATCCCGCGCACGCTGAACATGGCGCTGAGCGGCCTGCGCAACATGAGCATCATCGCGACGCCGCCGACGGACCGGCTGGCGGTGCGTACGCTGGTCAGCCGTATCAACGACGACGTGATCCGCGACGCGATCGAGCGCGAGCTGAAGCGCAATGGGCAGACCTATCTGGTACACAACCGGGTCGAGTCGATCTACCGGCTGGCCGACAACGTGAAGAAGCTGGTGCCCAAGGCGCGCGTGCTGGTCGGCCACGGGCAAATGCCCGAGGCGCAGCTGGAGAAGGTCATGCTGTCGTTCATGGCAGGTGAGGCGGACGTCTTCGTGTGCACGACCATCATCGAGAGCGGGTTGGATATCCCACGCGCGAACACAATGCTGATTCACCGTGCGGACCGGCTCGGCCTGGCGCAGATGTACCAGCTGCGGGGGCGCGTGGGACGGTCGGATCGGCGCGCTTACTGCTATTTACTGATCCCCGAGCCGCGCAATCTCGCCGGTCTGGCGGCGAAGCGGGTGTCGGCGATGCAGCGGTTCACGGAGCTGGGCAGCGGCTTTCACATCGCGGCGATGGACATGGAGATCCGGGGGGCGGGCAACCTGCTGGGCGCCAGTCAGTCCGGGCACGTCAAAGAGGTCGGTCTGGACCTGTTCTGCGAGCTGCTGGCCGAGGCGGTGCAGCGCATCAAGGGGCAGGCGCCCGACCCGATCCGGCGCGTGTCCTGCGAGATGAAGATCGGCGTGGCGGCTTATCTGCCCGAGGCTTACGTGCCGGATGTGCACCTGCGGCTGTTCTTTTACAAGCGCATCGCGTCGGCGCGCACCCGCGCGGAGCTGGAGGAGGCCTTCGAGGACCTGGCCGACCGCTGTGGTCGCCCGCCTCAGGAGGCCCTGAACCTGTTCGAGGTGACCGAGCTGAAGGTGCGCTGCCAGCGGCTTGGCGCGCGCTCTTTCAGCTACAGCTCGGGCGGCATCAGCATGGCCCTGGACGCGGTGAGCCCGCTGGCGGGAGCCGAGCTGATCACGCTGCTCAGCCGCCCCGGCACACGATGGAAGCTGACGCCGGAAGAGCTGATTCGCGACGTCACGGGCGTGGAGTGGGAGGCCGGGCTGCAGTCGGCGCGGGTGGCGCTGGAGGAGCTGACCAACTACGCGATCAAGCGCGGCGTGCTCAAGGAAGAGACTTAGTCGTCTGCTGCGGCGTCGGCCAGTCGGGCCAGCGTGGCCCGATCGTAGTGCACCTTGACGCGCAGGTTGGCCACGGTGGCCTCGACGTCCAGCGATCCCAGCCCCTTCAGCGCGGCGCGGCAGGCGGCCAGCTGGATGTCATCCAGCGCCTGATCGAGCTGGTCGGAGAGGCCTGAGCCGGTGCCCTCCGGTCCGGGCGCGGTTGCCGGCGGCGGCTCTTCAACGACGGGCTCCACGATGGTCGTCGCCACCTCCGGTTCGGGGTCCGGCTCAGGCTCGGGTTCGGGGTCGGGCTGAGCGGTCGTGATTGTGCCGCCAGCCTCCAGGGCCTTGTCCAGGGCCTCGCGGTCAAACGCGGTCAGTGGGACGCGGGAGTCCCCACCGTCTGCCGTCGGGACCACCAGCCAGGTTTCGAATCCCTCACTGGCGATTTGCAACGATGCGCCCGGAGCCAGCGCCATGGGCTTGAGCGCCGCCCATGGCGTGGGCCGACTGAGCACAAAAGTTGTGTATTGAGTCACGACGATGTGCGTCTCACCCATGGATGTGCCCGGTGCGGCGCCGATCGGCGCCCATGCCAGGACGTCCGCGGCGTGCGCCGGAGTGGGGAGCGCGTCCAGGATCTGCTGCGGGATGGTGGCCATGGGCCGCAGTGTCACACAGCCGGTCGGGCGCGGACAAGGTGCCTACGAGCTTGCTTTGTCGCGCGCTGAACGATAGACGGTACTGCGTGAAGAAATGGTTCGGAGGGACGCAGTGAAGCTGCTTCTGACAGGTGCTCTGGTGGTGATGTTGGCGGGCTGTGGCAAGCCCGAGCGACCGTCCGACGAGGAGCGGAATCGCGAGGCGCGGGCGCGTGTGTCGGCGCACGAGCGCGATCCGGCGGCCAAGACCGACGAGCCGCGCGACGAGAATCAGGACGGCAAGGGCCTCACCGACGCCGAGCGCGCGATGGTTGTCGCCAAGATCGGCGACTTCAAGATCACGCTGGGCGAGGTGGAGCGACAGCTGGCCAGCCAGCCGGCGTTTGCACGTGCGCGTTACCGCACCTTCGACAAGAAGGTCGAGTTCTTGAACAACCTCGTGCAGTTCGAGCTGCTGGCCATGGAGGCGCAGAAGCGCGGTTACGACGCCGATCCCGACGTGGTGCTGGCCATGAAGCGCGCGATGATCCAGCGCTTCACGGCGACGGACCTTCAGAAGCTGGTGACCGCCTCCGCGATCACAGACGCCGAGCTGCAGCAGTTCTACGACAACAACAAGACGATGTTCGTGAAGCCCGAGCAGATTCGGGTGAGCCACATCCTGTTCAAGGATCAGGCGTCGGCGGACAAGGCGCTGGCGGAGATCAAGGCCGCGATCGAGGCCGATCGGTCGCGCTCTCGCGTGATCTTCAGCGACTTCGCGCGCAGGCTCTCGCAGGACGAAGAGACGTCGCACTTGAACGGTGATCTCAACTTCTTCTCACGCGACGGCTACCTGGACGAAGAGCGTCGCTCGCGTTTTCGGCTGCCCAAAGAGCTGGTCGAGACGTCCTTTGCGCTGCGTGGGATGAACGCCGTGTCTGCGGTTGTGAAGACCGAGCAGGGTTTTCATGTGCTGCAGCTGACCAATCGTCGCCCGGGCGTCAACCGCTCGCTGGATGACGCGCGGCGCCAGATCACCAATATCCTGCTGCGGGAGAAGAAAGACTCCTCGCGCGAGGTGTACATCCAGGGCCTGCGCGACAAGGCCAACGTCACGATCTTTGCCGACAAGATGAAGCTGCTGGACGTCTCCAAAGTTGCGAAGCCCGGTCCGCCGCCCGAGACCAGGCCTGTGAACCCGAAAGCTCGGCCGCGTGTCCACCTGCAGCCCGGGCAGCTGCACAGGCCGCAGCCGCTTCCGGCCGGCGTCGACCAGCGGGGCAAGGTCAAAGAGGGCGAGCGCACCAAGCACATCAGTCCCGGGAGTCCAGAATGAGCTCGGTTCGTCGAATTCTGGTCGCCGCGCTCATGCTGGCGGTGGCGCAGACAGCGGTGGCGCAGAAGCCGCCGGCAGGCGTGCCCAAGGGCTTTGAGCCGCTCGATCGCATTCGCGCCATCGTCGACGATGAGGTCATCACCAACTTTGAGCTGAAGCGGTCGTTGGCGCCTCTCGAGGGGCTGGCCGCCGGCATCCTGAACCCCGAAGAGCGCGCCGCCTGGCTGGCGGAGAAGCGCGCCGAGGTGCTGCAGGAGCACATCAACACCCTGTTGATCCTCGGTGAGGCGCGCAAGCTGAACATGGAGGTCAACCCGACCGACGTGGCCAGTCACCTGAACGGCCTCAAGCAGCAGCAGGGCTTCGACGACGCCGGCCTGCAGCGGTACGTGCGGCAGATCGGCTTCCGCAGCGTGCAGGACTACGAAGAGCACGTGGAGCGCGAGATGCTGAAGGCGCGGACCATCCGCCTGCGCATCGGCGGTCGCATTCGGCCCACGCGCGAAGAGGTGGAGCGGGTCTTCAAGCGCGACTTCTACGGCGGCCAGGCCATGGATGAAGTCCACGCCCAGCACATCCTGATCCGGGTGCCCAACTTTGTGACCGGCGATCAGATCAAGGCGGCCAGTGAGAAAGCGCACGAGGTTCGCAAGCTGGCGTTGGCAGACACCGAGCCGTTCCGTGACCTGGCGGCGCGCTTCAGCAGCGACAAAAACGCGGCGGCCGGCGGCGATCTCGGCTGGTTCTCACGGTGTACGCTGGACCCCGACTTTGAGCGCGAGGTCTTCAAGCTCAAGATGGGCGAGATCTCAGGCGTCGTTCGCACCGGCTTCGGCTTTCACGTCATCAAGATTCTGGGGCGCCGCAAGGTGCCGATCCCCGAGGGCCGCACCGGCCAGCGGCTGCGTCGCTGTGTGCGCATGGACCTGGAGCAGGCAAACAGCCGCAAAGCCTACGACGCCTTTACGAAAGAGCTTCGGGTTTATCACCACGTGGTTGAGCTGTAGCTCCGATCGCAGGGGCGAGCAGAAACAACAGCAATTCGGCAAAGGCGAGACCGGCTGCGGCCAACACGGCGGGCCTGGCGGGGCTGATCGTCGGGGCGGTGTCCGGTTTCCGGATGTTGCGTACCGGCGGCTCCACGACCGGGCGGTTGTTTCTGAACTGACGGCCCAGCGTGGTCGCCGCCTGCGCCACGTCCCGGTTGCCGCGCGTCACCACCGTCATGCCGCCGGTGCTCCTTGACAGCGCCTCCATCGCGGGCAGGTCCGGCTTGAACCGCCCGGCCATGTTTCGATACGCCGAGGTGCCGCCGAACGGCGACGGGGCGGCCTTGATGAACACGGCGGCGCCCTCTGCCAGCACCACCGTGTGGACCGGGATCGTGGTGCCCGCGCCCTTGTTGTGGGCGACCACGTCCGCCGCGGCGACTCGCGAGCCGGTGTCGTCGCCGTCGGTGACCAGCACCAGGGCGCCGGAGACGTCGCGCGCATCTCTGAGCAGATCGTGGCCCATCGCCAGCGCGTCGCCGATCGTCGTGGCATCCCCGGGCACGGTGCACCCGTTCTTGCACCCCTGGCCGTCGTCCAGGACCACATGACGCAGCGCCGTCATGGCGCCGCGGTGGTCCGTGGTCAACGGCAGCAGCTGGTAGGCGCTGGAGCCGAAGAGCACGATCGCGACGCGGTCGCCCTCCCACAGGTCGGCGATGAGGTCGGCGGCCAGAAGGCGCGCGGTTTCGAAGCGGTTGCGGGGCACCCTGTCTTGCTTTTCGGCCGCCGCGAGCGCCTGCGCGCTGTCCTCGGTGTCGATGGCGTTCATCGACGCCGAGGCGTCCAGGCAGATCACCAGATTGCGGGCTTGATACTCGGGCGCCTTCGCCATGGCGATGGGCGACGGCTGTGGAGGGGGCGGCGGCGTGGCGGTCAGGGCGGCGAAGAGCAGCCCGACCACGGCCACCCTCAGCGCGCTCAACGGCCAGCCGAAGCGCACTGGCCGACCCACTTGACGCCCCAGGCTGACCAACAGCAACAGCAGCGCGGTACCACCCGCGATCAAAAACCAGGTCTGCTGGTGAACCGGGGTGATCTTCGGCTCTGGCGCCGGGCCCGCGGCCGCTGGTGGCGGATCGACCGGCTCCGGGAGGGTCACGCTCCACTTCAGCCCCTCGGTCTTTGCCGTACCGAAGCGCTCCGCGACCGGGTCAAAGTAGTCGATCTCGATCGCCGGCACGGTGTGCTCGCTGCCTGATCGCGCCGTCAGCTCATAAACGAACACCCAGACTTGCGACGGGACGCCGCCGTCGATCGCTGCGCGCGGAATGTGGCGCCCCAGGTTGGGCAGTCGGACGACGCGAACGGCGTCACCCATGTCGAACAGCGGCGGGTCGAAGAGGCCGCCCACGCTCGCGCCGGTTACCTTGAGCTCGACGTGCGCGACGGTATCGCCCAGTGGCAGCAGACGCGCTGTCGCCTCGTACCGGCCCACACGGAACGGGGCGTCTCTCTTGGGCAGCGGCTTGACCTCCACGGCGGCGGGCGCCGACTGCAGCCTCTCGTCGCTTCGCTTGAACAGGGCGCGGTTTCGCTCTATCGACATGGACGGGACGGTCAAGGTCCCCGGCTCAGTGACGGTCCATAACTCTCTGAGCACCGTCAGCCGCTGGTAGAGTCGTCCGTTCTTTTCTACGCGAGCCGGCTTGGGGGGATCCGCACCGGCAAGGAGGTCCTCACGGCGGACCGTCTTGGGAAGCAGCAGCGCGTTGCTCTGGGGCGCCCGCACTCGGGTCACGTCGGCCGCGTAGACCGCGAACTCGACGACGAACGCCTGTCCCGCATACACCGGCTCTTTCGGCAGCTCAGCGACCAGGGCGCTGTCGCCCTCGAACTTCCCGGCGTCTGCGGCCGGCACCGCCGCGAAGGGCGTAACCGTGACGGATAGGGTGTCGCTGGTGGCGATCTGCCGACCGCCTACGGACAGCGTGGCGGGTGGGATGCGGAACGTGCCGGCCCGCTTCGGCCTCAAGACCAGCCGGGTGCTCTCTGACCGCTTGGTCTTCCCATTGGTCATGCTGAACTGAGAGGACTTGCCGCTGCTGATCTGGGTCCAGTCGGCGCTCAAATCGGGCGCTTTGGTAGAGGCCCCCTCGGGCGCGTCGGTCGTGGTCACGGTGAGCGTGACGTCGTCGATCTGCCGGATCTCAGTGGCCGAGATCTCGACAGAGACCGACTGAGCGAGCGCGGGCGCTGCCAGCAGGATTGCGGCGATGGACGGGAGGAGCCTCACGGCATGAGCCCGATCAGATCGATGATCAGAATCGCGGCGGCAGCCAGCAGCAACACTGCGCCGGCAGCGCTCCAATGCGTGTCTTTCACGGTGTGTCCCCGGATAGTCCAAGCAGCTGAAGCGCGTTGGTGCGGTAGATCTTCCGCAGCACGTCCTCAGGCAGTCCGATGCCGTCGATCTTCCAGTCCCCCTGGATCGGAGTCGGATGGTCGAACTGGCGATCGCGGGTCTCCAGAAAGCGCCAGTGGGTCGCATAAAAGCGGGCTGCGTCCGCCTCTGTCGGCTGGTCCCCGCCGGTCGAGCCCAACATAAGGCCGCCGTTGCTGATGCCGATGTCGGTCCCGAAGACGATGCGATCCTGAAAGTCGACGAACAGACGGCGCACCTGCTCCGCCGGATGGCGCCCGATCTCGGGTACGCGAGCGGCGATGTCGACCCAGGCGTTGGGGTACGCGGTCAGCAGGCCGCGCACATAGGTGAGATCCTCGGGATTGTTGCCGAAGTGCACGCACACGAACGTCGTCAGCGTATGCCGCGCGATGACGCGATCCCGCATGGCCAGCAGCGCGTTGCGGCTGGGCACGCCCTTGTCGTGAAACGACCAGCCCGGGTGGTGGCGTAGCTCAGCGTATCGCTCGTTATCCGGGGTCAGGGGGCGCCAGAACGCGGCCGGATCGCTGGTGTGAATGCTGACGGGGATTCCAAGCTCGCCCGCCCGCGCCCACAGCGGGTCCAGGCGTGGGTCGTCGATGTCGATCAACACGGCCGCTTTGTCGCGAATGTAGAGCCCCAGCGCCTTGGAGATCTTCAGCCCGCGAAAGCCGTACTGGCGCACCGCAGCGGTCAGTCGCTGTGCCTCGCGCACGGCCCACCAGGGCTCATCGATATCCGCCCAATCCGGCGTGTAGAAGTTGACGACCTTGCCCGGCATTGCGCGGGTGAGCCCGACGGCACCTCGCATGCCGCTGGAGAAGTTCCCGCCGCTGAGGTTGACGATCAGCTCGATCCCGGCGGCCCGCATGATCCGGTCGATGCGGGCTGTGGCGCGGGGATCGAGGTGGCCGTGAAAGTCGATGACCGGGGCACGCGCGTGTGCTGCGCCGCAGCACAGCACAACGGTCAGGGTCACCAGCGAGCATCTCATCATGCGGATGATAGCGGGTTTTGCGCCCCCGCGACGTTCATGGCTATACTCGATGAACGGAAGCGGTATCATTCATATCCAATTGAGTCCCGACAGATTCCAGGTCCGGTATTGGGGAGTACGCGGCAGCATCCCGTCCCCCGGTCCCGATAAAGTGCGCTACGGCGGAAACACGACGTGTCTCTCCGTCCGCTGCGGGGACGAGCTGATCATCATCGACGCGGGCAGTGGGATCCGTAACCTGGGCAACACGCTCATGGCCACTGGCCAGCCGGTGCGCGCGACCATGCTGTTCAGCCACCTGCACTGGGATCACATCCAGGGATACCCGTTCTTCTCGCCGGCCTTCACCGCTGGAAACCACTTTGATATCTGGGCCGATCACCTGCTGGAGGGCGACCTTTTAGAGGTGCTCCGCGGCCAGATGGCGCAGCCCACGTTCCCCGTCAGCCTGGACTCGATGGGCGCTGAGAACGTCTTCCACGAGCTGGGACCGGCCGGCAGCTTCAGGCTCGGCGACGACATCCACGTGCGCTCGGCGCCGCTGAACCACCCCGGCGGGGCCTCCGCCTGGCGTATCGACTACCGCGGCCACTCGTTCGTGCATGCCTCCGACCACGAGCACACCGAGACGCTGCATGAGCCTCTTCTGGAGCTCGCTCGGGGCGCGGATTACCTCAGCTACGACTCCACGTACACCGATGCCGAATACTGTGGCGAGGTCGGTCAGGGGCACGTCGGCTGGGGCCACTCCACCTGGCAGCAGGCGATCGTCATGGCCCAGGCCGCTGAGGTGAAGGCGCTGATGATCACCCACCACGACCCGGATCGTACCGACGATCAGCTCGACGAGATCGGAGAGTTCGCGCGCGCGAAGATGCCGACCGCGAGGATCGCGCGCGAAGGGCTTATTCTGGACCTCCTGGCGGGATAGACGTCGGCGCCGCGGTCTCCAACAGCGGCGTGCCCTCCACCAGCAGCATGTTTCCCTCCAACCCGGCGCGCTTGGAGTCCAGGTCCGTAAAGCCCAGCTGCTTGTCGGCCAGCGCCGAGATCGATACGAAGTTCCCCAACGGCAGCGCCGGAATCGCGAAGCTGAAGTCGGCGGATCCCTGCTTCAACAGCGGCGGGAAGCCCAGCCGGATCAACGACGCCACGCTGCCCGGATCGATGGCCGGCGGCGCCTCGTAGCACCCCACCTTCAACACCATGAACTTGGGTCGCGCGTCCACCAGCGGGCGCAGGGAGTTGGCCGCAGCGTTCAGCTCAAAGCCGATCCCGGTGCGGATGTTGATCGACATGCCGAAGCTCTTGCCGGTGTCACTGATCAGACGCAGGTTCAGCTCGCCCAGCGCCAGCTCAAACGGCAGCTCGTCGTCGTCCAGCGTACGAGGTAACAGCGTCAGCGGCAGCAGCGTGTCGATCTCGATGCGCGACAGCGGCTGAAAGACCGCGGGCACGTCGGACAGGTCCACGTCGTCGAAGTCGGCGACCTTGTACTCCAGGCTGCTGGTACCGCCCCCGAACCAGTAGGCGAACATGAACTGGTTGATCAGGTCGTCGTCGATGATGAACGCCACGGGCGCCGGCGAGAAGTTGGGCTCCGGTGGCGTACTGACCGTCTTCAGGCTGCCTCGATCGGGCCCGAACGGGACGCCCTGGCCCAGTCCGGACAGCACCGAGGCCGCCATGGTCAGGTTCAGCCCGTGCTTGGCTACCGCGATGCCGTCCAGCGCCAGCTTCACGTTGAGCGGCACCTGCTCGCCCACCGTCGTCTCGTAGGCGAAGCCCTCCAGGAAATCCGCGACCAGATCGCCCATCGTCGTCATCGCCAGCTCCTGGAAGCGCTCGGTCACAAACTCCTCGAGCAGGTCGCTCAGGTCCGTGCCCAGCTTGTCCAGCGCCTCGTGCTGCACCTGGAAGCCCTCGAAGAAGACGTTGGCGTTGGTGACCTCGGCCTGCACCTCGCCGTCCAGGATCGATAACGCCAGAAACAGCGTGACCTCCACCGAGTCCGCGTCCAGCGTGCCGTCGCCCGTCAGCAGGTCGCCCAGGCCGCCCTTGCCCTCCAGGTGAAACGCGACGTGCACGTCTTTGGCCGTCAGCGTCAGCCACAGCTCGCCGTCGGACGGGACCACACCGACGTCCGCGCCGCCGATCGTGACCTCGCTGGGCGTGACGATGGCCAGCTCGGTGTCCACGGGCTCAGTGAAACCCGCCAGCAGCTCGGGATCGGTGATGATCAGCTCCGCGATCGACGCGACGTCATCCAGATCCGGGTTGTTGTCGTCCAAAAAGGCGCCGCTCAGGTGGATGTGGACCGCCTGCGGGATGGTGGCGCCGACCTCGTGCACGTTGCCGTGAAAGAAGGCCCGCCCGTCGACGGTGCGCTCTTCGTCGTCCGCTTCGATGCGCAGTCCCACGATATTGACGCCCTCGACCACCGGCGGCGAGTACTCGAAGGTGTTGCCCTGCTGCGTAATCAGCTCGCCCAGATATTTGACGATCGACACCGGCGCAGTCGTCGCCTCAGTGCGGCCGGTGACCACGACGTTCGCACCCGGCGCGAACCAGGCGCCGCGCTCCGGATAGACGTCCAACAGGCGCGGAGGCTTGGCTTCAGGCTTGTCGACGTGGGACGTGTCGGGTAGCGGAGGCGCCGGCACGACGCCGCTGCTGGAGTCGCACGCCCCCAGGAAAAGGGCGGCTAGCGCGGCTAAAGCGCGACGGGCTGCTGCGTGGTCTGAATCTTGCTTCATTTATGCTCGCCCGGCCACTTGGCCAGGACGCTTGACCCCACTGCCTTATGGGACGATACCTGAGGCGAGGACTAGCATATGACAAGCGACGTCACATTGACCACCGAGCTCATCGGCTTCCTCTGGATCGCCGTGCCCGTGCTCGCTTTGTTCGCTGCATGCGAGTGGCTCTTCCACTTTCGCGGCGTCGACGGAGAGCTGACGCGCAAGATCAGCCACGTCGGGTCCGGCCTGGTCGTCGTCACCATGCCCTGGGCCGTCGGCTCTCACTGGACCGTGCTGGCGCTGGCCGGCGGGTTCGTCGTCATCCTTGGCGGCAGCAAAATCCTGGGCCTGCTCCCCTCCGTGCACCGTGTGTCGCGCAAGACCAGCGGCGCCGAGTACTACCCCGTCGCCGTCTACCTCACTTATGTGCTGTCCGCCGGCAACCCGCTCCTGTACTGCGTGCCCATGCTGGTCATGGCCTTCAGCGACACCGGCGCCGCGATCGTCGGCCGCCGCTACGGCATCGTGCGCTACCGCGTTATCGAGGACTACCGCTCACTGGGCGGCTCCGTCACGTTCTTTGGACTGACGTTTGCGGTCGTTCTGGTCGGCCTGGGCCTCGCCGGCTTCGGCGATCTGCCGTCCGTGCTGCTGATCACCCTGCTCACCGCGCTGGTGGCCACGGCCGTCGAGGGCATCAGCGTTCGTGGCGCCGACAACCTGCTCGTGCCTTACGCCACGTTCCTGGTGCTGCGCACGACCATCGATCTGGGCCGCGATGGTCTCGGTACCTGGATTCTCGGCACCGCCATGGTCCTGGGCATTCTGCTGATGAGCTACCGCCAGTCCCGCCTCAACGCGACCGGCTTCATGGCCGCGTTTGTGGGCGGCGTGCTGGCCTGGGGCCTGGGTGGTCCCGCGTGGCTGGCCACGATGCTGGTGCCGTACATGGGCTTTGCCGCGTCGCGTCCGGTCAGCGGCTCGCGCCGAGAAGCCGACCTCAAGGTCATGGTGCCCGCGTTTGCCGTCTCGCTGGTGCTGATTCTGGCTTACGGTCACACGAACGCGGCGCTGATCTTCATCCCGTTCCTGGCGTCCGTGGCGTCGGTCTCGGCCATCTCGCTGGCCGGATTTGCCCGCAAGCGCCTGCAGCACCCGATGATCGAGTCGGCCGCCGCTTTTCTGGGCGCAGCCGCTGCCGTCACGCCCGCGCTCATGATGGACGGCCCGGTTGTCCTGGAGCCGGCCATGGTCGCCCTGGTGGTTGCCAGCGCGTTGGTCGGCCCGCTCATGGTGCGCGCGTTCGACGGCAACGAGCGCCTGTCGGCCACGGCGATTCGGCTTGCGGGCGTCATCGGCGGCACCTGTGTGTCGGCCGTTTGGCTCGTCGCCGTCGTCGGCTGACGACCTTGTTCGTCGCCCCGACCGACCCCCTGACAATCGCCCGCGACAACAGCTTCTCGCGGTATGGCGCCGTGGCTCATCTGATGGATGGCGCTGCGCAGTGCACGGTCTCGGTCAATCCACACACCTGCGATGAGACCGGCGCGCCTATCGGCTTGATCGGCGACTTCGGCGACGCCCTGGCCACCGCCGCTACGCTGGAGCCCGCGCTGCAGTGGCTACGCGAGCGCGGATGTCGCATTGTGCGCGGGCCGATCACACGCCACACCTGGTACCCCTTTCGCGCCGTGCTCAGCGGCTTTGACGCCTGCCCGCCCCTGAAGGGAGAGCCCTGGAACGCCGTGGGACTCGCGGACTCCATGCAGGAGCACGGGTTCGAGCAGGTGGCCTGGTACGCGTCGACCTGGACGCACGACTCTCAGACGCAGATCGGCCGCAGCGAAGAGCAGCTCGGTCGCCTGGAGACCGGCGGTTATCGCGTGCGCGCGCTGGATCCTGCACGACTGGAGGCGGATCTGGCCCTGATCCACGACGTCACGTTGCGCAGCTTCTCGCAGCCCTTCAATTACATGTTCGTCCCGATCGATCTCGCTGAGTTTCAGCTGGTTCTGGGTCCGGGCGCAGGCGGTCTGGATCCCGAACTGGTCGTGATCTGCCACGCCCCCGACGGCACGCCGGCGGGCTTTTGCTACACCACGGTCGAGGGGCCGGACCTGGCCTCGATCAAGACGTTGGTCGTGGCGCCCGAGCATCGTGGAACGGGAGCCGGGAGCGCGCTTGTCGCCATGACTCACGCCACCTGCCGGCGCCGCGGTCTCACCCGGGTAATCCACGCGCTGATGCGTCAAGGGGGCCCGTCCATCGCCATCTCGAACAGGGGCGGTCACGAGGTCTTCCGGCGCTATGCCGTGCTGGAGCGAGCGCTGTGAACCTGACGCATCTGCTGGATAGGCACCGGACCGAGCGTGGCGACAAGGCGGCGTTGATCGAGGCCGAGCGCACCGTCACCTACGCTGAGCTGTACGATCAGGTCACCCGGATGGCCGGCTTTTTGGAGAGCCGCGGCCTGCGCAGGGGCTCTCGCGTGCTCGTTTTTGTGCCCATGTCGGTCGATCTGTACGTGATTCTGCTCGGCATCCTGCATCTGGGCGCCGTCGCCGTGTTCGTCGAGCAGGCGATGGGCCGCAAGCAGCTGGAGGCAGCGCTGGAGCTGGCGCATCCGGACGCGTTTATCGCGGTACCAAAGGCGCACTGGCTGCGCTTTGTCTCCCCTCAGCTGCGTCGGGTTCCGTTGAAGCTGAGGGTCGGCGGCAATCGCCTGGAGTCGCTGCTGCGCGACCAGCCGATCGATCGACCGGCGTGTGAGCTGGATGACGAGGCGCCCGCGCTGCTGACCTTCACGAGTGGCTCCACCGGCCGGCCCAAGGGCGCCATGCGCAGCCACGGCTTTTTGCTGCATCAGCACGAGGCGCTGGCCGGCGTTCTGGGCACCACCGAGACCGACGTAGAGCTGGTGTCGCTGCCGATCTTCTTGCTGAACAGCCTGGCGGCGGGCGCAACGGCGGTGATTCCGTCGATCGGGGCGCGCGTAGCCGATGTCGATGCGGCTCGGTTGGCCGCGCACTTTGTTGATCACCGCGTGACGACGGGTACGGGCTCACCGGCGCTTTTCCGCCCGCTGGTCGACTATTGCCGTGAGAAGCGCATCACGTTTCCGGCCGTCCGCGCCATGTTTGTTGGCGGTGCGCCGGTCCCCCCGGGTCTGCTCGCCGAGCTGCAGCCTCTGCTGCCCAATGGCGACACCGTCGTCGTTTACGGCTCGACCGAGGCGGAGCCCATCGCGCACATGGACGGTCGCAAGGTGCTGGCTGAGACCGCGGCTGCCACAGCGCGCGGCGAAGGCCTGTGTGTCGGTGAGCCGGTGGACTGCGTGCGCGTGCGGCTGGAGGACGACGAGATCCTGGTCGCCGGCGGGCACGTCAACAAGACGTACTACGAGAACGAGGACGCGGTGCGGCGCTTCAAGGTCACGGACGCCGACGGCACGATCTGGCATCGCACGGGCGACGCGGGCCGCTTCGATGACCTGGGCCGGCTCTGGCTGCTGGGGCGCTACGAGAACGTGGTCGAGCGCGGCGGTCGTCGCATCTACCCGTTCGCGGTGGAGCTGGCGGCGCGCGGTCGGCCCGGGGTCGACCAGGCCGCGCTCATCGACGTCGACGGTCGGGTCGTCCTGGCCGTGGAGGGCAGCGGTGATCAGCAGGATCTGGTCGCGCTGGATCCCGCCATCGACGAGGTGCGGGTGGTCGGGCGGATCCCGACCGACAAGCGCCATAACGCCAAGGTCGACTACATCGCTTTGAGGAAGCTGCTGGGCTGATCCAGCGCGGCTGCTACTCGAAGTACCAGCTGAAATCCAGGTAGGCGGCGTGCAGCGACAGGTCGTGGTCACCGGCGAAGCTGCAGGTCAGGCACAGGTCCTCGCGCGCATCGACATCCGCCTGCGTGACCTCGACGGACCCGCGACGGTGCGCGTAAGCCACGTTGACCTCCCACGCATCACCCTTGTAGCCGAAGCCGACCGTGCCGGTGTTGGTGTTCACCGGCGGCGTACCGAAGGCTGACGAGTAGTTGATGTTGGACGTCTCCTGGTCCCAGACATAGCCGATGCGTGCGGAGAAGCGCTCCAGGAAGCGGTACTCCAAGCCCGCGCGAATCGTGGACGCGTCCTTCCATCGGAAGTGCGACGCCAGCTCGGTCGGAGCCTTGGTCGCGTCCGTGTTCTCGGCCGTGACGGTGGACGTCTCGTTCTGGCTTTGGAAGGCGTACTCGTAGTCGAACGCGATCCCGAAGTCAGAGATGTCATAGCGCACGCCCACGCCCAGACGGGCGGGGAGCACAATATCCATCGTGGTCTTGTTGTACTTGGTCAGCAGGATGGTGGACGAGTCGCCCTCGATCTCGGTCTCCACCGTATGACGGTAGACCGCCCCGATGTGCAGCCCCTCGATCGGTGTGACCTGAATGCCCGCGCGGATGCCGCTGGCGTCCAATGCGGAGAGGTCCAGGTCAAAGTACGGTCCCGTGGCGCCCTCGGACTCGCGAAAGCGCTTGAGGCCGATCATCGTCAGCCGATACCCGATACCTACTCGGACCAGGTCCTTGTAGTTGAACGTGACCGTGGGCGAGATCTCGATGAAGCGAAGGGTCGTCTCATCCTGCCAGGTCACGGCCGGGGTCTTGGTCGCGTACTCGTACTTGGCGCCGGCCGAAGCCAGCGGGTACGCGCCGATGCCCAGGGTGATGTAGTCCCACACGCGGAAGCTGGCGCCGACCAGAAAGGCCGGTGCCAGCGCCTCGGCCGTGGCCGGGGTGTCGCCCGTGGGGACGGCATCGATCTGAGCGATGATGGGAGAAAAGTCTGCCGTCAGCGAAATGAACTTCGTGTGACCGATGCCGGCGGGGTTCATGAACATGGCGGTGGGGTCGTACACCGACGAGATGCCGGTGCCCCCCATGCCGATGTGGCGAGCCGAGTACAGGATCGGGGTGTCGTAGCCCGCGGCCACAGCCTCCTGGGAGACCGTGGTCAGGGTCACAACACCGATCAACACGCTGACAGCAAAGCTTTTCATATCTTACTCACCCGTGGTGTCGTCGCCGGTCGTGTCGTCGCCGGTCGTGTCGTCGCCGGTCGTGTCGTCGCCGGTCGTGTCGTCGC
>CAZJHX010000138.1:0-29031 GCA_964545715.1 uncultured Myxococcales bacterium
CGGCGCGGACACCACCGACACCGGCGCGGACACGACCGACACCGGCGCGGACACCACCGATACCGGCGCTGACACGACCGACACCGGCGCGGACACGACCGACACCGGCGGCGGCGACGACGGCAACAACAGCTTTGAAGAGGCCGTGGAGCTGACGTTTGGCGAGGCGGTCGAAGAGACGTTGAACCCGACCGCGGACACGGACTACTTCTCGTTTGCCGGCACCAAGGGCCAGGTTGTGGGTCTGGAGATCTTCGCGCAGGACATCCCGTTCGAGGCCATCGCCATCGACACGGTGATGACGCTGTACGACGAGGGCAAGAACCAGATCGCGCTGAACGACGATCCGTTCCCGCGCTCCACCAACGACAGCCGCATCTACACGATCCTGCCGGCCGACGGCACCTACTACGTCGAGGTGGAGGAGTGCACCACGTGGCTGAAGAAGACCGGCTTCCCGGGCGCGTGCGCGGACCCGATCGACAAGAAGAAGACCGGCTACCAGGTCGGCGTGTTTGAGCTGACGGGAGAAGAGGACAACAACGTGGTCGACGCGGAGACCGGCAACACGGCGGACGACGCCAACGCGGTGACCTATGGCAAGAACACGGACGGCAACTACCTGCTGACGATCGGCTGGGGCACCTTCGCGGACGAGACCGACGTGGACGTGTACGCCTTCAACATCCCGGAGGACGTGCCGGTCAACTCGGGCCGCTCGACGGGCAACTTTGAGTGGTACCCGGGCGGCGTGGACGGCAACGGGTCCAGCAGCAGCATCGGCGCGACGTGGATCGCGTCCGCCGAGGCGCCTGACGTCATGATCGCGTGGACGGATGGCGACAGCGGTGAGTCGCTTCAGCCGCCGCTGGACTTCGGGGCCGACTACCTGCTGTTCATCAGCCACCCGGGCGGCGCGGCGGGCGCCAACGACTTCTACTTCTTCAACCACAGCTTTGGCGGCTCCAACCCGCTGGAGCTGGACGACGAGGGCAACAACGCGCTGGAGACGGCTGAGGCGCTGGTGGACAGCCCGGACGATGCGGGGCACCACTTCTTCATCGAGGGCGACATCACCGAGGCCGGCGTGGACGTGGACCACTTCACGTTTGAGCTGTCCGAGCTGCTTGGCGAGGGCACCACCATCAACGTGGCGTGCGGCGCCCAGCGGTCGGGCTCAGGCCTGCGCCAGTTTCAGTTCACGCTGCTGGACGCCGAGGGCAACGGCCTGCCGGGCGGCAAGCAGATCGAGAGCGCCAAAGAGGACGCATCGATTCTGGACATGAAACTGCCGGCGGGCGCCACGTCGCTGCTGCTGAAGGTGGAGGCCGGCTCGCAGGCGGAGGGCGTGACCAGCACGTTCTACCGCTGCGGCGTCCACGTTCTGCTGCCCCAGTAGCCTGCTCCCCCAACCAGTAAGCGAACAAACGTTCCATTCCTGATTGACACACCACCAGAACGCCCGGTACGTTAGCGCCTGACACAAGCTGCACCTCCGTAGCTGGGTTGATTTTGCTGTTGTTGTTGATTGGGGGTGACCGTTGCGGCGTGCAATCGTATGTGCCGTTCTCTTTCTAGCGCCTGAGCTCTGCGCTCAGACCCTTGGGTCCTTTCAAACGCTGACGCGCGAGATGCCTGTGCTCGTCGATGACCGCGGGCTAACCGTAACGATGAGCCCTGGCGCAACCGAAAGCGACGTCATGGCGCTGGTGCAGGCTGCGGCCGGCCCCGCTGTCATTCAGATGCGCGGAACGGCGCGCCGGCTTCTGTATATCCAGTTGGAGACCGCGCCGTGGTCGATTCACGGGCTGGTGCGGATCCTGTCACGCCAGCCGCTCGTCGAGCACGCCATGATCGGCGTTCAGACGCCCGACGGTGTCGGGATGGGCCTGACCGATGAGGTGCTGGTCGACGCCGACTCGGAGGTGGTGAACGAAGCCGCGCTCGTGAATCTGGCGATGCGGCTGGGGGCCGTGGTGCTGGACGAGCTGCCCTGGGGCGCGGGATATCTGCTGAGGCTGCCGGGCGCCAACGCCAAGGACCTGTTTGCGCTGTGCGACGCGCTCGAATACGTGACCGGCGTGACGGACGCGCACCCGAACTTTGTGCGCGTCATGGTGCCGCGCTACTTCCCCAACGACCCCAAGTTTGACGACCAGTGGTACCTGCACAACCACGGTCAAGGTGGCGACGTAGACGTCGATGTCGACGCCCCGGAGGCGTGGGACCTGACGATGGGCAGCCTGGACATCCGCCTGGCGGTGCTGGATACGGGCTACGACCTGACCCACGAGGACCTGCAGGGCGAGGGCAAGGTGCTGTTTCCGTGGGACTTTGACGGCAACGACGACGATCCCTCCACCTTCTACTATGACGAGCCTCACGGTACGCCGGTGGCCGGCGTGGTGGCGGCCAACGCGGACAACGGCATCGGCGTCGCCGGCGCGTGCCCCAAGTGCAGCATCATCCCGATCAAGTGGGGGCCCAGCGAGTACGAGCATATCGCCTCGTTTGAGCATGCGGCGGACAACGGCGCCCACGCCATGAACAACAGCTGGGGCTACAACTACCCGTCCAACTCGGTGCACAACGCCATCGAGGCGGCGCACAAATGGGGCCGCGGCGGCAAGGGGACATTGATCCTGTTTGCGGCGGGCAACTCGGACTACGACATCGACAAGGCCGACGACATCTCGGCGAGTCCGTCCGCCTTCACAGTCTCCGCGCTGACCGGGTTCAACAGCGGGTCCGGGTACAGCAACTACGGCAAGTCAGTCGAGATCTCAGCGCCGGTCAACGGCAACTGGGGGGTGACGACGACGGACGAGATGGGCAACGCCGGGTACAGCAACGGCAACTACGCCGGCAGCTTTGGCGGGACGAGCGCGGCCTGCCCGGAGGTCGCCGGGGTGGCCGGGCTGGTCTTCGCGGCCAATCCGGAGCTGCTGGCCAGCCAGGTCTGGCAGATCCTGATCGACACCGCCGACAAGGAAGGCAAGAGCCAGTACGACGCCAACGGCCACAACATCTACTACGGCTACGGGCGCGTGAACGCGTTCAAGGCGGTCAGCGTCGCCAGCGGTGAGGAGCCGCAGGAGCCCCCGGACGGCGGGCCACCTCCCGGCGGCTGCAACGAGCTGGTCGATTGCTGGAACAAGTGCGGCAAGGGCGACGGCGCGGACGCGTGCAAGGACGCGTGCAAAGCCGGCACCACGGAGCAGGGTGTCGCTCAGTTTGAGGCGATCGTAACGTGCATGACCGACGCCGGCTGCTATGAAGCGGGTCTGGACCAGAACGCGCTGAACCAGTGCGCGCAGACCAACTGCAAGTCCGTGATGGACGCATGCTACTCCAACAGCGGCGGCGGTGGCGGCGGTGGCGGCGGAGGCGGAGGCGGCTCGAACAGCTGCGCCGGCTTCTGTGGCGGCGAGACGTCAGGCGGCTGCTGGTGCGACGATCAATGCGCCGGGTACGGGGACTGCTGCGCGGACATCTGCGAACAATGTGGAATCAACTGCGGCCCGGGTGAGCAGCCCGGCGGAGACGATCCACCGCCGCCGGCCGACGATCCGCCACCGGCCGATCCGCCACCGGCCGATCCGCCACCACCGGCCGACGATCCACCGCCGCCGGCCGATGATCCGCCGCCACCCGCAGACGATCCACCGCCGCCGGCCGACGATCCGCCGCCGCCGGTCGACGATCCGCCGTCCGACGTGGACGATCCGCCGCCCGCGGAGCCCCCGACGGGCGGTGAGCCCCCGCCGGACGGCGTGCTGGTGTCGTCTGTGGGGCAAGCCTGCATCGTCGGCGGAGCCCAGTGCGGCGCCGACTCGATCTGCCAGCGGACCGCCCGCGACAGCACCGACGGGATCTGCGCCACGCCCGGGGCCTACATGATCGGGACGCAGTGCACCACCGATGACGACTGCTCCACGCGCTTCTGTGAAGAGATACCGAGCGGCTACCGGCTGTGTCTGCAGCCCTGCTATGCGCTGCCGGGGGCATGCCCGGGCTCGGTGTGCGCCGGGCTGCCGCACATCGTCAACATCGGTGCGTGCAGGCTGGGAGGCCCGCCGTCGCCCATGCTCGAGCCGGAGGCTGTGTCGGGGTGCAGCGCCGCGCCGGGTCCTGTGACGCCGGCCGGGCTGCCGTGGCTGTTAGCCACCTTGTTGGGAGGGATCGCCTGGTTCAGGCGAGAGTAGCGCCTACGCTTAGCTGCCGGGGATGGTGCAGGTGCCGGACGGGTCGCCCTCGTTCTCGGCGATACAGTCCAAGCCGTCGATGCAGCCACCGAAGCCGAGGCCGCAGGTGTCGCCGGGGAAGCCGTCTTTGTAGCAGAGCGCCTCGGTCTGGGTGTCGTCCGCGTAGAAGCAGGTCGTGCCCGAGACACACCAACCGACGCCGTAACCACAGCTTTGCTGGGCCAGGCGGATGGGCTTGCAGGTGCCGAACTTGGCGTCCGCGTTGCCCTGGTTGCAGGCCAAGCCGGTTGCGCAGTAGCCGAACTGGTCACCGCAGAAGGCGTCCTCTTCCAGCTCGGAGGTGAGGCAGGCACCGATGGTGTCCTCCTCGGCCGCGAAGATGCAGATGCCCTCGTCAGTGCAGCCGCCCATGGCGACGCCACAGGGGTTGCCCACTTTCTTGTCCTCGTAGCACTGGAAGGAGACGGCTACGTCGCCCTCGAGCGCGGTGGCCCAGCACGCGCTGCCCTCCGCACACAGACCGATGCCGAAGCCGCACGCCTCGCCCGCCGCCTGCTGCGCATAGCACTGCGTGGTCGGATCGTCGCCCGAGGCGGGCAGGCAGTTGGCGTCGTCGCCACACAGGCCGGTGGCCACGCCGCTGCACGCCTCGCCGACCGCCACGTCCTTCACGCAGGTGAGGCCGCCCAGGTTCTCGTCCACAAAGACGCAGCTGGCGCCGTCATCGCAGGTCGCGATGCCGTTGCCGCACGCCTCGCCGCTGGCCACGGAGTCGTAGCACAGCGCATCGGTGTAGCCCTCGTTCAGCAGGCAGGTCTGGTTGGTCTCGTCGCAGAGCTCCTCCTTCAGCCAGCAGGAGCCGGTGGCGCCCTGTGAGGAGCACTGGAACTCGTCGTCGCAGACCAGGTCGCCCTCGCAGCTACCGCAGGAGCCGCCGCAGCCGTCGTCGCCGCACTCTTTGCCGTCGCACTTGGGCAGACACTCGCCGGGCACGCAGAGGAACTCGTCGCTGCACGTCTCATTGAGATCGCAGGTACCGCAGGAGCCGCCGCAGCCGTTGTCGCCGCAGGCCTTGTCCGTGCAATCGGGCGTGCACTCGCCGCACGCCTCGACAAAGTCCTCGGCGCAGACGTCACACAGGTCGCTGCAGCAGTCGTTGAACTCGAAGCACTGGGCGTCGCACTGGCACTCGGCAAAGGCCGAGAACTCACCGCAGATGCCGGCGCAGCTACCCTCGGTCGGGGGCGTACCCTCGACGCAGGCGCCCTCCTGGCAGGACTCACCCTCAGCGCAGGTGCCGCACTCGCCGCCACAGCCGTCGTTGCCACAGGCCAGGCCCTCGCACTGCGGCTCACAGCCATCCTCGACGCACTGGCCGGTGGCGCAGGAGGTGCCGGGCGCGCAAACGCCGCACTGGCCGCCGCAGCCGTCGTCGCCGCACTCTTTGTTCTCGCACTGGGGCGCGCAGTCGCCGACGCACGCGCCGTCGTTGCAGACCGTGCCCTCGTCGCAGGCGCCGCACTCGCCGCCGCAGCCGTCGGTGCCGCAGACCTTGCCGTCACAGTTGGGCACGCACTCGCCGCACGAGATGGGCGACTCGCCGGACGGGTCCTCGGAGCCGTCAGTGCCGCAGTTGTAGTAGCCGCCGCCCGCATCCCAACCACACTTGGGCGCCTGGGCGCAGTCGACAACCTGAAGGGCGCCGTTCTCGCAGTAACGCAGGGTGTCGCCGGCGCAGCAGCCCTCAAAGCTGACGTCGCCGCAGTCCTCGGGGACCTCTTCCTCAACACACGCGCCTACGTCGTTGCAGATGGTGCCGGGCTCGCACAGGCCACAGCTGCCGCCGCACCCGTCGCCGCCACAGATCTTGTCGCCACACTCGGGTGTGCAGTTACCGTCGACACACGCGCCGTTGGTGCAGTCGAAGCCGTCGGGACAGGCGCCGCACTGGCCGCCACAGCCGTCACCACCGCACTGCTTGTTGGCGCAGTCGGGGGTGCAGCCCTCGTCCTCGCAGATGCTCAGGTCGTTGCAGAACGAGCCGGGATCGCAGGTGCCGCAGCTGCCGCCACAGCCGTCGCTGCCGCACTGCTTGTTGTCGCACTTGGGCTTGCAGCCGCCGACGCAGAAGCCCGCGTCACTGCACTCCTGGGCGCCCGGGCACGTGCCGCAGCTGCCGCCACACCCGTCGTCACCGCACTGCTTGTCGCCACACGCCGGGACGCAGCCCGTATCCGTCGTGCCGGTGTCCGTCGTGCCGGTGTCCGTCGTGCCGGTGTCCGTCGTGCCGGTGTCCGTCGTACCGGTGTCCGTCGTCGACGAGGTCGTGTCGGTCGGGTCGTCGTCGTCGCCGCCGGGCTCCCGTGTGTCGTCGGAACAAGCCGCTACAGAAGCGACGAGGGCGATCATTGAGATCGCGTGAAAGATACGCCAACCGAATCGCTGCATTGTTAGTCCACCCATCGTTAAGATCGGCCGGAGGGTATTCATCCCTTGCAGAAAGTCAACGAACAAAAACGAAGAGGTGTTGCGCTACGAGGGCTTGACGACCACGAGTGTGTGCAAGCGCTGGAGTCGCTCCGCCCAGCGCCCCTTGTAGGCCATCTCCATGCCGAGGTCGTACGCCTGCACGCCCTCCGCACACAGCCCGCGGATCATCTGCAACTGCACCTGGTTGCCGAGCCCGAAGGTGGCCAGACTTTCGTCGTAGCCGAGCTGAAACCCGCGGTACTGGTCGCCGAGGACCCCGCCAAAGACATAGGCCACGTCGCGACC
This sequence comes from uncultured Myxococcales bacterium, assembly GCA_964545715.1. Taxonomy (GTDB): domain Bacteria; phylum Myxococcota_A; class UBA9042; genus CAZJHX01. Next base: position 6,981 of record CAZJHX010000138.1, read on the forward strand.
GTCCAGCGTAGCGAAGCAGGCGCGCAGACCGCCGCGCGCTTGAGCACGACCGAGCGCGTCCGTATAAAACGCGCGATACCGGGGTGATGCCAGCACGCTCTGCCGGGCGCCATGCTTCCAGGACTGCGCCTCGACCTGCATGATGCGCGAGACCACGGCATCGATGGACCTGGCGCTGGTGATCGAGTCGAACGTCCCGCCGGCCGCGCAAAAGCGGCGCTCGTCACGACGCAGATTCCGCCGCAGCGCGTTGGAGCGCCGAGCCAGGAACCCGTCTACTCCGCCCTCCAGCGATGCGATCTGACAGCGAATACCGTCTCGCAGCACAACCCGATAGCGCCTGTCGAGTGCGATGGCCGCCGCGTTGGCCAGCCCGCGAGTGAGCCCGTGCAGCAGCGCAACCTGCCACTGCGACTCCCACGCGGTAAGGGCGTCCCACAACAGCTGAACACAGACGCGCGTGTCAGTGCCCAAAATGGGTGACGCAAAGCCCCAATCGGACTCCATGGGCTGCAGATAAGGGCCCACCTGCTCGTGTACACCGTGCGTCAGCGCCAGCCAGTAGCCACCGCGCCTGACAACCAGCGGCCTGCGGCCCGGGTGCAGGTTGATCGCCGCCGAGACCGACCAGTCCCGAGCAGAGCAATACGCCGAGATGCCGGGCGTGCATAGTGCTGCCGCATCGTAGTCCGCGCCCAGCATTTCCAGGTCGGCGAATGTGTCGGCGTCCAAGTCCACACTCACAGGTTGCGGGGCCCACCCTGTCCTGTCAAAGGGGCCGGCGGCGGGGAAGAAGTTCAGAACGTCGTGCGTTGGAGGGCACGCAGCGCCAAAGATAACGCTTTACACGACGCCGCAGATGGGCGAATACTTTCGCCCTCTTCAGATAAATGAGCACTGGGAAGAGGTAGCAGTACATGCGTCCGCTGATAACTTTGATCACTCTTTGCGCCGCCCTGGTGGCGCTCCCCGCAAGCACCGCTTCAGCGCAGGGGAGCCCCCGACAGCTGGCCGCACAGCACACATCCAAGGGCGACTCGGCCCGCGCCAACCGGCAGCATGACCTCGCGATTACAGAGTACGTGCTCGCATATGCATACGATCCGGCGCCCGAGCGCCTCTTGAACCTCGCACGCGCCTTCGACGGCAAGGGCGACGCCAAGACCGCCCTGGCGCTCTACAAGCGCGTCGCTCAGCTCGCCAAGCGTGGTCCCGCGGCGGACCAGGCGCGCGGTCGCATCGCGGCGCTCGGCGGCGGTGGTGGCGCCATCGTCCCCGGCGGCGGCACGCTGACCGTGATGACCATCCCACCCGGCGGTGAGGTCTGGGTCGACGGCACAAAGCGCGGCGCAAGCCCCATGCCCCCAATCTCCCTGCCCCCCGGTTCGCACCAGGTCGAGGTCCGGCTGGCCGGCTACCAGACCTGGAGCAAGACGGTGAACGTGACGCCCGGTCAGACCATCAATGAGATGGCCAACCTGATGGTCGGCGGCAACGCTCCGGCCACGCAGAACCAGCCGACGACGTTGACGGTCAACAGCATTCCGGCCGGCTCCATCGTCACGCTCAACGGGCGTGGCGTGCGCTATGCGGGCCCGACCGCGACCGCCAAAGTGCTGCCCGGTCAGTACACCCTGGTCGTCAAGCGTCCCGGCTTCGCGGACTTCATTCAGATGATTCGCGTCGCCCCCGGTCAAAGCCCCACGGTGACGGTAACGTCCACGGCCGGCACCGCACATCCCGGCGGCCTCCACGCGACGCCCGCCGGCGGCAGCGCCACGCTCGCCGGCTCCTGGTTCGGCACCATGATGTCGGGTCCGTCGGCGTTCTCCACCAGCAAGCGCATCACGCTGAATCTGGCCGGCCAGGGTACGCGCCTGAGCGGCAAGATGGTCGTTCAGAGCAAGCTGCTGCTGCGTGGCTACAAACGCCAGCAGTGCCAGAACGCAAAAGAGGCCGTGTGGGAGACCAGCTACTCGGTCAGCTTCGTCAAGACCGCCGGCGGCGGGCGCCTGGTGGGCTCCGGCGGCATCCAGACAAGCTGCAGCTGCAACTCGATCTGCCGCTCGGACAGCAAGATGGACATCAACGTGTTCGTGTCGCCGACCAACCAGGTGATGGCGAGCGAGGACATGCTCTTCCAGCGCCGCACCGGCAGCGCCATCCCGCCCAACGCCTTCCGCGGTCGCATCGACGCCAACTCGCTGAGCGGTCGCTGGCACGTGCGCACGGGCTCGGTTGACGAGAACGTCCAGTCCGAGATGACCTTCGCCGTGCGCGGCAACACGGTCACCGGCAAGACGTCCATCCGCAAGACCAGCTCCCTGGGCTGGCGCAAGCGCGACTGCGGCAACCGCGCGGAGGTCACGCTCTCCTACAACTTCAACATCAGCGGCCAGGTCCAGGGCAACACGCTGAAAGTCGACTTTGAAGAGGGCTCGCCCAAGTACACCGACTGCCCGTGCAAGAAGATGGTCTGCGACGCCACGACCAACGCGGTACGCATCGGCAGCCAGACCTTCCGCCAGTCGCTGGACGGCAACCACCTGATCGGCAACGGCATGCTCCTCAGCCGGAAATAGGCTCATGGGCGCCGGGGTTGTTCGGCCCTGAGATATGTTCGCTGCCCACACACTGCTGACCGCGCTGCTGTTGACCGCCCCGCCCCCCGCGGGCGATCTCCCCAAGGACAGCCCTGCGACCCCCGACACGCCACAACGGCTCGCGTCCGAGCACACGGACGCCGCGCACTCCACGCTGCGGATGGATGTCCGGGCCAAGCTGGTCCCCAACCTCCGCTCTTACGAGGCGCTCTCAAAGGACGTGTTGGACAATCTGGGCTTTTTGACGACCGTCAAAAGCACCGCTGAATACCTGGACGGCATCCGCAACAGCGTCGTCACCCGATCGCTGGAGAACACGATCCCCGGCTTCATCTGGCTGACGCGCGCTTACGACTCCCTGCGCAAGCTGGCCACGCGTGGCGAGACGGTCAAGCTGCGCATCGCGGCCCTGAAGCAGATGTCGTCAGACCTGCTCAAAGCGGCGGAGCGCTACACTGACACGCCCACAAACGCGCACTTTCAGACGCTGATGCGCGGGTTCGACGACGCACGCGTCGTCTTTCGAGATGCCCGCAGCGCCTTCGACGACCTGGACGAGCTGGGCGCCGCGGTGGACAAAGCCCTGGCCAAAGCAGACAAGGTTGTCGGGGCGCTGAGAAAACTGCCATGGCTGGGCAGCCAATACGACTCTCTGGCGGACGATATCGACAGCATCACCGCCAAGCTGACGATCCTGCGCCAGGTCATGAAGATCACAAGGACGGCCACCGAGCGTGACGAGAAGGTGCTGAGCCGGCTGCGCACGACGCTGGACGAGGCGCACGCCCACGACGCCTACGAGCAGGCCGCCCGCTTCGCCACCCGCGCCAAACCCGGCAGCGCGATGACCGCGTTTCGCGAGGTACGCCACAAGTGGCCGGACACCCAATGGGCCCACCTCTCGGACCGCAAGATCGTAGAGCTGACGGCCCATATCGACCAGATCCAGGCGGACCTCACTCAGGCCCGACACGACCTTGCCGTAGCGCGGCAGGCGCTCAGCCGCAAGCCCAATGTGGTCGCGCAGCCGGTCGAGCAGACGCGCGTGGTGACGACGATCGCGCCCGCCAACCCGCTCATGTGGGGTGTCGCCGGGGCGCTTGGGGTGCTGCTTTTGTTGGGGCTGGCCGCCGCTTGGTTGCGCCGGAAAACCCTGTGGGCGATGCCGCAAATTCGTTCCTAGGAACGAATTTCCGACCTCGACCACTAGCGCCGGCTCAGCCTCGCAGCACGCGCTCCCAAATCGCCGAGATGGTTTTGAATGTATCGGGGTCCTGCTCGACGATCAGCAGGTCCGGCACCTTGCCTCGGATCCGAGCCGCCGCTGCTCGGTAGCCGTCCATCATTCGCCGAAAGGCAGCGCCTGCGTCGACCCGCCATCCACCACGCAGCAGCGGCGACACAACGCACTCCCACTGCTCCGTAGCGGCAGCGCGAGTGGCACGCTCTATAGCGGCCTGGGCGTAGCCACCGAGCCGCACGACGTCTAGATCCCCTTGGTGCGCCAGGGTCGACGCCAGCACAACGGCGTCGACAGGCAGCGGCGGATCCTCGGTGTTCTCGTCCAGCTCGATGACGGCGATATCACCCCACGCGAGCGCACCGGACCAGTCGGCGGCCAGCGTTTCGAAGGTCTCGGGCCACCGCCGCTCGAGCTGTCGCCCGATGGCGCCCGCAGTAAAGGAGAGAGGTCGCGTGTCCTGCCCGTCGACCGGGATGACCAGGGCCTCGCAGCCATGGTCTTCCAGCAGGTCGCGGTGCAGTAAGCGGATCAGAGGAAGCTAAGCGACGGCGTCGAGGTCGCCTTCGTCCTCCACGATGTTCACGCCCAGGTGCTTGTAGTGGTGAACGCCTGTGCCCGCCGGGATGAGGCGACCCATGATGACGTTCTCTTTCAAGCCCTTGAGGTAGTCGATCTTACCGCTGAGGCTGGCCTCGGTAAGCACCTTCGTCGTCTCCTGGAAGGAGGACGCGCTGATGAAGGACTCGGTGGACAGCGATGCTTTCGTGATACCGAGGAGCAGTGGCTCACCGACCGCCGGCTGACCGCCGGAGGCCATGGTGCGCTCGTTCTCTTCCTCGAAGATCCACTTCTCGATCTGCTGGTCGACCAGGAAGTCGGTGTCGCCGACGTCCACGATCTTCACCCAGCGCAGCATCTGGCGCACGATCGTCTCGATGTGCTTGTCGTTGATGCGCACACCCTGGAGGCGATAGACCTCCTGAATCTCGTCCACGAGGTACTTCGCCAGCTCTTTCTCACCCATGACGCGCAGAATGTCGTGCGGGTTGGACGAGCCGTCCATGAGCGCCTCGCCGGCGCGAACGTAGTCGCCCTCGTGCACGGCGAGCGGCTTGCCCTTGGCGATCACGTACTCTTTCTTCTCGCCGACCTCCGGCGTGACGAGCACCTTGCGCTTACCCTTGACGCCCTTGCCGAAGCTGACGACACCCTCGATCTCCGAGATGACCGCCGGCTCTTTCGGCTTGCGCGCCTCGAACAGCTCGGCAACACGCGGCAGACCACCGGTGATGTCCTTGGTCTTGGTGGTCTCACGCGGAACCTTGGCGAGAATATCGCCGGCGTCCACGATCTGACCCTCGGTGACCGCGATGTTGGCGCCGGAGTGCAGCATGTACTGGGCGTTGGCCCCGGTGGCGGTCTTGAGCTGAGTCTTCGAGTCTTCGGGGTCACGAAGGATGATGCGCGGGCGAACCTCGCCGTCCTTGCTCTCGATGACGACCTTGCGGCTGAGGCCGGTGACGTCGTCGAGCTGCTCCTTCATGGTGACACCCTCGATGATGTCCCCGAACTTGATGAGGCCTGCGACCTCCGTGATGATCGGCAGTGACCACGGGTCCCACTCGGCCAGCATCTCGCCCGGCTTCACGACCGCGCCATCCTTCTTGAGAAGCTGCGCGCCGTAGACCACGGCATAGTGCTCACGCTCACGACCCGCCTCGTCCTCGACGCCGATGGTACCGTTGCGGTTCATGACCACGAAGGTGCCGTCCTGCTTCTGGACCGTCTTCAGGTTGTGGTAACGCAGCGTACCCGCGTTGCGGGCCTCGAGCGTCGACGCCTCGACCTGACGACTGGCGGCGCCACCGATGTGGAACGTACGCATCGTCAGCTGGGTGCCCGGCTCGCCGATGGACTGCGCGGCGATGATGCCCACGGTCTCACCGATGTTGACCAGGCGACCACGCGAGAGGTCACGGCCGTAACACAAGACGCAGACGCCACCGCGGGTGCGGCAGGTCAGCGGCGAGCGCAGCGGTACGAGCTCCAGACCAGAGCGCTCGATCTTGTCGACCAGCTCCTCGGTCAGCTCCTGGTCCGCCTCGACGATCAGCTCGTCCGCGTTGAACGGATCGTAGATGTCGTCCAACGGCACACGACCAAGAATACGCTCGCTGAGCGGCTCGATGATCTCACCACCCTCGACCAGCGGCCCGACCTCGACACCGTCGATGGTGCCGCAGTCGAACTCGGCGACCACGCAGTCCTGCGCGACGTCGACGAGACGGCGGGTGAGGTAACCGGAGTTGGCCGTCTTGAGCGCCGTATCCGCCAGACCCTTGCGGGCGCCGTGCGTGGAGATGAAGTACTGGAGGACGGACAGGCCCTCACGGAAGTTGGCCGTAATCGGCGTCTCGATGATCTCACCGGACGGCTTGGCCATCAGGCCACGCATGCCGGCCAGCTGACGAATCTGGGTCGCGGAGCCACGCGCACCGGAGTCGGCCATGACGAAGATCGGGTTGAAGCTCGGACACTCCCGAGTCTCGCCGTCGGGACCTTCGATCACGTCCGTCGAGATGGCGTTCATCATCTCCTCCGCGACGTTGTCCGTCACAGAGGCCCAGATGTCGATGACCTTGTTGTAGCGCTCACCCTGGGTGATCAGACCCTCGGTGTACTGGTTCTCGATGGCGCGAACCTCTTCCTGAGCAGCGTTCAGGAGCGTCTCCTTGCTCTCGGGAATGGTGAGATCCTTGATGGAGAACGAGATGCCCGCGCGGGTGGATTGCTCGTAGCCCCAGGTCCGCAGCGAGTCAGCCAGAAGGACGGTGTCCTTGGAGCCGCAGCGGCGGTAGGTCACGTCGATCAGCGCCGCCAGCTTCTTCTTGTCCATGACCTGGTTGTAGAACTCGAAGTCGACCTCTTTGGGCACGATCTCGCTGAGCAGGCTGCGGCCGACTGTGGTCACCACAAGCTTGCCGTGGTCGCGAACGTACACCCTGGCCTGCAGATCCACCGCGCCGGCGTCGTACGCCATGCGGCACTCTTCACGGCTGGAGAACTTCATGTCCTCGCCCTTGGCGAAGGGACGCTCCCGAGTCATGTGGTACAGGCCGAGCACGATGTCCTGCGTGGGCAGGATGATCGGCTTGCCGTGCGCCGGGCTCAGGATGTTGTTGGTCGACATCATGAGCACGCGGGCTTCGATCTGCGCCTCGATGGACAGCGGCACGTGAACGGCCATCTGGTCACCATCGAAGTCCGCGTTGAACGCGGTGCAGACCAGCGGGTGCAGGCGGATGGCCTTACCCTCGACCAGCACGGGCTCGAACGCCTGGATACCGAGGCGGTGAAGCGTCGGCGCGCGGTTGAGCATGATGGGATGCTCGCGAATGACCTCGTCCAGGATGTCCCAGACCTCGGACTTCTCGTGCTCCACCATCTTCTTAGCGCTCTTGATCGTGGTGACGAAGCCACGCTCCTCGAGCTTGTTGTAGATGTACGGCTTGAACAGCTCGAGCGCCATCTTCTTCGGCAGGCCGCACTGGTGTAGCTTCAGCGCCGGACCGATCACGATCACGGAGCGGCCGGAGTAGTCGACGCGCTTGCCGAGCAGGTTCTGGCGGAAGCGGCCCTGCTTGCCTTTCAGCATGTCGGACAGCGACTTCAGCGGGCGCTTGTTGGGCCCGGTGATGACCTTGCCGCGACGACCGTTGTCGAAGAGGGCGTCAACGGCCTCCTGCAGCATCCGCTTCTCGTTGCGGATGATGATCTCCGGGGCGTTGAGCTCCTGCAGCCGCTTGAGGCGGTTGTTGCGGTTGATCACGCGCCGGTACAGGTCGTTGAGATCACTGGTGGCGAAGCGACCACCATCCAGCGGCACCAGCGGACGCAAGTCCGGAGGCAGCACGGGAACGGTCGTCAAAATCATCCACTCAGGCTTGTTGCCGGAGCCCTTGAGGGCGTCCGCCACCTTGAGACGCTTGGCGTACTTCTTGCGCTTGGCCTCACTGGTCGCCTCGCGCATGTCCACGCGCAGGTCAGCGGCCAGCTCCTCACAGTCGAGGTCCAGAAGCAGCTCGCGAATGGCCGCGGCGCCCATGCCCACCTCAAACGTGCCGTCGCCGTGCTCGTCGAGCAGCTCGTCGTAGCGCTCCTCGCTGATGATCTCACCGCGCTCCAGGCCGGTCGGGCCCGGGTCCAGCGCGATGTAGGCCACGCAGTACAGCACCCGCTCCAAATCCTTGAGGGAGATGTCCAGCAGGTTGCCGATACGCGAAGGCAGCGACTTCAGGAACCAGATGTGCGCCACCGGCGTGGCCAGGTTGATGTGGCCCTGGCGCTCACGACGCACCTTGGACTGAATCACCTCGACGCCACACTTCTCGCACACGATCCCACGGTGCTTCATGCGCTTGTACTTGCCGCAGTTGCACTCGTAGTCCTTCACGGGCCCGAAGATCTTCGCGCAGAAGAGGCCTTCGCGCTCCGGCTTGAACGTCCGGTAGTTGATCGTCTCCGGCTTCTTCACCTCACCGTAGGACCACTCCAAGATCTTCTTGGGGGCGGCCAGCCCGATGCGGCATGCGCTGAACGAAAGCGGATCTTTGGGCTTCTCGAAGAAGTTGAAAATGTCTTTCAAGACCTGATTCTCCTAGTCAGTATCGGAACCACTAGCCAGCGGCCGATGCAGAGCCGTCGCCCGTTTCGATCAACTCCACGTCCAAAGCAAGACTCTTGAGCTCCTTCACCAGAACGTTGAAGGACTCAGGCAGACCCGCTTCGAGCGTGTTCTCCCCCTTGACGATGGCCTCGTACATCCGTGTACGGCCGACCACGTCATCACTCTTGACGGTGAGGAACTCCTGAAGTGCGTAGGCAGCGCCGTACGCCTCCATGGCCCACACCTCCATCTCACCGAGACGCTGGCCACCGAACTGGGCTTTACCACCCAACGGCTGCTGCGTAACCAGCGAGTAGGGCCCGATGCTGCGGGCGTGGATCTTGTCGTCAACCAGGTGGTGCAGCTTCAGCACGTACATGACGCCGACGGTCACGTTGTGCGCAAAGGCTTCACCCGTGCGGCCGTCGAAGAGCACCGTCTGGCCGTCAGCCGACAACCCAACGCGCTCCAGGAAGCCGTCGATGTCCGCTTCGCGCGCGCCATCGAACACCGGCGTGGCCACGTGGACGCCCTCTTTGACGCCCTTGACGAAGCCGAGGACCTCGTCGTCCGACAGAGAGTCGACCCACTTGGTCAGGCCCTCGTCGTCGTAGCCGTTCTTGATCTTGTCCCGAAGCGCCTTGCCCGAGTACTCGTCCTCGATCATCCGGTTGAGCTGCAGCCCCATCTCGCGCGCCGCGCGACCGAGGTGCACCTCAAGGATCTGACCGACGTTCATACGCGACGGCACGCCCAGCGGGTTCAGCACGACGTCGACCGGCGTACCGTCAGGCAGGTAGGGCATGTCCTCGGACGGCAGAATGCGACTGATGACGCCCTTGTTGCCGTGACGGCCGGCCATCTTGTCACCGACCTGCAGCTTGCGCTTGATCGCGACGTAGACCTTGACCATCTTGATGACGCCCGGAGGCAGCTCGTCGCCCTTCTCCAGCTTCCGCACCTTGTCGGCAAAGCGGTCACGGATCGTGCCGATCTGGTCCTCGAGGTCGCTGACGATCTGCAGCACCTTGGACTCGGTGTCGTAGCCGTCCACCAGGTGGAGGTCCCGCATGTACTTGCGCGGCACGTCCTTGAGCAGCGCCTTGTTCAGCGTCACGCCCCGATCGACCAGCGTACGGCCGCTGTCGTCCACCAGCTTGGAGGAGGTCACCGACCCTTCGAGAATCTCGACGATCTGCGTATACGCCGACGACTGGACGATCTTGACCTCGTCGGCCTCGTCCTTGCGCAGCTTGTCCTTCTCCTGCTCCTCGATGGTCATCGTGCGCTCGTCTTTGTCGACGCCTTTGCGCTGGAAGACCTGAGCGCTGATGACGGTCCCGACCACACCCGGCGGCACGCGCAGGGAAGTGTCACGAACGTCGCCCGCCTTCTCGCCGAAGATGGCGCGAAGCAGCTTCTCCTCCGGGCTCAGCTGAGTCTCGCCCTTGGGCGTGACCTTGCCGACCAGGATGTCGCCGGGCATGACCTCGGCGCCGATGCGGATGATGCCCGAGCCGTCCAGCTCGCCCATCGCCTCTTCGCCGACGTTGGGGATGTCCCGCGTGATCTCCTCTTTGCCGAGCTTGGTGTCGCGCGCGATGCACTCGAACTCTTCGATGTGTACCGAGGTGTAGACGTCCTCGATGCACACGCGCTCGTTCATGAGGATGGAGTCCTCAAAGTTGTACCCGCCCCAGGGCATGAACGCGACGACCACGTTCTGGCCCAGCGCCAGCTCGCCCATCTCCGTGGACGGACCGTCCGCGATGACGTCACCGGCCTTGACCTTGTCGCCGACGCGAACGATCGGCTTCTGGTTCATGCAGGTGTTCTGGTTGGAGCGCTGGTACTTGATCAGCCGGTAGATGTCGGGAATCGCGCTCACCGACGACTCGTCGTCCGTACGACGGACCACGATACGGCTGGCGTCCACGCTCTCCACGATGCCGTCATGCTTGGCGACCCGGGTGACACCGGAGTCCGCCGCGACCACGTCTTCGATGCCCGTGCCGACGATCGGCGCGCGCGCCTTCAGCAACGGCACCGCCTGGCGCTGCATGTTAGAGCCCATCAGGGCGCGGTTGGCGTCGTCGTTCTCCAAGAAGGGAATCAGCGACGTCGCGACCGAGACCAGCTGGTTGGGCGACACGTCGCAGAGGTCCACCTCTTCGGGATGAACCATCATGACCTCACTCATGTGACGCGCTGGAACCGCATCCTTGGTGATGCGCCCGTCGGCGTCAGTGCTGCCGGCCAGCTCCGCCTGAGCGATGGTGTGCTGCTCCTCCTGAAGCGCCGAGTAGTACTTGACGTCATTGGTGATGACGCTCTCGGTCACATCACGGTACGGCGTCTCGATGAAGCCGAAGCGGTTGACGCGCGCGAAGGTCGCCAGCGACGCGATGAGACCGATGTTCGGCCCCTCAGGGGTCTCGATCGGGCAAATTCGGCCGTAGTGCGTGGTGTGAACATCGCGCACCTCAAACCCGGCGCGGTCGCGGGTCAGGCCACCCGGCCCAAGCGCCGAGAGACGACGCTTGTGCGTGACCTCGGACAAGGGGTTGGTCTGATCCATGAACTGCGAGAGCTGGCTGGAGCCGAAGTACTCCTTGACGACGGCGCTGACCGGCTTGGCGTTGATCAGGTCGTGCGGCATGAGCGTGTCGAGCTCCTGGCTCATGCTCATGCGCTCTTTGATCGCGCGCTCCATGCGTACCAGGCCGATGCGGTACTGGTTCTCCATCAGCTCGCCCACCGCGCGAACGCGACGGTTGCCGAGGTGGTCGATGTCGTCGATGCTGCCGCGACCGTTGCGGAGCTCGATCAGGTACTTCATGACGTTCAGGATGTCGTCGTTGGTCAGAACCGTGAGGTCCAGCGGCTCGTCCATCCCGAACTTGTAGTTCATCTTCAAGCGGCCGACCGACGAGAGGTCGTAGCGTGCGCTGTTGAAGAACAGGTTGTTAAAGTAGGTCTGAGCCTGTTTTGGGGTGCTCGGATCGCCCGGGCGAAGGCGCCGGTAGATCTCGATGACCGCGTCTTCCTGGGTCTCGATCTTGTCCGCCGTCAGCGTGTCACGCAGGTACGATCCCACGTTCAGGTTGTCGTAGAACAGCACCGTGAAGCTCTCGATGCCGGCGGTGACGAGCTCTTCCACCGTCTCTTCGGTCAGCTCGTCGTTGCACGAGAACACGACCTCGCCGGTCTCCTCGTCGACGACGTCGTCTGCGATCACTCGGCCCAGCAGCTCTTCGCGCTCGAGCGGGATCTCGGTGATGCCGGACTCTTTCAGCTTCTTGATCGACTTGCTGGTGAACTTGCGGTTCTTCTTGACCACGACGTTGCCGGCCTCATCGATGAGGTCCTTCGTCGCGCGCTGCCCCTGCAGACGATCGAAGTCGATCGACTTCGAGAAGTTCCCGCCACGCAGGTTGATCATCTCGGTGTCGTAGAAGTAGTTCAGCAGCTCTTCGGTACCGTAACCGAGCGCCCGCAGCAGCACGGTGGCGTACATCTTCCGGCGACGGTCGATGCGCACGTACAGCAGGTCCTTGTGGTCGAACTCGAAGTCCAGCCAGGAGCCGCGATAGGGAATGATGCGCGCCGAGTAGAGCAGCTTGCCCGAAGAGTGCGTCTTGCCCTTGTCGTGCTCGAAGAACGCGCCAGGCGAGCGATGCAGCTGGCTGACGATCACACGTTCGGTGCCGTTGATGATGAACGTCGCGTTCTCCGTCATCAGCGGGATCTCACCGAAGTAGACCTCCTGCTCTTTGACGTCACGGATGGACTGGACGCCGGTGTCCGGGTTCACGTCCCAGATAACGAGACGAATCGTCACCTTCACCGGAGCGGCATAGGTCATGCCCCGCTGGCGACACTCTTCCTCATCGTACTTCGGCGTCTCCAGATTGTAGGACACGTACTCCAAGGACGACGTCTTGTTGAAATCCCGAATCGGGAAGACGCTCTTGAAGATGCCCTCGATGCCGGTCAGCTGACGCTTGTCCGGATCGGTATCTGTCTGGAGGAACTGGTCGTACGACTGTTTCTGAATGCTGACGAGGTCCGGGATATCGATGGTCCGGTTAATCTTCGAGTAATTCTTGCGAACTCGAAGATCTTTCATCGTTCGGGGCATGCGGGACCCTTCCTTAACTTAGAGACCAGGTTTAACCGTGGAAACCGACCGGCGGAGATTCCGCCGACCGGTCCCATTCGGGGTGCCTGGGAAGCCGTCGCCAAAATCGACGACGGACCCCCATGGCGTTGTTCAGCTCCGAGAGCCGACGCAGGCGCTTACTTGACCTCGACGCTCGCGCCAGCCTCTTCAAGCTGCTTCTTGATGTCTTCGGCCTCGTCCTTGGACGCGCCCTCTTTGACCGGCTTGGGCACTGCGTCGACCAGACCCTTGGCCTCTTTGAGACCCAGACCAGTGATCGCGCGAACGATCTTGATGACGCCGATCTTGCTGGCGCCGAAGCTCGTGAGGATCACGTCGAACTCGGTCTGCTCTTCAGCAGCAGCCTCGCCGCCGCCGCCGCCACCACCGCCGGCCATCATCGCGACCGGTGCGGCAGCGCTGACGCCCCAGCGCTCCTCGAGCTCGCTAACCAGCTCGGAAATCTGCAGAACGGTAAGGCCGTCGAGGTACTCGAGGACCTGATCCTTGGTAACTGCGCTCATTTTCTCTTCTCCTAAGGTTTTCTCAGCTAACGCCTAATACGTCGACTTCCGGAACTATCCGAGCTTGTCCGCGCGGGCCTTGAGGACCCCCACGAAGTCGCGCGGACCGGCCGCCAACACTCCAACGAACTTGGTTGCCGGCGCGTTGAACACGCTGAGGAGCTGACCCCTCAGAGCGTCCTTGCTCGGCAGCTTGGACAGAGCCTCCACCTGGTTGGGCTCGAGCTTCTTGCCATCCAGGAAGCCGACCTTCACCGTGAGGTGCTTGCTCTTCTTCCCGAAGTCGGCGAGCACCTTGGCGGGCGCGACCGGATCGTCCGAATAGGCGATCGCGACCGTGCCCTGCAGGGCCTCACCGAGGAACTCGTAGTCCGTCCCAGCAATCGCGAGCTTGGCCAGCGTGTTCTTCACCACACGGTAACCGGCGCCCACTTTGTCGAACTCGCGGCGCAACTCGTACATATCGGCGACCGACATGCCCTTGTAGTCCGTAAGCACGACCGACTGCTTGCCGACGATGAGCTCTCTGAGCTCGTCTACGACGCTTGATTTGGCTGCTCTGTCCATCTTGTCTCTCTCCGTTGTGCCTCGCATCCAGCGACCCTATTCTGAGCGTCGGATGAGAGGACTTGCAGGCGTCAGCCACCTTCCGTGGTGTCCAACTTGCATCGCGGTCCGTCTCCGCAGGATTTACGCCCGTGAGGGCACCCACTTCTCCGACAGGTAGGTTGTCGCCGTTGCTCGGTCTACTAACCCTTCAACTCAGCGGCAATCGCCGCCTCATCAATTCTGATTCCAGGCCCCATCGTGGTCGACACGCCGACCTTCTTGAAGTAGGCCCCTTTGACCGACGCCGGGCGAAGCTTCTGCAGCACCTCGAACAACGCCATGGCGTTCTCCGTCAGCTGCTCGGCCCCGAACGACGCACGCCCGATGCTCGAGTGCACGATGCCCGCTTTGTCGACGCGGAACTCCAGGCGACCACTCTTGGCCTCCTTGACCGCTCGACCGACATCCATCGTGACCGTACCGACCTTGGGGTTGGGCATCAGACCGCGCGGTCCGAGCACGCGACCAACCTGACCGACAAAGCGCATCATCGGCGGCGTGGCGATGCACTTCTGGAAGTCCAGCCAGCCACCCTTGATCTTCTCGACGATGTCCTCGGCGCCAACAAAGTCCGCCCCCGCTTCCGTCGCCTCAGCGGCCTTGTCGCCCTTGGCGAACACCAGCACGGTCACGGATTTGCCCAGACCGTGAGGCAGCACACAGGCGCCACGGACCATCTGGTCGGCATGCCGGGGGTCGACGTTCAGGTTCACCGCCAAATCGACGCTCTCGTCGAACTTGGGCGCCTTCATCGACTTCAGCAACGCCATAGCGTCGGCCAGCGGCACGCGCGTGTCGCGGTCAACCTTGGCGCGGCCCTCACGAATTCTCTTTCCGCCTCTCGGCATCGTACTAGCTCCTCCTGGTGCAAACGACGGACGGTTCGACCGACCGCCTCCCAGGCGTCTTAGTTGGTTACTTGTCCCAGATGACGTCCACGCCCATCGAGCGTGCCGTCCCGGCGATTGTGCGCACAGCGCCTTCCTCGTCGATGCTGTAGAGGTCGGGCCCCTTCATCTCGGCGATCTCGACGAGCTGCGAGCGCGTGATCTTGCCGACCTTCTCGCGGTTCGGCACGCCAGAGCCCTTGTCCAGGCCCAGCTTCTTCTTGATCAACACGGCCGCCGGAGGCGTCTTGCAGATGAAGGAGAAGGAGCGATCCGCATACACGGTGATGATCACCGGAATGGTCATCCCGGGCTGATCCTGTGTCCGCGCGTTGAACTCTTTGCAGAAACCCATGATGTTCACGCCGTGCTGACCCAGAGCGGGGCCGACGGGCGGGGACGGGTTGGCCTTACCGGCCGGACACTGCAACTTTACGATTCCGATGACTTTCTTGGCCATGCTTACACACTCTCAACCTGCATGAAGTCCAGCTCCACCGGCGTCGCGCGTCCAAAGATGGACACGAGCACGCGCAGCTTCTGCTTGTCGGGCCGAACCTCCTCCACCGTGCCGGTGAAGTTCATGAACGGACCGTCGTTGACACGAACCTGCTGGCCTTCCTCGAAGGTCTGCTTCGTCTTCGGCTTGGTCGTGCCCTCTTCCATCTGCTCCGTGACGCGGAGCACCTCGCTCTCGGGTATCGGCCGCGGCCGCCGGGCGGTGCCGCCCACGAAGCCCGTGATCTTCTGGGTGTTCTTGACCAGGTGCCAGGTGTCGTCGGTCAACTCCATCTGCACCATCATGTAGCCGGGGAAGAACTTGCGGGTGCTCGTCCGCTTGGCGCCCTTCTTCATCTCCACGACGTTCTCGGTCGGGATCAGGATCTGGCCGAACATCTCTTCGGCCTTCTCGGCCTGGACGCGGTCCAGCAGGCACTGACGCGCCCGGTTCTCGTACCCCGAGTAGGTGTGGACGATGTACCACTTCCAGTTGGGGTTGACGAAGGCGGGCTCCTCTTCGGGCTCGCCATCCTCGTCAGTCGTCTCTGCGGGCGCGGCCTCAGCAGCGGGTGCCTCCGGCTCGGCCTCAGCAGCGGGTGCCTCCGGCTCGGGCGCAGCAGCGGCCTCCGGCTCGGGCGCAGCAGCGGCCTCCGGCTCGGGCGCAGCAGCGGCCTCCGGCTCCTCGTTCTCCGTGGCAGGCGCAGCAGGTGCGGCGGTCGCGGCCTCGACGGGCAGGTCAGCGGCGGCGGACGCTTCGACGGCCTCGTTGTTTGTCTCTTCGGTCGTCATGCCGTTCACCCGATCTTGTAGATGAGGCCAGTCATCTTGGCCCACACGAAGTCGAACAAGCCCAGAATGCTCGCGATGATGAGCGTGGTGATGATCACCACAATCGTCGAGGTCTTGGTCTCGGGCCACTTGGGCCAGGTCACTTTGGACAGCTCGTTGCCGATTTCAAGGGCATAGGTATAGACGTCGTCGCGGACGAAGAAGTACGCGGTCACGCCGACGGCGGCCACCAACCCAAGGAGGTTGGACACGCGGAACTCCGCACCCATGATGGGCTTGTCCCATGCCGGCGACACCAGCTCGAACAACCAGCCGAAGAGCGGAGCCAGGCAGATCCAGGCCAGCAACCCTCCGATCACGAAGCCCATATTCACGTAGCGCTTGACGTTCATTTACCTACTAAAACCCTTTCCAGCAGGGCATGAGGGACTCGAACCCCCAACCCCCGGATTTGGAGTCCGGTGCTCTACCAATTGAGCCAATGCCCTGTACCACCCCGGCCACCAGTCCCTATTTGGACTCGCGGTGAGGCGTGTGCTTGCGCTCCCAGCGACAGTACTTGGAAAACTCAAGCCGCTTGGGCGTGGTCTTCTTGTTCTTGGTGGTCGTGTACCGGCTGACACCGGGCATGCCCGACGTGCGGCAGGTCTGACACTCCAAATGCACTTTGATGCGGTTTGAGCCCGCCATGGTAAGTACTCCCCAACTGGTAAGAACAAAGCCCGGGCGGGTTTGTGCCCGCCCGGGCCGTTCAAGTCAATGCTTTTTTGCCACCCCGCCGTAAAAGGCGCGGCAACCGAGATCCGAGTCTTACTCGTGAATCTCGTGAATGACGCCCGCGCCCACGGTGCGGCCACCCTCGCGAATCGCGAAGCGGAGACCATCCTCCATGGCGATCGGCGTGATGAGCTCGACCTTCATGGAGACGCTGTCGCCAGGCATGACCATCTCGATGCCCTCGGGCAGCGTGACGGCGCCGGTGACATCCGTGGTACGGAAGTAGAACTGCGGGCGGTAGCCCTTGAAGAACGGCGTGTGACGGCCACCCTCGTCTTTCGACAGGACGTAGACCTCAGCCGTGAACTTCGTGTGCGGGTTGATGCTGCCCGGCTTCGCCAGGACCTGCCCACGCTCGATGTCCGTCTTCTTCACGCCACGCAGCAGGCAGCCGATGTTGTCGCCGGCCTGACCCTCATCGAGGATCTTGCGGAACATCTCGACACCCGTGCACACGCTGTCGGCCGTGTCCTTGATCCCGACGATGGCAACCTTGTCGCCAGTGTGCAGGATGCCGCGCTCGATACGGCCGGTCGCGACGGTGCCGCGGCCGGTGATCGAGAAGACGTCCTCGACGGGCATCAGGAAGGGCTTGTCGACATCACGCTCCGGGGTCGGAATGTAGCTGTCGATGGCCTCCATCAGCTCGGCGATGCACGCCGCGTCGGCGTGGGCCGGGTCCGCACACTCGAGCGCTTTCAGCGCCGAGCCGCGAATGACCGGAATGTCGTCGCCCGGGAACTCGTACTTGTCGAGGAGCTCACGCACCTCCATCTCGACCAGCTCCAGCAGCTCCTCATCGTCGACGGTGTCGCACTTGTTGAGGAAGACCACGATGTAGGGCACGCCGACCTGGCGGGCGAGCAGGATGTGCTCACGCGTCTGGGGCATGGGACCGTCAGCGGCCGAGCAGACCAAGATCGCTCCGTCCATCTGGGCGGCGCCCGTGATCATGTTCTTGATGTAGTCAGCGTGACCGGGACAGTCCACGTGAGCATAGTGCCGGGTCTCCGACTCATACTCGACGTGCGCAGTCGCGATGGTGATACCACGCTCCCGCTCCTCGGGTGCATTGTCGATCTGGTCGAACGACATGTACTCGGCGCCGCCTTTCTTGGACTGAATCAGCGTGATGGCCGCCGTCAGCGTCGTTTTGCCGTGGTCGATGTGACCGATGGTGCCGACGTTAACGTGAGGCTTATCGCGTACGAACTTTTCCTTGGCCATCCTCTTCCTCCTGTTGAAAAACTGGCCTCAATCTCTCGCATGTAACAACACAGAGCCTATGCGCAGATTTGAACTGCGGACCCCGTCCTTACCAAGGACGTGCTCTACCCCTGAGCTACATAGGCAAAGCAGAGCGGGAAACGGGACTCGAACCCGCGACCCTCAGCTTGGAAGGCTGATGCTCTAGCCAACTGAGCTACTCCCGCAATTACCGGTGGTGGGCGGAGGATTCGAACCTCCGTAGGCTACCGCCGTCAGATTTACAGTCTGATCCCTTTGGCCACTCGGGAAGCCCACCAGAGCCGGACTCTGAATCCGGTCCAACGGTGGAGCTGGCGAAGGGACTTGAACCCGCAACCTGCTGATTACAAATCAGCTGCTCTACCAGTTGAGCTACGCCAGCAGGCGAGTGCCCGTTTAGGACCGGAACGATTCTATACTTCAAAGAGCCTATTCCAGCGAGGCAAGGCGATTTTGAGATACACCTCGCCACACAAGAGCGCGGATTATACACACCTGAAACGCAGGCTCAATAGGAAAATGGACTCGTTTTTGCAGTATTTTTGGAGCGAGCTGCAGGCTGGTCTATGAGTCTCGGCGCTGGCGAGCGGCCTCATAGAGCAATACCCCAGCAAAAGCGGACACATTGAGCGACGCCGGCCCGACGGACGGCAGCGACGTTTTCAGCGTCGCCGCTTTTCTCAAGGACGGTCTGAGACCCTTTCCTTCGCTTCCAACCATCAAAACCACCGGCCCCGTCAGATCCTGCTCCGCCGGATGCGGGTGTCCGCCGACAACCGAGGCGACGCCGATAAAGCCGCGCTGTAAGAGCATCTGAAGGGCTCCCAGCAGGCTGTTTATCTGGCAAATCGGCACGGTGGCGGCCGCGCCGGCGGCGGATCGCTCTACGACCGGGCCGATGATGGCGGACCGATCCCGTGGGAGCAGGATGGCGTGCACGCCGAAAAACGCGGCAGACCGGATGATGGCGCCCAGGTTGCCGGGGTCGGTCACGCCATCAACGATCAGCAGCAGGGGCTCCACCTCGACAGCCTCCAGGACGAGGTCGAGGTCCGCGTATGGAAACGGCTTGACGCGCGCACCTACGCCCTGTGCGTTGCGCGGCCCCGCCATGCCCTGCAGCCGCTGTTTGGGCAGCGTCTCGACCGGGATGCCGCAGTCTCGGGCGCGATTCACCAGCTTCTGAACACGGTCGTTGCCTCCCGGCGCAACGAGCAGCGACTCGAAGCGGCTGGGATCGGCGCGCAGCCACTCCCCGACGGAGTGGATGCCGAACAGCATGTTCCTGTCTTTGGCCATTACGCGCCGACGATGGCGGCAGCGGCTGCAACGGGATCAGCCGCTTGTGTGATCGGGCGCCCGATGACCAACAGATCGCTGCCGTTGCTGACCGCTTGCTCGGGCGTGGCAACACGCTTCTGATCGCCGATCTGCGCGCCCGCTGGGCGAACTCCCGGCGTCACCAGAAGGAAGGGCGGCGGGATCCGGTCGCGAATGGCGCCAACCTCCAGAGGCGAACACACGATGCCGTCCACGCCCGCAGCGTGAGCCAGCTCGGCCCGCTCCATGACCTGGCCGGAGCGCGTGTCCAGACTGGTCAAGACAGTGATCGCAATCAACCGCATCCGGCCCTGCGCGCCTGCCACAGCCGCCTGCATCATCAACGAGCCGCCACTGGCGTGCACGGTGACGAGATCTACGCCCAGCTCAGACGCGGCCGATGTGGCGAGACCCACCTGGTGCGGGATGTCGTGCAGCTTCAGGTCCAGAAACACGTTGACGTCGCGCTCCTTCAGCGCCTCGACAATCGCGCGACCGCTGTGAATCCACAGCCCCAGGCCCACCTTGAACCAGCGCAAGCCCAGCGGCGTCAGGGAGTCCACCAGGCGTATCGCCTTGCGGGTGTCCAGGATGTCGAGCGCCACGATGACCCGGCCGGCATCAACCACCTGTCTGCCCTCCCTGCCGTCCGGCGATCACCAGGCCGACCAGCTTCTCGACGGCCTCAGCGACCGGAACAGACAGCTTCTCATTGGTTTTGCGGTCCTTGATCTCGACCATGCCGCCGCCCTGAAGGCCGCGGCTGCCGATGACCAGCTGGTACGGGAAGCCCACGAGATCCCCGTCCTTGAACTTGCCACCGGGGCGGATGTCCCGATCGTCGAGCACGACCTCGATGCCGGCGTCCTGCAGCTCCCTGTAAAGGCGCTTGCCGGTCTCGACCACCGCCTCGTCGTCGTTGTTGAGCGGCAGCACCAACGCCTCGTACGGCGCCAGCGGCACCGGCCACTGCATGCCCCACTTGTCGTGATTCTGCTCGATGGCGGCGGCCATGATTCGGCTGACGCCGATGCCGTAACAGCCCATGACCATCTCGCGATCGGAGCCCTCCTGGTCGAGGTAGGTGCACTTCATCGCCTTGGAGTACTTGGTCCCCAAAAAGAAGACGTGACCGACCTCGATGCCGCGGAAGAACTGGAAGGTGCCCTGACAGCGGCCGCAGCGGTCCTTGTTTTTGGCCACGCGCAGGTCGTGGGTCTCGGTCAGCGCCACATCGCGGCCCAGGTTGACCCCCGTGTAGTGCTTGTCGGCCGCGTTGGCGCCGCAGACGAAGTCGGCCAGGTTGCGCACGCTGTCGTCGGCCACGATGGTCACCGAGCCCGGGGTGTTGATCGGGCCGATGAAGCCGTGCTCCCAGTCACCCTTCCCCTCATTCAACGTCAGCTCGGACGCTCCCACCACGGCCTTCAGCTTCAGGTCGTTCAACTCGTAGTCGCCGCGGATCAGCGCCAGCACGGGGCCTTTGTCGCTGTCGAAGAGAAGACTCTTCATGATCTTCTTCTTCTTCACCTTCAGGAACGCCGCGACGTCCTCGACGCGCTTCTGCCCCGGAGTGTCGACCAGGGTGAGCTCGGCCTCGCCCTGCGCCGCCAGCTCGGGGTTGGCATGCGCGCGGGCGATCTCCGCTTTCTCGACGTTGGCGGTGTAGTTGCAGCTCTTGCAGGAGACGATGGAGTCCTCGCCCGTCTCCGCCAGCACCTGAAACTCGTGACTGCGCGAGCCGCCGATGGCGCCGGTGTCCGCCTCGACCGGCCGAAAGGCCAGGCCGCACCGCTCGAAGATGCGGTGGTAGGCGTCAAACATGGCGTCGTAGCTCTTGCCGGCCGCCTCGTCGTCCACGTCGAAGCTGTAGCCGTCCTTCATGATGAACTCGCGCCCGCGCATGAGGCCCGCGCGCGGACGGATCTCGTCGCGGAACTTGGTGCCAACCTGGTACAGGTTGACCGGCAGCTGCCGCCAGGACTTCACGTCGCGGCGCACCAAGGCGGTGATCACCTCTTCTGCGGTCGGGGCATAACAGAAGTCGTTGTTTTTGCGGTCACTGACGCGCAGCAGCTCGGGGCCGTACTGCTCCCAGCGCCCGCTCTCGGCCCACAGCTCGCTGGGCTGAATGGTCGGCAGCAGCACCTCCTGCGCCCCCGCGCGGTCCAGCTCTTCGCGGACGATGCGCGAGATCTTGTGCAGCACGCGGACGGCCAGCGGCAGATACGAGTAGATCCCAGCGGCCTCTTTGCGGATGTACCCGCCACGGGTCAGCAGGATGTGGCTGGGGATCTCCGCTTCCTTGGGCGCGTCTTTCAGCGTGGGGATATGCAGTCGACTCATCAACATGTCGGCACTCTACTTTCGGGTGGGTCGGTCGCCCGTCGGCTGAAACGAGGTCTTGCCCACCCTATAAAGGCGGGCCCTGCGTGCGGGCTCGCCGGTCGGGTCGAATTTAAGCCGGCCGAGGACACCGTCGAACGTCAGCGTTCGGAGCGCTTCGGCCATCTTTGACCGGGTCGTGCCCCGGCTGGCTTTCAATACCTGAATCGCGTCGTAACCAACAGCCTCGAACACGCCTGGGGCAACATCGAAGGCCGCTTTTGTGGACGCGACAAACTTGTGAACCGCCGGATCGGCCGCCCCGGGCCACTCCACGGCGACCACCGAGCCCCGCAAATACCGCAGCGCTTCGGACGGGACCTGCCCCCACTCCCAC
>CAZJHX010000139.1:0-29018 GCA_964545715.1 uncultured Myxococcales bacterium
GGCACATCTTCGGTCGCGTCCGCGGGGGCGGCTGTGTCGGTGGGGGCGGCGGCGTCCTGTGGGGTCGGGGTTTGTGACGCAGGTGTGGTTGAACAAGCGCAAACCATCCAGGCGCACCAGGCGACACCGAGCACCAGGCTCGACCGACGGGTTGTAGGAGTCATAGCTACTGCAATAGCATGTGACGCACTCTGGGAGGAATGTGATGCGGCATGTGATCGGGTGTTTTGCGGCCCTGGCGCTGTGTGCGTGCGGCGGCGGCGGTGGCGGTGGCGGCTCAGGCGGTGGCGGGGACGACGGCGGCGGCGCGACCGAGGACGTGGCCTTCCAGGGCGAGATCAGCGCCTTTCCCGGATACGGCTATGACAGCGGTTGGCTGCCGGATGCGTCGCCGATTCAGGTCAAGCTGCTGTTCCAGACCGAGGGCGCGCTGAAGGCGGTGGCGGACGCCACGGTGGGAGGCAGCGGGGCCGCGCCGATCATGAGCGGCAAGGCCGGCTCGGGCACGTACGAGATCTCGGTCAAGCTCATCTTTCAGGTGCTGATCAAAGTAGACTTCGCCGCGGTGTCCTACGAAGGGCCGGTGGATGAAAACGCGGACATCAGCTTCGCGATCGCGGGCGAGACCACGTTCGATCCGTTCCTGATCGACGGTGCGGCCATGGCCACCGCGGACATCCCCGAGACCGAGATGGCGCGCATCCCGCTGGCCGGCTCCATTCCGGCGGTCACGGGCGACGTGGTGATCGTGATCTCGGGCAAGGTGAACTCCGAGTTCAAAGGGGTCTGCGCCGCCGTCAACGAGACGTCGGCCACGTATCACGGCGTGACCGAGACCAGCGCCGCCCTGATCCTGAAGCCCAGCGTGGAGATCGAGATCCCGTTTGTGTTGGAGGAGAAGCTGGAGGCCTTTGATGTGCCGGTCGACATCCCCGCCGTTCAGGCGGCGCTGGACCTTGGGACGCTGGAGGTCACACCGGGCGGCGGTCCGGTCGACGCGGGTGGGTCCCTGGCTCAGGTCGGCACCTGCGAGCCGGCCACGGAGGACACGGGCGCCGACACGACGGATACGGGCACTGACACGACGGATACGGGCACTGACACGACGGACACGGGCGCCGACACGAGCGATACAGGCCCCGATACGGGCGACACGGGCGCTGATACCGGCGACACGGGCGGTGATACCGGCGACACGGGCGGTGATACCGGCGACACGGGCGCTGATACGGGCGACACCGGCGATACCGGCGTCGATGAGGTGGACCCGGCGTCACAGTGGGATGTGATCGTGGTCGACGCCGAGGTGTTGGGGGCCGAGCCGGACGGCGGCTGGGACCTGGACGGCAGCCTGCCGGACCTCTATGTGCGGTTTGGGGCGGTTTACACGGAGGCGGACGGCTACACCGTCAACGGCGAGACCACGACCAAGGACGACACGCTGTCAGCGGACTACGACGAGGCGGTCATCATCGGCGTGACCGCGGCGGAGCTGCTGGACGGGGGGCTGTCGGCTTACCTGTTCGACGAAGACTTGATCGGCGAGGACGAGCTCGGCTCCTGCAGCTTCACCGTCTTTGAGTCTGACTTCGGCGGCGAGCCGGCCTCCAGCTGCGGCAGCTTCGGCACGTTCGAGGCGCGGTTTATGCTGGTGCCCTCGATGTAGCCGGTCTGCAGTGCGGCGCGCTCTTGCTCAGTGGGCGTCCAGGGCTCGTGCTCGGCGCTGCCTTTCGGAATCACATCCGACACGCGCTGCGCGGCCTCCACGATGACGTCCCCGTCCGAGGTCCGTACAAACGTGGTCGCGTACAGCCCGTCCTCGGCGGGGCGGCCCTTATTGGACAGATTCAAGAACTGATACGAGAAGTCGTGGATCCAGAGCACCCGAAAGGCGCTTGCGCGGCTGTCCGACGCCTCGATACCTACGACCCAGGCGGCCCAGGGGCCGTCCGCCTCCACAATCGGCTGCAGCGGTGACCACGTGCCGCTGGAGCGTGTTGCGCACTCGACCGTGACCCGGTCGATGCGCCGCTCATGTGGCGCGCCCGAGTCAGTCGCCGGGTACGTGCGGCTGTGTTGGATGTTGGAGGCGCACACCATCAGGTCGCCGCCGGGGGTCACGCCGCCGACCGCCAGCAGGTAACCGCCGGGCGTCCCTTTTGACAGGCTCGCCGACACGCCCGCCGCGTCTCGAAACGCCAGCTCAAAGAGGCAGTCCTCTTCGGTGGGCGCGATCGAGATGACGGCGCCCGGCAGCCCTTGGACGTCCGCGATGTCCGTCACGGTCGAGACGGCGTTGGGTACGCATTGGAACTCCCGGATCAGCTCGATGGGCGGCGCCGGATCGGGCAGGATCTCATCAAACGAGGGCCGCGCCTGCCGCTCGGCGTTCTGGGCTTCTGCCGCCGGCGCCCCGGACTCGGCCGCGCCCCGCTCCTGAAGGTCAGGCGCGCAGGCCGGCAGGCCCAGGGCGACCAGGGCCAGTGAGACTGTGAGTCGAAGATTGGTCGTGTTCATTAGCAGCCTCCCCGGCTGACGGTGCAGGACGCATTGACAGTGGGCTTTGCGCAGCCGCTGCCGCCGCACGAGTTGGCGTTGCAGGTCGCTGAGGCGCCGGCCTGGCACTGAACGGCTACCTGAAACCACCACAGTCCGATGTCCCAGCACGGCAGGGTGATGCCCGCGTCGCCGGTGATGCTGGCGTTGATGCAGCCTTTCTCGCCGCACTCGCCCCACTGCTTGCTGCCGCCGCCCGTCAGCTTGACACCCAACTTGCCGCACTCCATGCACCCGAACTTGGCGCTGAACTTGGACACCCGCAGCTTGGCGCCACAGCCCCCCGTGCCCGTCACGCCCACGCCCACGGTGCCCGAGACCTCGTTGCACTCCTCGCACGGGTCGCAGCCGTTGTCCGTGACCCCCGTGTAGCCGGCCTCCACGTCGACCTCGCCGCCCACGCCGACCCCGCAGTTGATGGCTATGGAGATGGTCGGCAGGATACTGCCGCCGCCGGCCTGCCACCGGTTCTTGAACCCATAAAAGCGCTCGATGCCGACGCCTGCGAAGCCGTTGAAGGTCTCGGTGTCGCAGGACTTGTCCGAGCAGCTCAGCTCGCAGGTCTCGTCATCGCACTCGGTACAGAACTGGCGCGTCGCGTTGTACCCTCCGCCCCCCTTCGCGGTCACGGTGGCGCCTTTGCATAGCTGGATTTTGGCCTCCACGGCTGCGTCGCCGCCCGTCTCACTGACGCACTCGGGGCACTTGGCGCCCTTCAACGTCAGGTGTCCCTTCACCGTCACGTCCACCCCGGCGCTGCCGCCGACCAGAGGACACTTCAGGCTGATCGGAAACTCCTCCTCGAAGCTGATGTCGACGTCCGGCAGCGTCACCTGGGGCGCACACGTCTCGCACATCCCCGCCTCCATCGTGTTCGTGCACTCACCGGCCGAGCTCTCACACGTGTCGACGGTGCACTGGCTGCCGTCCGAGCAGTCCATGGGCGTCCCGTCCACACACACGCCGCCGAGGCAGCTGTCCCCGAGCGTGCACATATTGGGGTTGCTGCAGCTGGTCCCATCCGGCACGGGGATGTCGACGCACCCCCCGAGCCCGGGCTTGCACGCGGTCGTAAGGCACGCCTCGCCGTTGCCGTCTGTACATATGCCATCGCTGGCCTTGTGCACGCAGTTGCCGTCCGAGTCGCAGCTGTCCGTGGTGCAGTCGATCCCGTCGTCGCACATCACAGGAACTCCCGGCCCGCACCCTGCGGTGGCGTCACAAAGCTCCACGCCGTTGCAGGGCTCGCCGTCGTCGCACTCCAGCGGCGTCCCGTGCACGCACCCACCCGCGGGGTCGCAGCTCTCGTAACCGTTGCAGAGGTCGCCGTCCAGGCACTCCAGAGGCGCCCCCGGCACGCACCCGGCGGTCGGTTCACATTGCTCGGCGCCGTTGCACATGTCGCCGTCGTCGCAGCTCAACGGCGATCCGGCAGCACAGCCGGCGGCCGGGTCGCAGGCCTCGTAGCCGTTGCAGAGGTCGCCGTCGTCGCACTCCAACGGCGCACCGGGCATGCAGCCGGTGGTCGGGTCGCAGGTCTCGACGCCGTTGCAGGCGTCGCCGTCGTCGCACCCCAGCGTGGCGCACATATCACAGGAGCCGCAGCACTCTTCCATGCACGTGGTCGGGTCGTCGCAGGTGACACCGTCGCAGGGTCCGCCGGCGTCGGGTTCGAAGGCCTGCGCTGCTTCTGGTGCGGCACAGGCCAAAAGGCACACCAGTGCACCCGCTCTACAGAACGTCCAGTTCATATGGTCTTTACTCCCCTTGCAGTTTTGGGCGGGCGTGCTCTGCGGATACGGCGTTTGTCGCCGCTGAGCTGCGCCTCGCGTCGAACGCTTTGTTGTCGCCCGGCGTCAGAATCGCCCAAAAAAAGGTTGGAGTGCAGCCCTCAGGGCGGGGCGCTGCGGGGTGGCTCAGGCGCGGTCGAAGCGGTGCGTGACCCGGACCTCGCGCTCGGACAGGCCGAGGCTGGCGCCGTGCTGCAGGACGTGGAAGCGATCGGCGCGCAGGCCCTGCTCGGCCACCAGACGCCGCAGCTCTCGTGGTCCCTCGTCCAGGGGCTCTGCGCTGAGATCGAACGTGCCCCAGTGCATCGCCATGAAGTGTTTCGCGCCCAGGGCCTGCCAGGCGCGGAGGCTGTCGTCGGGAGCCATGTGCTGGGCGTACATAAACCAGCGCGGCTCGTAGGCGCCCAGGGGCAGGACTGCAAGGTCGATTGGGCCCGCGACGCGGCCGATGGTGCCGAAGCCGTCGAAGTGGCCCGTGTCGCCGCTGTGATAGATCGTGTGGTCGCCGCGGACGACCCAGCCGCCCCACAGCGCCCGGTCGTGGTCGGTCAGGGAGCGCCGGTGCCAGTGCTGCGCGGGCACGAAGCAGAGGTCAGCGCCGCCCAGCGTGACGTGCTGCCACCAGTCGACCTCGACGATGCGCCGACACGACCGCGGCATCTTCTTGCGCATGCCCAGCGGCACCAGAAAGACCACATCGTGGCCAAAGCGGCGGGCCAGGGCGCGCACGGATTGGTGACACAAATGGTCGTGGTGCCCGTGCGTAATGAGGACGGCGTCCGGCTTGGGCACGGTCCTGGCGGTCACCGGAGAGCGTGTCGCGCGGGGCAACAGGCCGCCGGCGCGTCCGAAGATAGGGTCGATAAGCACCCGCACGCCACCTGTCTCGATCAGCACGCTGGCGTGCCCGATCCACATCACACGCGTCGGCCCGTCCATCGTCTCAAAGTGGCCGACCGCGTCCGTAACCACCGGCAGCGCGGGCATGGCTTTCTTGGCCCGACGATATGGATTCAGCCGGGTGCGCCAGCGAATGACCTCGCGGACGCCGGGCCATCGCGGCGGGTCCCAGGGGTGTGTGAAGCGTGCGCCTTTGCGGTTGGCTTCAAAGTAAACCTGCTCGCCCGCATCGAGCTGCGGGCGACTGAGTGGACGTGGCTCCATGCCGTCCAAGATAGGGCAAACCGCCCCGAACGCCAGCCCTAATTTGCTCAGCCGGGTCGCGGATCCAGCGTCAGCCGCTTAGCGCCTGGATCTCGCCGTTGGCTTTTCGCAGTCGCGCCGTCAGGTTGCGGGCCAGGTTGGCCAGCAGGGTCGCGTGCAGGGTTGGCGCGTCGGCCGACAGGCGCTCGAACGTCTCCACGCTGAGGACGCCGCAGGTGACGTCGGAGTAGGCGCGGACCGTGGCCGAGCGGGTCGAGTGCTCAATCAGGGCGACCTCGCCAAACGCCGTGCCGGCCGCGATGGAGGACAGCCTCTTGGTCTTGCCGTTCTGCAAGTCCAGCGTGATATCGCACTGACCGGACTTGAGAAAGTACATGACGTCGGCCGCGTCGCCCTGCCGGATGATGACCTCGCCGGCGGCAAACGTCTCTTCGGTCACCAAGCGGCTCAAAACGGCCATCTCGTCGGCGGCCAGGCCTGCGCAGAGCTCCTGGTCGGGCAGCAATACCGCGTTTGAGGCGGTGCGGCCCGGGAGCATGGCGTCCAGAAGCGGCTCCTCAGCGGCCTCCAGAGCAAAGTCGACATCGTCAAACAGCCGGACCTGGACGCCGTCATCTACGTCCGCCCTCAGCTGCGCTGCGACGCCGGGAAGCTGGCCCATGCCCGACAGCAGAATCGCCAGCCCGGTCTCCGCCGCCGAGTTGAGCAGGCGCACGAACAGGGACCTGCCGCCATCGTCGATCGAGACGACGCGGCGACAGTCCACGATGGCCGAGTCCGCCCCCGGCACCTCGTCGACGAGCGAGGCCAGAACCTGCTCTGCGGCCGCAAAGTCGAGCGCGCCCTGAAGTTCGAAGACCTTGATGCGCCCGCCGTGGTCTGCCAGCGCCGCGCGCTCGGTGGCCGGTCGCTTGCGCTTGCTGCTGACCGCCGACGCGCTGTAGACCGTGCGAACGGACGGGGGCGGGTTGGCCGCCTGGAAGAGGTGTAGTCCGTACCGGGCTGACAGATCCTTGCAGACCTCGATCCCCCGGACGCTGTTGCCGTGCTCGTCCAGCGGCGGAGAGAAGACCCCCACGCCAAAGCGGCCGGGCAGAACCGCGAGGATCCCACCCCCGACGCCGCTCTTGGCCGGCAGGCCCACGTGAAAGAGCCACTCTCCCGCGTAGTCGTACATGCCGCAGGTGCCCATGACGCTGAGGACCCGCACGACGTGCTCGGCCGCGATGGCACGCACGCCCGTGACCGGGTTGACTCCGCCGTTGGCCAGGGTGGCGCCCATCAGGGCCAGGTCCTTGCAGTTGACCGACAGCGAGCACTGTTGAAAGTAGGCCTCCAGCGTCGGGCCCGGGTCCCCGTCGATGTGCTCAAAGTTGCGCAGCATCCAGCCGATGGCCCGATTGCGATGACCCGTCTCGCTCTCCGACTCGTAGACGGTCGTGGCGACGTCCAGCTCACGCCCGGCGTACTTGCCAAAGACGTCACGAATGCGAGCGACCTTCTCGGCGGTGGTCGCGCCGCGAACCAACCCGGTCGACGCGATGGCCCCGGCGTTGATCATGGGGTTAAACGGCCGCCCATCCTGCGGCTTGAGGCTGATCGAGTTGAACAGATCGCCTGTGGGCTCCACCGAGATATGGCTGAGCACGCCTCCCAGGCCGTTGTCCTCCAGGCCAATCCCGTACGTAAACGCCTTTGAGATCGACTGAATCGTAAACTCCTGCTCCGTGTCGCCGACCTCATAGACCTGGCCATCGCGGGACGCCAGGCAGATTCCGAACCAATCGGGACTCGCGTGCCCCAGCTCCGGAATGTAGTCCGCGACCTCGCCATCCTTCAGTTGGCGGTACTTGGCGTGCAGAGACTCGATTACCCCCTGCACGGGAGACGGAAGCGCATGTGTTGTCATTGGGGTTCCCCGCAGTTGCCCCGCGACTGTTTCGCAGATCGCGGCCGGGGTCCAGCCGACCCTCGCACATCATCACAGGGCAAAACAGAGGTAGGTTGCCGCGTACATGAACAATGCGCTGAATCAGGTGGAATTGAAGGCGGGCGGTCTGACGGTCATGGGCTTCTCGGTCTCGGCTCTTGCGACGTACGGCCAGGTTCCAACGCTGGACGTCTGTTTCGACATGGGGCAATGCCCTTTGAGCGCGGTCCCCATCAACCACGCACTTGGCGATCACACGCGCTGCCTGCTACGTCACGATGCGCTCAGGCGGTTGAGCACCATCCCGCGCGCTGGGGTGTACTACGTGCCTGGTCGAGATAGAGGCCGGCCTGCGCGCGGTCGTCGCGGCGGAAGCGTCGCTCATCGGGCTGACTCCTGAGGCTGTTCAGTAACCCACCTGGGACAGCAAGGTGCTGATTGTCGAGTGCACGTACCTCATGGAGGGAGAAGAGCACCTGGCCGCCAGGTCCAAACATACGCACCTGAAGGACCTTGTGGCCGTTCTGCAAGGCCGGAAGACACCGGGCCAAGTCCGCACCCGGTACTGAAGCACTTCTCGATGCGCTACGGGCGCGATCAAATCGTGCAGGCCATCAGAGACGCTCTACCCCCGGCGTGGCAAAAGCGGACCAGCATCCTGGTGTAAGCGCCGCGGTGTGGGTCTAAGATTGACGGTCCCCAGGCTCCGGCTCGACGGTGTTGTTGTTGCAACCCGCCGCGGTTGATAGAACGAGGCAGGTGAATCCACACGATTTTCTCGTCAATCTGGCGTTGGTCCTGGGTATCGCGTCGCTGGCGGCTGCCGCGTGCCGAGTCGCGCGCCAGCCTATCATCGTCGGCTATCTGCTGGCGGGGGTAGCCGTCGGGCCGCACACGCCTGTCCCGCTGTTTGCGGACGTGGCCATCGTCACGACGTTGGCGGAGCTTGGCGTCATCCTGCTGATGTTCTGTCTGGGCGTAGAGTTCAGCGCGCGCCGGGTCGCTCAAGTCGCGGGGCGAGCCGGTCCCACGGCTCTCGTCGAGATGACGCTGACGGCCTGGCTGGGGTTCACGGTCGCCTCCGCCCTCGGCTGGCCGACGCTGACGTGTGTCTTTGCGGCGGCTATGGTCGCGATCAGCTCCACGATGGTGATCGCGCGGACGTTCGAAGAGCAGGAACCGCGCGGTGAGTTTATCGACTTGGTCTTCGGCGTTCTGATCTTCCAGGACCTCACCGCCGTCATCGTCATCACCACCCTCACCGCCTTCGCAACCGGCAGCGCCCCGTCTACTGAGCTTGTCGGAGGGACGCTCCTGGAGCTCGGACTATTTCTCGTGGGCGTCGTCGTCATCGCGCTTCCCATCGTGCCGCGCGTGGTGCGGGCGGTCGCTCGGCTGGGCTCGAGTGAGACCACGCTGGTCTTCAGCGTGGGTCTGTGTTTTGCGCTGGCGCTTCTGGCCAGCGAGGCCGGCTACTCCGTGGCGCTCGGCGCCTTTGTCGGCGGATCGCTGGTCGCGGAGTCGGGCGAGGCTCACCGCATCGAGGCCCTGATAATCCCGCTGCGCGACCTCTTCTCAGCCGTCTTCTTCGTTGCGGTCGGCATGCTCATCGATCCGGCCGCCATCGTCGACAACGGGCTGGCAATCTCCCTGTTCGTCGCTGTTGTGGTCGTCGGCAAGTTGATCGGCGTCTGCACCGGCAGCCTCATGGCCGGCAACGGTCTCCGACCCTCGGTCCGCGCCGCCATGAGCCTCACCCAGGTGGGGGAGTTCTCCTTCATCATCGTCGGCGTCGGCGTGACCCACTCGGTGGTGTCGTCAGACCTGCTGGCAGTGGCCGTCACCGTCTCGGTCATCACGACATTCATGACACCGTGGATGGTTCGGGCCTCCAGCAAAGCCGCGCGTCTTGTCAATGACCGCGTGCCGCGCCGGTTGGCGACGCTGGTGACCCTGTACGGCTCTTGGCTGGATAACTTGCGCGCGGGCCCGCGTACGGGCTCGTCCTGGAAGAACATCAACGGCTCGGCGCGTCGCGTCCTGCTGGACGGGCTCTGCCTCCTGGCGCTCGGTCCGGCGGCGAAGGTCGCCGACGGTTACCTTCCGACGCCTCTTATCCTGGTCGTCTCCATCATCATCGCCACTCCGTTTCTGCTTGCGCTGGTCCGAAACTCCGTGAAGCTGGCGACGTCGCTTGCTTTGGAGGCATTGCCGCCGGCTGCGCGGGACCGTGTGGACCTGGCTGCCACGCCGCGTCGGGCCTTTACTGTCGCCCTCCAGACCGCGGTCCTCGTTATCGTGGGCATGCCCGTGCTGGCCCTGGCCCAGCCGCTGGTGCCGCCGTGGGCCGTTGTGCCCGTCCTCGGATTGCTCTTCGGCACCATCGCGCTGGTCCTATGGCGCGCGTCTGGGAACCTGGACGGCCATTTGCAGGCGGGCGCCGAAGTGGTCGTGGAGGCCCTCGCGCGCAGCCTCCCCGGGGAGACGGCAGAGCCGCTCGTACAACACCTGAATGAGGCCGAGAGCCTGCTTCCCGGCCTGGGGTCCGTGACGCCGTGCCGGGTCGGCGACGGCTTCTGGGCAGTCGGTCGTACTTTGGGCGAGATCGACGTGCATGGCTGGTGCGGCGCCACCGCGGTCGCCCTGCAGCGGGGTCGCCGGGGCGTCCCCAATCCGGGCCCCGAAGAGCGTCTCGAGGTGGATGACGTGCTCGTGGTGGTGGGTGCCGCCGATGTCACCGCGGCGACGCGGCTTCTGCTGGAGCGGGGCCCTGATGAGCGTGTGTCGAGCGCTGACGACGAGCCTGGCCCGACGGCGCTGGGCTCACTCTAACCGGTCGCGCGCCGTGCACAGCTCGTACTCGATCGTGACCGAATCGGTCTGCACATCCGCCAGCCACGCGCGCGTGAAGCCCGGCGCCTGGTTCTGCATCACAAAGCCCATCGTGGCTTCCAGGTGGTGCATGGAGGCGCCTGCGCCGCGGGGCGGCTCGAACGGGACGTCGGCCAGTGACTGGAACAGGGTGTGCTTGGGCTCAAACGGATCGATCGTGCCCGTCGCGAACCAGTTGATGGCGTTGCTCTCTCCCGCGTTTTCGCCGCCCGGGGTCAGCTTCAGTCCGTCCCCGCCGTGGGTTGCGTACATGTCGTAGCGGTGATCGACGGCCACCAGTATCTCGCCGGTGGTGAACTTCACCGAGTGATCGATCCCCAGGGTGATGGTGCCCCCTTCCGAGCACGGATCCGGCGGCGGGGGTTCCGGCGGCGGCACCAGCTTCTGCGGGTCGAAGTCGAACGTGGTGAATACGGTCGCCGCGAAGGCGTCGGCGGCGCTGAGGTCGATGAGGACCAGGCCCTCGAGGACGTCGTCGGTACGGGTGGTGAGCTTGAAGTGACCGGAGAGCTGGACGTCCGACGGAATCGCGGTCGGGCAGTCGTCGCAGTCCGATGTGACCACCACCGTCTCGATAAAGCCCGAGTCCAACGGGTACTCGAAGTCCACGCCGCGGGTTTCGAGGCCGGGCACGTCCAGGGACATGCTGACGGTCACCGTCGCAGCGGCCAGCTCCAGCGTCAGGGTCAGGTCGCCGAGCGCGTCCTGCACCTGGAGATCGGTGCGGGTCACGAGCGCCGCCTCGCACACGCCCGCCACGCAGTATCGTGGTCCGTCGACGATCGGGGGTGGCGGTTCGACCTCGTCCGTGCCGCTGCAGCCTGCCAGCGCGAGACACACCCAGGCCAGGGGGCCCAACACCGCGGTCCGCTTACAGCGCGACGTTGCTCTCGCCGCTGGCGCCCGTGACCGCCTGAACGGCTTCGTCGGCGCCGCCGCCGCCCTGCAGCCCGCCCGGGCCGCCCGCACCAAACGTCACCTTGGCGCCGTTGTTGATCGGCGTCGACGTGCCCGACTCGACATACACGCCGTACGAGACGCCGCCCGCCGCGCCGCCGCCGCCGCCGCCGGTCCCGCCGCGTCCGCCGTTGCCGCCGCGTCCGCCGTCGCCCGCCTTGAGCTTGCCGTTGAGCGTCTTGCACTCTCCCTGGAACCCGTCGCCGCCTTCTCCGCGCGACCCCGCCTTTCCGCGTGCGCCGCCGTCGCCGCCGTTGCCGCCGTTGCCGCCCTTGCCGGCCTCGATCTGACAGTCATTCAACGTGACCGGCTCGTTGGCCACCTCGCTGTACACGTAAATCCCGAAGGAGCCGCCGCCGCTGGATCCAGCGAGTGCGCCCCCGCCCGGGCAGCCGCCGCCGCCGCCACCGCCGCCGCCGCCGCCGCCGTACGCCGTGATGCCCGAAAAGACGCTGCCGGTCACCGCGCCGCCGCCGCCGCCGCCGCCGCCGCCGCCATGGCCGCGTGTGCCCGCTGTGCCCGGGGCGCCGGACTGACCAACCCACAAGCCGTCGGCGTTCTCGCTGCCGTCGGCGTCGGTCGCGTTGCCGCCCTTGCTGCCGTTGGAGCCATGTGCGCCGTTGTGGCCGTCAGAGCCGTCGGGCGGGGTGTCGTAACCGAGGCAGCTGTTGGGCCCGCCGGGCGCGCCGCCTGCGCCGCCGCCGTCTCCTGCGCCCTGACCGCCGTTGGCGCCCTTGCTGGTGCCGTATCCACCCTGGCCGCCGGCCGCCCCGGCGAAGCCCGTGTTGCAGCTGACGGAGCCGCCGCTACCGGCTACGCCGCCCTGAGAGTTGCTGCCGTTGGCTCCGTCCTGGCCGTCTTCACCGTCGTTGCCCTCCGCACCGTTGGCCCCGGCATGCCCGTGACCGGCCGCGCCCGCACGGATCGCGCATTGCGTCAGTGTGACGTTGCCGCCGCGGATGAGCGCGCCGTACACGTTGATGCCCGAAGATGTCTGCAGAAGCTCGACGCCGCCGGTGTCCAGGCCCGCGGTGATGGTCAGCCATTGCAGCTCTGTGCTCGCCGCCAGGTCGAAGGCGCGCACACCCCAGGCGTATTGCAGCCCGCCAGGCGCAAAGGTCGCGCCCAGGCTCGTCACGTTGCTGCCGGCCCGCGACCACTCTTGAGTGCAGCCCAGCGTCGCCGCGTCGTGCGCGCGATAGCCGCCGTACAGCCCGACGCCGGAGACCAGCGTCAGCCCCGCCTCATAGCGCTCGTACTCGTCGTCGACCAGCGGGGAGGCGTCGATCAGCACGGCGGTCTTGCCCTGCAGCTGCGCCAGCGCGATGCCGCTCGCCACGTCGTTGACCGGCGCGTCCTTCGTGCCCGGGGCGCCGACAGCGCCACACTGCAGGCTGACAAAGATCGACGAGGCCTCGTCGCCGTCGATGCCGTCGCAGTTGCTGTCGATCACGCCGATATCGGGCGCGTCGGCCATGCCGTTGTTGATCAGTGGGTTGGTGTCATCGCAGTCGCCCTGGCCGCTGGGACACGCGGCCGACGTCCCCTGCATCACCATCGCGTCGTCGCACCAGCCGTCGCCATCGTCGTCGCAGCCCTCGTCCGTGGAGCCGTCGCAGTCGTCGTCTACGTCGTTGCACAGCTCGACCTTGTTGGTCGCATCACCTACGCACTCGACGCCGGTGCCCGCCGCGTTGCACTGCAGCGTGCCGCCCTTGCAGTCGTCGTCGTCCGCGTCGCCGTCGCACGCGTTGCCCTTGGTCGGGTATCCCTCGTCGGTCTGGCCGT
Organism: uncultured Myxococcales bacterium; assembly: GCA_964545715.1. Taxonomy (GTDB): domain Bacteria; phylum Myxococcota_A; class UBA9042; genus CAZJHX01. The sequence continues at coordinate 13,078 of CAZJHX010000139.1, forward strand.
CACAGTTGTCGTCCAGGTCGTCGCACGCGTCTACATCCTCGGGCAGCACCTCGCCGACGCACGCTCCAAACGACCCGCCCGAGCACGTCTGCGTCCCCGCAGTACAGTTGCCGAGGCCCTCGGTGCCGGCTGGACCGTCGTAGCACGCCTCCGAGTAGCTGTTGTTCGTCGCCCCGCAGCCAAGCACCGGGTCGCAGGAGTCGTCCGTGCACAGGTTGTTGTCGTTGCACACGACCGCGGCGCCCGTGCACGCGCCCGACTGGCAGGTCGTGTTCTGGGTGCAGGCGTTGACGTCGTCGCAGCCGCTGCCCTCGTTGTCCGGCAGCTCGTCGCACAGGCCGGTTGTGCTGTTGCACTGCGCGCGCAGGCAGAAGTCGGCGGGATCGATGCACGCCGTAGTGATCGTCACGCATTTGTTGTTCTGACACGTGGGCAGCGACGTGCACTCATCGTCATCCACGTCGCAGTCGCCGGAGACCTGGCACTCGCAGATGAAGTTGGGGCCCGTACACGCGCCGCCCGCGCAGATGTCGCCGGAGGTGCAGTCGCTGCCGTCGTCACAGCTGATGCTGTTGTTGGTGAAGACGCAGCCTGAGGCCGGCGCGCAGTCGTCGTCCGTGCAGATGTTGCCGTCGTCACACGCCTTCTTGCCCCCGCCCAGACACACGCCGTCGCTGCACACGTCGTCGGTGGAGCACGCGTTGCCGTCGGAGCAGGGCCCCGCCACGTTTGTCCATTGGTTGGCCGCGGCCGGGTCGCACACCTGGCAGTCGGGGCTCTCGGGGTTGACCGCGCTCTCGGCGTAGCACGTGTTGTCGATCTCACAGTGCCCCGGCTTCAAGACGCTGCTGCAGCCGCCCTCGCCGTCGCAGCTGTCGAAGGTGCACGCCTTGTTGTCGTCGCAGTCCGTGAATACCCCGTCGCACACGCCGCCGCCGCACACGTCGCTGTGCGTGCAGGCCTCGCCGTCGTCGCATGGGTTCGTGTTTGCCGACCACCCGTCCGTGGCCTTAGCGACCGTGCAGGACTGGCACTCGTTGGCCGTGTTCGTCGCGCCGTCGTCGAAGCACTCCCCGCCGATCAGGCACTTCCCTGCCTGCAGCGTGACCTCGCAGGTGCCGTCCCCCAGGCAGGCGTCATCAGTGCACGAAAGCTGGTCGTCGCAAGGGTACAGCTCGCCCTGGCACGCGCCGGCCAGGCACACATCGTCCTGGGTGCAAGCCTCCGCGTCGTCACACGGCGTGTTGTCCGTGGTCGGCTTCTCCTCGCACAATCCGTCCGCGGGGTTGCACACAAACTGGGTGCACTGCTTGCCGGTGTCTTCCTGGCACGTCACGATCGTCGCCGGGTCGTTCTTGCACGCCCAGGTCTGGGGCTCGCCGGAGGTGTCACACAGCGGCACGCCGGTGCATGGGTTGTCGTCCGCGTCCGAGCAATCCGCCGCAGTCTTGCACTCGCAGACGGACGCTCCCGATGTGCACGTGCCCGCCTGGCAGGTGTCCGACGCCGTGCATTGATCGCCGTCCTCGCACGGCGTATCCGACGCCGCTGTGTTCACACAGCCTACGCCCGGCTCGCACGTATCCAGCGTGCACTGATCGCCGTCATCGCAGTCGTCCGGGTCGGCGCCCACGCAGTCCATCGCCGCGTCCACCAGCGCGCACGCGTCGGTCTTGGTGCACGGGTCGCCATCCGAGCACGCGGCGCCCGCGTCCTGCACCAGTGTCTCGCATGCCTGAGTGTCCAGGTTGCACGATGTAGTCACGCACGCGTTGTCGCCCGTCGTGTCGCACGGGTCGGGATCCAGCAGCACGCACTCGAAGACGGCCGGGTTCGCGTCGTTGTTGCAGTCGTATTTGCCGTCGCACGCGTTGATCTCGGGGCAGTCGGCCACCGACGTGCAGCCGCACACGCTGACGGGACCCACGCAGTCGCCCTCGGTGCAGATGTCGCCTTCGGTGCACTCGTCCAGATCGTCGCAGGGCATCGAGTTCACGGTGATGACGCAGCCCTCGCCGTGCACGCACGACTCCGTGGTGCACGGGTTGCCGTCGTTGCAGTTCAGGGGCGTGCCGCTGCAGTCGCCAAGCTGGCACGCGTCCGCTTGAGTGCACGCGTTTTCGTCGTCACACACATTGCCGTCGGGACCGGGCAGGACTTCGCAGCCGCCCTTCTCCACGCTGCACACCGCGATCTGACACTGACCTTTGGGCACCGTGCTGCAGTCGATGGGCTCATCCGGCTCGCACTGCCACTTGTACGGGATCTTGGACGACGTATCGCAGTACTCGGCCCCGTTGCACGCGTCGCCGTCGTCACAGTCCGCGTCCGACTCGCACTTGCACAGGCTGCCGCCCACCTGGGTGCACTGGCCCTCAATGCAGGCCGCTGCCGCGCTGCACGGGTTGCCGTCCAGACATGCGACCGGACGATTGGACCACTCGGTCTGGGTCAGCACCGGCACGCACCACTGGCACTCGTTGGTGTCGTCGATGTCCTTTTCGTCGAAGCACTCGTCCTCGATCACGCACGTATTCGCGTCGATCTCGACCTCGCAGCTGCCCTCCACACACGTCCACGTCGTGCACTCCAGCTCGTCCTCGCATTGGACCGGCTGCCCCGCGCAGGACCCGTCCGCCTGGCAGACGTCGGTGGTCGTGCACGCGTTCTCGTCGTCGCATGGGACGTTGTCGGCTTCGACCAGGCTCCAGCTGTCCGGTGACGTGTTCGGAGCGCAGCGCTGGCAGGGATCGGCCGGGTTGGCCGCGCCGGTCTTGTAGCAGACGTCGTCGATGTAGCACTGGCCCGGATCGATGGCCAGCACCACCGGCTTGCCGTCCTCGCAGGTCAGGAACGTGCACGCCTTGCCGTCGTCAAACGTCAGCGGCGTCCCGGCGCAGGTGCCGCCTCCACAGACATCTTCTTCTGTACACGCGTCTCCGTCATCGCAGAACGCGGTCGACGGCGACCAGTCGTTGGGATCCACGGTCGGGTCGCACAACCAACACGGATCCGTGGGGTTGTAGGTGCCCGGCTGGTAGCAGTTGACGCCGATCAGGCAGCCGCCGTCGGTCGACTGGCTGTACTTGCACGCGCCCTCCACACACGACTCTGTGGTGCATGAGACCCCGTCGTCACACGCCGCGTCGGCCGCCTCGTCTGTCTGGCCGTTGCAGTTGTTGTCCACGCCGTCGCAGATCTCCGGCTTGGCAACCGGCGCGTCGCAGGCGGTGAGCACGCCGTCCTTGCAGGTGCGCGTTCCCGAGCAGCCGTCCAACGTCCCGCACGTGGTCGACCGGCCCTCGAAGTGGGGCTCGCAGGGACACTCGCCTCCCGCCGGCGCGCACGCCGTGTCGTCGGGTAACTGAATGCACGTCAAACCCGCTGAGCACGCTGCGGCATCCGCCGCGTCCACCTCGCACCCAAGCTCCAGGCAGTAGTGCTCCAGGCCCTCGCCAAGGCGCACGCACGAGGTCTTGTCGTCGCACTCGTCGTCGCTCTCGCACGGCGCGCACGCCATCGACGGTGGTGGCTCGGCGTCAGGGGTCTCAACGACGTCGCCGGTGTCCGTCGTGTCGCCGCCGGTATCGGTTGTCTCGTCGCCGGTGTCTGTCCCGGCATCCTGAACGACGTCGGCCTGCCCGCCGCCATCGCCGTCTGTGGTCGCGCCGCCACCCTGCGCGTCGTCACCCGGGGTCGCGCTGTCCGAGCACGCCTGCCCCAGTGTCATCATTACGCCCAACAAGAGGGCGAGGTGGGATTGCCGCAAGTTTCAACCTCCGTGGTCGGCTACATACTACTCACTTCCGCATGTCGTTTCTCTTCGTCGAGTTTTTCTGCCGCCACACCCGTTGCATTGACAAGCCTTTGGGACGGTGCTAGCTAACGCGCGCCTGCAGTTGGTCCCCCATGAGCGAAGCAGGGCCCACACGCGTGGCAGGCAATTGAGAGGAGTCACGTTGTTCGAGCAACAAGTTCAGGTCGTTGGAGCGGGGTTGGTCGATCTCGACTTCAGTTCCGTCTTCATGCTCGCCCTGTTTCTTCTGCTGTTCCACCTGCTGAACAAGACCTTGTTTCAGCCCATGCTCGACATGTTCGAGAAGCGGCACGCGCTGACCGATGGCGCGCGCGATGCTGCCAACAAAGCCGTGGAACGCGCTGAAGCCAGGATCGCGGAGTACGAGGAGCGAGTGGGTGAAGCCCGTCGCGACGCCATGGCGGAGACCAAGCGTCTGCGCGCCGAGGGCACCGCCGCCGAGCGCGAGATGCTCTCGGGCGTGCGTGGCGAGGCCGACGAGCAGGTCGAGAAGGGCCTGGCGGAGTTGAACACGACCGCCGCCGCCGCCGAGAAAGAGCTGGAGCAGAGCGCTCAGGAGCTCGGCGCGAAGATCGCGACCCAGGTGCTGGGAGGTGCGGCATGATCACGCTTCTGTCGGGTGGCGGGCCCAGCTTTGCGGTCGAGGGCTATTACGTCATCGACTTCATCATCTACGTCGGTCTGCTGGTGTTCTTCCTTCGCAAACCGCTGGCGGCCTTTGTGACCGAGCGCCGCGCCCGGATCATGCACGACATCGAGGAGGCCCGGAAGCTCCGCGAGGAGGCCGAGGCCAAGCTCAATGACTACCAGAACCGGCTCGATAACCTGGAAGCCGAGATCAAAGGCATCCTGGACGAGGCTCGCAAGGCCGGCGAGGACCAGCGCAAGCGCATCCTCATCGACGCCGCCAAGTCCGCCGAGCGTATGCGCGAGGACGCCCGCGCACGTCTGGAGCAGGAGACGCGCAAGCTGCAGCAGGAGCTGCGCATCAAGACCGTGGAGCTGGCGGTGCAGGTCGCCGAGACGGCCATCGTCAAGGACATCTCCAACACCCACCGCAAGCGCTTTGTCGATGAGTACATCACCGACCTCGAAAGCCGGCAGGGAGAGCTTTAGACGTGTCTACAGCAGGAATCGCCCGTCGCTACTCCAAGGCTCTGATGGGGCTTTGCGAGAAGGACAAGAGCCACGACAAAGTGGCCAAAGACATCGATGGCGTGGTCGCGGCGCTGGACGCCAACCCCGACATCGCATCGGCGCTGACCAGCCCGTCGCTGGAGCCGACCAGCAAGCGTAAGGTTATCGAGAGCATCGCCAAGAGCCTTGGTTGCAGCCAGATCTCGACCAACTTCCTGCTGTACCTGAGCGACCGGAAGCGCTTCGACGAGCTCAGCGGCATCGCGACCGACTTCCGTGTGCTGTTGGACGAGACGGCGGGTCGCATTCAGGCGGACGTCGTGACGGCCACGCCGCTGGGTCCGGCCGACAAGATCCGCATTCAAAAGGCGCTCGAGCAGGCCAGCGGCAAGAAGGTTGTCTTGTCCGCCACCGTCGACCCCGAGCTGGTCGGTGGCGTGGTCACCATCGTGGGCAACATCGTGCTGGACGGCAGCGTTCGCACGGCCCTCAACCGTATGAAGACGCAGCTGCTCGCTGCGGTGCAGTAGACGTAGGGAAATAGGGAACCAATGAGTATTAACGTCGCAGAGATCAGCCGAATCATTCAGGACGAGATCGCCAACTACGGGCGGCAGGTCGATGTCCAGGAGACCGGAACCGTCCTGACCGTCGGTGATGGCATCGCCCGCCTGCACGGCCTGGACAAGGCCATGGCCGGGGAGCTTCTGGAGTTCCCGCACGGCGTGCGCGGCATGGTGCTGAACCTCGAGGGAGACAACGTCGGCGTCGCGCTCATGGGCGACGACTTCAAGATCAAAGAGGGTGACACCGCCAAGCGGACGGGCCGCATCCTCGACGTGCCGGTCGGCGAGGGCCTGCTGGGCCGCGTCGTGAACCCGCTGGGTGACCCGATCGACGGCATGGGCCCGATCGACTCCAAGGAGCGCCGCAACGTCGAGATCAAGGCGCCGGGCATCATCCCGCGCAAGTCGGTGCACGAGCCCATGATGGTGGGTCTCAAGGCCGTCGACGGTCTCATCCCGATCGGTCGTGGTCAGCGCGAGCTCATCATTGGCGACCGCCAGACCGGCAAGACGGCGGTTGCGGTCGATGCGATCATCAACCAGCGCGACACCGACGTGCACTGCTTCTATGTGGCCATCGGGCAGAAGGCGTCCACGGTTGCTCAGGTTGTGGCCAAGCTGAAAGCGCACGACGCCATGAGCTACACGACGGTCATCGCGGCCAACGCCAGTGACCCGGCGCCGCTGCAGTTCATCGCCCCGTACTCGGGCGTCACCATGGCCGAGTACTTCCGTGACTCGGGCCGTCACGGGCTGATCATCTACGATGACCTCTCCAAGCAGGCGGTTGCGTATCGCCAGCTGTCGCTGCTGCTTCGTCGTCCGCCGGGACGTGAGGCGTACCCCGGTGACGTCTTCTACCTGCACAGCCGCCTGCTCGAGCGCGCGTGCAAGATGAGCGACAAGACGGGTGGTGGCTCGCTGACGGCGCTGCCGATCATCGAGACGCAGGCGGGCGACGTGTCCGCGTACATCCCGACCAACGTGATCTCGATTACGGACGGTCAGATCTTCTTGGAGACGGAGCTCTTCAACAAGGGCATCCGGCCGGCGCTGAACGTCGGTCTGTCGGTCTCGCGTGTCGGTGGCAACGCCCAGACGAAAGCGATGAAGAGCGTGGCCGGTAAGCTTCGGCTGGAGCTGGCGCAGTTCCGCGAGATGGCGGCGTTTGCGCAGTTCGGCTCCGACCTCGATGACGCTACTCAGCGCCTCATTTCGCGTGGTGAGCGCCTGACCGAGCTGCTGAAGCAGAACCAGTACAAGCCGCAGACTATGGAGAAGCAGGTGCTGACGTTCTTCGCCGGCACCAAGGGCTTTGTCGATGACCTGGAGACGGGTGTGCTGCAGCAGTATGAGGCGCAGCTGCACGAGCATGCAGACAGCAACCCGCTGGGCCAGGAGATCCTCAAGGGGCTGGTCGCCGAGGGCAAGATCACGGACGACCTCGAGGCCAAGCTCACGAAGTTCATGACGGAGTTCAACCAGGGCTTCAAGGCGTAACACCCGATGGCTAACCTCAAGGAAATCCGCCAGCGGATCCGCTCGGTGAAAAACACCCGGCAGATCACCAAGGCGATGAAGATGATCGCGGCCTCGCGCTTGAGAAAAGCGCAGGAGGCGATCGAGGCCAAGCGCCCGTATGCCAAGCGGTTGAAGCAAGTGATCGACACGCTGGCGACACGCGCTGAGTCCGTGGACCATGCGCTGCTGCGCGTGCGGGAGCCCAAGAACGTACTGCTGCTGGTCTTCACCAGTGATCGCGGCATGTGCGGTGGCTTCAACGTCAACATCCTGCGCACCACCGAGCGCTACATGGCCAACGCGACGGAGCATGACCTGGTCAAGCTGTCGGTTATCGGCCGCAAGGGTCAGGACTACTTCAAGCGTCGTCCACACTACGAGATCGAGAAGAACTACGAGGGCGTCTTCAACAACATCTCCTTCGACACGGCCAACGAGATCGGCGACGACATCGTGGGCGCGTACATGACCGAGGGGCTGGACGCGGCGTACATCGTCTACAACGAGTTCAAGTCGGCGATCGCGCAAGAGGTCGTGGTGGAGCGGCTGCTGCCCATCGAGCCGGACGAGGGCGCTGCGGACGACGACCTGCAGGACTTTGACTACGAGCCGAGCAAGACGGCGGTGCTGGACGAGGTCCTGCCGCTGTACGTCAACATTCAAATCTACCGGGCCATTCTGGAGAGCATCGCGTCCGAGATGGGCGCCCGGATGACCGCTATGGATGCCGCGACCCGCAACGCCAGCGACCTGATCGACAAGCTGACGCTGACGTACAACCGGGCTCGCCAGGCTGCAATCACGAAGGAGCTGATGGAGATCATCGGCGGCGCCGAGGCGCTGAAGGGGTAAAAAATGTCGAAGGGTACGATTTCACAGGTCATCGGTCCGGTTGTGGACGTCAGCTTCCCCGAAGGGGACCTGCCGCCGATCTACACCGCGCTTCGCATCACCAACCCGTCGATCGACGACAACGAGGAGAACCTCGTCTGCGAGGTCGCACAGCACATCGGTGAGAACGCTGTCCGCACCATCGCCATGGACACGACCGACGGTCTAGTGCGTGGCATGGCGGCTCGCAACACCGGCGAGTTCATCAAGATGCCGGTTGGGCCGGAGGTGCTCGGCCGCATTCTGAACGTGATCGGCGACCCCGTTGATGAGGCGGGCCCGGTCGAGACGAAGGACCAGCTGCCCATTCACCGTCACCCGCCGTCATTCGCGGACCAGAGCACGGAGGTCAAGGCCTTCGAGACGGGCATCAAGGTCGTCGACCTGCTCGCCCCGTACCAGCAGGGCGGAAAGATCGGCCTGTTCGGTGGCGCCGGTGTCGGCAAAACGGTCGTCATCATGGAGCTGATTCACAACCTGGCGAAGCACCACGGTGGTGTGTCCTGCTTCGCGGGTGTCGGTGAGCGCACGCGTGAGGGCAACGACCTCTACTACGAGATGAAAGAGTCGGGCGTTCTCGAGAAGACGGCTCTGATCTACGGGCAGATGAACGAGCCTCCCGGCGCACGCGCCCGGGTCGCGCTGAGCGCGCTGACGGTTGCCGAGTACTTCCGTGACGTGGCCAACCAGGACGTGCTGCTCTTCGTCGACAACATCTTCCGCTTCACCCAGGCGGGCTCTGAGGTGTCAGCGCTCCTCGGACGTATCCCCAGCGCGGTCGGCTACCAGCCTACGCTGGCCACCGAGATGGGCGAGATGCAGGAGCGCATTACGTCCACCCGTCAGGGCTCCATCACCAGTGTGCAGGCCATTTACGTCCCGGCGGATGACCTCACCGACCCGGCGCCCGCGACCACGTTTGCTCACCTCGATGCGACGACGGTGCTCAACCGCCAGATCGCCGAGCTGGGCATCTACCCGGCGGTCGACCCGCTGGACTCCACCAGCCGCATCCTCGACCCGCAGGTCGTCGGCCAGGAGCACTACGACATCGCGCGTGAGGTGCAGCGCGTTCTTCAGGGCTACAAAGACCTGCAGGACATCATCGCCATCCTCGGTATGGACGAGCTCACGGAAGAGCAGCGCCAGACGGTCGAGCGCGCGCGCAAGATGCAGCGCTTCCTCAGCCAGCCGTTCCACGTGGCGGAGCAGTTCACGGGTCATGACGGCAAATACGTCAAGCTCGAGGACACCATCGCGGGCTTCAAGGCCATTCTGGCCGGCGAGTGCGACCACATCCCTGAGCCGTACTTTCTCTACAAGGGCGGCCTGGACGAGGTCATCGCCGCGTACGAGAAGGACAAGAACTAGGTCATGCAGCTGGAAATCGTTACGCCGTCCGGCCACAAGCTCAGCGACAAGGTCCACGAGATCACGGCGCCGGGCGTCCTGGGTGAGATGGGCATTCTGCCGGGCCATATCCCGGTGCTGACGGTGCTCGACATCGGGCGCCTCAGCTACAAGAACGACGCAAACGAGCAGAAGATCCTGGCGGTCAACGGCGGGTTCCTCGAGGTCGACAAAGACACGCTCATCGTCATCACGGAGACGGCCGAGTTCGCCAACGAGATCGACGTCGAGCGCGCCAAAGCCTCGCTGGACCGCGCCGACAAGGCGCTGGCGTCGATGGAGGCCGGCAGCGAGGACTTCGCTCGCAAGCTGCGCTCACGCAAGCGCGCCGAGAACCGCATCGCCGTCGCGGCGGGCTAAGCCTCGGCTCAGGCCCGCTTGCCAACATGCCTTACATACTTGGTTTTGTGGCTGCGCTGGCGGCGCTGTTCGTGTGCGGCCGCTTTCTGCGAGAGACGTACAGCGGCGGCGCTCAGGCGCTGATCGCCGCCCCGATCGACGACGTGTGGGCGCGCGTCAGCGACGGCGAGAAGCACCCGATCGGCGGGCGAATGGTGCGCGCCGTCACCCGCAACGACGACGGCTGGATCGAGGACCTGGGCTCGTCTCAAGTCACCGTCCGGCTGGGCGAGGTCGACGCGCCGAATCGGGTTGTGCGCAACCTGACCGACTCGGTCGTGCCCATGACGGCGCGGAACGTGGTGACGCTCAAGGCGGTGGATGGCGGAACCCAGGTCGACGTGACCCACGAGGTGACGATTCGCCTGGGCACATGGCACTCCCCGATCTTTCGGTGGGTGATGCTGCTGACCAACGCCGCGTCGTCAGCGCCGCGCGATTGGTTGAAGGGCCTGAACAAACCCTGACCGTCAGCGGTACCTTCATCTGCCGGCTTCTTCGGCCTTTTCCCACATGCGAATGTAGGCCTCTGCGGAGCGGAAGAGGGGCTCCAGATCCGCGTCGGTGGCGCCGTTGCGGCGGACGTCTTCGATCAGCTCGGGAAGGAGCCCGATGTGGATCATGCCTTCGGTGTCGAAGCTGACCTCCCGGTTCCCCAGGTGGGGTTGAGTAAAGGTGACTTTGCCGTCGTAGGAGGTGAACGGGTAGGTCATGGGGTTGGGTTGTGGCTGAGCGCAGCCGCTGTCCGGACCGAAGCGGGGCCTGGGCGCTCCGGCGAAGCCATTGAGATCGAAGGACAGCGCCTCGGCGGGGTAGGCGCCCTTAGACACGGCTTCTTGGATGCGGTTGAGCATGCCGGCGACCATGTTGCCGGGTTTCTCGGGGTCGGCGCAGCGGCCCAGTCCGACGCCAACCAGGCCGCCCAGGCCATAGATTCGGCCGTTGTTGATGCCTCCGTGCGTCTTGGTCGCGGGGTAGTTTGCGGCCTCCAGAATCTCGTAGGCTGGGCCCAAGGCCCTTTGAGGCAGGTGGGCGATGTCAGGGATCATGCCGCGCGCCATCAGCTCGTGCAGCAACGTCTCGCCCAACGGGGTCAGGCCGTGCTTCTGGCAGAAGTTGCCCGACAGGCCGGGCTTTGTGACGTCGGAGAGCAGCGGCAGCAATGCTTTGACCACGTCATCGGCAAAGCCGGTCATGTCCAGCGGTGGCGGCGCGTCGTACTCGTCTCGCGGCTTGTTCAGGCCGCCGAAGGTGACGCCGCCGCCGTCGAACGCCGCGGACGGCCCCGGGCAGTCCTCGACGAAGTTGGAGTAGTGGCCGCTGTTGATGATGTTGCCCAGCTCGATGATTCCGCCGCTGCCATCGCCGGCCGAAAACGCGTTGTCGTATTTGTGCACCGGAAACACCGCACGCACGCCTAACGCCTGGTAGTAATCCAGCTGCTCCTGAACGATCTCCGGCGTGCATGCCTCAAAGCCGGGCTTTGGCGTGGAGAAGCAGTCGAACAGGTTGGAGATCTCGATGCCGAGCACGACGGCCAGCTTGCCCTGAGCGATCACGTCGCGGGCCTGCTCGGGGCTCTCCACAACGCGGAACCAGCCCTTGCCCGGGCCGCCGGCCTGCGCGTCGATATACCGCTCCAGGTTGCGCGTCTCCAGGATCGAGCGCTCCACGCTGACCATGTCGTTGCACGAGTACCGCACCCCCTGGGCGCCGATGCCGGTGATGAGGTCGCAAAGCACCGAGTTGCCTGTGGCGTGCTGGACCACCAGCCTGAGTCCGGCCATCCAGGCGCGCTGCAGCCATCGGTAGTACATGCTCTGATGCGTTGAGCGGTGCCTCGGGTTGGGCCACTCGGTGAAGTCCGGGTAGCCTGCAGTGACGTGGTTGGGCTCAGGCACCTGCCCCTCGAAGACGATGGGCGCCAGCGCCTCTACATCGAAGGCCGAGCCGCCGTCGTAGAAGAAGCCCACGATGTCCCGCCGGCCCTCTTCCCCGTGGTGCGTCACGCAGTCCGGTAGCGCGTGCTCGACACCCAGACGATGAAACGGCGCCCCGTGGAAGATGCCGCCGCCGCCAAACCCGAAGTTGGACATCATGTGGCTGTGTATCTCGGCGATTCCATACGCGTCGCCGTCGTCCCACTTGCGCGGCTCAACCTGCCCCTGCGCATCGACGGTCAGCTCGGGAAAGTCCGCGCAGTCGGCGGCCGGGCGCAGCGTGATGATGCCCGCCTCGGCTGCCTCGCCCGTCAGGCCGTCCAGCGCCAGGTACCGCCCCGACTGGTAGTGCTTGAGCTGGTATCGCTGCGCATCCCGCGCCGACACCTCCAGCACCCACTCCGCCGGCGAGCGGAACGCGTCGTCGAGCAGCTGCACACTGGACTGCAGTGTTGCGACTCGGGCGAACTGCCAGCCGCCTGATGCGGTCTCCGCGGCCGTGAGGTATCGGCGGTCGGTGTCGTAAAAGAGGTAGGTACCCAGGTCCGAAGCCCGCATGCGAAAGCGTGCGGCGTTTTCGCTGGTGGCCTGCGAAAACGCGAAGACGTCGGCATCCGCGCCCACGTAGCGCCACGGCGTGACCCCGTCGAAGCCCTCGATGACGTAGCACCCGCCGGCGTGCCCGTAGATGCCGATGTCAGGCGGTGGCGGATCCAGGACGATCGGAGGCGGCTCGTACGTGTCCGGGACGTCCGTCGGGGCCGCGTCCCCCGGGACGGCGCCGGTGTCTGCCGTGAGCTCGGTATCCGCAGTGGCGTCGTCGCCCGACGCGCAGCCAAGCGTCAGCAGCGCGACCAGGAGCGCGGTCTGGGTTTGTCGGGCCACCATGCGGGCGACCTTATCACGCGCCTTGGCACGACCGCCCGGCCGGGGCAGATGCCTGCTCGGAGCCGCCGTTGGCTCAAGTACATGCTGGCAAGATAGACTGTGGCCCCTCTTATGCGCGCGCTTCTCACCATGCTCCTGCTCGCCGGCTGTTGCCGTCCCGACGTGACGACCATTGCGGTCGGGTCGTGCAGCAACCAGGCGAAGAAGATGCCGCATTGGGCCTCGATCGCTGCACAAGACCCCGAGCTGGTCATTCTCATGGGCGACAACGTCTACGGTGACGTGGACAGCGGCGATCCCGCCGTCCCCGAGCTGAGGGCGGCGTATGAGAAGCTCGGCGCCAACCCGGACTTCGCCACGTTACGCGATGAGGTCCCCATTCTGCAGACCTGGGACGACCACGACTATGCGACCAGCGACGGTGGCGCAGAGTGGGTGCTCAAGGAGCAGGCCGAGGCGGCGTTTCTGGAGTTCTGGCGCGTCCCAGTCGACGATCCGCGCCGCACTCGCCCAGGCGTCTATTTCGCTCGGACGACTGGCGAGCCCGGACGCCGGGTGCAGATCATCCTGCTGGACACCCGCACCTTCCGCAGCCCCCTGTTGCGCAGCGATGACACCAGCGTGCGCGGCAAAGAGCGCTACATGCCCGACCCGGACGTCTCCAAGACCATACTCGGCGACGTCCAGTGGGCTTGGCTGAAGCGCCAATTGAGGCAGCCGGCGGATGTTCGCTTGCTGGTGTCGAGCATTCAGGTGCTGGCGGAGGATCACGGCTACGAGTGCTGGAACAATCTCCCGTCCGAGCGTGCCCGCCTGATCGCTTTGCTGCGGGACACGGGCGCCATCATCCTGTCCGGCGATCGCCACAGCGCGTCATTCATGCGCGAGGGCTCGTTGACGGAGTTCACCTCCAGCGCGTTGAACCTGCGGTCGATGATCAAGAAGCACTACCAGGCGCCCAACATGCTCGGTCCCGCGTACAAGAAGCCCAACTTCGGCACGGTGGAGATCGACTGGTCGGCGGGCAAAGCCACGTTGAGCATCCGTAGGTCGAAGAGCGGAGACGTTGTGCGATCCGTCGACGTGCCGACAAAGAGTTCGCACCGGCCCGAGTGACTGATACAACACGGTCCATGATCATCCACCTCCCCAAATCACAGGTCGCGCTTGCGGCTTTGCTGTCCCTGCTTCTCGCCTGCAGCTCAAGCAGCCGGACGAGCTCACCGCCCACCGAGCCCGCCGATACCACGACGGACGGAGCCGCCACGACCGACGGCACCGACACCACGACAGATGGCGGGGACACCACGCCGTCGGCCGACTCCAACGAGGTCGAGATGACCACCAGCATGGGCACCATCGTGCTGCAGCTGGACCCGGATTTGGCGCCCAACACCGTGGCCAACTTCGTCGAGTACGTCACGTCCGGTCACTACGACGGGACCATCTTTCACCGCGTCATCGACGGCTTCATGATCCAGGGCGGCGGCTTCGACAAGGACTATGATCAAAAGCCGGTCAACGCCGCCATCCAGCACGAGGCGGACACCACCCACAAGAACCTGCGCGGCACCATCGCGATGGCCCGCACCGGCGATCCCCACAGCGCGACCGCTCAGTTCTTTATCAACGTGGTGGACAACACCGGCCTGGACCACACGTCCAAGACCCCGGACGGCTACGGCTACACAGTGTTTGGCAAAGTCATCGAGGGGATGGACGTTGTCGACGCGATTCGGGTCGTGCCCACCGGCGCGGGCGGCCCGTTCGCCTCCGATGTGCCGCAGACGCAGGTCGTCATCGAAAAAGCGGTCATGCGCTAGTTGTCGACGCCAGCGCCTTGCTGGCCAAGACCTCTCCTCGCCTCGCCCAGGTCCGCTACCGCTGCGCGTCCAGATGTCTGCTCGATGAGCGGGGTTTGACGGACCATCCCACGGCGAGTGACCCGTAGGCACAAGGCTTGACATTGCTGGATGTCATGGGTTAATATCTGCCTAATCAAGATGACACGCACCTCATCCCGCAAACGGCAACTCGCCCTCGACTTCAAGTCCTGGGGTGGGGCGCGAAAAGGCGCCGGTCGCAAGCGGCAACCGGGCGTTCGCCGCCGCGTCGCGCACGTCATCCGGCCGGACGTCAAGGAGCGTGCGCCGCTACACGTGACCATGCGCCTGGCCGCCGGGCTGCCTTCGCTGCGTCGCGCGCGGACCTTTCGCGTGGTTCGGCGCGCGCTCGCCACGGCCTGCGCCCGCTTCGGGGTGCGCATCACCGACTGGAGCGTCATGAGCAACCACCTGCACCTGATCGTGGAGGCGCCCGACAAGCGCGAGCTGTCACGCGCTATGCAGGGGCTGGGCATTCGGCTGGCGCGTCGCCTCAACGGCGTGTGGCGTCGGCGGGGCAAGGTCTTCGATGGCCGCTACCACGCCCGGGCGCTGACGACTCCGCTGGAGGTTCGCCGCGGTCTGGCCTATGTCCTCAACAACGCGCGCCGCCACGCCGCACGCGGCGGCCACCGCTATCCCAAAGACTGGCTGGACCCATACTCCACGTGCCTTGAGTTCGAAGGGTGGCGCGAGCAGCCAGTCCCCACGGAGCACGCCATATGCCTGGACCGCGCCCCGCCGGGCACCTGGCTGCGCCGCGAAGGCTGGCGAAAGCACGGGCTCATCCCGATGGCGGAGCTGCCGCGCCCCTGGCTCACCCGCTGACCACGCGCCGCGACCCGCCCCGCAGCCCGGGCGGAGCACATCTAAAGAGCGCGCTCTACATCAGGTCCCAGCGGTACCCGTCGTGCTCGTAGGCGTGCGCCGCCAGGCTCTTGACCAGCTCGTCATCATTGCTGTCGATCTTGCGGAAGTTGCGCGCCACGCGCCCGCGGACCTGGCCGGCAAAGACCTGGGCGATCTCGATCTCCTGCGCGGTCTTCTCCAGCCCGTCGCGCTCGATGGCCGCTGAGACGCGGGAGAGGACGCACGCCAGCACAAAGAGGTCCACCATCACATCCGCCAGGCGACGGCTGGCAAACTGCATCTCCACCATCTTTTTGCCGTGCTTGCGCAGCAGCCGATCGGCCATCGCCGCCAGGTCGCGGGTCAGGTCCTCGAATTGCTCGGCCTCGGGCTTGAGCGCCACATGGCACTTGGACAGCGTGTTGGCGCCGTGTAGGCCGGTGGCCCAGCGAGCGCGCTTGGCGGCGTAGCTGTACATCACGCCAAACCCCTTGATCGGGTCATCGAAGATGCCCTTTACGGACGCGGCGACCTCCTTGAGGTGTGTGCCGACGTCGTTCAGCGCGGAGAAGGCGATGAACAGCCGCAGGATGTCGTTGGTGCCCTCGAAGATCCGGTTGATGCGGCTGTCGCGCACGAT
>CAZJHX010000140.1:0-27862 GCA_964545715.1 uncultured Myxococcales bacterium
CGACTGCAAAAGCCCCAGCAGGGCCACCAGGTAGGGAACCCAGAGACCATGGGGCGTCAGGCCGACCGCGGCGGCCACCGCCCACGGCAGGGCCAGCAGCGAGCCCCCGATAAACGTGAGCCCCGGGATGCTGATCAGTGCGCAGTACCACAGCGGACGTAGGTGCGGACGCGCCAGAACAACAAAATGCAGGCACGAGGTCGCGGCCAAGGCGAGAAACGGCACCTTCGCCGCGCCGGTGTGCTCGAACAGCGCCGTCCACGCCAGCGCGCTGACGCCCAGCATGACGCCGACAAACGCCGCGAAGAAGCGGTTGCGCAGTCGAGCTGCGGACGCGACCGTGACCGCCCACGTGGTCCAGATGACTGTTGTCGTCATGGCGTGCAAGACTAGCATCTTCGATCACCGGGCTGAGGAGACCATGGAGCCGACCGATCGCATGGAAGCGGGTGTCGCGTTGTACGACCAGGGCCGCTACGCGGAGGCGGACGCCGTGTTCACCGCGCATCTGCGGGACAACCCGGGCGACCCGCTGGCGCTCCACGAGCTGGCGTTGACCTGCTACGCGCAGGGCAATTACGACCGCGGCGCGGACGCGGCCAGGGCGGGTCTTCGGGTCCAATCTCCGCACGCGCAGGCGCTGTATGGCTCGCTTGGCAGCTGTCTGTCCGCCAAAGGCGACGCGACCGGCGCGCTGGAGGTCTTTCGTACCGGGATCGCCGCGTTCCCGCAGGACGCGCACCTGCAGTTCAACTACGGCGTCTCGCTGTACGGGGCTGAGCTCCCAGGCAAGGCGGCGCGCGCGCTGGAGCGAACGATTGGGCTCGAGCGCGGCCACACATCGGCGCGCTTCGTGCTGGCCAGGGTGTACCAGGACCTCAGCTATCGCACCGCGGCGATCTTCACGTATCTGGACTTTCTGGCGATGGCCATCAACGGCGAGCGCGGCCAGGCGGCGGCGCGCGGGCTGCTGGACACCCTGTTCTCAGGCGCAACGC
Source organism: uncultured Myxococcales bacterium (assembly GCA_964545715.1). Classification (GTDB taxonomy): domain Bacteria; phylum Myxococcota_A; class UBA9042; genus CAZJHX01. The sequence continues at coordinate 999 of CAZJHX010000140.1, forward strand.
CGGGACAGGACGGCGGTATCGACGTCCACCATACGGCCGGCCGCGGCGCCAACCCGTGGAGCAGCGCCGACCTCTTCGTAGGCACGCAGAGCGCGCTGTCGCTCCAAACACGGCCCCCCGGCCCCACGCGCGCTGTGGACGCGGCCGGCTTGTTCATGGGGCTGCTGGGCTTCATCCGGGAGCAGGCAGAGCTCAAGCCGGACCTGCTGACCCACACGTTTGTCGGGGCCACGGGCATCGCGACCGCGCTTACGCTTCACCGCGAGCGCACGCTGGAGCGCTTCTTCTACGACATCTGCGACTGCGCCGGACTCACAGCGTCTTGATAGCTGCGGCCAAGCTGCGGGCCGGCGCAGGCAAGTGATGGAGCACTTCTGGACCCTGCTCGCGGACGCCCTGGCCGCCAACGGCGACGCCACGGAGAGCCGGCGCCTGATCCACGGGCGCGGCCGCACTATCGCCGGGCTGCACTTCATCAACTGCGATCTCTTTCACCCGGTGCTGCTGATCAGCACCTACGAACCTCGCGACGACGACTGGTGGGCGGCGCTGAGATGCGACGCGCGCTGCATGCTGAACCGCACGAAGCTGTCGGCGATCGTGGCACAGCGCCGCAACGAGCACGCCGCCCCGTACGACGTACTGGCCGGCACGCTGCCCGAGGAGCTCTGGGCCCTGAGCGACGGCCTCCGCTACCAATTGAGCATCGGCCGCCGTGGCCGCAACGTCGGGTTCTTTCTGGATATGGCCCCCGCGCACGCCTGGGTCCGCCGACACGCCCAGGGCCTGCGAGTTCTGAACCTGTTCTCGTACACCTGCGCCTTCTCGGTTGCCGCCCTCGCGGGGGGCGCCGCCTCCGTGGTCAACGTGGACATGAACAAGGGCGCCATCGCCATCGGGCAGCGCAACCACGCCGCCAATGAGCTGGCGACCCGGAACACGCGCTTTGTGCCTCACGATCTCTTCAAGTCATGGGGCAAAGTCCGCCGCGACGGCCCCTACGACCTGGTCATCATCGACCCGCCCGCCTACCAATTCAGCAGCTTCGTGACCGCCCGCGACTACCCCAAGGTGCTGCGCCGGCTGGCCTCGCTCGCCGCGCCCGGAGCCCGCGTCCTTGCGGCGCTGAACTCGCCGGATCAATCCGCCCAGCTGCTGCTGGACCTCTTTGCGGAGTCGGCGCCCCAGTTTCAGATGACTGAGCGCCTGCCCGCGGCGGCCGGTTTCGCCGACGTAGACGACGACCGGCGCCTCAAGGTGCTGCTGATGTCTGCCCGGCCTACTGACCCGGCAGCGGTAGACCCAGCTTCACGCTGAAGCCGGTGCCGTTGGCCATGAGCCCGCACGCCCCGCTACCGGCCGCGCCCGTGATGGTGAAGCCGGAGCCTGCCGGGGACTCGATCAGCAGTGAGTCGAACTGCACCTCCACACGGGTCGGCGCGCAGGCTCCTTCGTCGGTAACGCCGTCACAGTCGTCGTCCAGGTCGTTGCAGGCCTCAGCCTCGGCGCCTTCGAGCGGGTCGCACGCGCCGGCCTGTCCGGCGACACATGCGGGGACGGTGTGGACACACTCACCCAGGCCGCACGTCAGGTCACCCAGGGACTCATCCGTCTCGCCATCGCAGTCGTTGTCCAGCTCGTCGCAGGCCTCGGGCAGCGCGCCCTCAAAGGGGTTGCACGTGCCCGGCGCACCCGCCTCGCACGCCGACACCAGGTGCTCGCATTCACCGACTCCGCACAGCGTTGGGGTCAGCTCCTCGTCAGTGGCGCCGTCGCAGTCGTTGTCCTGACCGTCGCAAACCTCAGCCTGAGCCCCCGCCAGGGGATCGCAGCTGTTCGGCTGGCCGTCGCTGCACGCTGCCACCGAGTGCTGGCAGACTCCCTGGCCGCACTCGAGCTCGGCCAGGTCATCGTCGATGGCGCCGTCGCAGTCGTCGTCTACGCCGTTGCAGGACTCCGCGACCGCGCCCAGCAGCGGATCGCAGGCCGGCGGCGCACCCGCCTGGCAGGCCGGCAGAAGCTGCGCGCACTTGCCCACGCCGCAGACGACCGTGCCAAGCTCTTCGTCCGTCTGTCCGTCGCAGTCGTTGTCGACCCCGTCGCACACCTCCGGCGTGGCGCCGGCAAACGGGTTGCACACCGCCGGCTGGCCCGCCTCACAGGCCGCCAGCGTCTGAGCACACTGCCCCTGACCGCACAACACCGTGCCCAGGGTCTCGTCCGTGTCCCCGTCGCAGTCATCGTCCAGGCCGTTGCACACCTCATCGACAGCGCCCTCCAACGGGTCGCACTCGATCGGCGTGCCCTCGTCGCAGGCCGCCACGGTGTGCAGGCACTGGCCCTCACCGCACGTGACGGCGCCCAGGCCCTCGTCTGTCTGCCCGTCGCAGTCGTCGTCCAGCGCGTTGCAAAGCTCCGCGATTGCGCCGTCGAAGGGGTTGCAGAACTGCACCTCACCCAACACACAGTTGGGCACGACGTGGGAGCACGCACCCAGGCCGCACGCGGTGTCGCCAAGGGCCTCGTCGATCTCGCCGTCGCAGTCGTTGTCCAACAGGTCGCAGGCCTCGGACTTTCCGCCTTCAAACGGATTGCAGACCTGCACCTCGCCGGCAACGCAGGCCGGCACGGTATGCGCGCACTGACCCTCGCCGCAGGACACCTCTCCCAGGTTCTCGTCGGTGGCGCCGTCGCAGTCGTCGTCCAGGCTGTTGCAGGCCTCGTCGGTCGCGCCCAGCAGCGGATCGCACTGCTGCGCGACGCCGGCCACACAGGCGTCCAGGCTCTGGGCACAGACACCCAGACCGCACTCCAGCGTACCGAGGTCGTCATCCACCGCGCCGCTGCAGTTGTTATCCAGCCCATCACACACCTCGAGCGTCGCCTCGGGCGCGTCGCACGGGGTCAGCGCTCCCTGCACGCACACCCGACTGCCCGCGCAGGTGCCGTACTCGGTCGTGGTCTCACAGGCGACCTCGAGCACGCCACCCTGCTCGTCCTCATCCACGCTGCCGTCGCAGTCATCGTCGGCGGCGTTGCACACCTCCTCGACGGCGATCGGCGCATCACACGATGACAGGCCGTTGGCGCCACACGCGCGTGCCCCACCGCAGGTGCCGAGAACGTTGCTGATCGTGCAGTCGGTCGACGCGCCGTCGAAGACCGCCTTGCCGTTGCAGGTGCAGACCGGATCGTCGCCGGCCCCCGCTCCCGGGGCCACCAGGACGCATTGCTCGGTCTCGTCGCCGCTCACATCGGCGCGGCTCTCACACGCGTAGGCCGGCGGGCAGTCGTCGACCCCGTCGCAGGCGGTGCCGCAGAAGCTGCCGGCGCCATCGCTGCGTGGGAGACAGCGCGCCCCTTCTCCGCCACAGTCCTCGTTGATCCGGCACGGCCGACACAGGTTGGTGTACTGCGCCACGCAGATGAAGAGGGTATCCGTGCCGGTCCCGGGCACCGCCGAGCAGGTCCAGCCGGGCGGACAGTTTTCGATGCACTCCAGCGAGCACACCTTCCCGGACGGCGCGTCCACGCAGAACCCGGTCTCGCAACCCGAGTTATCCGTGCACGGGCAGCCCGGCTCGTCGCCCGCGACGCACGGCCCAAAGCCCTCCAGATCGCTCGCGTCCGTGCCGTGCGCCACATCATCGACGGCCGCATCCGCCACGTCCGGCGGGGGAGTCCAGTCCACCACATCGGGCGCCCCGACATCCGGCTCGGGCGTCGGCGCCGCGACACCGGGCGTGGTGTCAGCGCTGCAGGCGGCCAACACGACCGCGAGCGCGCAGCTGGCGAATAACCGCATCACTGACACGCGTACAGCGCCACGTGGCCGCCGCCAAAGTTGCGATTACACGAGCCGCCGGCGGGCGAATACGACCAGCTGGTCTTCTGCACCCAGATATCGACGCTGCTGTCATTGTCCCACACCGCCAGCGTGTCGGTGTGGTTGGTGCACGAGCCGCCGTCCGCATCCGTATCCACACCGGTGCAGTTGGCGCTGAACGACAGCAGGGTGTTGTACTGGCTGCACAGCGTCTGGAAGTCCGCCTGCGTCCAGCCCTGCCCCGGCTGGTAGGGCGTGCATCCGGCGGGCGCACCCGGCGGCTCACCGTTGCCGTATTTGACGCCCGCCAGGCAGACCCCCTTGTACAGCTGGCCGTTGAAGTCGACCGCGCACGTCGCGCTGCAGCCGTCGCAGCCGGTGGTGTTGTCGTCGTCGCACGCCTCGGCGCCCGCCTTGATGCCATCACCGCACACGGTTGTGCACACGCTGGGCGCCCCGGTGCACACGAAGCCTGTCTCGACCACGCACACCGGGCTGCAGCCGTCGGCGGCTGCGGTGTTTCCGTCGTCGCATGTCTCGCCGCTCACCTTGATACCGTCGCCGCACACGGGCGTGCAGATGCTCGGGTTGCCGGCGCACGCGAAGCCGTTTTCGATGCCGCAGCCCGAGTTGCACCCGTCGCCCGAGCCGTTGTTGCCGTCATCACACGCCTCGGACGGGCTGGTCACTCCGTCGCCGCAGATGTTGTTCATGGCCTGGAACTCGCCGTCGACGCACACCTTGACCAGCTTGTCCGCGAGGTCGAGATAGAAGAGACCAACCACCTCCGGCGTGCACGGCATCGGCGGCCCGTTGGACAGCTGAAAACGCGGCAGCTTCAGCTGATTCGTCTGCAGGTTGAGGTCGCCGTTGACCGACAGCTCGCCGCCCGTGATGCCCAGTCCGCCGCCGACCGTGATCGAGCCCGTCACGGTCAAATCGCCGTTTACCTGCGCCTTGTCGCCGGAGACCGCCGTGAAGCTCATGCTCCAGGACTCCAACGTGCCCTCCTGGCCAACCACGAGGTCTTCGATCGTGAGCTTCCAGCCCCCCTCGGGCTCGGTGCCGACGATGTCACCAAGCGAGCCGGTGGCGATCGCGTCCTCGTCGGTCAGCGTCAGCACCAGGTTCGTCTGGCCGGGCAGCGTCTTGTCGTGCAGCACAAACTTCGCGCCCTTGGGGCTGCGCAGCGTCACGGTCACCTCCGAGACATCGCCGTGGGTCAGGGAAAACGACACCGAGAACTTCTGCACGAAGCCGAGGTCAGGCACCGCGATATTGGACTCGATGAGCCCGGTCAGCGCATCGTTGGGCTTGGGCGTATCCGCGCTGTGATGCGTGGTCACAAAGGTGGTGGTGAGCACGCCGTTCGACACCTCGTCCAGCCCGTCCGGAGGCAGCGTCGAGGCCCCCGAGCCCGGCAACTCGAAAGCCAGCGCCGTCTGAGGAATGCACGCCGTGCACTGCAGCGCAAAGGCCACATCGGCGGTCGCCGCGTTGTCCGCCGACGTCGCGCTGTCGGCCTGGGAGGCCAGGTCCGCCGTGGCCGCGTGACCCGCCACAAACGCAAACGCGTCCGCGCCCATGGGACGCCGCGGCAGCTCGGGCTCGCCGTCGACCGCGATCCCCAGCCACGCTTCCGACACCCCGACAAAGACCGCTGCAGAGATGGGCGTCAAAGTACCCAACACCACGCCGAACACACCGTTCTCGACCGTCACGCACTTTTGTGGTGCCTCGGCACACGTCGCGCCGGCCCCCGGCCAGGCCTCCTGCCACAGCACCACCCCGTCCGAAGCCGCGTCATACAAGGTGAAGGTCATGGGAAACACCCCGTCCTGCACCACGGCGCCCGCGTTGTCGTGCAGCACCCCATGCATGGGCATCGACGTCGGCGTCACGGCCCCCGCGGTCCCAACCGCCAACAAGACGCCCAATACCACCATCCGCGCGTGTCGATGAATCACGACCCCTCCGAAGCTCTTTCGTGTGCCATGAGTCTACACAACTCACTGCTGGAGGCGACGCCGCGTGCCATAATCGGCGTCTGGGTTAGCCAAGCTCAAGGAGCCGTGTATGGACGAACTGCTCGATCTCGCAGATTTGCTGGACTCCCTCGACCTGTTTGATCTGGCCGATGTGGCGGACGTCATCGCGGACCTGGACATCGAGGGCCTGGACATGGACACCCTGGTTGCCTTCGATGGGCTCGATCCCGCCGACCTGGACTGGGATCTCGACTTTGACGAAGACGCCGGCGACCTGGACGACAGCGCCGGGGATGACTGGGACGACGTCACGGACGAGCCGGCCCCTCCAACCACGGAGCAGGTAAACGCGGAGCTGACGGCTGCTGCGGGGGAGTACCCGTCGTACATGACCGAGAGCACAAACGTCGTGTACGACCCCGAGCTGGCCGGCAATATGAGGGGAGCATACGATCCGCAGACCGGCACGATCGCCCTGTTCGACCACGCCGAGACGGCCGAATGGACCTACCACCACGAAATGGGGCATCACATCCAGCATCGCGACCCGGAGTTCGCAGCAAAACTTCAGCGCGCGACTCAGGACGTCGACTACGGCGCACTGCGCCCAGAGCGGTATAGCGCCTACGACCCCGCGCATCAGGCGGAGGAGATCGGCAGTGACGCGATCGCGGACTACCAACGCAACCCGATCCGCTTCATGGCGCTCTTTCCGAAGCTGGGCGTTCTGATCTCGGAGTACCTCACGTGAGCGCCGCCAACGCGGTAGCGATCGCCCGCGCCGAGACGCCGGACACCCCCATTGCTCATCTGCGCTGGGGCAGCCGCGGCCCGACCGTGCAGCGCCTCGCCCACGACCGCACGCTAGACGTGCTGTTGCGTCGCGCTCGGTGGCGACGCCCGCACGCCGTACGTCGCGAGCGGAGCGGAGGCCAGGAGCAGCTATACCTGGACCCGCTCCCGCCGACGGCGCCCGGCTTCTACGCCTCGTGGGCTACCGAGCTGTCCTTTGCACAGCGAGGCCACGCCCACTTTGTCATGACCGCGTGCCACACCGACGGCATCATCGAGGACGACGCCGACTTCTGGGCGCTGGAAGACATGCTCACCGAAAGCCATCGGCCGACCCCCGACGTGCAGTGCCCATGCGGCAGCCGCGTTGTCCTGGGTGAGGCGGCGTGCCCGGCGTGCGGCGGTGTGGAGCCCATGGGCCGGATGCTGGCCGCCCACGGCGACACGCTCGACGCGGCGCTGCACTATGAGGTGACCCGCCGGCTGGGCAACGACGCCACTCTCGCGGTGGCGCAGTCCGTTCGACAGGGCTTGAACCAACTACCACGAGAGGGCCCGCCCTCGGCCTTGGAGACGGACGGTCCAAACGACCACCCGCGCCGCATGATCCGGCACTTCGATCGCACTCTGTCGCTGGAGGCTGTCGACTGGTCGTGGCTGGCCGAGCTGCGCGACACCATCCCCGACAGCCGCGCGATTCTCCAAAAAGCCGAGGCTGTCTCAGTAGCGGTGCGTCGCTGGTGGCTACCAAACACGAGCGCCGGATGGGTCGCGGGTTCTATCGACCGCAAAGAACAGGCGCAGCAAAGAAAGGCCCGCTGGACCGAAACCGCCCAGCACCTGGCCGCCGTCGGTGCTGCCTACCAACGCTGCGCCGCGGCATATGCCCCGGTCCGCCGGATCCTCGCGCGCGACCACGGCATGACGGTCGGCAAGGCGCTGAAGTGGCTGTGGAAAGGGACAAAGGCCGTGATGACGTCGGGCGCCAGCCTCTTATGGGACGGCGCGATCGGGCTGGCCAAAAACCACCGCGAAGAGAAGGCGTTCACACGCCTGGACGAGGAACTCCGACAGATGTGGGGCCAGGTGGAGCGGGCCGAGCAGCGCCTGGCCGATGCAAGGGAGCGCCAGCGGGCGGCAGATGACACACACCGCCGGGCCGCGACCGCTTTCTTGAAAGCCGGGCTTCTCGCGGACTACGCCACGGTCCCGATCGCTCAGCGCCTGCCGCTGGTTCGCCGGCTGGCTGACCATCTGGAGGTGGGCTTCAGCTGCCCAGAGCCGGGCGCCCGGCTGTGGTGGACAAACCCGGCCGTCTGGGTGGGCGCGGGCCTCGTGTTGACGCTGCTGCTGTGGGCGATCTTCTAGTTGGGGGAGTCCGCTCGCTGGACTACGTCTCCCGTCAGGGTCGTGTAGCCCGTGGCGCGCGTGACCGCGGCGGGTTCAAACGCCAGCAGCGTCTTGCTCTCGATGCCTGGAACCATCGACAGATCGAAGGCCGGCAGCGGGACGCGCTGCAGGAAGCCCTGGCCGACCACGTCGCTCAAAACGGAGCCGACGATGTCCTGCAGGATCGTGACGACCAGCTCTCGGTGGGCGCTGAATGAGCCGTCCAGCTCGACCAGCTGCAGCTCCAGAGCCTCGATGGACAGCACACCGGCGCTCAGGGCCACCGTGCCGTCGTCGTTTGGGGCCGCGCCCAGCTCCACGATCACGCGCGCTGAGGCCCATGCCGTGACCGCACCCTTGGCGCCGTTGACCTCGAGCTCGGCCTGGACCTTGAGGTCTCCGACCTGCATCTGAAGTGTGCCGTCCGCGCGGCATTGGGTCAGAACCGGCGGCATGTGCGGCTCCAGGGCGACCGCGCCGATGCCGAAGGGGCCCGACGCGCTGATGGCGTCGAACACGCTCGGGGCGATCTCCGCGTGCAAGATGCCGCCCCACCAGGCCGCAAACAGCAGCTGGTTGACGATGTCGTCGTGCAGGGACATCGCCACGGGCTGATCCTTGGGCAGCGCCGCCTCGTCGGACGCGCCGCACACACCCCGGGCGACCGCCCCCGGCGAGTCGATGCCCGCCGCCTGAAGTGCCGGGCCTATCGGCGACGTGATCTGCACGCCCAGGGCCAGGCTGCCGCCGTCCGGCGTCAGCTCGATGGCGGTGGGGCGCACGCCGACGTCCACGGACAGCCCCGCGGTCTGGCCGGGCAGCGGCGGCAGGTCGAACGTGAGCGTGCTGGTCGAGAACTGGGTCAGCGCGCCGGCCAGCGTCTCGGCCACGTTGTTTTTGACGGTGTCCTCCAGCACCTGCTCCAGCTGCTCCGTGACCGGGCCCTCGAAGGCGGCCAGCAGGATGACTATCAAGGCGCTGGTTGTGTCATCGCCGTCCAGCACCACCTCCTGGTCCACGATCTCGACGACCACCTCCGGCACCGTGACCGTGATGGCGCCGTCCTCGCCGATGTCGACCAGCAGCTGACCCTCCGCGGACACCGCAACCGCGGTCAGGGTACCCTTGGCGTCGATGCAATCACCCTCGGTCTTGGTGCTGAACCCGATCGCCAGGTCCTCGACCACGGCGCTCAGCGCGATGGCGCCCTTGGTCGGGACCAGGTCGATGTCGCCGACTTTGTAGCTGACGGACTCGATGACCAGGCAGTCCAGGATCGGGTTGGGCTCGCGCGGCGGGGGCTGGGCGGCCAGCATGGCCGGGATGTCCAGCCCCTCGATGACCAGGCGCGCCACCGTGGCCAGGTCGTCGACGTCGGACGGATCATCGTCGTCCCAGAAGGCGGCGCCCAGCCATGCGAACAGCGCGTTGGGCACGACCGCGGACTCGCTCGGCCCCGCCGTGGTCTTGTAGAAGCTGTCGGACGCAACCAGCGCATGCACGGCGCGCGCAGAGACCCCCACGGTGTCGGTCGCCTCGGCCGCCACGATGTTGATGCCGTGCTCCGGCGTGATCTGTCCCGAGAAGGCCCCGTCGCTGCCGACCGCGACCTCGACGCCGCCCAGCGTGACCTTGGCCAGGGTCGCGGACTTTGCGGTCGCTGTGCCCGAGACCGGAACCGTCACGCCAACCGCATCGACGCTGCCCGCGCGCGGCGGGGTCTGCAGCGTGATCAAGGGCACGCACTCGGCGTCCCACAGCGGCACGAAGTGACACACACCGTTGACCAGGCGCTCGTCAAACGTGCACGCATTGCCGTCATCGCAGGCCGGGAGAGCCCCGGTATCCGTCGAGATCTCCGCAGCGTCGGCCACGGGCGGGACCACCGGCGGGTCATCGTCACCACAGCCGCAAAACGCCGTCAGACAGGCCAAAACCAGCAGCGTGCGCTTGAACATCCGCCCATTCTATCGTACTAAACGGCGGGATGCGCCCTACAATGACAGGGCTGGCCGTGGCGGTACTCGTACTGGCATGCGGCGGCGAAGAACCGCACTTCGACATGGTGTGGACGCAGACCACCTCGCGCGTACGCACCCCCACCATCACGACGACCGGCCCCGACGGCGCAACCGTCACACACCAGCGCCCGCATCTGGTCGACAGCCACGGCCGCTACGTCCACGTGCGCGGTATCAACGTCAGCGGGTCGCACAAAGCGCCGCCCACGGAGGAGTTTCCGTCGCTGTACCCACTGCCGACGGACCCGGCCCTCAAGTCGAAGTGCCAAACCACCGTGCCGATGCCGGTCGAGTGCATCCCTGCTCGCACGGTCTCGTACGTCGGTCGCCCGTTCCCGCTGGAGGACGCCGACCGATGGTTCGGCGAGCTGGCCGGCCTGGGGTTCAACTCGGTGCGCTTGATCACGAACTGGGAGTCGATCCAGCCCTTCCGCCCGGGCACGTGCGACGGCCGCGAGGGCTACTCGCCGCAGTGCTACGATCTCAAGTACCTGGACTACTACGAGTCGCTGCTTCAGAGCGCCCGCGACCACGGCCTGTACGTGCTGGTCGACATGCACCAGGACGTCTTCAGCCGCTATTTGATGTCGTACTACAACGAGGCGCCCAAGTACGGCTCGCCGACCGACCCGATCATCCCCGAGCGCGGCAGCGTGGAGCAGCTGCTGCTGGCCCTCTTTCCACCCTACACAGACTGGGTTCGTGGCCACGGCGCGCCGCGCTGGGTCGTTGCGACCTGCCTGCCCGAGAAGAAGCTGGACTCCAAGTGGTGGGGCGTGTTTCGCGGGCTCGGGCTGCTGCGCAAGGCCGACGGGGACGCCAACACCGAGCTGCTGACCGCCATTCAAGAGCTCGCCGCCGCGCTGTCGCCGGACGGGCCGATCCCGGGCTGGGTCGAGTACATCCTCACCCACGTGCCGTCCGAGCCGTTCGGCGTGGACGAGACCAGCGACCTGCTGCCGATCACCCCCTGGCTGCTCAACGGGGCGCTGTCACTGGACGTGGACCGCTGCTTTGCGGCGCTGTTCGCGGGCGACGTCGTGTTCCCCGGGCTGGTGGTGGACACCGACGGCCGCACAAAGCGTCGCGTGGACGTCGCCAACCCCGACGCGCTCCCCAACCTCAAAGACTACCTGCAGACCGCCTACACCGACGCCTGGCTGCAGCTTGTCGAGCGCACCCGCAAATACGACAACGTGATCGGCTACGACATCATCAACGAGCCCGTCGGCGCCTTCCTGATGCTGGCGCTGGCGGCCACCTTCGTGCAGACCAATGCCGGCGGCGATCCGGCCATCCCAAGCGACCAGGGCCCGCTGGAGGATCTGCTGATCGGCCTTGTCGGCGAGGGGCTGGCGCAAAACCTGTTGGCTGTGATCGGCGGACTGGCGCTGCTGCCGCCCGATGGGCAGGACGAGACGCTGCAAAAATGGGGCATCGCGGACATCGACCTGGGCGCCGCGCTGTCGATCAACTTCAGCTTTGACGCCAAACATCTGCAGCCGTTCTACGAGCGCGTCGGCGGCGCCATCGCCGCGGCGGATCCCAACGCCATCATCTGGTTCGAGTCGTCGACCAGCCTGCGGACGATCACCGGCCCAAGCCCCTTCTTTGACCTGCCGCTCACCCGCCCTCAGGGCATCGAGCAGCTCGTCTACGCGCCGCACTGGTACCCCGACATCTACCCGCGCGCCGGCATCGGCTCCCCGCCACGCGAGTTTCAGCCCGACGAGTGGCTGTATCGCGACTTCACCGAGGATCTGCGCCACCACATCGAGCAATCGTCCACGTGGCTGGGCAACGTGCCGGTCGTCTTCGGGGAGTTCGGCACCTACTTCAACTTCGGCGGCATCCAGGCGTCGATCGACTCCGGCTACGCGATCAGCGCCCACGTGCTCAACAGCTATTACGAGGCCTTCGAGGCCCTGAACACCGGCAGCATGCTGTGGGTCTTCTCGGCCGAGAACGACTACAACTACGGCGAGCTGTGGAATCACGAGGACTTCTCGATCATCGATCCCTCGGGAGAGCCGCGCGCGTGGCCCGCCTACGTACGCACGTATGCCCGCGCCACCAGCGGTAAATTGATCCACCAGCAGTTCAACAGCCAATACCACTTTCATGACCCCGACCACGGCACGGCGCAGCCCGAGCGCCACTACGACCTGGTGATGGCCATGCGCGAGACCGACGCGCCGACCGAGGTGTTTGTACCGCGCCGCCAGTATCCGAACGGCTTCTACGTGTGGCTCTCCGACGGGCGCGCCTTCTACGACCGCGAGCGGCAGGTGCTTTACTGGTATCCCAGCCGCCAGAAGCCCGGCACGCAGCACACGCTGCACATCGAGCCCCACATGCTGGATCGCGAGGCGCTGGGCTGGGCCTATTTCTTTGATGGCCACCACATGATCACCGGACAGGGCGACCCGTTCTGGACGTCTGCGGTGACGCAATGAGCGCGGCGCGAATCGCGTGCATCGCAGCGGCCCTGAGCGTCGCCACACCCAGCGCCGGCGCCGGACAGGGCCCGGTCACGTTGAACATCGGCGCGCGCTTTTTGTCTGTCGTCCACTTCCGCACCGACTCCGACTTCGACCCCAGCCCGCGCGTCTTCGACCCCGACGGCCAAAGCGAGGGTCAGGCGGCCACCTTCTTCTCGCCAAAGATCCAGCTCACCACCGGCAGAGACTTCGAACTCTTCTACGAAGCGGAGCTGGGCTGGAACATCTGGAGCCGCAACGCCGCCGGCCTGCCCAACCAGTTTCTACCCAGCGAGCAGCAAGGCCTTGGCGTGCGTCACCGGCAGCTTTGGACTCGCTGGCGACCGAACGACGCCGTGGATCTGCGGGTGGGCTACCAGCACTTTGCCGACCCGAGTCGCCTCTTTCTGGACCACGAGTGGGCTGCGCTGAGCCTGACGCTGCGCGGTCAAGGTGTGCACGGCACGCTGCTGATCGGCCAGCTGCCGGAGTCCACGTTTGAGGGCATCGACGTGCGCGAGGACAACTTCGTCAACGACAGCATCTTCGGCGGCGTCTCGGCGGGCTACAGGCACGGCGGGCTCACGGTCGACGCCGGCGCGTGGGTCGTCGGCGACCTGCGCGAGGTGGACCGCCCGCTGGTGCTGGCCACCGGGCTGGCAGGGCTGCGCTTTCAGCGAGGCGATCTGCGGGTTCGCGCCCACGTAGTCGGGCAGGCGGGCGTCTGGGAGGGCGCGGCGCTGGGCGGAGACGACGTCGACATCCTGGCCTGGGCGGCGCAGGCCGGCGTACGCCACACAATCGGCGCGTTCGAGTGGTCGGCCAACGTTCTGGTGCTCTCCCCCGACGACGCGCACGACGGCAACACCAGCCAGGGCGCCTTCTTCGGCTCCGGCAAGAACCACAGCCCCTCCACGGTGCTGACCGAAAACGAGCACCGCGACCGCTACGACAACCTGGACGAGCGCATGGCGACCGCGATGGGTCCCTTCTTTGTGGGGCGCGCCGGGCTGGTGGTCGGCGATGCCTCAGCGGGCTGGGAGGTCACGCCCTGGTACACGCCGCGCGTGATCATGGCGGCCGGCATGGTGCTCGAGGCGGAAAACTCGCTGGGCCAGGTGTTCGCCGGCTTTGAGCTGGCGCTGGACAACACCTTCAAGCTGGGCGAGCCCGGCTACGCATTTGTGGTCGCCGACGCGTTTGTGCCCGGCGGGGCCGCAGCCGCCTTTGTAAACGACGTGGACCGCACGGCCACCGAGCCGGTCTTTGGAGTCAGGGTGGGCATCGGTGTCAACCTCTAAGACGCGCCGCAGCGCGGCCTGGTACGGCAAGCAAGATCGGGACGGCTTCATCCACCGCTCCTGGATGAAGGCCACCGGGCTGCCGGACGACGCGTTCGACGGGCGCCCCATCATCGGCATCTGCAACACGTGGTCTGAGCTGACGCCGTGCAACAGCCACCTGCGCGACCTGGCCGGGCACGTGAAAGCGGGCGTGTGGCAGGCAGGCGGCGTGCCCCTGGAGTTTCCCGCGATGTCGCTGGGCGAGACGCAGATGCGGCCGACGGCGATGCTGTTTCGCAACCTGCTGGCCATGGAGGTTGAAGAGTCGATCCGCGGCAATCCGCTGGACGGCGTCGTGCTGCTGGGCGGCTGCGACAAGACGACCCCGGGCCAGCTGATGGGCGCGTGCAGCGTCGGGTTGCCGACCATGGTGATCTCTTCGGGCCCCATGCTGAATGGGCGGTTTCGCGGGCGCGAGCTCGGCTCGGGCACCGATGTCTGGCGGCTGAGCGAGAGCGTGCGCGCGGGTGACCTCTCCATGGCGGACTTTCTCGGCGCGGAGCGGTGCATGTCGCGCAGCGCGGGTACGTGCATGACCATGGGCACCGCGTCGACCGTCGCGTGTCTGGTGGAGGCGATGGGCCTGGCGCTGCCCGGCAACGGCACGATCCCCGGAGTCGACGCGCATCGGCGCGACCTGGCGCATCGGACGGGCCGGCGCATCGTGGGGCTGGTGGAGTCGGAGACCGGCATCGCGGACGTGTTGGGCGCCGACGCGCTGCACAACGCGATCGTCGCGTGCGCGGCCATCGGTGGGTCGACCAACGCCGTGATCCATCTGCTGGCCATCGCCGGACGGCTGGGGCTGCCGCTGACGCTGGACGACTGGGATCGGATAGGCCGCGACGTGCCGCTGCTCGTCAACCTGATGCCGTCGGGCGATCGCCTGATGGAGGACCTGCACTACGCCGGGGGCATGCCCGCCGTGCTGCGCGAGGTGTCCGGACATCTGAAGCTGGATGCCGCGACCGTGGGCGGACAAACGCTGGGCGCGCTGATCGAGGCGGCGCCGTGCTTCGACCGCGAGGTGATCCGCGCAGCCGACACGCCGCTCAAGCCCAACGCCGGGTTGGCGGTGCTGCGCGGCAACCTGTGTCCCGGCGGCGCGATCATCAAGCCGTCCGCAGCGACAGATGCGCTGATGCAGCACCGGGGGCCCGCGGTGGTCTTCGAGAGCATCGAAGATCTACGAGCGCGGTTGGACGACCCGGCCCTGGCGATCACCGCGGAGCACGTCATGGTGCTGAAGGGGTGCGGCCCGCGCGGCTACCCCGGCATGCCTGAAGTGGGCAACATGCCGCTGCCCGGCAGGCTGCTGGAGCAAGGCGTCACCGACATGGTCCGGATCTCGGACGCGCGGATGAGCGGCACGGCGTACGGCACCGTGGTCTTGCACACCAGCCCCGAGTCCGCGGCGGGCGGGCCCCTGGCGCTGGTGCAAACCGGCGACGAGATCGAGCTTGATGTGCCCAGCCGTACCCTCACCCTGCATGTGGCCGCCGATGAGCTGGCGCGCCGAAAGCAGGCCTGGACGCCGCCCCGTGCCCTGGCGGATCGGGGGTGGTCCAAGCTGTACATCGACCACGTGCAGCAGGCGGAGCACGGCGCCGATCTGGACTTTCTGGTCGGTGGCAGCGGCGCCGACGTCACGCGGGAGGCGCACTGATGTTTGCCGAATACCCAAGCCTGAAGGGACGCGGGGTCCTGATCACGGGCGGCGGCTCGGGCATCGGCGCCAGCCTGGTCCGACAGTTTGCAACCCAGGGGGCTCAGGTGGCGTTTTTGGACGTCGCCGAGGAGCCCTCGCTGGCGCTGACAGCCGACCTCGGGGGCGCCGCGCACTTCATCCGCTGCAACCTGGCCGACGTCGACGCGCTGCGAGAAGCCGTCCGGACCGCGGGCCAACGCGTCGGTCCGATCCGGGTGCTGGTCAACAACGCGGGATGGGACCAGCGGCACGCCATCGAAGACGTCACCGAGGCGCTGTGGGACAGCGTTCAAAACGTAAACCTGCGACCACATTTCTTCACCGCGCAGGCCGTGGTGGACGGCATGGCGGACGCGGGCGGCGGCTCCATCATCAACATCAGCTCCATCGCCCATCGCGTCGGCGTGGAGGGCATGCCGGGTTATCTGACCGCCAAGGCGGGTATCGTGGGCCTGACACGGGCGCTGGCTCGCGACCTGGGGCCCAAGCGCATTCGGGTCAACGCGGTGCTGCCCGGCTGGGTCAAAACCGAGCGGCAGGTCGCCCAGTGGCTCAACCCGCAGGCCGAGGCGCAGTGGCTGCAGGCGCAGTGCCTCAAAGAGATGCTGGAGCCTGAGGACGTCAGCCGTCTCGTGCTGTTTCTGGCGGCCGACGATAGTCGGATGATCACGGCGCAGAGCTACGTCGTGGACGGGGGGCGCAGTTGAGGCTGGCGCTGATCGGCGTCGACTGGGGCACCACGTCGTTTCGCGCGATGAAGCTGGACGGCGACGGCGAGATCCTGGACCGCGTCGAGACCGATGACGGAATCACCTCGGTGCGCAGCGGCGAGTTCGCCGGCGTGCTGGAGTCGCGCATCGGCGGGTGGATGCACGACGCACCGCTCACGCCTGTCGTGATGAGCGGCATGATCGGCAGCGCGCACGGCTGGGTCGACGCGGGCTACCTGCAGTGTCCGGCCGCCCTGCGCACCTTGCGCGGACACCTGGTCAAGGCGCCTCAAAAGGGCGTGTACGTCATCCCCGGGCTGAAGCTTGCCGGGGACCGCCGGCGAGCGCCGGATGTGATGCGCGGCGAAGAGACCCAGCTTTTGGGGCTGGACGAGCCGGACGGCCTGGTCTGCCTACCGGGCACCCACTCCAAATGGGTATGGCTGACGCGCGGAGTGGTTCAGCGCTTCACGACCGCGATAACGGGTGAGGTCTATCAGGTGCTGCGCAACCACAGCCTGCTCGGCCGGCTGATGACCGGCGACGACCATCACGCAGGCGCCTTCGAGCGCGGCGTCACCGCGTCCGGACGGTCCGGCGGACTGCTGCAACACCTCTTCTCGGTGCGCACGCTACCTCTGCTCGGGAACATGCCTCAGGCAGCGGCCGGCTCGTACCTGTCGGGCTTGCTGATCGGCCACGAGGTCCGCGCCTCAGGCAAGCACGAGACCGTTCGCATCGTGGGCGCGCCGGCGTTGGCAGAGCGATATCGGGATGCGCTGGAGCTGGTCGGGCGCAAGGCCTCCATCGTCGACGGGATGGCGGCGTCCGGGCGCGGACTGGCGAGGATGATGCGATGAGCGTGTTGAGCAGCTGGCTGCAGCGGATGCCGGTGGTGGCGATTCTGCGCGGGATCAGGCCGGTTGAGGCGGCTGACGTGGGGCACTCGCTCGTCGCTGCCGGCGTCACGATCATCGAGGTCCCACTAAACTCCCCGGATCCGCTGGACAGCATTGCGGCGCTGGCGCGGGCGTTGGACGGGCAGGCTCTGATCGGCGCCGGCACCGTACTGACGCCGGCCCAGGTCACCGCAGTCCGGGACGCGGGCGGCAAAGTGATCGTCTCACCCAACACCGATCCCGACGTCATCGCCGCCACCGTGGAGGCCGGGCTCGTCTCGATCCCCGGGTTTGTCACGCCGACCGAAGCGTTTGCGGCCACGCAGGCAGGGGCCCAGGCGCTGAAGCTCTTTCCCGCGTCTGTGGTCGGCCCGGCGGGGTTGCGCGCGATGGGCGCGGTGCTGCCCGACGTCCCGGTGCTGGCGGTAGGCGGCGTCAACCTGAGCACCAGCGCCGAGTGGCTGGCACATGGCGCGACGGGGTTCGGACTTGGCGCAGCCCTCTACCGCCCCGGCGACACGGCCGACCAGGTGCTCGAGCGCGCCAAAGCGTTTGTCGAGGCCATGCCGTGACCCCGCAATGCGTCGTGGCGGCTGAGAATCTGCTGGGTGAGGGCCCGATCTGGCACGCCGGCCAGCAGGCGCTGTACTGGGTCGACATCGCGGGCCGCGCCATCTGGCGCCTGGATGGCCGCAGCGGCGAGACGACCCGCTGGACCGCGCAAGAGCGGCCGAGCGCGCTGGCGTTTGAGCCGGGCGGACGCCTGCTGGTCGCCCGAGGATCCGGCGTCGCGCGCTTCACCCCGGCAAACGGCGCGTGGGAGCCGGTGGCTGACATCGAGCCGGATCGCCCCGACAACCGCTGCAACGACGGCGCCTGTGATCGGCGCGGCCGCTTCTGGATCGGCACCATGGACGACACCGAACGCACGGACAACGGCGGACTGTATCGCGTGGACTCCGACGGCACGGTCACCCGCATGCTGGACGGCATCGGGATCAGCAACACCGTCGCTTGGAGCCCGGACGACACCACGATGTACTTCGGCGACTCCCGGCGTCGCACCGTGTGGGCCCTGCCCTTCGACGCCGAGACAGGTACGGTGGGCGACCGGCGCGTGTTCGCGAAAACGGACGCGCACGACGGCGTACCCGACGGCTCCACCGTGGACGCCGAGGGCGGCGTGTGGACCTGCATCTGGGACGGCGGGCGCGTGGTGCGCCACACCCCCGACGGCGTGCTGGACCGCACGATCGAGCTGCCGGTCGCGCGCCCTACCAGCTGCACGTTTGGCGGACCCGACCTGGACACGCTGTACATCACCAGCGCCCGCATCGGGCTCACGGGCTACCAGCCCCACGCAGGCGGCCTCTTCACCATCAACCCGGGTATCGCGGGCCTGCCCGAGCCCGTCTTTGGGAGCCACAGGCCGTGAACGCCCTGACCATCGGCAGCTTCATCGCAGCCACCGCCGGCGTGGCGCTGCTCACCGTCTTCTTCGTGCGCAGAATGAAGCGCTCAGACAACGCCACCGAAGAGTATTTCACCGGCGGACGGGCCCTCACCTGGCCGATCGTGGCGGGCTCGCTGCTGCTGACCAACCTCTCCACCGAGCAGCTGGTCGGGCTGAACGGCGCGGTCTTCGGCGACCAGAACCTGGTGGGCGTCGCCTGGGAGGCGCTGGCGGCGCTGGCGATGATCTGCACGGCGCTCATCTTCCTGCCCCGCTATCTAGCCAGCGGCTTCACCACCACGCCCGCGTTTTTGGAGAAGCGCTTCGACAAGACCACGCGCTCGATCGTCAGCGGCCTCTTTCTGTTCGGCTACGCGATCACGTTTTTGCCGGTTGTTCTCTACACGGGGGCCCGCGCCCTGGAGGGCATGTTCGGGCTCACCCTGCCCTTGTGGATCATCGTCGCAGGCATCGGCACCCTGGGCAGCGCGTATGCGATCTTCGGCGGCCTCAAGTCGGTCGCGGTCAGCGATACGATCAACGGTGTCGGCCTGCTGATCGGCGGCCTGGCCATCCCAATTCTGGCGCTGAGCGCGCTGGGGGACGGGTCCATCGGCGCCGGCATCGACACGCTGGTCAACGAGCGCCCCGAGACGATGGCGGTACTGGGCGACAACACCAAGTCGGTGCCCTGGCACACGCTGCTGACCGGCATGATGATCGTTCAGGTCTTCTACTGGTCCACAAACCAGGCCATCGTGCAGCGCGCCCTGGGCGCCACCGGGCTGGCCGAGGGGCAGAAGGGCGTACTGTTTGCCGCCGGCATGAAGCTGGTCGGCCCGCTGATGCTCTGCGTACCCGGCATCGCCGCCCTGCACATGATCGGCGACCTCGAGCAGCTGCAGCTGAACCCCGAGACGGGCCAGATCATCCAGTCGACGGTCTATCCCGCGCTGGTCAACCACGTGCTGCCGGCCTGGTCGCTGGGCCTCTTCGCCGCGGTGCTGGTCGGCGCCATCCTCAGCTCCTTCAACAGCGGCCTGAACAGCGCCGCGACGCTCTTTTCATTGCAGTTTTACAAGGGCTACATCAATCGTGACGCGTCGGCCAGCCAGGTGGTCGCGGTCGGCAAGAAGTTTGCGACCGGGCTGGCGCTGCTGGCGATCTGCGTGGCCCCGCTGTTGGCCCGCTCCCGGTCCATCTTCGAGTATCTGCAAACGACCAACGGCCTCTACAGCGTGCCGATCATCAGCGTCTTCTTTGTGGGCATCGTCAACCGCACGGCACCGGCCCTGGCCGCAAAAATAGGAATCCTGGTCGGCGGCGGCCTCTACAGCACCTTCATCTTTACGGGCCTGGGCGGCTGGCATTGGCTGCACAGCCTGGGCTTCAGCTTTGCCGTCGCCGTAGCGACCATGCTGCTGATCGCACGAGTGAACCCCAAGTCGGCCGAGCAGATCGCGCTGAGCGAGCACCGCGACCCGGCGCCGGTAGACATGACCCCGTGGCGCTACGCCCGGCCGGTCTCGATCGCCATCGTGGCGATCACCGCGCTGATGTACGTGGGCCTGACCCTCCTCGCCGGTCGCGGCTAGCCCGAGCAGCACCCCGAATAGGCGGCGATTCGTTTAATATCGCGGACGTCGGCCCGAAATAGCCAGCGATGGGCAATGACCACAAGACGGGTGGCAGCCGCACCGTCGTCGCCGGGCGATATGTCTTGGAGGCGGAGTTGGGACGCGGCGGATTGGGTGTGGTGTACCGCGCCCTGGATCAGCAGACCAACACCCACGTCGCCCTGAAGAAGCTCGCAGTCGCAGCTGAGGCGGCCGATGACCTCCAGCGCGAGTTCAAGGCGGCTGTCGAGCTGCAGCACCCTCACATTGTTCGCCTGCTGGACTACGACGCCAAGACCGACGGCGGCTACCTCACCATGGAGCTGCTAGACAGCCAGCCGCTGCTGGCTTATGGCCGCACCGTGGGGCTGGATGCAGTCCTGGCGCGCATGATGGAAGCGCTGGACGCCCTGGACTATCTGCATCGCCGTAACTGGATCCACGGTGACATCAAGCCCGACAACATGCTGATAAGTGTGTCCGAGTCCCCATGCTTGAAGCTTGTGGACTTCGGCCTGAGCGCCGTCTCAGGCCTGGTCGAATCGGCGGGGACGCCGGCATACCTGGCGCCGGAGATCAGCACCGGCGGCGCGCGGACTAGCCAGTCCGACCTGTATTCGCTCGGCGTCGTCATGTACGAGCTGCTGTCGGGGCACAACCCTTTCCTGGCAAACACACCCGGCGACTGTGAGCGCCGTCACTTGATGATGAGGCCGCGGTCCCTGCATGAGGTGGTCTCGGGCGTTCCGCTGTCCGTAGCCGTAATGGTCGACCGGCTGCTCGAGAAGGCCCCCGAGAAGCGCTACGCCGATCCGGCGGACGCCATCCGAGCGCTGGAGCCTGTGGTCGGGGACGTGGCGTCGCGGCGCTTTTCGAGACGTTGCCGCGTCATGTGCCCGGAGCCGGTCGGGTGGGAGCGCCCGCTCTCCGAGATCGACGCGGCCCTCGAGCGCGTATCCAACGGCGACGGTGGCACCCTGCTGTTCGAGGGCGAAGCGGGCGTCGGCAAGTCCCGCCTCTGCGACGCGATACGCACGCGCGCTCAGGTGCGAGGAATCGACGTCGTACTTTTCGACGGCGCGGCCCACGAGACAGGCGACACCTTTCAGCCGCTGCTGGCAGCCGGCGGCCAACGAGTCCTCATAGCCGACAACGTAGACCTGCTCCCACCGAAGGTCGTCCCGGCGCTTGCGCGCGCGATCCAGACAGCTCGAGAGAGCGGAACGCTGCTGGCGATCACGTCCACACCCAGCCGGGCTCTTGGCCGCGCCTGCCGGCTGGATGGGGTGCTGCTGGGCGCCGAGGCTCGTGGCGAGTGCGTCCGCACGCGCCTGCCTTACCTGACAAGGACGCAAACCGCTGAGCTCATCGAGCGCGCGTTCGGCGCCCCCGCCTGCGGAGATGACGTCGTCGACCCGATCGGCACCTTCACGCTGGGCTGTCCAGGCGACATCCTGGCTGTCCTGCGACATCTCGCGGACACCGGGCGGCTCGTCTTCACCGGCACCTGCTGGAAGACCGCAGGCGACGGCGCCCTGTTGTCCGGAGGGTCGGGCCTGGGCAACTCGCCGATGGAGCAGGTCCTCTCCGGTCGCATGATGGGCCTCAGTGAAGCGGAGACCGCGGTGCTCCTAGCGGCGGCCGCGGCCGGCGAGCCGTCGACGAGCCAGGAGCTGCAAGTTCTGGCCGACGTCGACGAGGAGACCGTTCAAGGGGCTATCGGCGAGCTGGTCGGCCAGAGCCTGCTGTCATGGACGGCCGACGAGAAGCTGGCACTGACGCAGCAGGTCTTTGTCGCGCACATCCGTGCGACCACCTCAGCCGAAGAGTGGCGCGCCGTGCACCACCGCGCGGCGGATCACTTCATCGTCGAGGCCGGACTGGGGGGGGGGGGGGTCGACCGGCTCGCACGACACTCAGCCAGCGCGGACCTGGTCGTGCAGTCCGTTCGCTACGGCCGGTTGGCAGCTGATGAAGCCGAGAAGAACGGCCGTCTGCCCGAGGCCCGGGACGTGCTGCGCCGCCTGGACAAATGCCTGACGCGGGCTGAAGAGCCGCACCCGCTTCATCGCTTGATCCTGATCGACTATGGCCGTGTGCTGCAGAAGCTCGGTCACTACGACGTCGCGCTGGATGCGCTCGATCGGGCGTCTGTTGGAACCCTGCGCCTACGCCACACCAGCGAGGCCGCCGAGCTGCTACGCACCAAGACTTTTGTCCTGGCGCGTCTGGGACGATTGGATGAGGCGCGTGAACTGAGCACCTCGCTGATGGAGGTCGCCACCGCATCCGGGGTCAGCGAGCGTATCGAGGCGGTGCTCACCACTGTCGAGATCGCGCGCCTGGGCGGCGACTACGCGCGTGCCAGGGAGACGCTGGCATCTGAGTTCGCCGCGCGACTTCAAGCAATGGAGCCCGGAACGGAGGCCCGACTACGCGTCGCCCTGGCCAGAATCGACTGGCATGAGGCGCGCATCGGCGACGCCAAGGAGAACGCGATCCGCGCGCTGACGCTGTACGAGCGCCAAGGTGACGCGCGCGGCGCCGCGGAGGCCGAGATGGCTTTGGGCACGGCTTTCCGGATGGCGGGGTCGCACCAGACCGCCATCGATTACTACATGAGCGCCGCCGAGCACTACGACGATCAGGACGCCATCGCGGACCGGGGCAAATGCTACAACAACGTCGGCGTCTGCCTCCACTTGATGGGCCGGTGGGAAGAGGCAGCCAGCCGGTTCGAGGATGCGCTGCGGCTGTCGGAGTTGACCTCAGATGTCGCCGAGTGCGCCGTCCTGCAAAACAACCTGGGCTACTGCCACATGGTGCGCGGCGCCTTTGAGCCTGCCATCGCCGCCTTTGAGCGCGGCCTCGCGATGTCCGCCGAGGGGCGCGCGGAGCGGGTGCGACCGGCGCTGTTCGGCAACCTGGGAGAGGCGCTGGCCTGCGCAGGACGACCCGAAGAAGCGCGCGCGCAGCTCGACACGGCAGTCGCCTGTGCCGAAGCGCTCGGATCCCGCGGCGACGTCGTCGAAAACCGGCGTCGGCTTGCACAGCTGGCGCTGGATGCGGGTGAGCCGGCGCAGGCCGATGCGGCGGCAGCGGAGGCATACGGCGAGGCGGACAAGCTGGGGCTGACCGAAGAGTGCGCCCATCTGCGACGCATCCGCGGGCTGGCGGCCATCCACCGCGGCCTGCTCATCGCCGCGGCCAAACAACTGACCGAGGCCGTGACGCTGGCGTCCAGCGACCCGGACAGCATCATCAGCGCAGAGATCTGTCTGGCCCGCGCAGAATTGGCGTTGGCCCGAACCGAGGTTGACGCGGCTGCTGAGCTGGCGGACCACGCCTGCCGCGCCTTTGAGCGCCTGCATGCGGCGTGGCATCTCGATCATGCCAAACGTACCCACGCCCGGATTCTGGCGGCAACGCGCCCGACGGCGCCGGAGAAGCCGGGACCAAACGTGCTGGGAGACGCGCTGCTTGCGCTGACCACCGCCGGGTCGGCGCAGAGCGCGCTGTCCATCGTACTCAACGCCGCCCGAACCGTCACCGGCGCCGATCGAGCGGCTGCGTACATCCCGGGAACCGCGTACTCGGAGGAGCTGCGCCTGGGCGTCGCGGTGCCGGGCGTCCTACCCGACACAGACCGCTTGGAGGCCTTCAGCCGCACGGTGTCGACGCGCGTCATGGACACGGGCCAGCCCGTCTGCCTGGAGCGGGTCGCCACCGACGAGACGATGAGCGCCGCCGCCAGCCTGCGCGCGATCAAGCTGGCGTCCGTGATCTGTGTCCCTGTCCCGCTGGATCTGGACGGCGCCGGTCTCCTGTACCTGGAGAGCCGCACGCCGGGCCGGCTCACGGCCGCCGAGCTGCCCACGGTGCTGCACTTTGCAGCCGCGCTGGGGCTCGCCGTGCGCATCCACCTGAAGCGGGCTCAGGTCGAGGACATCACCGAGGTGCTGTCGGTCTCGATTCACGAAATGGCCTCGCCCATCGCGGCGATTCAGGGCCACTCGGAGCTGACGGAGCTGGAGGTCCCACGCGAAGAGACGTCCGGGCCTTTCCGCACCCTCATGGACGTGATCGCTGATCAGTCGACGCGTCTGTTCCGACTGGTAGCGGATGCGCGCCAGTTCAGCTCGCTCGCCCGCCTCAGCCTGACCACGCTGCGCGCGACAGCGATCGACCAGCTAGTGACCCCCGCAATAACCGGCCTTCAGCCTGAGATTACGGCAGCGGCCGTCTCGGTCAACGTGCAGGTGGCCCCGGACGTCCCAGCCGTGATGGCCGACCAGCTGCGGGTTCAGCAGGTGCTGACCAACCTGATGGCCAACGCCATCCGGTACAGCCCGGCGGACGGGACCATCCATGTCCGGGTGTCCAGGGCCGAGGCCTCGACCGCGTTTGGTCAGGCGTCCATGGTCACGTTTGAGATTCACGACCAGGGGGTCGGTCTCACGGATCTGGAGAAGGCCGCTGTGTTTGAGAAGTTCAAGCGCGGGCAAACACCTCGCGGTGAGGGAACCGGCCTTGGACTGGCCATCACCCGGACGATCGTTCGTGCGCACGGCGGCCGAATCGAGGCGCTCGACTCCCCGGAAGGCGGGACCTGCATCCGCTTCACGCTGCGCGCCGAAACCAGCGCACTCAGCACCGTCTAGTCATTTCACGCTAGAACCCGTTACGTAGCGCTGTTAGTATTCGCCCCGTGGGTGGGGCAGGCGATAAGAGGACGGTGTTGTTTGTCGACGACGACCCCGCAATTCTGCGCCTTCACCAGCGGATGGCCCAGCTCGGTGCGCTCAACCCGCTCCTGGCGTCGGACATGCGCGAGGCCCGACAGCTTCTGCGCGACCACAGCGTCGACCTGCTGGTAACCGATATGACGATGCCCGGCGGCACCGGGCTGGAGCTGCTGGACACGATACGCGACGCCCACCCCGAGCTGAAGACGATGATGGTCAGCGGCGGCGCCACCCTGGCGGACGTGCAGGCGGCGCGACGGCTTGGAATCAGAGCCTACGTTCCCAAGCCGTACAGCGCGACGGAGCTGCTGGCTGAGATCAAGCGGATCCTCGCGGACGACTAACCGAGCGCGCCTCAGGGACCGACGGCGTATAGAGCCCCATCCTCAGACCCGATGTAGAGCACGCCGTTGGCGCCGAGCGCGGGTGACGAGTGTATGTCATCGGTGCCGATCTCCACTGTAAACAGCAGCTGCCCCGAGGCGTCCACCGCCAGAAGCCGGCCATCCCGGGTGCCTACGAAGATCGAGCCGTCGGACCCGATCGCCGGCGATGATGTCCCGATGCCGTCGTAGCCCTGGTTGGACCACGCGGCCTCGCCCGCGGCGGTAAACGCGTGCAGTCCACCGTCCAACGAGCCGGTGATGATGCCGCCATCCGCGGCGATCGCAGGTGACGTCACGGACGGCGTGCCCAGGCCGTTGGTCCATAACGGCTGGCCGGCAGGGTCGACTGCGGCCAGCAGCACACCCCCGCTGCCGCAATAGACTGTGCCGTCGGCGCCGATGGCTGGCGACGCGAACTCCACCTCCTTGCCCATGTCGTAGTCCCACTTCGACTGCCCGCCGGCGGCGATGGCGTGCAGCTTGTTGGCCTCTGAGCCCAGGTAGATCGTGCCGTCGGCGCCCACAGCCGGGGAGGTGCCGACCTTGCCGACGGCGTCGTTGACCCACAGGACGTTGCCGTCGCCGCTGACGGCAAACAGGGACGACGAGCCGCCGATGAGGATCGTGCCGTCGGCGATGACCGCCGGCGACGAGCTTGGCCCGGGGCCCTCGGTCACCCACTTCTGCTCACCGGCGGACGAGGCCGCGACCAGCCCGCTCTCGGAGCCGACGTAGATCGTGCCATCCGCCGCGATCGCCGGAGACGACCACCGGATCTCTCCGGTCGGCAGCGCCCATTTCTGCGAGCCGTCCGGGTTCACCGCGTACAGGTTGCCGTCCTCCGAGCCTACGTAGATAGTGCCGTCAGCATCGATCGCGGGGGACGAGCGCACGTCGTCGCCGGTGGAGAAGGTCCACAGCACCGCCCCCGTCTTTGGGCCTGCGTAGGCCGCTCGGGACTGGTGCGTCGGGCACCGCTGGCGCATGGGCCACGGCGACCCGGCCTGCAGGCCGCTCATGTCACCGCAGGTCGGGCCGGTGTCAGCGACGCATTGAGCATCCGCGGTGCAGATCATCCCAGCGCCGCACGCACCACAGCTGTTGCCGCACCCGTCGCCGCCGCACGCCTTGTCCGCGCAATCGGGCACGCACTCGCCGGTGTCGGTCCCCGTGTCGTCGGTTCCGGTGTCGTCGGTCCCGGTATCTTCGGTCCCGGTGCCGCCGGTGTCGGTCCCGGTGTCGTCGGTGTCGGTCCCGGTGTCG
This sequence comes from uncultured Myxococcales bacterium, assembly GCA_964545715.1. GTDB lineage: Bacteria > Myxococcota_A > UBA9042 > CAZJHX01. The sequence continues at coordinate 27,618 of CAZJHX010000140.1, forward strand.
TCGGTGTCCGTCCCGCTGTCGGTGCCCGTGTCGTCCGTGACCGAGCCCGTATCGTCAGTATCGGCGCCGGTCGTGTCGGTGTCGGTTCCGGTGTCGTCCGTGCCCGTGTCGGACGTCGTATCCGTGGCGGCGTCCGGGGTGGTCTCGGGGGCTGAGTCGTCCGGACAGCCCAACAGCAGCACCAGAAACAACGATGTGAGCAGGTGTTTCGACATGTGGCGACTATACTCCGGAAGCAAACTTTT
>CAZJHX010000140.1:27872-28684 GCA_964545715.1 uncultured Myxococcales bacterium
GCGCGCCCCAATCGGCCTCCCGACAAGCCGGCCCGGCTACAGGTGACACACGCCTACACCGATCCGTCCGTGGACCGGCTGCCCGCCCTGCCCTCCACCGTGCTCCCCGCCGAGATCGCCGCGCGCTTGGAGCCGGGCTGCGGGTGGCGTACGACGGGTGCGAGCGCGCCGAGGCCGTCGCGGACCTGGTCGACAACCGCTGGCCTGGCCCGTGCGGGCACGTGATCGGCACCCCGCGCCCCACGTGGATCCGTCACAGAGAGTTTCTGATCCGCCGCGGCCACTACGAGCAGGTCCTGAAAGGAACGCGGCGCATTACCGAGCACTTCGAGGCGCGCTGCTCGCCGCGCACCGGCTACGACATCATCTGCAAGTTGGAGGGGAGTCAAGTATGGTAGGCCGCTCAAGCAAGGAGGCTTTGATGCGACACGGACTCATAACGGCAATTCTGGCGGTCGGACTGGCCCTGAGCGCCGGCTGCGGCAAAGACAAGTCGGCCACAAAGTCGGAGAAGAAACCGCTGCCCGAGGACCCGTGCGAGCGCCTGGCGGCCTGCAGCATCGACAAGAGCTGCGGGGGCTCATTGCTGGGCGAAGAGGTCCACAAGAAGTGCGGTGAAAAGGACACCTGCGAGGCCGTCACTCAGTGCGTCGCCGACGATCTCAGCGCCGCCATGGCCAAAGCCGGCGACACGGCTGAGCTCACCCCGTCGTTGCGGGTCTGCGGCCACGTCTTCAACTTCCGCGGCGGCCTGCCCAAGGCGTCGGGACTCAAGGCCGGGTGCAAGACCGCCTTCGCGCGCATGGAGCAGT
>CAZJHX010000141.1:0-22595 GCA_964545715.1 uncultured Myxococcales bacterium
CGGTCCCCCCACTCGGCGATGGTCATGGTGACTTCAGCGATTGGGATGGGGGCGCCACGGTCGTCGCGCAACGTGCCGATGACGGTCAGGCTGTTCCAGCGCTTGTGGACCTCCAGCTCGACGGCGGTGCGGCTCAACACCCGAACGGGGAGCGCCTCGGCCGGCACAGCGAGCAGGAGCAGGGCGATGATGGGGGCTCGGCGAAGCAACGTTCGGACAGTAGCAGTGGGGCCGTGGACCCGCAAACGACAGGGCCGCCATGCAGCGTTGACGCCCTGATCCGCAGCCGCTATCGTCCGGGCGCTTATGGACACCGGCCTCATCATATTTCTTCTCGTCCTGACCGGCGCGTGCGTGTTGCTCGCCCGCGCGATCAGCGGCGCCAGCATGCGTCGTCTGCAGCGGGGCAGCGGGCCCGAGACGGTCGCCGACCTCCGCCGCAAGCGTGAGGAGAAAGCCAAGCGCAAGGCGGCTGATGACGCCGAGGACGAAGCGGCGGAAGCGCCCGCCACTACGAAAGCAGGTCGCAAGAAGCAGAAGAAGGGCAAGAAGGGTCGTAAGGGCCAAAAGGGCAGGGCGGCCGCCAAAGCAGAGGCTGAAGAGCCCGAAGAGCCGACGCCCGAGCCGGAGCCCGCGAAAGGTCCGGAGCTGCTGCTCCCTGCGGGCAAGTCGCTGGGCGAGGGCCTGGTCAAGACGCGCAGCGAGGGCTTTGTCGGGCGGATCAGCAAGCTGTTCGGCGGCAAGAAGATCGACGATTCGGTGCTGGACCAGATCGAAGAGGTGCTGTTTACGGCCGACATCGGCGTAAAGACGTCGGAGAAGCTGCTGGGCGGGCTTCGCGCCAAGCTGAAGCGCCAGGAGCTGAGCGACGAGGCCAAGATCTGGAGCCACCTGAAGACCGAGGCCATCGATATCCTGGGTGCGGTCGAAGAGGGCGCGGCCCTGGACCTCAGCGGGCGGACCGAGCCTTACGTCATATTGGTGATCGGGGTCAACGGCGCGGGCAAGACGACCACTATCGGCAAGCTCGCGCACCGGCTGGTGGCGGACGGCAAAAAGGTGCTCATCGGCGCCGGCGACACGTATCGCGCGGCGGCTGTCGATCAGCTGGCGGTGTGGGCCAAGCGCGTGGGCGCGAAGATCATCGAGGGCGAGGAAAACGCAGACCCGTCATCCGTGCTTTTCGACGCGGTAAAAACCGCCAAGGCCGAGGGCGCGGACGCCGTGCTGCTGGACACCGCCGGGCGGCTGCACACGAACAGCAACCTGGTGGAGGAGCTGAAGAAAGTCCGCCGCGTAATCGGCAAAGCTCAGGACGGGGCGCCGCACGAGGTGCTGCTGGTGCTGGACGCGACCAATGGCCAGAACGCGATCGCCCAGGCGCATACGTTCCGAGAGGCGCTCGAAGTGACGGCCATCGCGCTCACCAAACTGGACGGCACAGCCAAGGGTGGCGTCATCCTGGGCATCTGCGACGAGCTGCAGATCCCGATCCGGTGGATTGGAATCGGTGAGCGAACCGAAGACCTGCGACCGTTCGCCAGGGAGGAGTTCGTCGATGCTCTCTTTTCCGGCGTCTGAGCGGTCGAGCAATTTGACGGCGTAATCTTATGAGGGGTACGATTGCGCCCGAGTTGGTCGCTGGTACACGAATACACTTGTTTGCACGCACAGTCAGCCTGCTGTTGATCGTTGCCGCGGTCACCGCCACAACACCGGCCCTTGCCGAGGACAAGCAGCCTCGCAAGGTCCACGTGCTTGAGCAGCGGCCGTTCCTGCATGCGCTGCGGGTCGAGGTCGCGCCGCACTTCGGCTACACCGTCAACGAGGTCATGTACCAGTACCTGCAGGTGGCTGGAACGCTGCGCTTCCACATAAACGAGGAGTGGAGCGTCGGCGGCGCCTACGGGCACTATTTCTCGGATACGACCAGCACGTTCGAGCAGGTGCAGGACGAGTTCCAGCTCTTCCCGGAGAAGTCTTTTGTGCAGTGGTTCGCCGGTGGTGAGGCTATCTACAGCCCGATCTACGGCAAGGCGATTCTGTTCGGTAGCGCCATCATCAACTGGAACGCCTACTTTACGGTCGGCGCCGGCGTCACCAAGACCGCCGCCGAGAACCTGCGCATCACGGGCACGCTGGGCCTGGGCGCCCGCGTCTTCCTGACGCAGTGGATGACCTTCAACCTGGAGCTCAAAGACCACATCTACGAGGAGCCCTTCAAAAACGACCGGAAGGAGCTGATCAACAACGTGGTCCTGTTTACAGGCATCGGGTTCTTCATCCCGTTTACGACGGAGTACAAGTTCCCGAAATGATGCGCTTGTCCCAGCTATTGGTCTTCGGTCTGGCGCTTGCGCTGACGCTGCCCGCGTCTGCCGACCGCACCGACCTGACCGGCGCACCCCCGATCATGGACGCCAAGCCCTACCGGACATCCCGGCACGAGGTCAGCCCGACCTTTGGCTTCGGCATCAACGACGCGTACCAGCGCACCCTGTCCGCCGGGCTGGGGTATCGCTACTTCGTCAACAACTGGCTCGGAGTCGGCGTCGACCTGATGGGCACGTACCTGTCTCTGGACTCGGCGCTCACTGAGCAGATCGACGAGAAGCTGTCGGCGCCCGGTCAAAGCGGCCGCCCGTCCACGTCCAACATCAGCTTCCTGGCGACCGGCGGCGTTACGCTGGTGCCGCTGTACGGCAAGATGATGCTCTTTGGGAAGCTTCCGATGTCGTACGACGTTCATGTGCTGGCAGGGGCCGGCTGGGTCGGCTTCTCCGGTCAGGGACTCATCGATAGCGGCGGCTCGTTTGCCCCCGTGGTTGGGGTGGGTTTCCGGGCCTTCGTGTCTGAGTGGATTTCCGCTCAGGTGACGATTCGGGACTACATGCTCATCGACCAACCGCTGGTCGCAGAGGCCAGTGTCAAGGACCCTCCAGGAGGGTTCGAGCAGAACTTCATGGTGACCATCGGTGTGTCCTTCTTCTTCCCGCCCGAATTCGAAACCGGCCTTTAGGCTCAACTCGCTTCTTCTGACCGCAGTCTTTGTGTGCGTGTGCGCTCCATCGGCGCATGCAAGCCACTATCTGCTGGCGGACGTGCCCGACGTGGTGCCCAAAGACCACCACGCGGCGCTGCGCAAGGCGGGTGTGGTCAACACCAAGCAGCTGTACGAGCGAACTGCGGCGCGCAAAGACCGTCGAGCCCTGGCGGTGGTCTCCGGCCTGCCGGTGCGCGAGCTGGCCAGGTGGGCGCGGTTCATGGACCTGATGCAACTGAACGGCATCGGCCCCAAGATGGTGCGCCTGCTGAACGCGGCCGGGGTACGGACCCTGCGCGACCTGAAGGGGGCTGTGGCGGATTCTCTGCAGCCGAAGATGCGCGCGGCCAATCGTGGCGCCAAATACTCCGAGATCGTCCCCAGCGTCGGTGTCGTGCGTGGCTGGATCGGCAACGCGGCCAAGGTCAAGCCGAGGCTCGAGTAGCCCCAGTGGGTCTTGTCCACACCATCGCCGGCAGTCGCAACAGGCTAATGGCATCGCTCGCCGTCTCGCTGATCCCCTGGATCGGCGTCTCGCTGGGCGCCACCGGCTACATCCGTGAGTCGTCGACGTCGGCCAGCGTCGACGTATGGCTGATCACGCTGATGATGATGCTGACGTTCGCCGTTGCGGTCATCGCCGGCCTGCTCGTCGCGGATATGGTGTTTGCCCCCGGCTGGCGCGACGTCAACATCCTGGGGAACCGGGCTGACGCGGCAGACGATGATGAAGACGTCGCTCGGATGGGCGCCGCGGCTCGACCTCAGACGCTGCCGCTGGCCGGCATTGTGACGATCATCGTCGTGCTCCTTGGCACGGGGCTGCAGTTCGTTACGGACGACTTCTTCGGTTGGTACTCGCGCTATGGCTACGCGACCAGCACGCTGCGCGGCGACAACGACCAGCGCAAGATTACGGCCCTGCAGGAGATGACCCGAGCCCAGGACGATCGGCTGATCGAGTTCACCGCGATGATCGAGGCGCAGTTCGATGATCCCAACGCGTCCGCGGCGCTGCACGAGCAGGCGATCTACTCGCTTGGCGAGGTCGCCCGCCGCATGGTTCGCAGTCTGGAGCTGATGGAGCAGGGCACCAAAGGCGGCAAGTGGGTGGAGCCCCTGTACGCGCGCCTTGTGGCCGAGGTGAAGCCCAAGCTGATCGCCGCCATAACCGCGGATCCGTCGGTGGAGCATCGCCGGGCGCTCATCTTTGCGCTGGGCACGTTCCGTTCACGCGACGCCATTGCCGTCTTCAGAGAGCAGCTGATGCGACCTGACCGCGACCGCGATACCGTGACTGCGATCATCAAGGCGCTGTCCCGATACCGCGAGCCCGGGCGCATCGTGCCGCTGTTGCTGCCGGTGGTCGCTGGAGAGGACTCGGAGCTGGCCTCGCTGGCCATCTGGGCCATCGGCGAGCTGTACGGTCTGGGTACGGGCGAGGCATCGGAGGCGGTTGCAGACCCGGCCCTGGTGCAGCTGATCGCCCAGCGAGCGCCCGCGATGCCGTTTGAGACGCAGTGCATGGTGGTGGACGCCATGCTCCGGATCCGCGCCGCCCAGCTGGACGAGACGCTGTTTGTGTTGTGGGACGCGGTCGAGCCGGCTGACCGTCGCTGTCCCCGCCGGCTGCTTGAGCGACGGTTCGAGGGCCCGCTCGCCATGTCCAAGGAAGAGGAGATGCGCGAGAAGATCGTCAAGGCGCTGGCCGGCATCGCGGACGGCAACTCCCGCGTCATGTCCTGGCTGCGCAAGAAGTCGACCGACGAGCGCGTCGCCGGCGGCCTGCGCGCCGATATGGGCTACATCCTGGATGTCCTGGCGGGCCGGCGCTCAATTCACTGACGCGGCCGCTCCTCGCCTATTTTGGACCCAACAGCTTGGCCAGCACGTCGCGGTTATGGACTGCCTGGCTGTCCTTGGGGTCCAGCTCGGCCGCCTTGCCAAACGCGACCATCGCCGCCTCCAGCTCGTCACGCTCGATGCGCGTCATGGCCAGATTAAACCAGGCGTCGCCCGACTTGGGGTGATTGGCCAGCTCCGCTTCAAACGCGGCCTTGGCCTGTTCGACGCGATGGGCATCCAGATGAATGACCCCGGCCAGTAGCTGCAGCCCCCGGCGCTTGGGCTCCAGCGCCAGGGCCTTTTGGGTTTGCGCCAGGGCTTCCTTGGACTGCTTCAAGCGGTGATGCAGCATCGCCGCGAGGTGCGGGACGGGGGCGGCGCTGTCGTCCAGAGCGCCCGCCAGCGCGACCTCGGTCAGCGCCTTCTCATGGTCGTTGAGCGCGGCCAGCATCAAGGCCCGGTTGTAGTGCGCCACCGCGTCGCGTCGAAGCCGCCCGGCCTCTGCAAACTCCTGCGCTGCAGGCTCATACCTGCCTTGACGGGCTCGCAGCACCCCGGTCGCAAAGGCGGCCTGGGCCCGGACGCGCACGGACTTGGAGGCGCCCGCCCGCTTCAGCGCCTTGTGTGCGATCTCGAGGTCCCCGTTCGTGCGCAGCAGCGCCAGCCCGTGCGTCAGATGCGCCAGCGGGTTATCCGGGAAGGAGCCGACGAGTCCCAACGCCTTGCGCCGGGTCGTTTGGGGATCCACTCCGGCCGCGAGCAGCCCGACCAACACCTCATTGATGCGGGGAGCGGCCAGGCCCGGGTGAACCGTCAGCTCGGCGCTCAGCAGCGCGATGGCCCGATCCAGCTCGCCGTCGCCGACCGCCAGGACCGCCAGATTGTTGCGCGCGCCCTCGAATGTGGGGGCTGCGTCCACGATGTTCTCATAGCCGCTGCGGGCCGCGTCGGGGCGGCCGTCGCGTTGGTCCGCCAGCGCCTGGATGTAGAGCCGCCGCATCGAGTTATGAGACGTACAGGAGCACACCGACAGGGCGGCCGCCAAGCTGATGGTGAACAGGCGCATGCGTGCCAGCACGGATATCAGAAGTGGGGTTGACCTGCAAAACGCGGCGGTCACACTGTGCGGCATGGCAACCATGCTTCTTGAGGGGATCGGGCGGCTTTGTACGATGGGCCCCGGCGGCGTCATCACGGACGCGCAGGTGCTGGCCCGCGACGGCGTCATCGCCTGGATCGGCTCGACGTCCGACGCGGCGCCGGTGCTGCAAGACGAGGTCGTGGAGCGGCTGCACTGCCAGGGCAGGGCGGTGCTGCCGGGGTTGGTGGACGCCCACACGCACCTGGTGTTTGGCGGCGATCGCGCCGGCGAGTTCGCACAGCGTGCGTCCGGTGTCAGCTACGAAGACATCTCGCGCGCGGGAGGCGGCATCAAGTCGACGGTCAAGGCCACGCGCGCCGCTTCGGAGGATGCGCTGACCCAGGCCGCCCTGCCGCGACTGGATGCGATGCTCGGACGCGGCGTCACCTGCGTTGAGATCAAGTCCGGGTATGGGCTGGATCTCGAGACCGAGCTGAAGATGCTGCGGGTCGCGCGCCGGCTCGACCAAGCCCACCCGATTCACATCGTCAGCACGTTTCTGGGCGCGCACACGCTGCCGCCCGAGTACGCGGGCCGAGGTGACTCGTACGTGGAGCTGGTCTGCCAGGAGATGATCCCGGCCGTGGCCGAGGCCGGACTGGCCACCTTCTGCGACGTCTTCTGCGAGACGGTGGCGTTCTCGGTGGACCAGACCCGACGCGTGCTGGAGGCCGGACTGGCCCATGGCCTGACGCCCAAGCTGCACTCGGAGCAGCTGCATCGTACCGGGGGCACGGCGCTGGGGGTCGAGCTGGGAGCCGCCAGCATAGACCACCTGGAGTTTGCATCCGACGAGGACATCCAGGCTCTGGCGGACTCCAAGAGGACCACCGCTGTGCTCCTGCCAGGCGCCACGCTCTTTCTGGGGTTGAACGTCTGGGCGCCGGCCCGCCGCCTGCTGGACGCCGGCGTTCAAGTCGCCTTGTCGACCGACTGCAATCCCGGCTCCTGCATGTGCGACGACCTGCCGCTGATGACGACGCTGGCCTGCACGCGCCTCAAGATGTCACCGGACGAAGCCCTGGCGGCGGTCACCCTGGGCGCCGCATCAGCCCTGGGCCAGGCCGAGCAGCGCGGCAGCATCGAGCTGGGCAAGGTGGCGGACCTGGTCGTGCTGGGCACCGACGCGGAGATCGACCTGCCGTACCGGTTTGGTCGGGTCGAACCGCATGCTGTTGTGGTGGGTGGCCGCGTCGTGCGCGGACCAGGGCGAGTCTAGTCCCCTGGAGCCGAGATTCCTGCGGTAAGTTCGTGCCCGGCACGGCGTCTGCCGTCGTCGACTCGCTTCGCTCGAGCTCACCGGGCCACCGGCCCGCCTTCGCCCGGTCTCCTAGCCAGCCGCCGAACCGGACACGAACTTACGCGAGAAATCACGGTTCCAGGGGACTAGTTCGCCTTGCTCGGGGTCGCCTTCTCGGGCGTCGCGGGCTTCGCGGGCTTCTCAGGGGCGGCCGGCTTCTCAGGCGTCGCGGGCTTTTCCGGCTTCTCGGGGGCCTTGGGCGGCGCTGCCGGCTTCTTGGGCGCGGGCGGCGGCGGAGGCGGGCGCTTCACGAACTTGGCCGTGTAAGGCATCACCATCCGGCGCGCGCGCTCGCCGCGAATCCGCTTCGGCTTGAACTTCTTCGCGACAGTCGTGACGCTCACGGGACCAAGCGCGTCGTTGGACGGCCGCATCTCAAACGTGTGCTCTGTCTCGATGTCGTCGACGCGGATGACCAGCTTGTAGCCGTTGTTCTCGAAGTCGTGCGCCTCATACTCGGCGCCGTCCAAGAACGGCTTACAGTAGTCGCTGCCGACCAGCTTGACCCAGATCTCGCCGGGTGTCTGAGCGGAGGAGAGCGCCGGTACCAGCAGAGTGGTGACCAACGCGACAAGGAAGAACCTTGCCCCACGCATTCTAGTGGAGACCCCGTGCGCGCATCTTGGCGAGCTTCAGGGGGTTGATGAAGGCGCCCTTCTTGGCCTCACGCTTGATGTGCGTGGCGAAGTTGCATTGCCCCATCTCCCACTTCCAGGCGGGTGACGTGTAAACCTTGCAAAACTGAGACTCGATCGACTCACCCTCGGTTGCGTTTTTGCAGCCGACGCATTTGTCGAGAATCGCGGTCTTCTTAATCGGATCGTTCAGTGCGCTCATGAACCCTTGCTCCATCGTCGCTCCCGCTTCTATACATCGGGAACCGCGGAGTTATAAAGCCACCCGCCGCGGGTGTCAATCATCCAGATCGATCGCGGCGCCCAGCGCGCTGCCAAGCTGCTGGTAGTACTTGCGGAAGACGCAGTTGATCATGAGGTCGCGGTCGATCTCTTCCACCTGCGTAAAGTGCACTGAGACCTCCAGTCGCTTGCTCTCGTGCGGGCGCGCGCGGACCACGTCGCCCAGCGCGTTGACCACCGGCCCGCCGGGAGACGGCAGAATCATGCGCACGAACAAGTTGTCGCCCTTTTTGCACTCGCCGTCCCACAGAAACTTCACGCCGGAGCCACTTAGATCCACGGTCTCCTCGGACCAACCGGAGCCGCCCGGATCCGGCGCGCTGCCCGGCAGGTCATAGCCGGGGGCCACCACGTCCGCGTACACCTGCACCTCGGCCTCCGCGCGCAGGAACTCCCGGCGCTCACCCTCGGTGACCTCCTCGATGGGCTCCAGCAGCAGCTTCAGCTCCTCGATGGTCTCCTGCACCACCGTGCGCAGGCGCAGCACGCGCTCGCCACCGGCATACAGCAGCGTCACCGTCTGGCCCTTGGCCGGCATATGCGCGGCGTCGTGGCCTTCGAGCCGAATCACTATTCCGCGTTGCTTCGACAGCAGCGTCGTGGCGGCCAGCACGTGGGCGTCACCGTTCTTCACGGTCACCGCCGTCACCATCTGATCTTCGTTGGGGTATCGCTCTGTCGTCATTATCTAAGCCTCAGTCCATGTGCTCGCGGCGGAACTTCCTCAGTGACTGCTTGATGGCGTCGACCTCTTCCTCGTTCGCCTCGAGCATCTCTTTCGCCGCTGCGTGGTTGTCTGCCGGGTCCACGTTGTCCTTGATGTCATCAAGGCAGAACTGGACCGTCTCGCAGTTGTTCTTGAACGCGGAGATCCGGTCGTTGATGTCTTCCACCAGGTCATTGACCGCCCGCATCGTCTCCTGGGCCCGGGCGCCCTGGGCCAGGTTGGAGCCCGAGCTCGCCTCTTCCAGCTCACTCTCGAGGCTCTTGACCTTGGCGGCCAGGTCATCAGCTTGCGCCAGCGCATCGTCCAGCTCCGCGGTCGACGACGCCTCCTCCAGCTCGCCCTCCAGCTTTCGCACGTCCTTCTTGATGGCCTTGAGGTCGGCCTTCAAGTCGTCGCGCTCGCCTTCCAGATCCGCGACCACGCCCTCCAGGTCGGACACCCGTGCCTGCGCCTCTGCTGCATCGTCGGCTGCGTCCGCGCTCTTCTCCAGCGCGTCGACCTTCTTCAGCAGCGCCGCGTTTCGCTTCACGTGCCCCTTGATGACCGTGAGCAGCTCGTCCTTTTCCTCGCGGATCTCCTCGAGCTCTTCCGCCAGATCCGCCGCCTTGTCTGCGTCGCCGGCCGCTGCTTTGGCATCCGCCTTCGCGGCTTTCGCGTCGGACTCAGCCGCGGCCGTGGCCTTGTTGGCCTTCTCCAGGTCCGCTTTGGTCTTGTCCAGCTCCTCTTTGGCGCCCTCCAGCTCCCCGCGCACGGCTTCAGCAGCCTCTTCCGCGGTCGCCAGCTCGCCTTCCAGCTCTTTGATGCGGCCGTTCGCCTTCTTCAAGTCCGCGCGTATGCCGGCCAGCTGATCCGCCTCGCCCGCAAGCGACGCCGACTTCTCCGCCAGCTCCGTGGCCTCGTCCTGCAGTGACGCGACCTTGTCTTCGAGCTTGGCGATCTTGGAGTCTTTGCGCGACGAGTCCCGCTCCGCATCCTTGAGGGCCTTCTCCGCGCCCTTGAGCGCCTCGACCTTCTCGGCCTGCTCGTCCCCGCGGTTCTTCTCGCGCTCGACCTTCGCCGACAGCGCATCGCGCTCGCCCTCGACCGTCTCCAGCTGGGCCTTGATGTCCTCGAGGTCCGTCTTGGGCACCGTGCTCACGAGCATCTCGTCCAGCTCGGCGACCTTGGCGGTCAGCTTCTCGGCCTTCTCGGTCAGCTCATCGCGCTCAGAGGTGATGCTCTCCAGCTCCGCCGCTGCCGTCGACGACGCCTCGCTGGCGCCTGCTTCAGCTTTGTCCGCCCGGGCCTCCGCCTTCTCCAGGTCCTTGCCCAGGGCCTTGTTCTCTTTGGCCAGCTTGTCGCGCTCAGCCTCAGCCTCTTCCTGAGCCTTGGTCGCCGTCTCGAGCGCGTCCGCATCCGGCGCCGTGGACAGCATGTCCTTCAGCTCGGCGTTCTGTTTCTCGTGCTTCGACAGCTCTTTGGCCTTGGCGCTCGCGTCCTCGGTCGCCTTGTCCCGCTCGGCCTGCGCCTCATCGCGCTCTTCTTCAAGCAGCTGCACCTGGTTCTTCAGGCTGGCGACCTGCTCCTCAAACGCCTCCGCCTCGCTGCGATCGCTGGCGATCTCGCGCAGCTCCTCGCTCTCTTTGGCGGCGGCCTCCTGCGCCTTGACCAGCTGTTTGTTCTCTTTCTCCAGCGCTTTCTGCGCGCTCTTCAGCTCGCTGATGTCTTCTTTGAGACCGTCGATCTTGCCCTGCAGCTTCTCCGACGCGGCTTTTGCGCCCTCCAGCTCATCGGGGCTGACCAGCTCATCGAGCTTATTCTCCAGCTGCGCGATCTCGTCCTGCAGCTCCTGCGTCTTCTCCTCGGCCTCCGTGGCGCGGTGCTCCGCGTCCTGCCTCAGCGTGTCGGAGTCTTGCAGCTTCTCGTTGACCTCGGACAGCTTCGAGTTCGTGTCCTCGAGCTCGGCCTCCAGGGCCGTGAGCTTCTCGGATAGCTCGCCACGCTCCGCGCCGTCGCTCTCGGTCGCCTGCTGGGCGGCCTTGAGCTCGCGCTTGCTGTCGAGCAGGCGGCCCTCCATCTCCTCGCGCTCTTCCCAGAGCCTGTCACGCTCGGCCTTGGCTTCGCGCAGCTCGTCCAGCTCGCGCTCGGTCGGTTGACCCTCCTGCACGCGCAGAATCTGGTCTTCCAGCGACTTCAGGCGCTCGTTGGCCTCAGCCAGCGCGGTCTCGGCGGCGTCCGCCCGCTCCCGCTGGTTGGTCGCGTCTGCCGTGGCTTCGGTCAACTCGGCGGTCGTCACGCCTGCGTCCGCGGACTCCGCGATCTTGATACGCAGCGCGCTGACCTCGGCCTGACGCAGCTCTGCCGACTCGGTCGCGGCCGTCAGCTGGTCGCGCAGCTCCTGAAGCTGCAGATCCTTGGCCTCCAGCTGCCGATTGAACTCGTCAAAGCTGTCCGCGGCAGGGGAGGGCGCCTCCTCGGCGGGGGGCGGCTCGGGTTCGGGCGCCGCCAGGGGCTCGGGAGCCGCGATTGGCGTAGGCGCCGGACCCATGGTGGTGATCGGCTCGGATGACGGCGCCTCAAGCGGCTCGAAGTCGGGCGGCTCAAAGGGCAGGGAGGTGTTGCCGGACAGCTCGATCTCGGGCGCGACGCGTGGCGGCAGCGTCTCCTCGGGGATCATCTCCGGCATCTGGAAGTTATCCACCGGCGGTTCAGAGACCGGATCGTCGCCGGCCTCACTCGGGAAGTCGCCGAACGCGATGCCGTCGACCTGCGACGAGAGCTCCTGGGCGACGGGATACTGCGCGCTCTCTTCGGGGATGCCCTCGATCACGTCGCTGTCGTCGTCGATGGGCTCCGCTTCGATGATGTCGTCGTCACCGAGGCGCTCGTGGTCCTCCAGTTCGAACTTCACCGCATACGCGCCGCACTGGAAGATATCGCCGTCCTCGAGCCAGTACTCGGCGATCCGCTGTTGGTCGAAGAAGGTACCGTTGCTGCTGCCGAGGTCCATCAGCTGATAGGCCCCGTCAATCCAGCTGACCTGGGCGTGCCGTCGCGAGACCGTATTGTTCTTCGTGCGGATCCCACAGCTCTTGTGGCGTCCCACGACGACGGTCGGCGAGTGCTCGCCCAGCACGTATTCCATCTCTTCCCCGGTATCTGCGTGGAAGATGAGCCGGGCCAACGCTTCCTCCTACCCCTGAGTGTGCCCCGTGACGCCCCTACAATAAACCAAGCGACCACTCGCCGCAATTAGCTCACCATTGCGAAAACCTGCTGAAAAAACCGACGGTTGTGCCTGGCATGGGCGATCGGGTGGCCTGTAATGCAGCAACTCATGTTCCGATAAGAAACATTATGTAAACTTATATCGGGATCTTGTTCAGTAGTCTGCGGGGCAGGATCATCGCCTCAGAACGACTTTTCTTTGCAAGTGGTCGCCGGCTGCGATGACGAGCCCGCTAAGAGCGCGTGTCGCCTTGCCGCAGCGGATATCGGCGTCCCAGGCGCCGGCGGGCAGGCGGATTGCCTTGAGCGACTTTATCTTTACGGGCTTGCCCTTGGGATCGTCGGCCCGGCGCAGCTTGACCGAGCAATCATCGCGCGCCTTACCCACGTCGATAGTCAACGATCCGACCTCCAGCGCCAGCGGGATGTCCACAACCGCCGCGTCGCCGCCTTCGGGCACCCGCACGTTGCGCTTGAGCTTGCGGATCAGGATCAGCGGCGGCTCGGCGTAGGTGACGTGCACGTCGTAGACGCCCGCGACGAGCGTGTAGGCGAAGGTAGCGCGACCTTTGGCGGCTACGCCGGACTTGTTGCGGATGATGACGCTGGCGCGGGATCCGAGGTCGCGCTCCTCGCGGGTGTCGCGCACGTTGAGGCGCAGTCGGCCCAGCGCCAGGTCAAACCGCAGGTCGAATGTTGTGGTGCGGCCGGCCGAGACCGTGACCTTGCGTGTGGTTGTGCGCGTGAATGTCTCGTCGGGTCGCCATACCGCTTCGGCGGTGTATTCGCCGGTGGGCAGCACCAGCGTCCGACCGGCTGAGAAGATCGCGGTCGGGTCCGCCTTGGGGTCGGATCCGGGCGTACGCAGCGTGATCGTGGTGCGGTCGTCCACGGGCTGGCCGCGGTTGGTGGCGCGTCCGAGCAAGGACCCGGTCGCAAATGAGACCTCTACCGTCACGGCGATGCGCTGCGCGGGCCCCAGGGAGATGCGCGCGATGCCGCCCTGCCCGACCGCGGTTTCTGCGGCGCGCAGCAGGATCGCCGCGCGATAATCGCCGACGGGAACCGCGATCATGTCACCGCCATGAGAGGCGCCGGCGGGGGCGGTGTCGGCGGGAGCATCGACGGGCAGCAGCTCGATCCAGGCCTGTTCGGTCACGTCCACGCCGTCCCGCAGGACGCGAAACGAGACCTGGGCTTCGTCGCGCGTCAGGTTTTCGGACGGCATCTCGCGCACGCGCGCAGTTGAGACGATGCCGGTCCCCTGCAACGCGGAGGCCGCAGCCGTGTCTTCAGGCTCGGGATCAGGCGGCGGGCCCTTGCGAGATTTACAGGACGTGAGCGCCGCCAGAAGCGCGATAAGGATGAGCGTGCGCAGCGAAGCAGCCACGGCGATCAGCTGACGTCCTCGGACTCGAGCTGCGAGCGGGGGATGTCCAGACTGCGGAGGACGCGCTGCATTGGAAGGATGAACAATTGGCGACGCCAGGGTACTTCCGCGTGCAGCGGAACATTGGTGTCGACGGCGACCATCAGCCAACGCTTATCCGCGGACATCGAGACGGCGGCGACGCGCGCCAGCGACAGGCGGACCTCGCGTTCGTGGGACAGCGCCAGGGTCTCGGCTTTGGCACGGCCGATGGTGACCGCCCTACCCCGCTCGGCGTGCTGAAATGCGATGCGGGTGCCCTTGGCGTGCGTGGTTTGCAGGAGCGGAACACCGAAAAAGTCCAGGACCCCGCTCTGCGCCAGCGACAGGGTGACGACGGGCGCGTAGCCGCGAGCTGTGAACTCGGTCTGAAGCGCGGCCAGCGTCCGGCGCATGTCTGTTTTATAGAGCTCGTACTCGCCTTTGCGGGCCAGCCAGCTGAGATGCGACTCGACCAGGACCGGACGGCGGGAGATGGTCTTCATGGCGCCGCCGCGGGCGATGGTGCGGACCTCGAGCGACACCGCGTCGAAGCCGCGCATCACGTCGGTCTGGGTCTTCAGGACGACGATCCGATCACCACGGCTCATCCAGGCGCGCTCCAGCTCGACGGCGCCTGCAGAACCTGCGGACAACATCGAGAGTGCGATCACGGCGAGCACAGCTCTCATAGGGCGTGGTTTATCAAGGCAAGTCCGCTTGATCAAATGGATTCTGCTGTCTAACCTGCGCCGGATGGCCGCTGAAGTTCCAATGCGAACGCTCGCTGACCTGGACTTTGGCCGGGTGCTGGAGCGGGTCGCGCATCACACGCGCACGGTGCCCGGAGAGGCGCTCGCGCGGCGTGCTGCGCTGTATCGCGACGCGGATCGGGTGCGCCGGGAGATCGCGGCAACGTCCCAGATGCGGGCGCTGCTGGATGGCGGAAACGTGCCGCCCTTCGGCGGGCTGAGCGATGTCCGGCCGATTCTGGACCACGCCGCCAAGCACGGGGTGCTGGAGCCCGAGGATCTGCTGCGGGTGGCGGACACGCTGCGCGGTGTGTGGCTGCTGCGGCGCTTTCTGCAGAGCCGGGCGGAGGATTCTCCGCTGCTGTCGGCGCTGGGCGAGTGCCTGCCGGATATGGACGGGGTTCACGATCAGCTTTATGACGCCTTTGACGAGCGCGGCGTGCTGGCAGACGACGCCAGTGATGAGCTGAAGAGCCTGCGGGGTAAGCGGCGCAGCCTTCATGAGCGGATCCGTAAGCGCATCCGGTCCATGCTGAACGAGCGCGGGGTCGAAGAGCACCTGATGGACACGTACTACACGGTGCGGGAGGACCGTTATGTGCTGCCTGTGCGGTCGGGTGAGAAGGCGCAGGTGGATGGAATCATTCACGGCAGCTCCAACAGCGGGGCGACCCTGTTCATCGAGCCGGCGGAGCTGGTCAGCGTCAACAACGAGCTGAAGCTGTGCGAGCAGGCGGTGGCGCGTGAGGAGCATCGCATTCTGGCGGAGCTGACGCGGCTTGTCGGTGAGCATCGCGGCGAGGTTGAAGAGGCGCTCGATGCGGTGGCGGAGATAGACGTATTATATGGGCGCGCGCGGCTGGCGGATGAGCTGCAGGCGCACGCACCGCAGATCAACGAGAAAGGCGATGTGCACCTGGCGGCGGCGCGAAACCCGCTGCTGGTGCTGCGCGGTGTACCTGTCGTGGCCAACGACATCGACCTGGGCGGGCCGCTGCAGATGCTGGTTGTGACCGGGCCGAACGCGGGTGGCAAGACGGTGACCCTGAGCACGCTGGGGCTGTGTGCGCTGATGGCGCGGGCCGGGATGCACATTCCGGCGGGGCCGGACTCGACGCTGCCGGCGTTTACGCAGGTGTTGACGCTGATGGGCGACAACCAGGACCTGCAGGCGGATCTCAGTACGTTTACCGGGCATCTGGAGCGGCTGCAGACGGTGCTCGACGCGGTGACGGAGGGCGCGCTGGTGTTGCTGGACGAGCTGGCCGTAGGGACGGCGCCGGGCCAGGGCGCGGCGCTGGCGATCGCTGTGCTGGAGTCGCTTGCGGATCGGGGCGCGGTCGGCGCGGTGACGACGCATTACGAGCGGCTGAAGACGCTGTCGTTGGAGGATCAGCGGTTCTCGAACGCGGCCGTAGCGCTGAACAAGAAGACCAGCGAGCCGGACTACCGGCTGCGCATGGGTATGCCGGGATCGTCGTCGGGTCTGGAGGTCGCGCTGAAGGTGGGCCTGGACAAGAGGATCGTCGACCGCGCAAGCGAGATCTTTGGTGATCCGGATCAGAACATGGAGCGCGTGCTGCGCCGGCTGGACGAGGAGCGGGAGGCGCTGGCGGCTGAGCGGGCGCAGGCGGAGACCCTGACGGCCGAGCTGCAGCGACAAAACGACGAGCTGGCGGCGCGCAAGCGGCAGATGGAAGAGCAGGCAGAGGCGCTGGTGCGGGCCGAGCGGGCCGAGGCGCTGAACGAACTGGATGCCGCTCGAGAGGTGGTGAGACAAGTGGTGCGTGACCTTCAACGGGATCCCGATGCCAAGGCGGTGCAGAAGCGGCGTAAGAAGCTGTCGGAGGTCGAGGCGCGCCTGAGGGGCGAGGCGGACGGGAAGCAGGACGATGGGCGCCCTGCCCTGCTGTCGGCGGACGAGGCGGTGGTGGGCGCCAAGGTGTTCATCGAGGCCTTCAACCGGGATGGGACCATTACGGCGGTGAAAGGCAACAAGGCCGAGGTGGCCGTGGGCAGCATCCGGACCAAGGTGCGCGTGGCGGACCTGCGGCGGGCGAAAGAGGCGCCGCAGGTCAAGCGCGCTCCGAAGCGTCAGAGCATCTCGGTCGGCGAGAAGGAGCGGCCGGTGCGCTCAACGGACAACACGTGCGACGTGCGCGGGATGCGGCTGGACGAGGCGGTGGAGAAGGTCGAGCGGTTTCTGGACAATGCGATGCTGCTGAACAGGTCGGCCGGATACATCTTGCATGGACATGGCACCGGGCGGCTGAAGGCGGGGTTGCGTGAGCGGTTCAAGGCGTCGCCGTATGTGTCGCGGTTTGAGGTCGCTCATGCTGAGCAGGGAGGGGACGCTGTGACCCTGGTGTGGCTGAAGTGATAGTGCGCACGATGCGCTTTGGGGTGGCTCTGCTGTTGCTGGTGGGCTGCCCGAGTCAGGACGATGTCACCGACGCTGTCGATACGACGGACTCGGGGACCGACTCGGAGACCGGGACGGATGACGGTGACGTCGACGAGCCGACGGGGACGACCGGCGATGTCGAGGACGACGCCGATGCAGGGGGACTGGACCTGGTCTGCGGCGGCGGCAACAAGCTGGACAAGCCGTTTCCCGCAGCGGAGATCGGCGTGCGGATCACGAGCCCGACCGGGCAGCCCGGGTATCAGTATCCGGGCGGGACGGTGACGCTTGGTGGCGTGGTCTTTGGGGATGTGGCGACGCTGCATTGGACCAAGGGCTCGACCACGCAGGAGATCGCGCCCGTGGCGGCGTTCTGGCAGACGGGCGGCATTCCGCTGGACCCGGGCGACAACGAGATCACGGTGACGGCGGTGGCGTCGGACGGCATTACGGCGACGACGGACAGCGTGATCATCACGTCCAACCCGTCGCAGGCGTCCGGGCTACAGTTGAAGATTACACCGGACCACATCTATGTGGGTGAGACGCAGCAGCTGAAGTTCTCGCTGTCGGTGCCGATCGGCGAGGTGCAGGCGGACCAGGTGAATCTGTATCTGGTGGAAGACGACGGCACGGATGTGTCACCACCGGACGTGTCCAAGCTGTGGGACGACGGCGGCAGCGATGAGGCCGGGCACTGTGACGCGATCATTGGGGATCGGGTGTACAGCGGGTGCCGGACGCAGGCGACGACTGAGGTCGGGCGCAAGTGCTTCCGGGTGCGGCTGCAGACGCCGGGTGGGGTCATCGCGACGCCGTCGGCGTGTGTGGACGTGATCACTCGGGTGTCGGTGGGCGACTGCAACTCGATGAGCGCGACGCTGGCCGCGGCGAAGTCGGCGTATGACTCCACGGGGATTCATGAGCCGGGGCTGGACAAGGCGGAGGTCGCGGCCTTTGACTCGGGCGGCTCGGTGAAGGTCGCGGAGGTTGGCCGCGCGGTAGGCGACTGGGGGATCTGGGTCCGGTTCCAAAACGGCGTACTGGGGGCGGTGCCGCTGGGGGTACCGAAGGGCTTCCGAGCGGGTGAGGTCGGCAGTCGCCGGGCGACGCTGCTGCATGCCAACAAGGTGGCGGATGAGCTGGCGGTGGCGGCTGACAAGCTGGGCAACGCTGAGACGTGTCCGCCGTTTGACTTGAACGGGCCGCTGAACGGGCCGGCGGCGAACTTGAAGGCGCTGCGCCATCTGGGCGGTAGCGGGCTGATTGGGTTCTCCGGGCACGGCGGTGCGTATTTCTCGGACATGGACAAGGATGCGGTCGAGGACTACCGCTGGCGTCATGGCGGGGCTCAGGAGGTCTGGTGGACCGGCGAGTCGATCGACTGCACGAAGCTGCTGGATCACACGGCGACCTGCCAGAAGACCAAGGACTGCCCGGCGGGGGCTGAGTGCGTGGAGATCTCGTCGGATCCCGGCGGCCGGCAGTGCGTCTCGCAGACTCAGGCGGACCTGCAGCGCGGGCGGCTGGTGTTGGGGCATGAGACGTACGGCGTGCTGCCTTCGTTTGTGTCGCGGTATTCGGGGCGGCTGCCGAACTCGGTGGTCTATGGCGGCGCTTGCTACAGCTTGTGGAATGGCAGCATGGCGATGGCGTTTCTGGGCGCGGGCGCCGGATCGTATGTGGGCTTCAACGGGCTGGTCAGCGAAGAGTTTGCCACCGAGATCGGCTCGCAGCTGTTCTGCGGAGTGATCGACGACAAAGAGACGGTGGCGGACGCGATGTGCTTTGCCAGCGACCCCGAGGAGCCGTCCACGCAGGCGGTGATGGCGGGCAGCAGCGGCGTGAACTTTGCCACCCAGGGCGTATTGAACTCTGACTTTGAGGATCCGGGCTTGATGGGGTGGAGCGTCGATGGTGACGTGGCCCAGGTGCCGGTCTTCTGCGGCGCGAAGCCGGTGGAGGGGACGCGCATGGCGCTGGTGGCGACCGGGCTGGGCTTTACGGCGCTCTCCGGGGACATCACACAGAGCTTCTGCATCCCGGCGGGGGCTAAGACGATGAGCTTCTCGTGGCGGTACTACACGGCGGAGATGCCGATGTCGTGCGGGCTGTCGAGCTTCCAGGACAAGTGGGAGGTGTCGCTGAGCAAGTTTGACGGTTCAGCGACGGAGATGATTCGGGACTGCACGGTCTCCGACATGTGCAGATGGGACGAGATCTCGGGTGGCGCCGCCTGCCTCCCGTCGCCGTGCGAGCCGCCAAGTACGTGTGCGTGCGGAGACTGCTACACCGAGGAGAACCCGCCGCTGCTCACCGACGCCTGCAAGTTTGAGGGGCAGGACGTGACGGCGACCGATTGGGGTGTGCAGACGTTCAACATCAGCCCGTGGGCGGGCGCAGGGCCGGTCCGGCTGACGATCTCGGTGGAGAACGTCGGGACCCCGACCCTGGATACAGCCGTGCTGATCGACGACCTGAAAATTCAGTGATTTGAATTCCCGGGGACGTCGCGCCGTCTGAAGTGGCGCTGGCGACGAAATCCGGGAGGACGTCAAATGAGAAATGTAGTGCTGGTGGCCGCCCTCACCGCCATGGCCGTTCCCGCGTGGGGACAGACCTTTTCAATGGACCGGATGCGCGATCAAACAGAGATCGGGCTACGGATGGACTTTGGCTTTCCTCGGGACCAGGCGCGCGACGTCACGGTCGAGGAGACCTTCTTTCGCACCGAGCTTCACGGCCAGGTCGCCATGGGCGACTACGGTGGTTATCTGAGCATCCCGCTGGCGCGCAACATCGTGTCCGGCGACGGGCGCGAGGAGATCACGGCGTTTGGCAATCTCGAGCTTGGCGGCTTTCAGAAGCGTGACCTGGGTCCGCTGGATCTGATCCTCCGGCTGGGGTTGACGTTGCCCACGGCGGACGACTCGATCGCGGGCTTTTCGACCAATGCGTTCTCGAACTTTGCGCGCGTGACCGACCATCTGAACACGCAGCCGAACACGTTTGGGCTGCGCATGTCGGCGTCGCCGGTGTGGAACGCGGGCGTGGTCTTTTTGCGGGCCGATGTGGGCGTGGACCTGCTTTGGGATACGGCGCAGGTGACGCATGACGACTTCCAGAGCTTCTTCAGGGCCAACGTGGGCCTTGGCGCGAACCTGGGCATCGTGACGTTGGCGCTGGAGAGCGTGAACATGGTGACGATGGCGGACAGCAGCTTCGCGTTTGGCGAGGCGCAGCTGGACCAGACGATCCACACGATGACGGCGGGCGCCTGGGCCAACCTGGGCGTGATTCACCCGTACATCTCGTTTACCGCGCCGCTCGATGAACTGAGCCGCGATGCGTACGGATTCGTCTTCAGCATGGGGGCTGACATCCGCATCTGATCGGGCTACCATCCGCCCCCCTATGGTAGACGTCATCACGATTCACCGTCACATCATGACGGAGCAGCGGGGCCACCCAGACGCGAGCGGCGATCTCACCATGCTGCTCACCACGATGGCGCTGGCCTGCAAGATCATCAGCCGCAACGTAAACAAGGCGGGCCTGCTGAACGTGCTGGGCATGACCGGTCAGGTCAACGTTCAGGGCGAGCATGTCGCCAAGCTGGACGAGTTCGCCAACCGCGTCATCAAAGAGAGCTTTCAGTACAGCGGTCTCATCGCGGGCATGGCCAGCGAGGAAGAGGCGGACATCATCGAGCTGCCGCGGTCCATCGAGAAGGGCCGCTACATCCTGCTCTTCGACCCGCTGGACGGCAGCTCCAACATCGACGCCAACGTCACGATAGGCACCATCTTTGCCATTTATCGAAAGGTGAGCCCGGGCGCGGATCCGGAGCGCGAGGACTTTCTGCAGCCGGGCCGCATGCTGGTCGCGGCCGGCTACTCCGTGTACGGCTCGAGCACGATGATGGTCTACAGCACGGGCGACGGCGTCCATGGCTTTACGCTGGACCCCGAGTACGGCGAGTTTCTGCTCAGCCACCACGACATCCGCATTCCGGATGCGTGCCGCTGCTACAGCGTCAACGAGAAGAACTCAGCCAACTGGCCCAGCGGCACCCAGGCCTTCTTGGACCACATCAAGAGCGGCAAAGAAGCTCGGTACCGCAAGACAACGTCGCGCTATATCGGCTCGCTGGTAGCGGACTTTCACCGCAACCTGCTCTACGGCGGGGTCTTCCTTTATCCCGAAGACTCGAAAAACAAGGACGGCAAGCTGCGCCTGCTGTACGAGGCCATCCCGCTGGCCTTCATCGCTGAGGCGGCCGGCGGCTACGGCTCCACCGGCACCAAGCGCATTCTGGATGTGCACCCCGACGGCATCCACCAGCGCGTCCCGTTCGCGGTAGGCAACCGCCGAGACGTCGAGCTTTACGAGAAGTTCCGCGCCCAGGAGAACACCCCACCCGATGCTGCTGGTTGATGACTCCTGGCGTGACGACGGCGGCTTCTTCCGCTTCGTCGTTGTAGAGGAGTCGCTGATCGGCGTGGTGCGCTTCAACGGCCGCGGCTCGATGGGCGGCACGCGCGCCTTTCTCGGCATGCTCGAAACAGCGGCAGCCCGCCTCGAGCCGGGCCAACAGACCCGCTCCGTCGTGGACATGACCCGCCTCACCGGCACCCCGCTCAGCGCCCAGCTCGTGCTCGGAAAGTGGCTGCTGAAGAACAGAGGAACGGTCAAACAGCTCGCCGTCTTCGGCGCCCGCCCGTGGGAGCGCCGCATCGCCAAGGGCATCTGCAAACTGGGCCGCCTGAAGGCGGTCGGCTTCTTCAAGTACGAAGACGAGGCCACCGACTTCCTGGGCCTGCCCCGCGGTGCCGTCGAGACATTGGCCTACTACGA
Organism: uncultured Myxococcales bacterium; assembly: GCA_964545715.1. Lineage (GTDB taxonomy): Bacteria > Myxococcota_A > UBA9042 > CAZJHX01. The sequence goes on from CAZJHX010000141.1 coordinate 21,602, forward strand.
GCACAGCGGGGCGTAGCCTAGCCACCACAAAAAACGTGGCTCACCCCTTGCCACCTCGCGGCCCGCCACTATCGTGGTGCATGGATCCGTTAGGACATCACGCCATTCTCAAGCTTCGCGACGGCCGAGTGCTGGCCAAGAACGCCCCCTGGCGCCGCCGAGTAGCCCACGCAATCCTCACCCGAGGCCACCAGCACCGCCTCCTGGCCTTTCGCCTCGCAGACACCCATCTGCATCTAGCGACCCTGGCCGACGCCGCCACCACCAACGAGCTGGCGCGCCGAGCCGAGATCTCGCTTACCAAGAGACGCCCGACCCAACCAGGCTTCGCCAAGGTCTACGTCAAACCCATAAGAGACCAAAACCACCTGCAAAACCTCTTCCGCTACATCCTCCACCAGCACGACCACCACGCCATCACCACAGACCCCCGCCACGAAGCCGGCAACCTCCCGGACCTCCTCGGCCTGCGCACCACCGGCGCCTACACCCGCACCGCCGTGCGCGAGGCCCTTCCAAGAGTCACCCGAGCCGACCTCCTGAAGGCCCTGGGCGTCAACGACCTCCAACCAGCCGACGGTCCCCTCGACCACCTCCCCGACGCCGCAGCCGCCGCGGTCGCCCTGCCCACCCTGACCAACCGCCGCCCAACCAAAGAAGCGCACGCCGCCCGCACCGCAGCAGTGCACGTGGCCGCCGATCGCCTGAGAGCCAAGGACCTCGCCGCCCTCCTCGGGGTCAGCACCAGCACCATAAGGCGCCTGCGGGCCACCCCGCCGGATCCGGCCATCGTAGAGGCCATCCGTCTCCAGCTCGGCCTCCGCCAGGCACTCTCCCGCCCGGCCTGACGCGGCCTCGCAAACACGCCACCCGGCGCAGGCGCAGTTCTCACAAAAGCCGCACATGAATCATGTAGGCCGTTTATGAGCGCTTTTGGCGTCACAAAAGCCGCACATGAATCATGTAGGCCGTTTATGAGCGCTTTTGGCGTCAC
>CAZJHX010000141.1:22695-28317 GCA_964545715.1 uncultured Myxococcales bacterium
AAAAGCCGTACATGAATCATGTGGGCCGTTTATGAGCCCTGCGGGCGGGGGTCAGGGAGTGACGTGGACGGGGGCGGGTTCCAGCCAAGTCGTCTGGTCCGGGTTGTAGTACGGCCAGGCTCTCGACGGGCCCGGGTTCAGGGTGCCCGTGCGGCGGGGGGTCATCGTGTAGGTGAGATTTAGCGGGGTGGCCGGGGTCAGGCGGGCGAGGTACAGCGTCAGGTGGCGGCCCAGGGTTTCGTGTTTTTGGATGGCCGGGTGGGAGATGGGGTCGAGGTCGAAGCCTGCTGGGATGCTGACCTGGATGGTCGGCATGCGCACCGGGGTGGTGGTTTTGAGGTTGAGCGTCACCTGGATTGGGGTGTTTTGGGTGGCGGTCTGCGGGTGTTGCAGGGTCAGGGTTAGCGGTGAGTTAGTGGGCGCGGCCGGCACGTTTCGGGTCGCTGAGAGCTGGTATTGGAGGGCTCCCTGGCCCTTGAGGGTGGCCTTCAGGGCGAGGCGACCCGGGCTGGACGGTAGAGCGATGGTGCGCACTACGTCGTAGTCCTGGGCCGTTATGTGCTGGGTTGTTAGACCTGTTGGGGTCTTGATGGTCAGGGTGCCCGTCGCCTCTTTGGTGGAGGCGTTGGCTTGGAGCAGCGCGTCCAGGGCCAGGACTGTCGACTGGGTGGTGGGCCAGCCTCCTCCGGGGCGGCGCTTCGTCAGGAGGTAATCCAGGGCTTGTTGCGCCTCGGTGGGGTGATCGCGGCCGGTCATGAGGGCAATCGTGGCCAGGGCCGTTGTCTCGAGGGACGCGCTGATGCCTGTGGAGAAGGTCGCGGTGGAGGTCTTGCTCTTCCATTGGCGGCCCTTGTCGGTGGTCTCGGACAGGGCCAGCAGGCGCGTCCGGGCGGCGGCGCTCTCGGGCGAGGTCGGGTCGGCCGTGGTCAGGGCGACGGCGACCAGGGCCAGGATGTAGGGGTCGTCGGCCTGGTCCGCGTGCTCGATGAGCCAGGCCACCGACTTCTCCAGACCCTTGGCGTCCGTGCCGGTGCGTGCCAGCGCCCAGGTGATGTAGGCGGTGACCGGCAGCGCGCTATTTTGTATCGTGGACCAGCTCTCCGCGTGCAGGTAGGACTTGTCGGGGTCCCAGGCGCCGTCCGGGCGACGCTGGGCCATGAGCCACGTGCGGGTGCGCTCGGCAACCTTCGGATCGACCTTCATGACGGTGCCCATCTTCTCGAACTCCATGACGCCGAACGCGGTCAGGATCTTGTTGGCGGGCGCGTTGCCGAACCAGCTGAAGCCTCCACCCTCGACCTCGTAGCCGATCAAGCGCGTCCAGCCGGCCTTCAGAAATGCTCGCGCCTTGTCCGTTACCTCTGGGTTCGGCGCCAGGGTGCGGCCCTTCAGATAGTCGAGCACCAACGCGTTGGGGTAGGTGGTCGCGGAGGTCTGCTCAAAGCACCCATGGGGGGCCGCGATGAGCGACTCCAGGCCCTCCACTGCCGCGCCCAGCGCGCTCGGATACAGGCGCAGCTTTACGTGGCGGGTGCCCTCGATGCCGCCGGACTCCACCGCCATCGCCATCGCGGTTTCGGCGCCCGCTACGACAGCGCCCGACACTGTCTGCGCGACCGGCATGCCGCCGGGATCGACCACCACCTTGCGTCGGACCGCGTCCGCCAGGCTGGCGCTGTTGCCTTGCACCTCGATCCAGCCCTCACCCGCCTCGCGTGCCTGAACCGGCAGCAGGACCGCTCTCGTCGCCTGCGCCGGCACCTCCACGCTACGGATCAGCTCGCCCTGCAGCGCTCCGCCCGCCCGCGCCTTCAACTCGACTGTCTGAGGGGACCGGCTGCGGTTCGTAACCGAGACCGGTAGGTCGATAGCGTCCTTCCGCGTCAGCGACGCCGGCAGGCTCACGTCCACACTGAATGGCTGCTCCACATGCAGCTCGGTGTGGCCGCCGCCGAGACCGCCGACCCGACTCACCGCGCGCGCCTGCACCAGCCAGGTCGTCAGGCTGTCCGCCAGACGCACCCGCCAGCTGGCCCGTCCGTCCTCGTCGGTGATCAGCGCCGGCTCGACCGCCAGCGTCTCCGGAAACTCACTGCGGAAGGTCGGCAGCTTGCGAAAGCCCACCGCGTGGCCCGCGCCGCCGTAACCGACGCCCCGCATGCCCAGGCCGCCCACACCATGCCTGCCCATGGCAATCCGGGCCATGCACGCGCAAAGCCGCTTGTGAAAGTTGTCGAATCTTGCGCGCGTCTCGATGTCGTCGGGCGTCTTGTGCTTGCCGTCGACACCGCTGGACGTCACCACCACCATTGCGCGGCAGCAGCTCTTGTCGATCTCCAGCCGGGTCTTGAGCGGGCGTCCCCACGGATCCTTCAACACGCGCCGGTCCAGCACCTTTGTTGCGATCAGCCTGGCCGTGCCCACCTTCTTGTCCCGACGCGAGCGGCTGCGACCATAATATTTCGTCAGAGCCTTGGCGATGCGGCGCGTCCGGCGCTCCACCGCCGGACGAAACGCGTGGGACGCCCCAAACGCCCGCCGCGCCTGTGTGTTCTGCGGCGCAGGCAGCCGAACCGCCGCGTTTGCCGCCGACGCCAGCACGCCGAGACGCTGCCTGTCACGCGCCTCGAACAGCGCTGTCCGCGCCCACTTCGGCACCTCTACCACGGGCTTGTCCCAGCGTGCGCCGAGTCGCGCCAGCGCCTGCTCCACACCGGGCTGCTCCAGCCCCAGCGCTTTCAGCCCTTTGTCGACCGCCGTGAGGCCCAGCGCCGCGCTCACCGGGCGCCCTGCCCCGTCCACAACGCGAATATGCACTGTCGCCTCTTCGCGAGGCCGATAGGTTTCCTGATCAGCCTTCAGCTCCACACGCAGGTCGCGGGGATCGTCCACCAGCATCAGGCGCGCGTCCCCGACGACGCGGTTGTTGGCCAGCGTCCAGCCGTGCACGCGAATCGTGCCCGCCGGCCCGGACGGCATCTCAAACGTCACGCGCGCACTGCCGGCGCGCATAGGCGCCGTCCGGCTGGCCACCGCGTGGTCTCCCTGCACCAGGTCAAAGACCGCCACTGTGCCGTCAGAGCCAGGCGCCAACAGCGTGGCGTTGACCGTCTCCGCGGCACCGGCGACGGTGCGGTCGAGGTGCAGCAGCGCCTTTCCCCCGCGCCCACCAACATCGACAGCGCGCATCCCTCGCCGCTTGCCTGCCTGCGCCGTGACCTCCAATCGCGGCGTTCTGTCGCCCAGCGGCACCCGCACGAACCCGATGCCGTTCTTAGCGGTAGCGCCCCGGACCCGCTTGCGGCTCGCCACCACGGTCAGCCGCGCCTCCACAGGCGTCCCATCCGGGCGCTGCGTGACGATCCAGACACCGTTGATGACCCCGGGCACCAGATACCCGCTCTCGGGAACAGCCCACACGCCGATGCGGCCGTCATCGATGGCAACATCCCGGCTCGCGTTGCCAACGCGCCCGCCAGGCGTCTCCGCCCGGACGCTCAGTGACAGCCCGCTCGCCTCGTCTGGAACGCGCCCGCGCAACAGCGCAAACCCCTCTCTGTCGGTCCGCGCGGTCCGCCGGATCACGACCTTGCCAGCGCTGTGCGCGGTGAGCTCTACGCGGGTCTTCTCGGTCGGCCCGCCATCCAGCCGCGCCACCCGCACGCGCACAGCCAGCTCGTCGCCCGGCTCGTAGGCCGGCTGGGTCGGGTCCACCTCCACCGTCAGCTGCGGTGGCCGATAGCGCCCCACCTTCACTGTTTTTGTCGCCGTGGCGCCGCCCAGGGTCATGCGCAGTGTCATCTTGGGCATCGTGTAGCCGTCCGCCACCTTGAAGCCCGCGTTGACCAGGCCGAACTCGCTGGTCTTCAGCCGCTTTCGGCCCACTACGTTGCTCTGAGTGTCCAGCAGCTCCAGCAGCGCCTTGCCCCTGGCGATCGGCTTGGACGTGCCCAGGTCGAGCGCGAGCCCCCGCACAGCGATTGTGTGCCCCGGCTGATACACCGGGCGGTCCGTGCTCACGACCAGCTGCGCGCCGCGCGTGATCTGCACCGTCTGGCGCACCAGCGCCCCGGCTGCAGTCGCCTCCAACGAGCACGAGCCGCGAGCCTGCGACGGGACCACCGTTCCCGTCTCGGAACCCAGTGCCGCGACTCCGCGTTCGTCCGTCTTGAAGTTGCCGAGTTCGTACACTTTCTTGCCACAGGTCAGCCGCACGTTAACGTCCAGCCCGGCCATCGGCTTGCCGAGGTGACGACCGAGCAGGCGGACGTGCGGGGTCAGGGGCAGCCCGGCCGATAGCTTGGCCGGCAGCACCGCCGTGATCTCCGCGGCGGGAAACAGCGCACTGAGCGCGCCGACTTTGCCGTCGATGGAGACCAGGCGCAGCATCGGGTCCACGCGCCCCTGACCGCGCAACCGCAGCTGCCCATCCTCGCCGACGCGACCGCCGGCGACCGGCTTTTCGGTCGCGTCAAACACCTTGATCCGCGCCCCCGCGCGGCCCGTGATCACGAGGTCCGAGCCATCCCACCAAGCCGAGAAGTCCGCGGCGACGGCGGGGGTGACACAACAGCACAACAACATCGCCAACAATGGCGAGAACATCCGAATTCGCATTCAGGCACCTCCGTGAAAACGTCTGATTTCCGACCGACACGAAAGTTCCCGCGATTTTGGTAAGATGACCGTGGTCGAGACAATATCGAGGGGCTGGGACATATGAAGTGTGGACGCAGGCTGGGCCTTGGCGTGCGCGTGGCGACAGGCTTTTTATTGGCGGTCGCCTGCCAGGATGGCGATCCGGGGCAACCCGTGATCTTGGGACAGGACGGCATCACTAACATCGAGGACGGCGTGCCTGCGGAGCTTCCGCACGACGAAGGCCCGACGCCAGATGGCGGCGGACTGGCTCAGTTCGGCGACGCCTGCGACGGCGACCTGGAGTGCGAGAGCGGCTTCTGCGTGACCGGACCCGACGGTGGCGTCTGCACCACCCCGTGCGTGGACGGCTGTCTGGACGGCTGGCACTGCGAGCTGCAGGACGAGGCAGGCCCGGACGAGGTGTGGTTGTGCGTGCCTGGCGTGATCCCGGCCTGTGAGAGCTGCGAGACCGACGCCGACTGCGCCGATGACGGGCTTCTGTGCCGGGAGGTCGGCGAAGAGGGCCGCTTCTGCTTGTCTCCGTGCGGCACTGAAGGCCCGTGCGATATCGGCTACAACTGCACCGACGCCGATGAGGAAGACGCCTCCGCAGTGTGCATCCCCACCACGTCATCGTGCACGTGCACACAAGAGGTCGTGGGGACCAGCGAGAGCTGCACGGTCTCCAACGACCTCGGCGAGTGCGGCGGCAACCGGACCTGCGAGACCCACGGCTGGTCGGCGTGCGACGCACCCGTCCCGCAGACCGAGGCGTGCGACGACGTGGATAACGACTGCGACGGCGAGCTCGACGAGGTCAACGCCATCGGCTGCACCGTGCGTTACCGCGATGACGACAGCGACGGCTTCGGCCTGGAGACCGACAGCGCGTGCCATTGCGCCGTCACCGAGCCCTGGACCGCCAGCTCTACGGGCGACTGCGACGCCACGTCACCCCAGATCATTACGGGCGCGCTCGAC
>CAZJHX010000142.1:0-28112 GCA_964545715.1 uncultured Myxococcales bacterium
GACCTGTGACGCCACCGACGACTGTGCCGCCAACCACACGTGCAGCGGCGGTCAGTGCCTGCTGAACAACGCGCAGACGTGCTCGGCCAACAGCGAGTGTCTCAACACCTGCATCAGCCTGGCGTGCGCCAACGCATCCAGCACGAATGGGGCGTGCGACGCGACCGACGACTGCACCGCCAACCACACGTGCAGCGGCGGTCAGTGCCTGTTGAACAACGCGCAGACGTGCTCCGCCAACAGCGAGTGCCTCAACACGTGCATCAGCCTTGCGTGCGCCGATCTGGCGTCCACGAACGGGACGTGTGACGCCACCGATGACTGTGCCGCCAACCACACGTGCAGCGGCGGTCAGTGCCTGTTGAACAATGCGCAGACGTGCTCGGCCAACAGCGAGTGCCTCAACACGTGCATCAGCCTTGCGTGCGCCGATCTGGCGTCCACAAACGGGACGTGTGACGCCACCGATGACTGCGCGGCGAATCATACCTGCAGTGGCGGCCAATGCCTGCTGAACAACGCGCAGACGTGCGCCGCCAACAGTGAGTGCCTGAACACGTGCATCTCGCTGGCGTGCGCCGATCTGGCGTCGACCAACGGGGCCTGCGATGCGACCGATGACTGTGCCGCTAACCACACCTGCAGTGGCGGGCAGTGCCTCCTGGACAACGCCCAGGCGTGCTCCGCCAACAGCGAGTGTCTCAACACATGCATCAGCTCGGCGTGCGCCGATCTGGCGACCACCAACGCCGCCTGCGACGCCGCCGATAACGCGGACTGCATCGCCAACCACACGTGCTCCAGCTCGGTGTGCAAAAAGAACGATGGCGTGGCCTGCAGCGCGGGTACTGAGTGCGACAATGGAAACTGCCCCGCCGATGACGGCGTGTGTTGCGACACATCCTGCGCCACGACCTGCAACGCGTGCCTGAAGTCAAAGACAGGTGGGGCAGACGGAACCTGCGCGGTCGTGGCACACGGAACCGATCCCAACACCGACTGCACGGGCCAGGACGTCTGTGACGGCGCCGGCGGCTGCAAGCTCAAGAACGGCGAGACCTGCGCGTTGGACACTGACTGCGCGGGCGGCGTGTGTACCTCCCTGTCCTGCGGGGCGGGTCACCTCCAGATCAGCGAGATCGCCGTGGCGCCGACCACTGACGAGTTCATCGAGATCCATAACGACACCGGCGCGACGATTACGCTGACGGACTATTATCTCGCTGACTTCAACACGTATTACCTGATTCAAGACGGGTCGGTCACCGTCGGCAGCACAGACTTCCTGGTGCAGTTCCCGAGCGGGGCCACGATCGCCGACGGTGCGTATCAGACGATCAGCATCGCCGAGGGGTCCATCTACAACACGGCCTATGGAGCCGATCCGGACTATGAGATCGTGGACAGCGCCGGCGGAGACACGATTGCGGACATGATCCAGACCGATGTCGGCGGCAGCCACGGCCTGGCCAACTCGGCCGAGATGCTCATGCTGTTCAAGTGGGACGGCGTCTCGACCAACGGCGTGATCGACGTGGACTACATCATTTGGGGCAGCACCGAGTCCGTGCGCATGACGCGGAGCAGCGTGACGATCAACACGCACAGCTACGTGGATGACACGGCGCCGGCTTCACAGGTCGCTCAGGGCGCGCCCGGCTCAGGCTTCTCGGCGCAGCGCTGCGTGGAGACCGAGGGCACCGAGACCGGCACCGGCAGCAACGGTGTCGGTGGGGACGATGAGACCAGCGAGAACCTCAGCAGCAACTTCGCAAACTCGTCCACGCGCTCGCCGGGCGCAGTGGTGGCGCCGGGTGTCTGTCCTTAGGAGTTGCGGGGGGAGGCGAGCCGGACGGCTTAGGAGGACCCCTTCTCTTCCTTGACCTCGGCTTTGATCTTCTCGCTGTCCAGCTTGTACTTCTTCATCAGCTTGCGGAAGTACTTGCGGTCGATCTCCGCCTCTTTCGCGGCGTGCGAGATGTTGGCGTCGTTGCGCCGCAGCAGGTTGCTGATGTAGTCGCGCTCAAACGTGGAGACCCACTCTTCTTTGGCCTCTTTGAACGTCTTGGACATGCCCAATGGCATCACCGTGCCGCCCGCGTCGCCGCCGTGCAGACCCAACGGTACGCCCAGGGGGATGTTGCCGGTGGTGAGCCCAGCCGCCTCTTCAGTAGCCTCTTCAGCGGAGGCGCGCCGGGAGATGATCCCGATCCCGGAGATGTGCTCCGGCAGATCCTCAGGCTGGATGTACTCGGTCTCGGCGAAGCTGCACGCGCGCTCGATCACATTGACCAGCTCGCGGACGTTGCCGGGCCAGTGGTAGTTCATCAGGCAGTCCAGCGCGTCGCGCGAGATGCCCTTGATGCGCACCCGGTTGTTTGACTCCCGGTTGAAGCGCGCGTTGCGCAGGAAGTGCTTCACCAGCAGCGGGATGTCCTCACGCCGCTCGCGCATCGGCGGCAACACCAGCCGGACTACGCTCAGGCGATAGAAGAGGTCCTCACGGAAGCGGCCGTGCTTGACCTCTTCCTCCAGGTTGCGGTTGGTCGCGGCGATGACGCGCACGTCGATCTTGATCGACTTGTTTGCGCCGACCCGCCGAATCTCGCGTTGCTCCAGGGCGCGCAGCAGCTTGGGCTGCAGGTCCAGGTTCAACTCACCCAGCTCGTCCAGGAAGATGGTGCCGCCCTGCGCCATCTCGAACAGGCCCTGTCGCGCCATGATGGCGCCGGTAAACGACCCCTTCTCATGGCCGAAGAGCTCCGACTCGATCAGGTTCTCGGGCACTGCGCCGCAGTCGAACACCACGAAGGGGCCCTTGGATCGGCTGGACGTCTCGTGCACGGTCCGTGCGACGACCTCTTTACCCGTACCGGTTTCACCCTCGATGACGACGGTGACCCCTGTGGGTGCGATCTTCTCCAGGATGCCGAAGATCTCACGCATCCTGACCGACTTGCCGACGATGGCGCCAAACGCCTCGCGGTTGGACGGCAGGATCTCCACGCGCTCGTCCAGACTCTGGAAGCGCACGTCGGTCTTGCCGACCGTCAGCGTGCAGCCGGGCTTCAGGTAGCCCTCTTTGATGCGCACGCGATTGATGAAGGTGCCGTTGGTCGAGTCCAGATCCTGCAGCAGGTAGGAGTTCTCGTCCTGGTAGATCCGGCAGTGATACCGGGACACCGTATCGTCCTCGATGACCAGATCGTTGTCTTCCATCGCACCGATAGCGATGTTGGCCTGATCGAAGATGTACTCCGAGCTCTGGCCATCCTCCCGCTCCAGCACAAGCTTGCACTTACGCAGATGCAGCGCTGCCGGGCGACCGGAGATGTACGCGATCTTGGTCGGCGGAATGTAGTCCGGGAACTTCTTACTCAACTCTCCTCCAAGGATGAGAAGGTACGCCCCGCCACGTCTGATCGTCAACTCGGCGCGTACTGTCAGTGGTGCACATCTGTGTTATCGTCTGGCGCATGTCCAACGATTTGGTCCGAAGAGCGGTCGAAATCAGCGGCGGGGCGCACGATGCGGATGCCATGCTGCAGTGGCTGGCGAACATCATTCGGTCGTTGCGCGACTCGTCAGAAGCGGTCTGTGGCCACGCCGGCTCGTTCATCGTGACGGAAGAGTCCGGCACAGTGGAGATCAACCCCAGCACCCGCATGCCGGTGGGTGGATATTCCAACAAGGCGCTGTCCTTCAGGGCATCCGACGCCCTCAACGGCGTCCTGGAACACAACGCGCTCACCGACGAGCTGCTGACAGCCCTGGAACATGAAAACGCGATCGCAAGCGCGTTCGGCAAGGCACTGGCCACCGAGCTGGTTCTGAATCGTCGCGCGGCCATCGGCAACTTCGGCGTCTGGACGATCGGGCAAAAGCCCAACCTGGAGCGCTTTGTGCGATTCAGGCCGCGTCCCGCCATCAACCGCATGCTGTAGGGCCTTTCGCCCTCAGACTTTGATTCCCAGCCACGAGTCGCCCCGCCACAGCCCGATCATGCAGAGCCCGAAAAGCACACGATAGAAGGCCCACGCGCCCCACAACGACACCAGGCCGAGGCCCAGATGCAGGCCCAGGTACCAGGCCAGCGGTAAAAAGATGCCGTATTGGGTGGCCACGGACCAGAACAGCACCTGGCGTGTTGCGCCGGCGCCGATCAGGGTGTTGGAGAGGATCACGCCGACCGCGTCGAGCACCATGATCGCGCCGATAATGCGCAGGGCGGGCGTTCCGACAGCGGCGGCCTCCGGGTCGGTGGGGATGAACATGTCCATCCACCAGCCGGCCGTCAGTGATTCGACTCCGCCCACGACGCCTACGAACACGCAGCCGGCGATCATCGTCATCCATCCCCACGTGCGCGCGTCCGCGGGCCGTTGCGCTCCCAGCGCCTGGCCGACCAGGCTCGCCGCGCCCAGTCCAAAGCCGACGGCGGGCAGAATGCTGACCAGGGCCATGGTGACCAGCACCTGGCTCGCGCCGAGCTCTTTGGCGCCAAGACGGTCGGTGATCATAAAGAAGATCAAGAAGCCGGTGCTGAAAAGCAACGTCTGAATCCCGGCGGGCGCGCCCAGCTTCAACAACGCTCGCAGCGAGCAGGTGTGCTTGCGGCTCAGGAAGGCCTCTTTGGAGCCGACCCGGCGGGCCAGGTAGCAGTAGTAGGCCGTACCGAGCGCCTGGGCCACCGTGCTGCCGACGCCGGCGCCGAAGATCCCGAGCTCGGGCATGCCGAGGGCGCCGAAGACGAGGCCGTAGCTGAGCACCACGTTCGCAGCGTGGATGACCAGAATGGTGCGCAGGTAGACCTGGGACATCCCCAGCCCGTTCCAGTACCCGCGAAAGGCGAAGTTTGCGGCCAGAAACGGCAGCCCGGACAAGCGAATAGCCAGATACGGCGTGCCGACCAGCAGCACGTCGTCGCGTGAGGTGCTGATCGCCAGAATGGTGTCGGCAAACGTCGCGCATAGGATCGCCAGCGGAACCACTGCGTATACGCAGAAGATCAACGTCCTGTTCAGCGCGGCCGCGGCCCCCGGCAGGTTTCGCTCGCCCACCCGTCGCGCGACCAACGCCTGAACGCCGGAGCCCAGTCCGATGAAGAACGACGACGCAACCCAGTTCGTCGTCGCCGACAGCGCCACGGCCGCCAGCGCCAGTGATCCCAAGCGGCCGACAATCCACGTGTCGACGATGTTCAGCAGGTTCTGAGAGGTGAGCGCAAGGATGATCGGCAGCGAGATGTTGAGAATCTCGCGATACCGTTGCCGACTGGAAAGCGACCCGATCGCAGGGACTGCGCGGGCTTTCACCGACTGACGACTAGAACTTGAACTCTTCTTCGCGGATATGCCGCTTTTTGAGGAAGCCCTTCTCGATCTGCTCCTGCTCTTCTTTGCATACGATGCACAGCGTCGCTTCAGGGCGCGCCATCAGCCGCTTCTTGGCGATGATGCCGCCGCAGCTCTCGCACTCGTCGTACTCGCCCTCTTCGATGCGGACCAGGGCTTTGTCGATCTTCTTCAGCAGGAACTTCTCGCGGTCGCGAAGGCGATATGCGAATGCAGCCTCGTACTCGGCCGTCGCGAGATCGACCTCGTCGGGCAGCTTGTCCTGGTTCTCCTGAATCTGGGCGCGAGCCTGCTGACTATCCGCCAGCAACGCGCTCTTCTTTTCGGTTAGGAGTGTCTTGAACTCCTCGAGTTCTTCCGGCGTCAGAGGGGTGTTTTCTTCCTCTGTATCACGTCGTTTGATCTTGGCCATGTGTGACTCCCTTCAAGCTCCGGGGGGTATTTTACGGCAGCGCATCGCGCTGAACAAGCGCCGCGAAGTCCATTGACATCGCGACAGCCACATGAATGGTCGCGCCGCCCCAAATCGAGCGCGTGCGCAGGGCCAGAATGCCGAGCACAAGGCCCGCGCAAATAGCGCCCAGCGTCTCCAAAAACGGCTTCTGAAAGTGGATCATGCAGTACGGCACGACCATGAAAAGGACCGCGCCGGAGCCGAACCGTTGCTTCAGGCCGTTCACCATGAAGCCCCGGAAGAAAAACTCCAAGCAGAAAAACTGCAGGGCGTAAAACGCCTCCCACACGAGCAGGTCATGCCAACCGAACGCCGTCTTGTAGAACGGGTAGTTATTCTGAAACGCGGGCGTGTAGCTGACCGCGATCACGCACAACCCGACAGGGATGAAGAGCAGCGCATAGATCCACAGGTGCCGAAAGTACCCGCCCGGGCTGAGGCCCCAATCCCGCAGGCGCTCCTTATATATAACCTTCACGATCACGCCGGGGATGATCAGGTAGAAGAAGGCGCACCCAAGCGACCAGGTGATGTTGCGCAGCAGGCTCCGGTACTTCGCCAGAAACTCGCCCAGCCCGACCGAGAGATGGCCGGCAAGCTCGGGCAGCTGTTGTTGGATTGCGTCCTGGAGTGAGCCCCGCAGCACGATATACTGCATAAACGTGAGGACCATGCCGCTGAAGATGATCGTGGACAGCGCTTTGAATTCGGCCGAGCGTGGGCCATCCGACGGCAGGCCCTGCTCTGCGTCGATGGCTCGCCAGTGGCTCAACAGAAGCCGATCGAGAAGGGTCCGCAGCATCGTGGCCGGGGACTGTATAACCTTTTTTTGAATGTTGCAGCCTTCGTGGCGTCGAACCTCCCACGAACGGGTCGCCGGGTATGGACGGCCAAACAACTCGCAGTGGAGCCTTCAATGGACACGACAACACGGTGGAACTCAAAGCTTGGCACGCAGACGGTAGTGATCGCGCTCTCCGCTTTGATGATGCTGCCGATGACGGCGTCGGCCGACAACACGGACGACACCGTACTCAAGACGACAGACGCCGAGTATCACCCCTGGCACCCGCCGCGCTATCGCGTTGTGCGTCGTCGCCGCGTTGTGGTCGTTCGGCCGCCGCCTGCGCCGCCGCGCCGCCGCCGCCTGGTGGTTGTGGAGCCTGAGCGCCGCCGTCAGCGCGACCTGCTGGGGCTGGGCGTTCGCGTCAGCGGCACCGGCCTCGACGGCGAGAAGCTGGGCCTGTCCGACCTCGAGAACCCCGGGATGGCCGGCTTTGGGCTGCAGCTGCGCAGCAAGGTGTCCGGACACTGGGGGCTGGAGCTCAGCGCGGACTACCTGACGTCCACCGATACCGATCCCGGCTTTGAGCAGTCGACCGTGCCGGTCATGCTGAGCGCGCTGTTCCACCTGTTCCCCAACTCGCCCATCGACCCCTACGCCCTGGCCGGCGCCGGCGTGCACTTCACGACGCTCTCCTACATGGAAGGGCTGTTCGAGCACCACATCCTCGAGGTGGCGGGCCAGCTGGGCGCGGGCGTCGAGATCAAGCTGGGCAAGCGCCTGGCGCTGCACGCCGACCTTCGACTGCTGACGGTCTACAAGAACCTGGGCAGCAGCACGCAGGTCTCGCACTCATGCCTTCAGAGCAAGGCCAGCACCACGGGCTACTGCGACGGCCTGAAGAACCTGGACCCCAACGACAAGTTCAACATCGGCGCCCAGTTCCAAGCCGGCGCGACGTACTACTTCTAGGTCTGGCACCACACCCGGCTCTCCCACACGCCGGCTCCCCACATGTCAGATCGCGGCCTGTTCAGAACTTGAACATGTGACATTGTCCGCTGTTTAGTTCTTGAACAGAGAGCTCTGAGCTCTGTATTTCAGGGATGTTGGGCCGGCCTGCCCACAGCGGTTGTGGTTTCCTGTTCAGATGTTGAACAGGGGGTAAAAGTGTGGTCTTCTTTGATTCCAGACAGTTAGGACTTGGCACGAAGTCTGTATATAGGTTGGGACGAAGGCGCTGCTGGAAACGGTAGCGTTGGCCGGGGCCGACACCAGCCCAAACCGCTTCGGTGGTGAGGGAAGGAAGGCCACAAACGCTGAGACGGCCGACGCCCATGAGAGTGGGAGATGTCGGGTGACTTGGGGGGTAGACGCTGGAGACCGGCGTTGCAGGTGAGCGTGAACGCCTGTGATGAAAAGGTTATGAGCGGATGGGTTGTCGAGAGGCAGACCGAACCCAGGTTGCAGAAAGCCGTGTGAGCGGGAAAGCCCATGGAAGCATCGGGCTGACGAGGGATGCAATACTCCCGGGTCGGCAACGGACTTGCAGAGGATACAAAGCCCTGAGGGCGCAGTCGCTTGTTCTTCGGAGCGGGTGAGGAAACGCTGTGAGGGTATCGCCGAGTGACGAGCTTGGTAGGGTTCTCTGGGAGGGAAACGCTTCGAAGGGTCCAAACCCAATGAGCGTCAGCAGCACGAAACAAGGCTGCAGGGACGAGCGAGGGTCAAGCCTCAAGGGTCTGAGAAAGGCCGTAGGGGAGTGGCGTCAGGGGTGGAACCCTGGCAGTGCCGAATCGCGTGTCTTGTGACGTTGGATGGGCAGGGAACCTCAAGGGAGGAGCTCCAGACCGAAGCGGCGGCTTGCTGTCGTGGAGAGAAAGGGCGGTGCCGGAAAGGGTCTCTGTAAAAGAACTGAAGCCTGTGAAAGGAAGAACCACTATCCTTGGACAGTGGGGACAGGCGCGGTGCGAAATACCTCAGGGGCGAACGAGAAGAAACGCCGAAGAGGGACCGGGGAACCAAATAGCCGGTACGCACTGCGTTGGAACACTTTGAGAGGCACGGTAACTTTACGAGAGGCAGCGGAAGCCATCTTCGGGTGGGTGAAGCAACCAGACGGTATCTGAATACTCCGTAGGGGAAACCGGGCAACGTGACCAGCCAGTGGTGCTTTCGTTATTTAAGCGCCTTTTCGGAATTTATTGCCCCCCTGACAGATCGTTTGTCGCCCTGACGCGTCACGTAGTGACGACTCATCAGGGAGGTTCCAGAATAATGAACGCTTTTACGCGGATGGCGGCTGTTCTTGCTGTCGTGATCGCAGTGGCGGGGTGTACCCGCACAATCTATGTCGTCCAGAATCCAGACGGCAGCTTTACGCCGGTGAAGACGAAGGTCACGACGCCTGTGGTGACCGGCGATACCGTGATCGAGGATGACGGCATCGTCATCGAAATCCTGACATCGACCGAGTACGTCTTGTCTGACGGCAACCAGCCGCTGCACCTGCAGGTGACGGTGGAGGCCCGGGATGTCGAGGTTACGGACCGGGCGCCGCTGAACCTGGCCATCGTCGTGGACCGATCGGGCTCGATGCGTGGGCACAAGATCTCGCACGCGCGGGAGGCGGGTCGGCGGCTGGTCGACCAGCTGGAAGACGGCGATCGGGTCTCGATCATCTCGTACGCCGGCGATGTGCGCGTAGACGTGCCGACCACGGTGGTCAACGCGCATTCGCGACGCGCTCTTTACCGGGCGATCGACAGCATGCGTCCGGGCGGGCAGACGTTCTTGTCCGGTGGTCTGCGCGCGGGCGCCAACGAGGTGATGCGTGCCCTGGACGGTGAGCGCATCAACCGGGTGATCCTGCTGAGCGACGGCAAGGCCAACGTCGGGACGACGGATATCGGGCAGCTGGACCGGATGGCGGAGCGCTTCCATCGGCAGGGCGTGACCATCACGACGATGGGCCTGGGCTACGACTACAATGAGGACTTGATGACCGCGTTGGCGGTCGCGGGTGGCGGCAACTACTACTACGTGGAGCGCGCCGACGCGCTGGCGCAGATCTTCGAGCGAGAGCTGGAGACCCTGGCGACGGTCATCACACGGGACATGATCCTGTATCTGGAGCTGCCGGACGGCGTGCGGCTGGACCAGGTCTACGGCTATAAGCACCAGCAGCGTGGCCGGGAGATCCGCGTGCCGTTGAGCTCGGTGTCGGCCGGGCAGAAGCGCCGGCTCCTGCTGTCCCTGGACGTACCGGCCAGCAGCCCGGGCGCGCAGCTGGTCACAAACGCGCGGGTTGAGTATCGCAACGAGCTCAAGCGCGCCCAGCGCACTTTGCGCCTGAAGCCGCTGGCTGTGACGTACACGGCGGACAAGAGCCGTGTCGCGCGCTCCGTCAACAGGCCCGTGGTGGAGAAGCTGGAGCTGGTCCGCAATGCGCACGTCCGACGGCTGGCGATGCAGAAGCTGGATCGCGGTGACCGGGCCGGGGCCGCGCAGGTGGTGCGTCAGCGGCTGAAGCAGAGCCAGCGGGTCCATCGCGCGGTAGGCGGGGCCGTCATCAAGCGGCAGATCACCGAGCTGAAGGGGCTGTCCAGCGACGTGAAGGCGGCGCCGAAGCCGGGCTCGACCCCATACAAGGCCATGCGAAAGACGCGTATGCGCGAGGCGTACGACTTCGACCAGTTCTGATCCGTTCTGGTACTCTCCACGGGCATGTTCCTGGACAATGCCTTTCCCGAGCAGGTGGTGCTGTACTGCGCCGGTGCTACTGAAGACGAAGAGACGCAGCCCGCGATCATGGAGCGCGTCAACGGCGTGCCTCTGTTGGGGCACGTGTTGGGCAGCTTCAAGCGCAACTCGCTGACCGACGTGATCCTGGTCACCCGTGAAGGCGGGGCGCTCATCGAGCGGAAATACGGAGACGGCGGCCGCTATGGCATGCGCTTGAGGTACTTCCATGATCCGGACGACGAGTACGGGACGGGCGGCGCGCTGCGCAAGGTTGAGAACCTGCTGACGCCGGCGTTTATCGCGGTTCTGGGTGACCGCTACCTCACACTGGACTACGAGTCGATGGGCGCCGCCTTCATGCAGGAGGGCTTGCCGATCTTGATGGCGGTCTGGGAGAACGCGGACGCCTACCACCCGTCCAACTGTCTGCTGGGGTCGGACAGCAGCGGGCGCCGGATTGTCCGTCGTTTTCACCCCGAGCATCGAAAGGGCATGCGGTACGTCAACTACGGGGCCTGTGTGTTTCGAGACGACGTGGTCGACCGGATCCCCGAGGGCTACTCCGAGCTGGAGGGCTTTCATCAGGGCGACGCGCTGCGTGGACGCATCGCCGCCTACGAGGTCGATTCGCGCTACTACAACGTCACGGAAGCTCAGGGACTTCGAGAGCTTCGTAGCGCCCTGATGTCGGGCGCCGCCGCCACGTATATCGACCTGCTTTGAGCGACCCCGCGGGCCTTGCCCTTTGCGGTGGGCGCGCATATGCTCCGCGCCAATGGACTGCAAGCCCGCATATTCCAGTCTCGTCAGCGTCCTGCTATCGGTCTGCTGCCTCGTGGCGATGCCCGCCGAGGCCAAGACCCCGGTAGAGACCGATGAGGGCGTGAAGGCGCAGCCGTTTATGACGCTGCAGCACAGCGGTTATTTCCGCTTCCGGGCGGACATGTTCATGAACGGGCACCTGGGCAACGGCGTGAGCGGGCTCGTCGCGCCTGTCCACCAGACGGAGACCAACGCCGCCCTGGGTGAGGACAGTGACACGCTGGCCGGCGCTAACATGCGCTTTCGGTGGCAGCCCCAGCTCAATATCGGGCAGCGCCTGAAGATCGGCCTGACGCTCGACGTGCTGGACAACGTGGTGCTGGGCAGCACGGCGGACTATGGGGCGGCTCGTGCCGACGTTCCGCTGGTCTTTCTAAGCGACTCTCAGGTCAGCGCGGGCGACACCATCCGCGTAAAAGAGGTCTGGGCACAGTGGAACTTCCTGAACGCGATGCTCTTCCGCGGTGGCCGCATGGCGGACCATTTCGGGCTGGGGATGGTGCACAACGGCGGAAAGTGCATCGACTGCGACTTTGGCGACTACGCCGATCGCGTGTCGGTGCTGATGAAGGCCTTCGGTTTTCACGCGCACTTCTTCCTGGACAGCCCCGGCGAGGGCGCCTCGTTTGCGCTGGACGGCCAGACGTTTGGACAGCCGCTCGACGGCAACAACATGGACGACGTGATCCGCTGGGGCTTTGACCTCGGTTACACGCCGGTGACCCGCGAGGCCAAAGAGGCGCGTCGCAAAGCGCTGGGCTCGGGGAAGGTCGTCTTCGACGCGGTCCTGCGCAACAGCTTTACCAGCCAGAACCTGACGTCTTCGGTGCCGACCGAGCAGGCCGAGTGCTCCGCTGAGGATGCTGCCAACCCAAGCTACGACTGCGTGGAGCTGCGCAAGCGCGACGCCGACCTGTGGGTGCCCGACTTCTGGATGCGGCTGCAGTGGCGTCCCAACTTCGACACGTTCTTTCGCATGGAGCTGGAGGTCGCCGGCCTGATCGGCGACGTGGGGTTTGTGCAGAACCGGCCGGTCGAGGGCTTCGTGGACTCCAGCAAGGAGTTTCTTTCGATGGGCGCCGTGCTGCAGCTGGAGCTGACGCGCAAGAAGCTCTCGTACGGGCTGGAGTTCGGTATCGCGACGGGCGACGACGTGGCTTTCGGCCCGTTTGGCCAGGGCTTCACCGGCGCGACAGACGGTGAGTACTCAAACGACGATCGGCTGGTCAATAATAAGGACGTCACGGCGTTTCTGTTTGACCGCGACTACCACGTGGACCTGCTGATGTATCGAGAGGTCATCGGCACGGTAACCAACAGCTTCTACCTGAAGCCGACTGTGCGCGCGCATCTGCTGGAGACCGGCGAGGACATCATCGGCGGCGAGCTGAGCGTCATCTATGGCCATGCGCTGCTGGCGGAGTCTGTCCCCGGCCGTGAGGCGCCGCTGGGGTTGGAGACGGACGTGACCGTGTTCTACGAGGCGGTCGGGGTCGGTCGCGCGGAGCTCAGCGGCGGGCTGTTGCTGCCCCTGTCCGGCCTGAATGATGGGTTGAACGGTCCGGCACCGAGCCTGGCGTTTGCACTCCAGGCCCGAATTGCCATGACCTTCTAACTGGAATGTTTGCGGCTCAGTTCTGAGAGAACTGGGTGCGAACCTTGATTCCGAACGCACACCGGTAGCACGGTGAATGCCGGATGTTCAGCGAGTTTGCGTTGACGTAACCGTCGATGCACTCGATGACGTTGACCTGGGTGTTGAGGAACTTGCAGAAGAACTTGTCAGAGACTTTCTTCTTAGCCAGTGCCGGCATGAATACCCCTTCCCTTCCGATGTTTTATTTGGCTAACGAACCGAGAGCGAAGCTAACACCGATCTGGGATTTGTCAACGGTTATCAACAGGGTCCAGTCGCCGATTCCAGAGCAGCGATAAGTTTTTCGTGTAGGCCATAAAAGTGTCGGCCGCTCATACCCAACACCACATCTGATGGCTCTACACGCCCGGCCAGCCAGGTCACGATATCGTCAACTTCGGCGATGAGGTGGGCGTCGGATCCGAGGGCTTTGATGTCAGCCACGACCTGGTTCAGGTCGATGCGGGCCTCCACTGGTAGATTGTCCTTTTTCGCCAAGGGCTTACAGAATACGACACAGTGCGCGCCCTCGAACGCAGGCGGGTAGGCGTCCTGAAAGACCCGCCGGCGGGACGTGTTGGACTCCACCTCAAAGCAGCACCACAGTCGAGAGTCGGGGAAGCGGTTGCGAACGGCTTGTACGGTCGCGCGCACGGCGGTGGGGTGGTGCGCGAAGTCGTCGATGACGGTCACGCCCGCAGCCACGCCCTTCACCTCGTGGCGTTTCTTCACGTTTCGGAACGTTGACAGGGCGGTCGAGGCGGCTTGCGGAGCCACGCCCTCGCCGATCGCCGCTGCGAGCGCCGCCACCGCGTTTTGGATGTTGTGCGGGCCGAACAGCTCGACCTGCATGCGTCCGACCGTCTCGGCGCCGCGCATCAGCGTGAACGTGGTGTGCTCGGGGGTCTGCACAACGTCTTCGGCCCGCCACATCGCGTCGGGCGTGCCGTAGGACTCGACACGACAGTCGGCGGTCGCAGCCACACGGGCGGGGCGGTTTCCACTCATGCAGTACAGCAGGCGGCCGTCCTCGGGGATCAGGCCTGCAAACTTCGTGAACTCGGCCTCGATCTGCTCGACGTCGTCGTAGATGTCCGCGTGGTCGAACTCGATGTTCGTGATGATCGCCGTGCGCGGCTGGTAGTGGACGAACTTGGGCACCTTGTCGAAGTAGGCGGTGTCGTACTCGTCGCCCTCCAGCACCACGTGGCGGCCGGCGCCCAGCTTGAAGCTCTGCCCGAAGTTCAGCGGGACACCTCCCACCAACAGCGTTGGGTCCAGGCCACCGCCCTCGAACAGCCAGGCCGCCAGAGATGTGGTGGTGGTTTTGCCGTGGGTGCCCGTGACCACGACTGGATGGCGGCCGGCCAGAAACTTGTCGGCGAACGCCTCCGGAAAAGACACATGTGGGATGCCGCGCTCGCGCATGGCCTCCGCCTCGGGGTTGATGCGGCGGATCACGTTGCCCACGATCACCAGATCGGGGTTCCAATCGAGGTTCTCGGGCCGATAACCCTGCATGACCTCGATGCCCCACTCGGCCAGCAGGTCGCTCATCGGGGGGTAGCAGCCGCCGTCCGATCCCCGCACTTCGAAGCCTCGGGCGGCCAGCATGCCGGCGAACGTGCCCATCCCTGAGCCGCACACGCCTAAAACGTGGATTCGTCGAGCGTTAGCCAGGGCCTCTTCAGTGCAGCGTTCAGCGTATCTCATCACCCTCGAATGTTGGGGGTCGGTCAGGTTGCGGTCAAGACAATGAAGCCAAGGAGGCTCCTGGGTTTGACGGGGTCAGAAGCTAAGCCTTATCCTTGCGGGGCTGTTTTTCAGGAGAATAAGTGGCCGACCAACCCAAGCAAGGGCGCAACTACGAGGACCTCAAGGCTAAGCTCGGCCTCAAGAAGACGGGTCCCGACGCCGCCGACAACATAGAGGGTGGCGCGGAAGGCGCCATCGGCGAGCCGCCCTCGGAACGCACGCCTGCAGCCGGATTTGATCTCGGGCTGGAGCGCGGCGGGGCCGTTATGGACTCCGCGGTCATCGACGTGGACAAGGCTGCAAACCTCATCACGGAGGGCGGCAGTGACCTGACGGTGAAGAAGAGTCCGGGCATGCGCATCCTGATGATCGGCATTCTGCTGGTCTCGCTGGGCGCCGCGTTCGGGGTCGGCTACGCCGTGCAGGGCACCCAGTACGATCGTTTGATTGAGGAGCGTCAGACCGAGGACGCAACCACGCTGCGCGCGGCCGTCACCGGGGCCAAGACCCTCAAGACCGGCGATCCGCTGACCAAGACCGTCGATGACTTCGTCGCGGTGGTGAACCAGGTCGACAAGAAGGTTCAGCAGGTCCTCAAAGCCAAGGACCTGACGCCGCGTCTGCTCAGCTCCGTCGAGGCTCAGCTGCGCCAGCTGCATAAGGCGTCCGCCACATACGCCGCGACGGGACCGTTCATGGATCCCAAGTCCGCCATCGCCAAGGCGGTGTTCAACGGCGAGGCCATCAAGAAGATTCTCGAGTACGACGCGCTGCTGAAGAACCTGTATTACGCGTCGCTTGCGATGGCCTCTGAAGATGCGATCTTCGAGGAGTTCAAGGCTGCGGCCAACGTGGACAACATCAAGCCGGCGTCCAAGGTGCGCGCCTGGCGCTGGGCGACGGTCAAAGACAAGAACGAGCGCCCCACGGGGTATCTGGTCGGTGTCGACCTGATGACCAACCCGGACGGCACGCGCAAGTTTCGCAAGCAGCCGATCGAGGTGCCGCCGGGCCGCAAGCTGCCGCCGGGTGCGCCGACGTTCCGGTGGCAGACGCAGGTCAAGTACGACAATCCCAAGCAGGTCGGTGGCGCCGCGGACGGCTGGGTGGATACGGACATCGTGGTTACCTGGGATCTGCGGGACGACATCGGTGCGGCGACCAAAGAGCAGGTCACGCAGCACCACGAGCTGTACAAGATCATGTTGCTTCGTCGCCTCTTTGCCCGCGTCGCCGCGTTGAAGGCTGCCGCCGATCCCATGCTGCCGGCGCGCAACGCCATCATCGAGAAGCTCAGCAAGCTGGCCCACGACGAGTAGCGGCCCGCCACTTCCCTGGCTGCCCCTGAAGCAGGCGCTTTTGCGCGCGCCGTCCGTTGAGGTTGCGACCGAGGCCGCAGTTGCCCGCTGGGGCTACCAGCGTGCCCGTGACTTGAGCGTGGCCCGAGAGCAACACGCGGCGTTTGCGGCTCACCTGCGGTCTGAGGGGGCCGAGATCTTTCTGCATGAAGAGCCGCTGCCCGACTGCGCGGACGCGTGCTACGCCTGCGATCCGGCGCTGATGGTGCCGGGCGGCGCGGTTGTGCTGCGCATGGGCAAGCCGGAGCGCCAGCCCGAGAGCGCCGGCATGGAGGCTGCTCTGTCACGCCTTGGCGTCCCGATCGTGGGCCGCATCGAGGCACCGGGGGTGGTCGAGGGGGGCGACTGCATCTGGCTGGACGAGACCACGCTGGCGGTCGGCGAGGGCTATCGGACCAACGCCGAGGGCATCGCTCAGCTGCGAGCGCTGCTGCCGACGTGCCTGGTGCTCGAGATCCAGCTGCCCTATGTAAACGGGCCGGCCGAGTGCATGCACCTGCAGTCGCTGTTCTCATTCGTAGACGAGGACAAGGCCGTCATCTACCTGAGCATTACGCCCGTACGCCTGGTGAAGGCGCTGGAGGCGCGCGGGGTGTCGTTTTTATCGCTGCCGCCCGAAGAGTTCGACACGCTGGGCACCAACATTCTGTGCACGGCGCCGGGGCGCGTAGTGATCGGGGCGGGCAATCCACGGACGGTCGCCCTGATGCGGGCTGCCGGGGTTCACGTGACCGAGGTGCGGGCCGATGATCTGATGTGGGTGGGCACGGGCGGCCCAACCTGCCTCACGTTTCCCCTGCTTCGGGGGCCGGGCGATACGGCGAGCGGTTGAGCAGCTGCCGGATCGAGACGCTGACCCACAGCCACAGCACCACGACCAGCGGCCCCACGTAGAGGTTTGAGACCTCCTCTGAGAAGAGGATGTAGTCGTATAGGCCGTGGAACACGATGCCGAGCGCCAGCCCTTTGATCAGCAGTCGCGGTCCCCGGTTTTCGTAGTACGCGAGCCCCGCCGCGACGCCCCAGAAGGACGAGAAGAGCACGTGATTGAAGGGCAGGGTGATCGCGCGCGCCCACACCGCCTCGTCGAACTCGATCATGAAGTACCAGTTCTCGATGGTGGCGAAGCCCAGCGCCGCCGCCGCCGCGTAGACCACGCCGTCCACAGGCTCGTCAAAGTCCACGTGCTTGCGATCGACGAACCACCAGAAGACCAGAAACTTGGAGAGCTCTTCGATCAGGGCGATGGCGAACACCGCGTAAATCAGCTTCTTGAAGTCCGGGACCAGGTCGATGTCGGTGAGATCGGCGTAGAAGTTCGTGCGCTCGATCAGGTCGAACAGCAGCAGTGACAGCGGCCCGGCCAGCATGCCGCCGCCATACACTGCCAGGACCAGATGCAGCGGCTCGCGCTCGTACTCATCGCGGATGTAGAAGTAGCCCAGAAAGGCCAGCGACGGCGCGAAGCACGCGACGAAGATGATGCCCATCTAGGCGAGAAGTCCGAAGATGCCGCCGGTGTGGATGAACAGCGGGTTGTCGCCAAACGGGTGTCCGGGGCGCATCAGCGCTCGAAAGGCCTTGCCCGTATAGACCGGGTCCAAAAAGAGGCCGGTGCCCTGCGCGACGGCGGCGATGTCCGCGAGCTCTTCAGGTGTGGACAGCGCGTAGCCGCGGCCCATGAAGCCCTCGACGATGTTGAAGTCGCCGGCTTTCAGGCGCGGCAGGTCCGGCCAGCGATCGGAGACGTTGTGGCTGATGCGGGCCGCGATGCCTTGAAATGTGGGCGCATCGTCGCACACGCAGACGCCGTACGCGGGGATGTCCAGCCCGCGGCGCCTCAAGCCGATCGCCAGCCCCGCGATGGTGCCGCCGCTGCCGGTCGCGCAAACGACGGCGGACGGCGGACTGGACCACTGCTCGGCCAGCTCGTCGACGGCGCGGATGTAGCCCCAGGCGCCCAGCGCGTTGCTGCCGCCCTCGGGGATGACGTAGTCCTTGGGGCCGGCCGCGCCCTCCATGATGGCGTTGCGGTCCAGGTACTGCGCCCGGGTGATGAAGCGGACCTCGGCGCCGACGAGTCGGTTCAGCGCCAGGTTGCCGGTCCAGGGGGCGTCGGCGGCCGGGGGATCATCGCTGCGGAGGAACAGCAGGGACTTCAGGCCGAGCTGCGCCGCCGCGACCGCCGTGGCGCGACAGTGGTTGCTTTGAATCCCGCCGCACGTAAGCACTCGGCGCGCACCGCGGGCCTGGGCGTCCGCCAGCAGATACTCCAGCTTGCGGATCTTGTTGCCGCTCAGCGCCACGCCCGTCAGGTCGTCACGCTTGATGTGTAGGCGTCCGGCGCCGGGTGCATCCACCGCTATCAGGGGTGTGGGCAACCGCGCCAGAGCGAGCCGCTCCGGTTCGATCGACATCACCCTTTATGGTAGATGGGGGCATGAGTCGGGTCCAGCCGAGGGTGCTAAAGGGGTTTCGGGACTATCTCCCGGACGTGATGACGAAGCGGGAGTCCATGCTCCGCCGCGTCGCCGATGTCTTCAACAGCTTCGGCTTCGCGCCCATCGCGACGCCGGCGCTCGAGTACTCCGAGATCCTGCTCGGCAAGTACGGAACCGAGGGTGACAAGCTGCTGTATCGCTTTGCCGACAACGGCGAGCGGGACGTCAGCCTGCGCTACGACCTGACCGTGCCGCTGGCGCGGGTCATGGGACAGCACACCGAGCTCTCCAAGCCCTTCCGCCGATACCAGATCGCGCCGGTCTGGCGCGCGGAGAAGCCGGGGCGCGGGCGCTTTCGGGAGTTTGTCCAGTGCGACGTGGACATCGTCGGCTCGGACAACCTGCTGGCGGACTTCGAGTGCGTCCAGGTCGGCGTGGCGGTGCTCAAGGCGCTGGGCGTGAGCGACTTCACCATGCAGATCAACGACCGGCGCATCCTGGACGGGCTGATGGAGCGGCTGGGCATCTCCGGGGCGTCGCAGAAGATGGAGGTGCTGCGCAGCACCGACAAGCTGCCCAAGATCGGCTGGGACGGCGTCGTCAAAGAGCTGCAGGGCAAGCTGGAGCTCAGCGACACCCAGCTGGCCGCGCTGCACACCTTCATGCACGGCACGCTGGACGACATCGACGCGTCGGTGGCGGACATGGACATCGCCGGTCCCGGCATCGAGTGCCTGAACACCCTGCTGGGGTGGGCCGAGGAGCTCGGCATTCGGGAGCACCTGGCCATCGACCTGAGCATCGCGCGCGGCCTGGACTACTACACGTCCACCATCTACGAGACGTTTCTGGGCGCGTTGCCCGGGTTTGGCTCCGTGATGAGCGGCGGGCGATACGACGACCTGCTGTCCATGTTCTCCAAAAAGTCGATGCCGGCGGTGGGCATCAGCCTGGGCGTCGATCGGCTTCTCGCGGGCCTCATCGAGTTGGAGCTGGCCGGTGACGGCGGCGCCGCTGCGCAGGTGTTCGTCCTGGGCTTCGAAGACGCGACGGCAGGGGCCGCTCAGCGGGTGGCGGCGGCGTTGCGCGCAGACGGCCTGTCCGCGCAGCTGCACCTGAAACCCGGCCAGAACATGGGCAAGCAGTTCAAGGCCGCCGGCAAGAGCGGCGCGGCCGTGGTTGTGGTGCTTGGCGCGGACGAAATCGCCTCCGGTGAGGCCACTATCAAGCACCTCGCCTCCCGCGAGCAGGTGCGTGTTCCGCAGGCGGACGCGGCGGCCGCAGTGCGGAAGTTGCTGGGCTGAATCCGCCACAGGGCTACAGTCTCAAACAGAACGGGACGATTTCGACCATGAAGCCGGTTATCATGGGACGAACCGTTAATGCTGCGCCTGCTCACAATCTCCATTCTGCTCAGCGCCCTGGCCACCGGGTGCGGCACCACCACGCCCACCCAGGTCGTGGAGCTGGACCCGTTGGTGTTGCACGCCAACGGTGGCCGCGTTCGCGCGGTGGAGCCCCGCAGCCTGTTCAAAGAGGCCTCCGCTGACTATCAGCACGGTCGCGACGCCTCGGCCGCCCGCAAGTTTCAGGAGGTGGCCAAGCTCTTTCCGCAGACAAACTACGCTCCGCACGCGCTGTTCAACGCCGGGCTGGCCTACCAGCGCATGGCCCAGTGGACCGAGGCGCTGGACGTGTTCGAGCGCTCGGAGGCCCGGCTCAACACGGAAGAGGACCGCTGGGACTCTCGGTTTCAGCAGGTGATCTGCCTGGAGAAGCTGGAGCGCGACGCCGAGGTCGCCAAGCTGGCGCCTCGGGTGCTGACGCGGTCCAAGCTGACCGTCGTGCAGCGCATCGAGACGCGCGCGCGGCTCGGCATTGCCCAATACAAGCTCGGCCGGCTCGCACGCGCCGAGCACCAATTCAAGAAGCTGCTGGAGGACTATCGCCAGAACACCGGCGTGCCGCTGCTAAAGGGCAACGCGTACGTCTCACGGGCGCAATACCTCATCGGCGAGATCTATCGGGGGCTGTTTGCCAGCATCAAGTTTCGGCTGCCGGTCGAGACGATGAAGCGTGACCTCACCGACAAATCGAGCTTCTTCCTCAAAGGCCAGAGCGCCTACCTGCGCTGTATTCGCCTGTCTAACAGGTATTGGTCCGTGGCTGCGGGCTACAAGCTCGGCCGGCTGTATCAGGACTTTTACGACGACATGATGGCTGCCGAGGTGCCGCCGGAGCTGGATGCCGACGATCGCGTCGTCTACTTCAAGGAGCTCAAGAAGCACATCAAGCCACTGGTCGTCCGCGCGATCGAGGTCTACGAGCGCAACCTGGGCATGAGCGACCGGCTTGGCGCGGGCAAAGAGTGGGCGGACAAGACGCAGGCCAGCCTTGAGCAGATGCGCACGATCCTGCGCACGGAGTTCAGCGACGAGCCCGAGTAGGTCTCCTTACCAGGATTCCAACCAACAGCAATAGGATGGCCGCGGCCCACGGTGTCTTGGCCGGACCACGTCCGCTGCGACAATCACAGGAGCCGGGATCTTCGGGCGGCTCGACCGCCGGCTGCTCCACAACAGTGGGCTCGTCGGCCGCGTCGTCCTCGCCGTCCGGCTTCGGGGTGAGCACGAGCCCGGCGTCGGTCAGAAAGTCCAGCCAGTCGACCTCGCAGCTGAGTGCGTCCTCCTCCTCCAGCCCGTCGTAGCTTGGCTTCTCCAGGTCCGCCAGCGCGAACAGCGGCTTGGCGCCAAACGCGCCGGCCTCATCGACCTTGAGCAGGTCCGGCAGCACGCAGGCGTACAGCGTGTCGTCGGCCGTGCCCAGGCAGGTGATCCGGTTGGTCACGTCCAGGGTGCTGATCGCGCCCTCGAACAGCACGGACAGGTTGCGGTCCACCGTGAGAAAGGTGCGCCCGTGCGCGACGACCGGCCCATGCATCGGGTCCTCGGACCGCGCCAGCTCAGTCAGCGTGTCGTCGTCCTCGACCTTGAAGAGCACGTACTCGAGGCTGGCCTGGGTGCGCACGTACAAGCCGTCGCTTGTGGGCCGCAGCGCGACGGTCCCCTCGACGGGTGTGGTGATCGTGCGCGACGCTCCGAGCACGCCGTCCGTGCCCAGCTGGGTCAGGGTGAGCGCGCTGTCCTCGACAAACGCCAACAGCAGCCCGTCCTTGTAGGTTGCCATGGCCCGGATCACTTGAGCGGCGGCGTGGAGTTTTGTGGCGTCGCCGTCCGGGTCCAGACGCCAGACCGATGAGCTGTTGGAGAAGCCGGTCAGGGCGAACGTGTCATCGCCCACGCTCTTGAGTGACCGCACGGTCAGCGCGCTGAGCTTGTCGGCGTCGGTCAGTGTGGTGGTCAGGTCGCTCTTGAGCCGAACGAGACCCTTGTTGGCCGCGATGACGACGGTGGCGTCGCCGATCGACTGCATGAGCGGGGTATCCGGACCGCCCCAGCGCGACTTGCAGACGTATTGCCAGCCGGCGTCCGTGCGGGCGGCCGCTCCTACGGGCATCTTGACCAGGCGGGGGCCGTGGCCGTCGTAGTCAGCCAGGCCGACCGCCGCGGGTACGGGCCCGTGAGCTGTTGCATGGGGTGCGCAGATCGTCAGCGCCAGCACAACAGCCGTGAGGCGGGTCAAGGCGCTTTGCCTCCGGAGTCGCTGCCGTCGGTGCCGCCCGGAAATCGCAGGAGCCGCAGCTGGCCCTCACTGTCGCGCTCTCGGAAGACCTCGATCTCCTTCACGTTGGCCAGGTTCACGTACAGCGTGGGCTCGGGCTCGTGCTCCATGCGCAGGGCGATGAACCCGTTGTCGACGCCTTCCATCACCCCGATAACCAAGTTGTCCTCGTCGTCATACTGGATGATCCAGATCTTTTTGCCGGTCAACCGCTTCAACGCGCCACCTCAGTCCCGCCCCTTTGTGTTCCGCCACACAAGCGGGCGCATCGTATATGATGGGTGTTGGACCATCAAGCACGTTCATGGTAGGGCACACACCCGTGATCATCCGAAAAAGTCAGCGTGAAATCGAGAAGATGCAGGCCGCCGGGCAGGTGGTGGCGGACACTCTGAAGAAAGTGATCGCCATGGTCGAGCCAGGGGTTACGCTGAAGCAGTTGGACCAGATGGCCGAGGCCAATGTGCGCTCCTACGGGGCAGACCCCACGTTCAAGGGATATCGCGGCTTTCCAGCAACCCTGTGCACATCGGTCAACGAGGAGGTCGTGCACGGCATCCCGAGCGATCGTCAGCTCAAGAGCGGCGACATCCTCAGCGTCGACTGCGGCGCGACCCTGAACGGCTTCATCGGCGACTCCGCCGTCACCATTCCCGTGGGCGACGTCAGCGAGGAGATCAAGAAGCTGTTGGCGGTGACCGAGGCCAGCCTGTTTCAGGGCATCGAGGCCGCGGTCGTGGGCAACCGGCTCTTCGACATCAGCGCGGCGATCGAGTCGCACGTGCACCCGTTCGGCTACGGCATCGTTCGTGACTACTGCGGTCACGGCGTCGGGCGCCGCCTACACGAGCAGCCGCAGGTGCCCAACTTCGGCCGGCCGGGCACGGGCCCGCGCATCAAGGCCGGATGGTGCCTGGCGCTGGAGCCGATGGTGAACCTCGGGACGCACGAGGTCGAGACGCTCGAGGACGGCTGGACCGTCGTGACTGAGGACCGCCGGGCCAGCGCGCACTTCGAGCACAGCATCGCCATTACGGCCAACGGCCCCATCATCCTCACCGATCGTCGCGCGCTGTAAGGGGCGCCTGTGACGACGCCTGGCTCCTGGTGGCGCGACGAGCGCTTTTGGCGCGACATCGGGCCCTATATGTATAACGAGCCGGAGCTCCAACGCGGGCTGACCGACACCGACGCTATCATCGACGAGCTGGAGCTGGAGCCGGGCGCGCGCATTCTCGACGTCGGCTGCGGCCCGGGGCGCCTGATCGTTCCGCTGACCGAGCGCGGCTACAAGGTTGTCGGGCTGGAGAACTGCAACGAGTACCGGCGCTGGGCGCGGATGTACGCGCAAAAGCGCGGTGTCGAGATCGACGTAAGGCGAGCCAACTTCCTGGAGAAGGGCCTCGAGGACGAGCCGCCGTTCGACGCGGTGATCAACGTCCTGGCCATCGTCGGCTACTCGCCCGACCCGGCGCAGGACATCCTTGTGGTGCGGCGCCTCTTGGAGGCTCTGAAGCCGCTGGGCCAGCTGTACATGCAGACCGTGTCGGCCTCCGCCAGCGAGGGCACCGTTCGCTACGACGCGCCCGGCGGCACCTGCTACGTGCAGCGCCTGTTCGACCGCTCCACCATGACGATGGCCGCCACCTGGACGGTCGTGTCCGCCCACCATCAGCGCTCTCACAAGAGCTGGCTGCGCGTCTACGAAAAGGCGCAGCTGGAGGGGCTGTTGCAGTTTTGTGGGTTCGCCGGCGTCAACGGCTATGAGTCCGTGGCCGAGAATCGGGTCGTACTGACAGCCGACCGGCCGGAGGGCGAGCTGAAGCCGCTAGGTTAGCTCTGGCGGGTTACTCGAGCACGCGGACGGCGCACTCGATGCCGCCCTTGCCCTGGTTCAAGTTGTCGGACTCAAAGCACGCAAACGCGTACGGCACCGCCTGCGGTCCGCCGATGGTCAAGCTGGGGTTGGTCTGCGCGCCGGGACCGTTGGACAGCGTCTGCACCGTTTTGGGCACGAGGTCCGCGCCAAACTGCTGGATCTGGATGCCGGACAGCTGGCCGTCGCCCGCGTTCTCTTCCTCCCACACCAGGACCAGCTCGCCGGCGCCGGTGGTGGCGATGTCCGCGCTGCGTTGGAAGCCGGTCTGCGGCTTGTCGTTGCCCTGATCGGTGACCAGGATCTCGGTGCTGATCTTTCCGCCGCTGCTGTCGAAGGTGCGCAGGTAGATGTCATCGCCGCCGTCGACCGTCGTGCCCGTCCAGACCGCCGCAAAGCCGTTGCCGAATGGCGTCAGCGCGACGTCCTGCTTGTCGAACGCGAGGTCCTCGTCGATCAGGGCGAACTCCGTGCCGGTGGGCAGCCCTTTGGTGTCCAGAATGCGCCCGTAGACGCCCCACTTCTCGGTGTTGATGTTGGAGTCGCTCCACGCGACCACGAACTGATCGTTGGCCAATGAGGCGACCGCCGGGCGGACCTGGTTGTTATCCGTCGTCGTGTTGACAAGCTGCTCCCCGCCGCTGAGCGGCAGCAGCTTGAAGTCGGTGGTGTCACCCTTCTTGATGTCGTAGGCGCGCGCCATGATGTCGGTTCCGTTGCCGGTCGGGTGGGCATTCGTCTGCCAGATCACGAGCGCACCCTTGATAGTGCTCTTGCCCGGTATGCGGCGGTCCGCGACGCGTGGCCAGCTCTGCTCGAACTCGAGCGTCTCGTTGACCGTCACGACTCCTGCCAGCCCCCCGGCCCCGGTCAGGCTGTAGACCCGCGCCTGGATGTTGCCCGGATCGGTGCCGAATGGGGACTGCCACACAAACGTGGTCGCATAGTCACCGGACTTGTAGGCCGAGGCGTCGCCGCGCAGGGTCGACCCGCTGGATTTCGGGACGACAAAGTCTGCCTGTATATCCGCTGTCGGGGTGAGCAGCTGCGCTGCCATGTTGAACGTGGGATCGGCGCCCGCGTGGTACACGACCGCCGGCTGATTGAACGAGCTCAAAAAGACCGACGGCGCCAGCGCCTGCGGGAAGCTGGGATCGTCCTTGCCGGGGTCCGCCTGCTTGTCGTCGTGGTTGAGGCAGATGCCCTTGAACCCCAGCAGGCACTGGGTGCCTTCCGGGCAGGTGGCGAAGTCGTAGTCGTTGCCGGTCTCGTCGCAGGTCAGCAGGGTGCTCTGCGAGTCGTCGCAGTTAGTGGTCCCGGCGATGCACACGCCGCAGATCGCGTTGCACGTGTCGTCCTCGACGCAGACGCCTTCACACGGATTTTCGAAGTCCGGGGCCCAGCCTGTGGCCGTGCACTGGGCGATGTGGTGGATGTCTTGATCGTCCACATAGCAGGTGGAGGACGGCGTGG
Source organism: uncultured Myxococcales bacterium (assembly GCA_964545715.1). Taxonomy (GTDB): domain Bacteria; phylum Myxococcota_A; class UBA9042; genus CAZJHX01. The sequence goes on from CAZJHX010000142.1 coordinate 25,379, forward strand.
CGGGGTCCGAGTCCGCGATGTACTCGGTTCCGCAGCCACCCTCGACACCCGGGCAGTGCGCAGGGCTGGAGACGCAGTACGTCTTGAGGTTGTACACGTCGGGGCGACACAGGCCTGATAGGCACTGGCCGTCCTCTTCGCACTCGGCGCCGGCCGGGCACACGCCCTCGTCCACCTCGCCGTCGCAGTCGTTGTCCAGGCCGTCGCAGGTCGTCTCCGGGTTCTGGTAGCCGTCCGTCGAGGCGAAGTTGCACTCCCAGCCGTCGCCCACGCAGAACGCGGTGATCTGGCCCGCGCACACGCCCTGGTTCGGGCAGCCCGTCTCGTCCGGATCGGGGTTGTTCTCGATGATGCCTTCGTCGATAAACCCGTCGCTGTCGTTGTCCAGGCCGTCGCAGGAGGGCTCGTCGCCGGGCTCGTAGCAGTGGTCGTAGTTGTACTCGTCGTAGTCGCAGTCCCACTCCTTGTTGCCGCCCTCCACGCACTTGGCGAAGACTACGTTCTCACCGCTGCACACGCCCTGCTTCAGGCAGGTGCTCTGCGCCAGGTCCGTGATTCCCTCGTCGACGATGCCGTTGCAGTTGTTGTCCAGGCCGTCGCAGGTCAGCTCGGCGCCCGCCTCGTAGCCGGGGACGTCGGTGAAGTCGCAGACGTACTTGCCCGCGGCGCAGGCGGCGGTGATCGGCGCGCCCTTGCACACGCCGACGTTGTGGCCCGGACAGTCCGTCGGCCCACCCACGATGTTCTCGTCGACCTCGCCGTCGCAGTCGTTGTCCAGCCCGTCGCACTCGGTCTCGTTGCCGGCCTGGTAGTCGTCGTTGTTGTAGGTGCAGGTCCAGCCGCCCTGCTCGCAGACCGCCTTGAGTCCGGCGGTGCATACGCCCACCTGCGGGCACTTGCCCACCGGGGCGACGAGCGCCGTCTGGTCGTCATCCGCGTCGGTCAGCCCGTCGCAGTCGTTGTCCAGCCCGTCACACAGCGTCTCGTTCTCTTCGTAATTGGGGACGTCATCGAACTTGCAGGTCACGGTGGCGCCGATACCGCACTGGGCGGTCGCCTGCTTGTTGCACACGCCCTTGGTCGCCTTGTCCTTGGACTTCTCGTCGCACTGCGCCGGCGTGACGATGGCGGTCTCGTCCACCAGCCCGTCGCAGTCGTTGTCCACGCCGTCGCAGCTGGTCTCGTTGGGCTCGTAGCCCACGTTGGCCTGCGTCAGCGCGTCCAGGTTGCACTCCCACACGCCGGCGTTGCACGACGGCGCCAGGTGCTGCCCGCACACGCCGGACTTTGGACACTGGGTCTCGGACAAGAAGCCGTGGCCCGCGATGCCTTCATCGATGGTGCCGTCGCAGTTGTTGTCCAGTCCGTCGCACTTGGTCTCGCCGTTGGGCTGCCAGTTGGGGATGACCGTCTCGTAGTTGTCCGGATCGCAGTCCCACCCGTCCACGCCGGCGCATTTGATCTTGGGGATCTGCGCGCAGACGCCCAGGAAGCCGCACTCGGTCACGGCGTGCGCCCCCAGGTCCTCGTCGACGTCTCCGTCGCAGTCGTTGTCCAGCCCGTCGCAGGAGGCCTCGTCGGCCTCAAAAGTCGAGATGCCGGAGTAGTCACAGCGCCACAATGGCTCCAAGTCGTCGTCCAGGCCCTGGCAGACGCTGGGCGCGCCGTCGCCGCATACGCCCTTGGGCTCGCCGTCTTCACCCGACGAGAGCAGGCTGCCTTTGCACCCGACGTCCACCGACCGGCCGATCTCCTCGTCGGTCTGGCCGTCGCAGTCGTTGTCCTTGCCGTCGCAGCTCAGCTCGACGTCTGCCTCGTAGTCATCCGGGACGCCCTGGCACGTGGTCCACTCGCCCGTGTCGAAGTCACACTCGGGCTGAACGACGGCCACGCAGATGCCCGTCGCGGGCGGACAGGCAGGCCGGTCGGCTTGCACGCAGTTGGTGCCGCCGCCGCCGGTGTCCGTGCCGGTGTCCGTCGTGTCATCGGTGCCCGTGGTGTCGGTGGTCTCATCGCCGGTCTGATCCCCGGTTTCGACGGGGACCTCCACGACAACCTGTTCCTTGGGTTTGAGATCGACGAAGCAGCCGGCCGCCAGCAGGCCAACCAAGAGGACGGAAATAAACCACCGGAATGTCGAGGCCACGGCCCCCTCCTAGAAACGTATGGATGACCGAAACAGCACGCCGCCTGGGCGTGGTTCTGCGCCGAATTGGATGTTGGATCCCTGATCGCTGTCCCCGGCCGGCGTTGAGCTGGAGCCGAGCCAGTCCAGTATGAGCAGTGTCGCGCCGGCGGCGACGAGGACGCCGGCTGTCGGGACGAGGATGTTGGTCAGGGTTTGGTTGCTCTCGACCGTGCTCTCAAGATCCGCGAAGCGCTGCGCATAGTCCGCCTCCAGGCCTGTGAGTTCGCTGGCCTCAGTCGCCGCGTTCAGTGTCAGCATCGATGTGGCGATGAACCCACCAGTGGCGGCGATGCCCAGGCCCACCGCGGTCCAGCCGGTGATCGGCATCCAGTCGACGCCCGGGCCCGTCTTGATGTCCAAATCCGGGTCGGGATCCGGGTCCGGATCGGGCTCCGGCTCGGGCTCCGGGTCCACCTGGTCGGGATCGGGCTCAGGCTCGGGCTCGGGATCCGGCTCCGGCTCCGGCTCGGGGTCGGGCTCCGGCTCCGGCTCGGGGGGCGCGTCCGGCTCGTCGGCTACGGGGTCCGGGTCCGGCTCCGGCTCGGG
>CAZJHX010000143.1:0-10501 GCA_964545715.1 uncultured Myxococcales bacterium
CCGGCGACACAGGCCCCGGCGACACAGGCCCCGGCGACACAGGCCCCGGCGACACAGGCCCCGGCGACACGGGCGACACCGGCGATACGGGCGACACAGGCGGACCTCCCGACGACGGCGCGTGCACGAACACCTCCGACAACGCCAAGTTCATCGACGGCTCGATCAACAACCTGCTCCAGGCGTGCAGCGGTCCGTGTCACGACGCGGCGGACTACGCCGACTGCATGGGCGACTGCCTGGCCACGGACCTCAGCACAGAGTGCGCGGCGTGCGCGGGTGACTGGGCCTTCTGCATGGATGAGGGCCCGTGCCTGAACAAGTGCATCGGCGATCCCAGCGGCGCGGCCTGCGCCACGTGCCTGGCCGAAGAGTGCGACCCGGCGATGAAGGCATGCAGCGGCCTGACCCTGGGCGGCGGCGACGAGGGCGGCGGCGAGGACACCGGCGGGCCCGACGACACGGGCGGCGGCCCCGATGACACCGGCGGCGGCCCCGATGACACCGGCGGCGGTCCCGGCGGTCCCGGCGGCGGCTTCAACTTCGGCGAGGGCGCCTGCACCGAGACGCAGGATCAAAAGGACAAGTGGAACGACCAAAGCGCGTTCTTCAAGATGATCGACTGCAGCGACGGCTGCTTCACCGAGGACCAGGACGCGTTCAAGACGTGCACGATCGACTGCATGCTCAGCACCGTAGGCAACGACTGCGCCGTGCTCATCGCGGATTACTTCCTGTGCGTGGACTTCTACTGCGAGGGTCCCGCGGGCGGGCCGGAGGGCACGCCGGAGAACAAGAACTGCATCAAGAACATCTGCGAGCCCGACTTCGAGAAGGACAGCGGCGTCCCGCTCAGCCAGGAGTAGCGCGGGTCAGGCCTCGGCCGTCATCAGCAGGCCGTGCCGCGGCCTCAGCGTGATGGCGGCCTCCGGCACCACCGGGTGACCGGGCACCAGTGACAGCCGATATCGGCGCACGATCATCGCCAGCATAATGACGGACTCCATCATGGCAAAGTGGCTGCCGATGCAGCGCCGCGGTCCCATTCCAAACGGCAGGTAGACGTCCGCGGGCCGCTGGGCCACGCGGTCGGGCAGGAACCGGTCCGGGTCGAAGCCCTCGGGATTGCGCCAGTAGCGCGGGTGGCGGTGCAGGGCGTAGGCGCAGATGCCGATCTGGGTTCCCGGCGCGATGGGGTACCCGTCCAACACGTCGGCTTCGGTGGCCTGACGCTCCACCATCCATGCGGGTGGATAGAGCCGCATCGACTCCTGGATCACGCGCGTCGTCAGCGCCAGCGCGCGCACGTCCTCTGGCGTCGGGTCGCGGCGGTCGCCCAGCACGGCCTCCACCTCAGCGCGCACCTGGCGTGCGATGGCCGGGTGCTGAGAGAGCAACATGAGCGTCCAGGTCAGCGCGTTGGCGGTGGTCTCATGACCGGCCAGCACCAGCGTCATCACCTCGTCGCGCAGCTGCTGATCGCTCATGGCGGGCTGACCGTCCTCGGTCCGAACGTTGGCCAGCATGCCCAGCAGGTCGTCGCTGTCACAGTCGCGGCGTTGCTGGATCAGCCGAAACACCAAGGAGTCCAGGGTGGCGCGCGCCCGCTTGAACCGCACGTTGCCCGGCGTTGGGATCCACAGGGGTGGCGGAATCAGCTTCTCTGGGTAGCGCGTGGCAAAGTGCAGCGCCTCGGTCAACGCCCGCCCGACATCGGCGGCGTCGTTTTCGAGGTCCGCTGAAAAGAGGGTGTGCCCGACGATACGAAAGGTGACGCGCATCATCTCCTCGTGCACGTCAAAGCGCCGCCCCGGCTGTGCCAGGGACTGCCAACGCTCCAACATGTCGCCGGTGCACTCGGCCATCGCCTGCGCAAACCCGGCCAGGCGCTTGCGGTGAAAGGCGGGCTGAGCCAGCTTGCGCTGCGTCTTCCAGTGCTGGCCTTCGCTGGTGAGCAGGCCTCGACCCAGAAACAGCTTCAACCCGGCGTAGCTGCGGCTCTTGGGATAGTTGTCGCGATTGCGGACCAACACGTGGCGCACGTCTTCCGGCCGGTTGATCACCACGTATGGGAACGGGCCCAGCCGGTAGTAGATCGTGTCGCCGTAGTCGCGCACCCCGCTCATGAAGGCGGTCAGCGGGTCCCGAATCACCTGCAATGCGTTGCCGAGCACGGGCACGCCGGGCGGACCGGGCGGACGGCGGGTGGTCGCGGGCGGGGTCAAAGCGGCGATTGTTGGCATGCGCACCTCCAAAACATGAGGCAATCCTCACATTTGACAAAACATGAGGGTTGCCTCACGTTTTGTCAAGTGAGCAGCGACACCAAACCGCGCCGCGTGCCGACACAAGAGCGCAGCCGACGCCGATACGCGGCCATCTTGGACGCCGCAGCCGATGTGTTTTCACAGGTCGGCTACGACGCGGCGACGACGGAGAACATCGCCGCCCAGGCGGAGACCTCCATCGGATCGCTCTATCAGTTCTTTCCCAACAAGCGCGTGCTCTTTGGCGAGGTGGCGCGGATCTCGCTGGACCGCTTTCGCGGCAAATACGAGACGCTGATCACCGACGACGCGATACGCGGTCCGTGGCCCGAGTTGATCGAGATGGCCATCGACGGGTTTGCGGACCTGCAGTTCACCGATCCGTATGTGCGGGCGGTCGCCACCAACGTGACGATGTGGGGCGACTTCGCTACCGAGGACGTCGCGCTGCAAAAAGCGCTGATCCAGGCCGCTCAGGGCATTGTGCAGCTGCACGCCCCGGCGCTGGAGCGCCAGCAGCTGCACCTGGCGGCCGCCATGATCGTCCACACGATCAGCGTCATGATGTACATCGCGTGGCGCGAGCCCGAGGGCATGCGGCCGGCGATCATCACCGAGACCAAGCGCATGTTGGTGCGCTACCTGGCGCCGATGATGGACTCGTAGAGGCTGAGGGCCCACACCGGGAACGTGTTTTTGTACAGGCAGTAGTGGTGCATGGCGGTGTTGAAGAATACGCCGCCCACGCCCTCTTTTGGCCAGTCCCCGTTCGGCTGCTGGCGCGCCTTTATCAAGCGCACGGCGGGCTCGATGACCGCGCCGTCGCGACAGCCGGCCATGATCAGCGCCATCACCGCCCAGGCGGTCTGAATGACCATGCCTCTCTCCGACGGAATGTAGCGCTCGTCCACGCAGCTGCGCCAGGTCTCGCCCCAACCGCCGTCCGCCAGCTGTGTGCGCTTGAACCACGCGACTGCGCGCTGAATCGCCTCGTCCTTCTGGTCGGCGCCCGCGTCCAGCAGCCCCTGAACACCGAACAGCGTGCCGTAGGTGTAGTTGACGCCCCAGAAGCCGGGCCAGCTGCCGTCTTTCAGCTGAGTGCGACGCAGCAGCGCGGCCCCGGCGCCCATCGCGACCCGGCATTGGCGTGTGAGGTCCGACGGCGCGGCGTCTTCGAGATAGGCCGCCAGCCCGCGAATGGCGCTGGCCGTGCACTCGATGTAGCTGCGCTCGGTCATGCAGTTGCCGAACATCTCGCTGGGGTTGAGGTTCTCCAGGATCAAGTTGCCGCGCTTACGCTCGTAGCTGCCCCAGCCGCCGTCGTCGTTTTGGCGGGTCAGCAAAAAGCGCGTGGCCTCTTCCAGTCGGTGGGCGGGCAGGCCGTGCCCCAGGGTGTGGTCCAACAGGCGCAGCGCCTCGATCGCCTCACCCGTGCAGTCTGAGACCGGCCACTGGTGATGCTTGTCGCTGAAGCAGAACCCGCCCAGGCGGCGATCGCGAAACCAGCGCTCGCGGTCTTCGATCTCGGTCTGCATCTGGTGCTCATCCAGGTACCGCAGCGCACGCTCCAGCAGGGGGCGCGCCTCATCCACGATGACCTTTGGTCCGGCGCCGATCGCCTGCACGGTGAAGCTGGTATCCCAGGTCTGGGAGCGAGCGCCGTTGAAGCGCATGCCCTCTTGTGCGTCGGTCCACATCCAGTAGTCGACGCCCGCAAAGCCGGGTGCGAAGTCGGGGTGGTTCTTGTCCTGGGTCCAGACCGCCAGGCAGTTGAGTAGGCCGTTGACCGGGCTGATGCAGGCGTGGCGGGTGCTGGCAAATTCGAACTCGATGCGCTCGATGCACGCGCGCATGGCCTTTTGGCGCAGCGCTTTGGGCGCGACCTTGTCGTAGAGGCGGCACAGCTCGTACCCGCCCTTTACCGGCAGGGTCGGCCACGCGAACATGTCCGCGCCGTGCAGGTCGTGGCGGTGCGCGGCGAAGGGGATCTGCGCGTAGTCCAGGCCCGGATACAGCTCCTGGCGCAGCGACCGGACCAGCGCGTCTTCGGGGTGCTGAAAACGCTGGCCGTAGACCACGCCGATAGCCAGGTAGATCAGCCGCGTGTGGCAGTAATAGCGGCGCGGGTGGATCGGGCTCCACTCGGGCAGCAGCCACAGCTCGGGTAGGATCGGGTTGACCCCCTCCCAGCCGTATAGGTTCATGATGGCCAGCCACAGCTTGCCCCACGAGGGGATGGCCAGCGGGCCGCCGCGGTCGGCGATCCAGGCGCGGCCGCGCGCGACCATCGGGTGGTCGGCGTCGTAGCCCATCAAGCGCAGCGCCACGTAGGTGAGCGTGGTCACAAACAGGTAGCCGGGACTCTCGGCGTGCATGCCCCAGCTGCCGTCCTCCAGCTGCCAGACCTCAAAGTAGCGGGCAAAGCCGTCCAGCTTCTCCTGCGGCAGCGTCTGGCCGGTCACATGGGCCACGATGACGTACTGCGCCGTCAGCATGGGGCACCAGACGACCTCACCCTCCCAGCAGCCGGCGTCGGTTTGGATGCCGCGCAGATAGTCGACGCCGCGCCGCAGATGCAGCAGCTCGTCGGTCTTGCGGGCCTTGTGTTTGACGGTGCGGGCGCGTGCCATGGGCGAGACCATAGATCAGGGCTGTGTGCGAAGCCAGTGCGGTATGATCGCGCGATGCGCGTGTGCCCGAAGTGTGCGGTGGAGACCGAAGCGGAGATCTGTCCGCAGGACGACACCCCGACGGTCGACGCCGAAAAGCTGAAGGTGAAGGCCGATCCGTCGCTGGGCATGGTCATCGCGGGCAAGTACCGGGTGGAAGAGCGGCTGGGCAAAGGCGGCTTCGGCGCAGTGTATCGCGCCCGGCATGTGGAGACCGCGGGCGCGGTAGCGGTCAAGCTGGTGCGCGGTGAGCTGATCGACGACGAGACGATCATCCGGCGCTTTTATCTGGAGGCGCAGAACACCCACAAACTGCATCACCCCAACACGGTGCGCGTGTCGGACTTCGGACGCACGGACGAGGGCACGCTGTATCTGGTGATGGAGTTCGTACAGGGCCACGTACTGAGCGACGAGCTGCGACTGCGCGGTCCGATGGCGGCGGCGCGGGTGGTGCGGATCTCGACGCAGATCTTGAAGAGCCTGGGCGAAGCGCACGCCAGCTCGATCGTGCACCGCGACATCAAGCCGCAAAACATCATGCTGGTGGACCAGTTTGGCGAGCCGGACTTCGTGAAGGTGCTGGACTTCGGCATCTCGCGCAGCCTGGACACGACGGGCACCACGACCAAGGGGCTGCTGGGCACGCCGCGGTACATGGCGCCCGAGCAGTGGCTGTCGCTGCCGGTGGATGCGCGCACCGATCTATATGCGCTGGGCATGATCATGTACGAGCTGTTCACCGATCGGCTGCCGTTTGACCTGAACGACGCGCGCGGCGGCGAGGCGGCGATGGGCTTGATGGCGGCGCACGTGAAAACCGAGCCGGTACCGATTCGACAGCTGACGGGGCGGCGCTGTCCGGAGCCGCTGGCGCGGCTGATCATGCGCATGATCGCCAAGAAGCCGGCGGACCGGCCGCAGAGCTGCCAAGAGGTGCTGCGGGCGCTGACCCGGGTACAGACGGAGAGCGGCTTCAACGCGGCTGTGCAGCCACGTACGGTACCGAGCAACGCGCAGCTGGACCCATCGGTGATCACGGACGACTACGCACCGGAGCCCACGACCATCGAGTCGGCGGAGACCCTGGCGCGCCCCCAGTGGTCGGCCAACGGCGAGGCGACGCTGGCGCTGCCCGAGGGGGAGGCTCGCGAGCTGGCCGCGTCACCCGCGCCGGGAGGCCTGCCGAGGTGGGCCTGGGTGGTGGCGGCGGCTGCTGTGGTGGCGGCGGTCGCGGTGCTGGTCTGGCCGCCGGGCCCCGCCCCGTCGAAAAAGGTGACACAGAAGGTGGTCGTGCCGGCGGCGGCGGCGACAGCGCCCCAAAAAGTGAAACCGCAGCCGGTCAAGCCGGTGCTGGCGCGGACGCAGGTCGCGCTACGGACGGGCGCGGCCACGACGATGAGAGGGCGCGCTGGACTGGAGCCACCGCCCAAGCGGTCGGCGATGCTGGCCCTGGACACGCGGCCGGGCGGGGCCTCCGTGACCGTCAAAGAGACTGGTGAGACGTTGGCCGGCATTACGCCGATCCGGGCGGAGGCGTCCACGGCCCTGGCCGCCCGACTGGACCGTGGCGAGGCGGTCACGCTTGTGTTCAAGAAGCGCGGACATCACATGAAGCCGTACCGGGTCGCAAAGGCCGACCTGAAGGAAGGAAAGCTGGTGGTCAGGGTCCGGCTGAAAGAGAAGCGGACGCGGCCGGCGCTGCCGGCGTTTAGACCGTAACCTACTTGGCGGCGGGCTGCGCGATGCCGAAGATGGCGCCGGTCGGGTCGGTCAGCACGGCAAACGTGACCATGCCGGGGATCGTCGTCGCCGGGACGATCACATTGCCGCCCAGCGCCGTCGCTTTGGCGATGGACGCCGCGGCATCCTCGACGTTGACGTAGTGGGTCCAATGGCACATCGGAGCCTCGGCGGGCTTCTGGTACAGGCCGATGACCGGGTGGTCGCCCAGGTTGAGCATGTGGTACTCGCCCTCGGGCATGGCCATCGACTGGCCCGCGGTCCAGTTGAAGACCTCCGCGTAGAAGGCTCTGGAGGCTGCCACGTCGTTGGCTGACGTCTCGCTCCAGCCAAACATGCCGGTCGCCGTGTAGTCGAAGTCGGCCTCGGTCGGGCCTTCGTACAGGCCCACGACGGTGCCTTGCGAATCAGTGACGACGCCGTAGGCCGCCGTGTCGCCGATGTCGGTCCGGCCGATGTTCACCGTGCCCCCGGTGCCGGCGGCGCGCGCGGCGGCGTCCGTCACCGACTCGGTGTGCACGAAGCCCACCCAGTGTGACGGCTGACCCGGGGTCTCTACCTCGGCCAGGCCGCCCAGGCCCTTGCCGTTGTTCAGCCAGCCGCGGTGGATGTTCCCGTCGCCCATATCGCGCTCATCGACGGTCCAGCCAAAGAGGCTGGTGAAGAAGGTGGCCGAGGCCTCTACATTCGTGGTGTAGAGCTCGAACCAGACATGCTTGCCTAACGTGGTTGTCACGGATTCTCTCCTCGATTTGCTTACAGCGAAGGGTGCCAGGCGTTGGTGCGCACGCCGGCGATTCCGTAGAGGATATCGCCCCACGTGGAGTTCTTCATGTCGGCGGCGATGGTGAGCCAGTCCGGGGCGTCCTCGGGGGTGCCGCGGGTGATGGCGTTCATGCCGTCCATCAGCGCCTCGAGCAGCACACCCAGCGTCGGGGGCGCGCCGGCGGGGTACGACGACTTACCGGTGGCCATGATGTCCGCGCCCGCGAAGCCGGACGGGTCGTTCTCGGTGGCCTTGGCGCGGAAGACCTGGCGCGTGTAGTACGCGTAGCTCTGGCAGGAGTGAATGGTGATGATCTGGTAGTCGCTGGTGAAGGCGTCCGGATCGTCGAGCAGGTGCTTGCTGCCGTAGGAGGAGTGGCCGTTGTAGTGCACCAGCGTGTACTCGCTGAGACGCTCGCGGAAGCTGGCGGCGAAGCTGCTCTCCCAGGGCACCTCGGTCGGGTCGTACACGTCGATGATGATGGTGGCGCCCTCTTTCTCCCAGATGAAGCGGCGGTAGGTGCCGTCGTCCGAGTCGGTGCCCGTAAGGCCCAGGTCCCGCTCCAACATGTCCGTGTGCGCCTTGAAGCGCGAGAGCGGATCGTTGTCACCGCGGTTGGGCACCAGCGCGGCGTAGAAGCCGACCTTGCCGTCGCCCAGGTCCTGCATCAGCTTGTCGTACTCGGGGTAGGAGATGGGGCGCTCGAAGACGTGGTTGATCTCGATGACGGCCTCGCCGGTCTCCAGGTCGCAGCCCTCTTTGTCGGGCGCGAAGTAGTAGTGGAAGTTGTAGTCGGCCACGGAGTGCCCGCCGTCGACCTCAGAGCACTCGCGCATCTGGTTGAACGACACGTCCGTCGGCGCGACCGGCACCTTGGCGGTGAAGACGCGGGGATCGATGCGGTCCAGCGAGGGCAGCGTGCCGTTGAAGCGCCCCAGCAGGTCGACAACCGCCGTGTACTCCATGACCAGGGAGCCATCTTCCACGCTGGTACGCGTGACGTCGACGCTGTCCGCCAGCTGGTTGAAGCGCCAGCCATGGCTCTCGGCGGTCGTCTTGATGAACTTGATCTGCAGGTCGACCAGCTTGAGCTGCAGCTCCTCGTCCGTCTCCAGGTCGGCCCAGTCGCCGGTCAGCGCCTGACGAACGACACCCACGACCACGGCGCCCACCTCGTACGAGTCCGCGCCCAGCCAGCCGCTGTCCTGCTTGCCGCCGTCGCCCGCGGCATTGGTCGCCGTCGTGTTGTCGACCACGGTTGCTTCGCCGCAGCCGATGAAGAGGGCCGCGAGGGTGGCGATTGTCAGTGTCGTGTTGCGGGCTGTGCGGGTCATGTCTCGAATCTCCTGTTTTGGCTGGGTGAGGTCGTTGCTCACCAGCGCCCACCCTCCTGAGCAAGTTCCCTGCCAGCCGCCACAAACGGAACACTGAGCGGCCGCAGGCGTCTGGAGACCCCACCGCGGAACCGGAACTGCTAGACTTGCCGCCATGTACAAATGGTTGTTGGTCCTTCTGGTCGCCGTGCCTGCCGGGGCACAGGTCCCGTCGTCCATCGCGCTGCAGGGCGCCCTGAGGTCCGCAGGCGGCGAGGCGGCCCCGGACGGCGCGTACGGCGTGAAGATCTCGTTGTGGACCGCGGCCGAGGGCGGAGAGGCGGTCTGGTCAACGCTTCAGACCGGCGCCAACTCGCTGCAGGTCACCGACGGCCGCTTCAGCATCGCCCCGGGAGGCGTCGCCGCCGCGCTGTTTACGGAGAACCCGACGCTGTGGCTGGAGCTGGAGGTCATTCCGGATCCGCCGCTATCCCGCTCAGCGCTGCACTCGGTGCCCTATGCGATGACCGCCGGCGCCATCACGTGCTCAGGCTGCATCGCCCCGACCGCTCTCGACGTAGCGGCCCTCTCAGCCGCCCTCACAGACGCGGGCTTCAGCTCGCTGGACGAGTCCGACGTCGACGCCTTTGTCGCCAACAACGGCTACGCCTTTGCCGACAAGCCCAACTCCTTTACGGGCAAGCAGACATTCCCCGACGGCATCGCGGTCTCGACGCTGGCCGAGTTCAGCACGGACGTCGACTTCGGCTTCAACCAGCTGAAGAACGCGCGCCTGCACAACTCCGCCGGCCCCCCGGCGACCTGCGATGCCGCTCACCTGGGCATGGTCTACTGGGACACGGACGCCAACGCCCTGCGCGTGTGCGGCCCCCAGGGCATCATCGACGTGGCGATCGCCTGCAAGCCAGGCGAGTGCGAGGCGGCCGCAGGCACCGACTGCAAGGCCCTCAAAGACGGCGACGCCACGCTGACCGACGGCATGTACTGGATCAAGCCGCTCGGCGCGGTCGCCGCGTTCCAGGCCCACTGCGACATGACGATCGACGGCGGCGGCTGGACCCGCTTCAACTGGGTCCAGGAGTCGTATCCCGCCGGCCAGGACCCGTTTGGCCAGCAGCTCACCGACTGCGCCCCCACAGCAAAGCTCTGCCGAGCCCGCATCCCGGACGCCTTCCCGGCCAAAGACCTGCTGATCAAGGACCTCACAGACAAGAAACACGCCGCCTGGCACTTCGACGGCTCCACCACAAGCAACGCCGTGCTGGGCGCCATCCGCGACCACAAGGCCGTCTGCTCCAGCCAACAGAATGCCTGGCAGCCCTACATCAACACCGCCACCGAGTCCTATTGCGGCAACGGCGCCGAGGGCGGCTGCGACAGCTTCTACTACGGCAACGCCAACTGCGGCGCAGGCGGCTGGGCCACCGAGCTGGACGGCGATCACGCCTGGTGCGCCGCGGCCTTCAAGATGGGCGCCACGATCGGCGGCGGCTGCACCCAGGGCGACCACGGCTATCTGAACGACTGCGACTGCGACGACGAGTTCGGAGCGATGTACTACCGCTAACCCGCCATCTAGCGCACCGTTGGCAGTCTGAGCTGCCAAAAACGACTTAGATACGGCATCTAGCGCACCGTTGGCAGTCTGAGCTGCCAAAAACGACTTAGATACGGCATCTAGCGCACCGTTGGCAGTCTGAGCTGCCAAAAACGACTTAGATA
>CAZJHX010000143.1:10601-27205 GCA_964545715.1 uncultured Myxococcales bacterium
CTGAGCTGCCAAAAACGACTTAGATACGGCATCTAGCGCACCGTTGGCAGTCTGAACTGCCAAAAACGACCTGGATACGGCATCTAGCGCACCGTTGGCAGTCTGAGCTGCCAAAAACGACTTAGATACGGCATCCAGGGCGCCTTTGGCACTTGCGGGGCTCTAGCCGAGGCCGAGCTCTCGCATTCTCAGCAGCAGGCCGCGGCGGGAGACCTCCAGGCGCTCGGCCATCAGGGTGACGTCGCCGCAGAGCTCTTCGCCGGCGGCGTTGATGGCGTCGGCGGTCAGGTCCTTGGCCTTGGTGATTCGGGACGAGCGCTCCATCAATTGGTAGAGGGAGTTTTTCGAGACGCCCAGCGCTCTCGCGGAGGCGGCGATGCGCCAGCGGTTGGCTCGGAGGGTCTCGATGAGGTGTTCGTCCGAGATGTCGTCCAGGTTTGTACGGCCGCGGCGTTGTGCAGGTGGCGGCGGCGAGGGGGCCACCGGGGCGGGCAACAGACGCTCTACGGCGCGGTTGATGCGCACCTGCTCTTCGCCGCGGCTGGCGATGACCAGCTGGCGAGCGACATTTCTCAGCTGGCGGACGTTGCCCGGCCAGTCGTGGGCCAGGAGGCGGGCGACCAGATCGGCGCGAAGCCAAGGAGGGCGCTTGGGGTCGCGGCGCTCGAGGAGCTCGAGGTCGCCGGTTCGCTCCAGCTCTGTGCGCAGAAAGTGGACGAGCAGGACGCCGAGGTCCTCCAGGCGCTCTCTCAGCGCCGGGATGCCGACCTCGTAGCCGGCAAGGCGATGCAGCAGGGACAGTCTGAAGGCGCCGTCATCGATGGCCCGCTCCAGATCGGCGTCGGTGGCGGCGACGACACGGACGTCGACCTTTGTCGGGCACTTGCCGCCTACCGACTGGACATCTCCGGTCTCGAGGGCGCGCAGGAGCAGGGGCTGAACCTCGTCGGGGGTCTCGCCGATCTCATCTAGAAAGAGCGTGCCGCGATCGGCACGGCCAAAAAAGCCGCGGTGGGCGTCGGCGGCGCCCGTGAAGGCGCCTTTGGAGTGACCGAACAGCTCCGCCGACGCGGTCGACGCCGGGATGGCGCCCATGTTCACAGGCACAAACGGACCACTCGCCCGCCGGGACGCGCGGTGCACCGCGCCGGCGACCAGCTCCTTTCCCGTGCCGGACTCGCCTCTGAGCAGCACCGCCACGTCCTCGCCTGCCACGCGGTCGATCTCCGCGCGCAGCTCTTCGACGGCGTCGCTCTGGCCCACCAGGCCATGCCGCCGCGCGACTCGGCCGGGCGGACGCAGGAGGTGCAGCAGCAGCACGACGCGGTCCATCAGCTCGATCACCACCCCGCGCTCGATGTCGGCGTGCGTCACCGTGCGGCTGCCGTCAACGCGCTCACCCGCGACACGCACATCCGTGCTGGTCTGGGACGCATCGATTCGGACACCGTCGGCGTCCGGGTGAAACCACACCGGGCTGCGGCTCAAGTACGGGTCTTTGAGCGGTCCCGTGCGGGTCTCGTCGGCGGCGCGAAAGTCGGTCTCCAGGCGGGCGACGCCAACCTTGTCGCCCAGAAGCACGGCGGAGAGCCGCAGCCTGTCGCCGATGCGCCGGACATCTGCGTGAAAGGCGATGGTCAGCGCCGGCACGCGCACCGCCCCGCTCGGAGTCGGATTGCGCTGAGGTCGCAGCGTGTCGCCGCGGAAGGTGCCGGTGTCGTCCGTCATGTGTGAGCGTCCAGGGCTGAATGTATCAGATCGATCCGGTCACGGCCCGACCCGCACCGCATAGGGCGGAATGGCGGGCACGTCCTGCCAGCTGACCTGCCCGCGGTCACTGGTCACTACCTTTTGCGTGACGCACGGCTCGGGTCCATCGCTGCGACAGTGATAGATCGCCACCCCACGCCTGGCGACATCGGGCAGGATCACCGGCAGGTTCAGCAGCACCGTATCGGCGATCTCGGCGTGGTCGCTGTGGCCGTGGACCGTCGCCGTGATGGCGCGCGGCCGCTTCTCCAGCGCCGTCTCCAGGTCGTCGAACACACGATGTGCGTACGCCCCGTGATCCCGCCACCACTGGGCGTTGATCGACTGCGCGCAAAGCATCGCCACAAAGACGGCGATCAGGGCCGAGCGCGGCAGCAGCGAGGCCGGCCAGATCATGAGAAAGGCCAGCGGCAGATACCAGAAATACCAGCGCTGCTCGACGCCGCCCGCCCACGCGTTGAGAAAACGCGAGCCACCGTGGAAGTTGGGCAGAACCGGCGAAAACGCCAGCACGAAGCCGGCAAAGGCCACCCACCAGAACCTGCGATCCCGCCCGCGCTGCCGGATGGCCAGCGCCACAAAGAGGCCACCGAACGCCAGCAGCCACATCAAATGCAGCGGCGCGCCCGGATGCGTCGGCGCCCACGGGTGCGCCAGCATGGTCACCACCGAGACGATCGGGTTGTCGGCCAGGTGGAAGCTGTCGGTCGCCTCCCCGGTCTGCACCATGGCAATCGCGATGAGGCGGCCCACGATATTGAACACCAGCACGGCCCAGAACGGCGCGCTGTCGACCACCGCCCGCCGTATGCGCTGCTCGTCGGCCCTCACATAGGCGCCCAGCGTGATGATCGCCGGCAGAGCGCCTGCACTCTCGCGGCTGAGCATGGCCAGCTGAAACCCGACCCGGCGGACCCACAGCGGCGGCCGGTCCGCAATAGCCCAGTCCGCCGCGACCGAGAAGATCGCGACCACGATGCCCTCGTTGCCCGAGTGGAACCACGCCAATGCCTCGCCGTGCATCGGATGGGCAAAAAACAAGAGCGCCGTCCACGCCGCCAGCATCGCGTCGCCGAACCACGCGCGAACGGCCAAAAAGACCATCAGCGCGCACACGATGTGCAGCGCCAGGTTGAGCACCACACGGGGCATATACGCGTCTTCGAACAGCGCGTATTCGAGCGCGGTGTACCCTGTCAGCGCGGGCCGCCAGATCGGCTCATCGGACCAGAAGCCAAAGAAGTGGCGCCACTGGGGATCCTCGACGACCTCGCGCCCCATGCGCAGGATGTACCAGTCGTCAGAGTCCAGGTACCAGCCGCCCCAGACCGACCAAAGCTGGACGGCCGCCCCCACGGCGAGGCCGAGGAACAACAGGACGCGCGGCGTGATCTTGGTGCTGGAGAGCATTGAGTTGCCGGCAGTATAGCCCGGGCGACCCCAATGGGTGTAAGCTGTAGACCACTGTGGCACCACCTCCCCGACAATCCCGCGCCGTTTTGCGCCGGTATGAGCGCATGGAATCGGACTTGAAGCCCGCGCGCGACGCCTTGGTGCTGCACTGGGTCTACAAGCTCATCGACGACCTGGAGGCCCTGCGCGTGTTCATGGCGTCACACATCTTTGCGGTGTGGGACTTCATGAGCTTGCTGAAGACGCTGCAAAAGCGGCTGACCTGCGTGGAGAGCCCGTGGTTCCCGCCCGAGGACCCGCTGTCCGCGCGGCTGGTCAACGAGATCGTGCTCAGCGAAGAGACCGACGAGATCGGCCTCGGCACGTACATGAGCCACTTCGAACTCTACCTGGCGGCGATGCAGGAGGTCGGCGCCGATCGCCAACCTATCGACCACATGCTGCACGGCCTCCGTCAGGGCAAGACCCCCCAGGAGGCCGCCAAAAACCTGCAGGTTCCGCAGGCAACGCGCGACTTCGTCTGCAACACGCTGGAGATGACCAAGCTCGAGCCGCACGAGGTGGCCGCGGCCTTCTTGTTCGGGCGTGAAGGCGTCATCCCCGGGATGTTCAAAGAGCTGCTCAGCCAGCCGACCATCGGGTCGCCCATCTCGCCGGCCACGGGGGAGCACATCCGCCGCTACTGGCGCCGCGCCAAGCGCTTTTTGGGCCCGCGCGGGCTGCGCGTCCTGGAGCCGACCACCGGACAGGGACCCGGCGCCAACGCGTTTCGGATGTACCTGGAGCGCCACATCGAGCTGGACGCCAACGATCACGAGCCAATGGCGGCGCAGCTGCTCATGAACCTGTGCGGCAAAGATCCACAGAAGTGGGAAGAGGCCACGGCCGCCGCGGAGCGCGCGCTGACCGCCCGTCACAAAATGTGGAACGCGGTGGCCAAAGTGGTTGTCGATGGTCGAAAGGACGGCTGGACGCCGGCGCGCGCTACGCCCGTGATCGTCCTACCCTCCACACGGGCTGCTTCAGACCACTGAAGTTGACCAGTGACGCCGCTGTCTTGGCGTACTGGACCAGCTGCGCGGGATTCTTGAGGCGCCGCACCGCCTGGGCGATGTATTTCGGCCGAAAGTAGAACTGCCGGATCGCGTCCTGGTGCACGTCCCGCATCTCCTCGGGCATGAAGTCGCCCGGGCTGTACTCGGGGTACGTGATCTCGCCGCGCATGAAGCGGTCCCACACATCCACGGTGGTCTTGCCCTCCCTGACGGCGCGGTAGAACAGCTGCGTCTCGGGCACCAGCACCATGATGTGGAACTCGACGTAGTCCGCCCGGATCTCTTTGGCAAAGTCCACGCTCTGCTGCATGTCCGCACGCGTCTCGTCGGGGTGGCCGAAGATGATCGTGCAGGCGGACTCCACGCCCAGGCGGCGCGCCGTATCGAACGTCGCCTTGACCCGCGAGTTGGGGAAGTCCTTCATCATCGCCTTGCGGTGGTCGTAGACGCCGCTCTCCACGCCAAAGCCGATCTTCTGCAGCCCGGCGCGCTTCATCATGTCCATCAGCTCATCGTCCATGAGATCGATGCGCGTCTTGGCGCCCCACTTCATGTCGAGCTTCTCGTCGATCAGGCCCTGGCAGATGTCCATGACGTATGGCCGGTTGACCGTGAACGTCTCGTCGATCATCTCCAGATAGTTGGGCTTGTACTTGCGCCAGGTCTCGGCGATGTCCTTGACGATGACGTCCACACTGGTCGTGCGCACCTTGTTGAACATCGCGTTGGGCGACGGGCTGGAGCAGTAGCAGAAGGTACACTTGTACGGGCAGCCGCGGATGGCCAGCGCCACCTCCATGCGGCCCACAAACGGCAGCTTGTACTGCTCAAAGCGCATCAGCTCGCGGTCGGGCAGCCACTCATCCAGGTTCGGCAGCAGCTCCGGCGGTTTGACGTAGACCTCTTTGTCCTCGTCGTCGCCGTCCGCGATGATGATACCCGGGATGTCTTCCGGCTTGCCCTCGCCACGGATCAGCGCGTCACACAGGCGCGTAAACGCGACCTCACCCTCGCCGGTGATGCCGTATCGCAACCCCAGCTTGGCGACCACCTGCGGGTCGATCGACGGATACGCGCCGCCGACCACCACCTCGTAACCCCGCCCCTGCATCAGCTGGCAGAGGCGATACACGCTGCGCAGATTCGCTGACAGCAGGCAGATCCCGACGACCTTGGCGCCCTCGCACTTTTCGGCCAGCTCCTCCATCGTCAGCCGCTCGGTGTTGGAGTCGATGCCCTGCACCCGGTACCCGGCGCGCTTCAATGCGCCTCCGATGGTGAGCAGCCCGATCGGCGGATACAGAAACTCCGTCGTGGCCAGATCCATCACAAGCGGATCGAGGTACAGCGCCCCTTTCAGCCCGGGGCCGAACGGCGGATAGATATAGCTCGGGTTGAGCAGTATTACTTCGGCTGTCATGTGCGTGAGCTCTCGGCGAATCCGTATGCACTATACACAAGACGGATCACCCGAGCACATGTGACCCCGTCACACGCACGTCCCACCCGACGACACACCCTCCGCATCGCCCAATTGAGGCCATTGGAGACGACAGCCGCGCAGTCCACCGATCGCGCTTGTGGCACAGGCGTTGCTGTCAATCCAGGCCAGCGGTACACAACACAAAGGAAGAAGTAGATGAAAGGACTGAAAACGACGCTGGTCGCAGTGTGCCTGGGCGCTGCCACGCCCGGATGCATCGAGCACGACAATTTCCCCGAAAACCGGCTCGAAGAGCAAAGAACCGTCGCCCTCCCCGCGCACCAATTCGGCCACCAGAAGCCGCCTACCATGCCCGCGTGGGAGGGTGAGCCGCCGGTGGGCGAGCACGTGCCGGTCGTCCAGACGTCCGGTGAGCTGGCTATTCAGGATGCGGTCATGCTGGGCAACTACGGCTCCATCGGCCTCATCGAGCCTATCGAGGCCGTGGCAAAGGGGTGGTCGGAGCCTGATTACACGACCATCTCGCTGGAGGCCACGGCGCCCAACGGTCGAGTCGCCATGCTGATGCTGGAGCTGCAGGTCGGACTCGACGAGCTGGTTCCCCGCACGGTGTTCACCGATGAGGATCACTCGCTCGCGGTCACCGTGATCGGCTGCGCAGGGAGCGCGTCAGGGAGCTGGGACATCGACGACGCCGCGACCTCCGTCCGGGTGACCGTCAGCAGCATGGACCCGGAGTCGCCGTACGCCATCGTGCACGTTCAGGCCAGCTTCGGCGTACCGGGAAAATGGGACACCACGGTCCTCTCAGGCGCCCTGGAGCTCGGCGGGTTCATCCCCGAGTAGCGGTCAGGTGTTCATCATCGTGTAGACGATGTAGGCCGCCACGGCGACCCCCGCCACACCCTCACCCGCGATGCCGCCGGACGCGATGGACGCGTTGTATTTGTCGATCCACGCGCGGTTCGTGCGGCGCAGGATGACCCACGCCAGCGCACCGATGGCAAACGGCGTGCAGTAATACCCGGGAATCATGCAGGCGATGCCCATGCCGATCGCGTTGGGCAGGAACGGCTTGGCGCGCGTGCGCTTTAGAACCGGAATCGCGATGCCGATCAGCGTCCCAACCAGCGTCGCCCATCCGGCGCCCGGCGGCAGCGCAGCGATCCCCTGGGTCACGAAGTTACCCATGGCGAGCCACGCGGACACCGCCGGCGCCGGCATGGCCTCGGTGCCGATGCCGTAGGCCTTCTTCACCACGATGTAGATCGGGACGACGGCCATGGCGCCGATGAGGATGCCGAAGATCTGTCCGATAACCTGCTTGCGCGGGGTCGCCCCCAACAGGTGACCCGCCTTGAAGTCGTGCATCATATCGCCGGCCTGAGAGGCGCCGCCCGACGTGACCGCGGCCGCGCCGATGTTGATGGCGACCTCGCCCGCGCCGCCGTACGCCAGCTGGGTGACTTTGCCCATGGCGCCGACCGGGTTGATGTCTGTCTCACCCGTCGCGCGCACGCTGACCAGCGCCAGCGCGAACGACAGCATGACGGCCAACACGCCCATCCACGGCGGGATGCCGATCAGCCACCAGGCTGCGATGACGGCGCAGGTCGCCGCGATGATCATGCCTACGATCCAGGTGCCAACCGGCACGTCGCTGTCGTCCACCGCACCGTCGCCGCCCGCCGCGCCCTTCACGGACGTCAGCGCGCCGATGAACACACGCCACTGCAGCGCCAGCTCCGTGAACCCGGAGACCACCATGACGGCGACGCCCGGCCACAGCACAAACTTGAAGACCGACTTGTAATACGCAGCCGGTGTCGGCACCTCGACCAGCCCGGCGTCGACCACCAGCGGGCCGACGACCGACCAGGCCAGAAAGGATCCGGCGACCATGCTGAACGCGACGCGAGGACCGACCAGAAAGCCCGCCGCCGTGAGCATCGGCGTCAGGTAGATGCCCTGGCGCATCTCTTTGAACGTGCGCCCCAGAAATGTCCCGGGGAACTTGTAGACCGCATTCTCGGACAGCCACGCAAAGGGCTTGCCGGTCTCGCGAATCCACGTGAAGCCGAACGAGAACACAGCGATGCCGACCAACATCCACGCTTTTTGCACCGCCTCCGCGCCGTGGCTGTACATGGAGCGCATCGTCTCGGCGCAGGCGGTGCCGGTCGGAAAGCGCAGCTTCTCGATGACGACCATCTGGCGACGCAGCGGGATCGCGAAGCCGACACCACACAGGGCGACCGCCATGGCCCAAAACGTCAGCTGCATGTAGCTGAACTCGTGCCCCAGCTTCTCCAGCGCCGGTATGGCCGCCACCAGGCCCGCCGCGCTGGCCATCGCACCCGCAGCCGAGCCCGAGGTCTGCGTCATGTTGTTTTCGAGAATCGTGTAGGGCGTCTTGGGGTTGATCAGGCGAAACAGCGCAAAACCAAGCACAGCCGCCGTCAGCGACCCACCCTCGGTCCAGCCGACCTTGAGGCCCATGAAGATGTTGGCGGCGGACACGATGCAGCCGATGCCGACGCCGGCAGCAACGCTGCGAACGGTCAACTCGAGAGGCTTCTGGCCGGACTCGTCCATGGGTCGATCTCCTTGGTTGCGGCGGAGCCTACCGCAGTAAGGTGCGGCGGTGAAAGGTGGTAGCATCCATGCCCACGTGGATCGCTTCCCCGCCAACGATCGCTACACCCCGGTCGCGCTTCTGGGCGCCGGCGCCACCAGCCGGGTCTATGCGGTCGAGGACGCACGCAACCCGGGCAAGCATGTGGCGCTGAAGCTGCTGGAGACGGTGCGCGAGAACGACTTCGAGGCGGCGCGCGACGAGTTTCTGCTGCTAAGCCGCCTGGACCACCCGCAGCTGACGCCGGTGCTGGACTTCGGACGCCTCGGCGCCGAGCGCCTTCCTTACTTCACGCAGGCGATAATCCGCGGCGAGCGTCCTCAGGACTACGTTGCCGGGGATCCGCTCAAGGCGGCGGCCGTCGTCGCGCAGGTTGCGTGGGCGCTTGCCTACGTGCACGGACACGGCGTGCTGCATCTGGACATCAAGCCGGACAACGTGCGCGTTGAAGACGGGCTGGCGCGACTGCTGGACTTCGGCCTGGCGCGCCGGCCCGACGAGATAGGACGCGCGGGCGGCACCGTGGCCTTCATGGCGCCCGAGGTGCTGGGCGGGCGCGCATTCGATCACCGCGCCGACCTCTATGGCCTTGGCGCCCTGCTCTATGCGCTGGTCGCGGGCCGGCCGCCGTTCGTGGGCGCCACCTTTGCCGAGGTCGTCGAGCAGATCCTCTTTACGCCGCCGCTGCCGCTCGACAGCGTCGCGCCCGACTGCCCGGCCGCGCTGGCGGTCCTGGCCGAGCGGCTGCTCAGCCCCGATCCGCAGGCCAGGCCGGACTCCGCGGTGGCGGTTGTGCGCGAGGTGGCGGCGCTCGACGGAGTGGTGCTGCCGCCGCTGAAGCCGGGCACGCCGGATTGCATCGGTCGCGAGGCCGCGGAGGGGTTTCTGGCCCAGGCGCACGGGCTGATCCGCCTGCGCGGTCCGGCCGGCATCGGCAAACGCACCCTGATGCGCCGTCGCTTGAATCGGGCCAAGACCACCGGAGCCGCGACCGGCTGGGGGCACGGTCGTGGGTTGGACGCATTGGAGGCCGCGATTCGCCGGGCCGGCGGCGACCCTCAGCTGCCTCGTCTGGACGGGGCGTCCAGCGCCGACGCCCGGCGCGCCCAGGTTGCCGCGCTGCAGAGCGCGCTGACCGATGACATGGTGCTGGGGCTGGTGCTGACCTCCGACGCCGACCTGCCGCCGCTGAAGACGCGCGCGTTGGTGATCTCCGCCACGACGGCCGCGGGCAGCGACGGCCTGACGCTGACGCCTTTCTCCCCGGAAGAGGTGCGCCGATACCTGGTGACCGCGCGGCCCGGGCAGATCATCTCCGAGCGCGATGTGCAGCACGCGACGACACGAACCGGCGGTATCCCGGCGCTGCTGCGTGCGTTTGTGGCCGATCCCGACGGCGCGCTGGACCTGCGCGAGCGAGCGGCGGCGCTACCTCAGGCCCAGCAGCAAGCGCTTCAGGCGTTGGCGCTGCTGGGCGCTCCGGCCTCGACGGCGGAGGCGAGCGAGGTGTGCGGAGATGACGTGTCTGCGGCCCTGATCGCGCTGGTGGAGCGCGGCCTGGCCTCGGTCGAGGAGGGCCATCGCTATGCGCCGCTGCCTCAAGAGCTGCGCATGACCCTGACGGCAGAGCCGCTGGTCCCCGCGCAGGCGATGGCAGCCAGGGCGTGGCGAATCGCGCCGTCTCTGGGCGCGCTGCGTCTGGCGGGCGACCCGAAGGCACTGGAGGCGGCGCTGCGAAAGGCCATCGATGACGCGCTGGAGCTGGCCACGCGGCGTGCTCACCAGCACGAGCTGTTCCAGTTGACCGGCGCGCTGGAAGACGGGCTGGCCCTGGAGCAGACCCTCGATCGTCTGGGCCTGCGCGCCGAGCAGGCCGAGCTGTTGGGCGGGCTGGACCCCGCGTCGCCGATTGTGCGCGTGCGCCGGGCGTTTCAGCGGATGCTGGCCGGCGCGGGAAAAGACGCGCTGGCGGATGCCGCGGAGGCCCGACGACTGTCGTCCGACCCCGAGCTGCAGGCGCACGCGCTGAGGATCGACGGGCTGGTGGCGCAACGCGCAGGGGACTACGCGACGGCGGGGCAGGCGTTTGCCGCGGCCCGGGCGGCGCTGCCCGCGGAGGGCGGCGACCCCATCCTGCGAGCCCACACCGTGCACGACCTGGGCGTGGCAGCGCTGTACCTGGGCCGCAACGCCGAGGCCATGCCGTGTTTTCGGGAGTCGCTGCGCCTGAAGCTGGAGCACGGCGACGCATCGGGCGCCCGTATCGCACGGCAGAACCTGGGGATCTGTCACGAGGCGGTGGGCGAGCCGCGGCTGGCCTTGCGCGCATACGAGGGTGCGTTGGCGGACGCGCGAAGGGCGGGCGCGCTGCCGGGCGAGGCCTGGAATCACATGGCGCTGGGCGGGCTGCTGCGAGCGATGGGACGGCGCGACGACGCGCGAAGCCACCTGGACGCGGCGGAGCGGGTGGCCCAGCAGCTGAAGCAGCCTATGCTCAGCTCCGGAATCGCGACGGAGCGGGCGCTCTTGGACGGCTCACGCGAGACGCTGACGACGGCCGTGGGCCGGGCAAAAGAGGCGGGGGACGGCTACAACGCGGACCGGCTGGGGCTGGCGATCGCGGCGCTGGCGCTGCGTGCGGGCGAGCAGCCGGCGACGATCCCGGGCGCCGAGCACTTTCCCGAGCGCCACGCAGCGCTGACGGCGGTGGCGGCGGCGCGCGCGGGCGAGCCGTCCGAGGTCGACGACAGCGCGGACCCGATCATGGCGATCGCACGCGCCGAGGTGCTGCGCCGCCAGGACAGCCCGCACGAGGCCGATCAGGTGCTGGCGGACGCGCTGGAGCGCACCTGGCAGGCCGACGAGCGGACGTGGCTGCGAGAGGCGGCCGGCGGGTCGGCGGATGCGGCGCTGATCGCCGGCGAGGCGGAGCTGGCGCTGCAGATCCTGGAGCTGACGCGAACCCTGCGCAGCGTGGAGGCCTCGGCCGAGGTCGTGGACCTGGTGCTGGACACGGCCATCGACGTGACCCACGCCGAGCGCGGCTTTTTACTGTTGAAGACACGCAGCGCCGTGAAGGTAGCGGCCGCTCGAAACCTGGACCGCGAGAAAGTGCAGAAGGGGCTGCAGCGCATCTCTCGTGGCGTGGCCCTGGAGGTGCTGCGAACCGGCGAGCCGGTCCGGCTGGTCAGCGCGCAGACAGACACCCATCTGCAGGTGGACGCGTCCATTCAGGATCTGGGCCTCGAGAGCGTGCTGTGCGTGCCGTTGCGCGGCGCGGGGGACGAGGTGGTCGGCGCGCTGTACCTCGACCACCGCTTTCGGCAGGGCGTGTTTGACCGCCGGGTGGTGCGCTTCGTGGAGCTGTTGGCCGACCAGGCGGCGCTGGCGCTGGACGCGGCGCGCATTTTGGAGGCGGCGCGCGCTCAGACCGAGGAGGTGCAGCGGCTGAACCGCATTCTCAGCGAGCGCGAGGCGGCGGCCCAACGCGAATTGGCGGATACGCGGCTGTTGCTGTCGGCGACGCGATCCGAGCTGCACACCCGCTACGAGTATCCGGGCGTGCTGGGCCACAGCCGCGCGCTGAAGCAGGTGTTCGCGGTGCTGGATCGGGTGATTCCGACCACGCTGAGCGTCCTGCTGGAGGGTGAGAGCGGCACCGGCAAAGAGCTGCTGGCGCGCGCCGTCCACACCAGCGGCCCGCGGGGCGAGGGCCCGTTTACGGCGGTCAACTGCGGCGCCATCCCGCGCGACCTGTTCGAGAGCGCCTTCTTCGGTCACACCAGGGGCGCGTTCACGGGCGCGGACCAGGACAAACAGGGGTTCTTTGCCCTGTCGAACCGCGGCACCTTGTTTTTAGACGAGATCGGCGAGCTGCCGCTGGACGGCCAGGCCAAGCTGCTGCGCGTGTTGGAGACCGGCACGTTCTGGCCGGTTGGTGGCGCTCGGGAGCAGCGCTCCGACGTTCGGGTTGTGACGGCGACGAACCGCAATCTGGCGCAGATGGTGACCGCCGGCGATTTTCGCGAGGACCTCTTCTACCGGGTCGCTCAGGTCCGCGTACCGGTCCCCCCGCTGCGAGAGCGCCCCGAGGACATCCCGCTGCTGGTCCGCGCGCTGCTGGGCGACAGCGACATCAGCAGCGATGCGATCCGGGCGCTGACCACCTACGGCTGGCCGGGCAACGTGCGCGAGCTGAAGAACGAGATAGAGCGCGCCGTCGCCATGTCAGGGGGAAACATCAGCGCGGACGACCTGAGCCCGGCCGTACGCACGGCGACCAGCGCCGGCGCGTCCTCGGCCGGCGGCCTGCCCGCGTTCCATGGAGATCTCAAGACCTACGTAGACAACATCGAGCGCCGAATCGTCACCGAGTCGCTCAAGAAGTTCAGCGGCAACATCACGAAGACCGCAGAGTTTCTACGCCTCAGCCGTCACGGGCTGCGCAAGAAGATGGAGCGGCTGGGGATTCAGGGCAGCGGGGAGACGTGAAGCTGATCGGCCGCCTGAAACGTCAGGCGGTCGGGCAACAACAGCGGCACGGTGGCGTCGACGTCCTCGGGAGAGAGCAGGTGATCGCGCCACGGGATCTGCTCCGCATCCCATTTGTTGCCGAAGACGCGCAGGCCGTTTTTCCCCGAGACCCAGGCGACCCAGCTGCCGGCGATGGTCGGCAGGCCGCTGTAAGACCCCTGGTTTACCTTGCCGAACGGCTCTGCCCCGGCGACCTCCCACTGCGCGATGGTGCCGCGATAGACCTCAAAGGCCTGCAGCTTGGGTTGAGGCCGCGGCTGACCCTCCTGGTCCAGCGGCCACTCACGCCAGTCGAGCCAGATGATGCGATCGCCGTCGACGTCGGCAAACGCCTGCTTGCCCTTCTCTGCGACCAGCGGCTTGGCGGTGCCGCCCACGATGCCGTAGATGTCCGCCAGGTCGCTGCCGTCGCCGTTGAAGACGCCGTCCAGGTCCTCGTCGCGAAAGTCGGTCCAGACGACGAGGTCGCCACTGAGCGCGACGAAGCGCTGGTCCGCCTGCGACTTGTCGGCCCATTTGGGGATGCCCGTCTTGCGATCGACGAGCCGGATCTGGGCCACCCCGTCACGCTCGTCCTCCCAGGCGATCCAGCGCTTGGAGATCCGGGGCCGCAGCTGCGGCTTGCCGGTGGGCTCCAGCTTGGAGTTGGTCTGGTCCGTGCGCATGATGACCTGAGGCGGATCGCCGTCGGTAAAGACGATCACGTCCTCATGCACGTCCGGCCACCGCACGTCGGCCCCGTCCGCGATCAGCATGAGGGTGACGCGCGTGACCAGGTCGTGGAGCCGCAGCCCGCCACCGGGTGAGGCCCAGACGATCACGCCGCAGTGGGCCGCGTGATGGCGTCCCGGCCCTATGCTCTCACGAACCTCTCCCAGCACGGCGTCGGTGGCGTCCGGCAGCGTGTCGGGACACTCGATCTCAGGCTCGCCCGTGTCGACCGACGTGTCCGGATCACCCGAATCGGTGTCCACGTCCTCGGACGTGTCCGAGCCGGTGTCTGAGCCCGTGTCCGTGCCGGTGTCGGCCGTGCCGGTGTCGCCGCTGGTCTGCGCGTCGCCTGTATCCGCGACACCGCCCGTGGCCGAATCGTCGGCGGGCGCCGCAGAGCAGGCGACGAGCGAGAACGCGATGGCTGTGATGAAGAGACGCATGAGGTTCGTGAGTATAACGCTACTGCTTGTGAAGGATCAGCCCGCCGGAGCCGACGATCCACTGGCCCTGCGGCGCATCCACGATGTCGAGCAGGTCGTTCGTCACGCCCGTCTCGATGCTGTACCAGGACATGGCTTTGCCGGCCAGGCCCCACGCTGCGCCACCGTCGCTGACGACGGTCGCGGTGCCCCACTCGCTGACTGCGAGCGCGTTGGCGTTGCCGTTCAAGGCGCCCTCGTACGTGAACCACTCGTCGTACGCGCGCATGGCGATCGTGCCGTCCGCGCCGATGACGTACCACTTGTCGGCCGAGTCGCCGGCGATGCCGACCAGGTCCGCGCCGGTGGGCGACTTCACCTGGCCCCAGTGCTTGCCGTTGTATTTCATGATGACGCCGCCGTCGCCGACCGCCCAGATGTTCCAGCCGTCGGCGCCCCAGACGTCGTTCAGGTCACCGGCCAGGTCTCCGTTATCGGTGAAGGCGTACATCTTGAACCAGTCGCCCTCGTAGCCCGAGTAGAGGATCGTGCCGGCCGCGCCCACCGCCACGCCCTTGTACGTCTCTTTCGGCGCCGAGAACCAGACGCTGTGCAGGTCGCTCTTGGTGGTGCTCTCCTCGAGCTGCCCGTCGCCGATGATCACGCCGCCGGCGCCGACCGCTGTAGCCACAGTGCCGCGACCATGCACGGCGTAGAGCGGGGAGTCGACCTCAGTCTCGGTGGACCAGCCCACGCCGCCCTTGGTGCTGACGTTCAAGCGACCATCCGCCCCCGCCACCCAGACGGCGCCCTCGGCCGAGACCCACACGCCGTTGAGATCGCCCAGCTCAGGGGTGGTCTGCACAACCCAGCCCTTGTCGTTGGGCTGTGTCGGGTCCTTGGGATCATCCGCGGGATCTTTGACCGGCTCATCGGGCCGCTCGGGGGTCTCATCCTCCTCGGGCGGATCGTCGACCAGCGGGTCGTCGGTGGGTGCGTCGGGCGCCGGCGTCTCCAGGGCGACCACCTCGTCGACCGGATCCGAGACCGGCGCAGCGTCGGGCGCGCCGGCCGGATCATCGGCCGGATCGCCATCAGCCGGGGTGACTGCCGGCTCATCATTTACGGTCTCGTCAAAGTCGGGAACCTGGCCCGGCTCGGAGTTCATTGTCGTGCAGCCCATCGCCGTCATCGCGGCCAGCCCAACCATCAGTGCCATCTGCTTCATCTTGTCGTGCCCTCTCGTCCTTTGAAGTTGACGAGCCCACTACAAGGCAAGCATCGTGCCGTCTTACAGCAATATGATTTCAGCAGGTTACGACACAGGCTGTAGCGAATTGGCAGCCTACAGGCGCCCGGCCGGCAACTAAGTTGCCACCGCTACTGAACCAGGTGCACGAGCACGGGGAAGTGGTCCGAATAGTCCTTCTTCCACGCCGAAAACTCGGACTCAGGCTTGCCTTTGACCTCGGCGGTGACCGACTCGAAGCTGGAGTATAGATCGCCCGTCAAGATGGCGTGATCGAGGAACTCGCCGTCCTTCCAATCGCCGTTGACGTCCGTGCCGTAGCCGGTGCTGGTGACGGTGCCCAGGGGAAGCTGCTGAGTCACGAAATAGTAGTCGGGCTCCGCATCCAGAAAGGTGTCGACGTACGCGTTTTTGGCCGGCGGATCGTAGGGATCGTCGTTGAAGTCTCCGATCATCACGTAGCGCTTGTCGGCCTGCCCCGCGATGTACTTGTCCATCTTCTCGCAAGCCTCGCGGCGCCGGTCGACGTCGTCTTTGAAAGCCTTGAGATGCAGGACGATGACCTTGAAAGTAGAAGCGCCTTTCTCGCCGGTGACGGTCACGTCCGCGATGATCGGAGGGCGCGGGAAGGCCGACCAATCGCTCTCCCAGACGACCTCCCAGTCGTTGAGCGTGGTCGTGGACTTGCGCCAGATCAGACCGACTGTGCTGTCTTTGGTGTCCCAGGGAGCGTGCACGCCGTCGTAGTCGGGCATCTTCTCCAACAGCACATCCCAGGCCTGCTCGCCGCCACCGTTGGAGCCGTCTTTGACCTTAAGCTCCTGCACCGCGAGCACGTCCACATCCAGGCTCTGGATCATGTCGGCGATGTCGTCGATGCGAAACTCAGAGGTCCCGTACTTGGAGAAGTTGTGCAGGTTCCAGGTGCCGATCGTGAGCGCGACCGATCCGTCGGTGCCCGTGGCCACGCCGGTGTCTGTGCCGGTTGTCGATGTGGTGTCGTCTCCGGTGTCCGCGGTGCCGGTGGTCGAGCCGGTGTCGCCCGTGTCGCCGGTATCCCCGGTCCCGGTGTCACCGGAGTCGTCGGTGCCGGTATCGACGTCGGTGGTGTCGTCGCCCCCGGTGGTTGTGCCACTGGTCGGTGATTTGGACCCAGCGTCCTGCTTGTTTGGATTGACGTATGGACTGCCCGAGCGTATGCACCCGCTTGTTATCAGAGCGAGTGCAGCGGCTGCCACGAGGATGGTTGGTCGGTGGTCGATGCGCACGGCGGCGTATGCTACCATTCGCGCTCTCAAATATTTAGCTAGGTGTTGCCTGAATGAAGAACAGTGCACTGCTGATCGCGATCTTGAGCCTCGTGGTGCTGGGT
>CAZJHX010000144.1:0-27058 GCA_964545715.1 uncultured Myxococcales bacterium
CTTCCGCAGGGGCCTTGGCTTCCGCAGGGGCCTTGGCTTCCGCAGGGGCCTTGGCCTCAGAGGGCTTCTCCTTTCCGCAACCAATCATGCTCGCGACCGCGAAACATAGGACCACACTAAGCCACATGGCAGGCTGCGACCGACGCATTACGCTCTCCTTCTCAGTCTGTTACGAATGAATGGACCGATAGCACAACATGTGTTGGCCGTGGCGGTCAAGCCAACCCACTGAAAAGGCGGGTCCCGTCAGGTTAGTCGTCCAACTTGTCCGTGAGCCCCAACATTTCGATGTAGTGCGCGTCCAACTTCGTCGGATCGTAGGCGTTCTTCTGGTTCTTCTTCGCCTTCAGCCTGATGGCGCGACGGTTGAGCGGCAGTTTCGGAACCTCGCCTCCAGCCTCTACCACCTTCTTGCGCCACAGGCGCAGGTGCCGCTGAACGCCGCTGAGTCTGATCCCGCCCTTGCAACCCTTCACAATGTCCTTCTGGCACACGTTTTCGCCGTCCTTGAGCTTCATCACAAGGTCCAGGTAGAGCCCGATTATGCGATTGGCTGATGGGGCTCTCGGTTTGGGATCGAATTCCCATTCTTCGCCCGTCTCGGAGTGAATCCACCACGCCTTTTCGTAGTCGAATCGCTTCTGAACTTTCCGCTTCTCTTTCGTTGCCATCGGAGTTCGCCTCCATGCCGGAATTCGTCAATGCACAGGCGTACTCTAGCAGAACCCCAAGCGTCGTTCAGAGCTTCACTTTTCGTTTGATCTTTTCAAAGAGTTCTTTTATAACGTCAAACATGAAAGCCGTTGCCTATATCCGCGCCTCCACGAACCCCGAAATGCAGAAGAACAGCATCTCGATCCAAGAGGCGATCATTGCGGAGTTCGCTCGCGTTCATGGCTACGAATTGGTTGATCGCTACGTCGAGTATGCGTCGGGCAAGGACGATGATCGTCCGGAGTTCAACAAGGCGCTCAACCGATGCGTGACTGAAGAGGTCTTTTTGATTACCTGGAAGGTGGATCGGCTTTCGCGATCGCTCTCGATCTTCTCGCGAATTTCGGACCACCTGTCGCGTATCCGTTTCGCTGAGTTGGGTGATTCGGAACCGAACATCATGGTGCTTTCGGTACTGCTCGGCGTAGCGCATCAGGAACGCATCAACACGGGCGTTCGCGTCAAAGCGGCCTACGCTAACCTCAAGGCTCAGGGAGCTGCCGCAAAGTGGGGAAACCCGCGTATAGCGGAAACGGCTGTCCCCGCTGCTATCGCCGTTCGGAAGCCGCTACGGGACAATCCGCCGGCATTGTTCGTGGTTCAATAGTCGCATTCAGTCCATCGTGTCGGACTACCGCAAAGCCGGGTACGAGGATCTGAACGTGATCGCAGCCAAGTTGAATGACGAACTGGGACTGCGTACGCGACGCGGGCAACGTTTCAATTACCACAACCTATACCGGATCGTGGCTCGGCAAGCGGCCTAGTCGGTCCGTCCTTCCTCGGACTCGGCAGCTCTACTCTGCCGATAAGCCAACTCCTTTTGGCGCACCAGAAGGTCAATGAAGGTCTGGGGAATCAGGTGATCGTAGTGGCGTTCGATCATCGCAATCGACGTGCCCGCATTCTTCGCGATGATGTGCGGTGGGACGAGCTGCCGGACCTGCTGCTCGATGTAGTAGTGACGTAGCGATGTGGAGCGTCGTTTCTTGCCATTTTCGTCGTGTGTGACGCCAGCCGACTCGATCAGCTTCCGGAATAGAAACGACATATCGACGGGCTTTCTGGGCGTCTTGTCCGAAGCGAAAATGAGATCGGTTGGCTCGCCATGCAACGCCCACGTTGAACGAAACTTCTCTACCCGTTCAAAGGTCCGCTCAAAGTCGGCAGCTACGGGGTATCGAGCCTCCTTCTTTTTGGCCACTTCGCGCCGAATCGTCATCTCTGTGAAGTGCTGTTCGATGCGCTCGCTGTATTGCAGCCGAACATCGGAGAACCTGAGAAGCTTCGCCTCTTGGACCCTGATCCCGGTGTTCGCAATGAGGTATACCCAGACACGCATTCGTTCGATGCGGCGCTTCTGATCCTTCTTGAGCTTCGCTCGCTTTCCTTTGGAGGGATTGGGCGCCCACTTGAGCCTGTGCCAGCCTTCCAACGTGTCAATGAGCTTGCGGTAGGCCTCTGGGGAGAACGTTGCTCCCCTGGCGTCATCGTGGTCGACGGTGGAGGGAATCGAAAGGCGAATGTCACGGTCGATGTAGTTCTTCCGGACTCCGAATGCGAACAGGGCGTTTAGGTACTGCTGCTCTTGGAGTAGCGTTTGGTACTTCGGCTCAGCGGCGAAGTTCTGAGCCTCTACGCCTTCCTCTATGGCGTGTTCTCCCCAGAACCGTAGTCGCCAGTCCCAATAGTGAGATGCGCCTTCCTGCGTAAGCTCCGACGTGTCTTTGAAGCGGCGTGGGTCGCCAAAGAACCTTTCGAAGTAGAGCCGATTCTTTCGCCTCCACATCTCATGGCTCTTGCTCGCCTTGCGGTTGTTTCGCTCGCGATCCGCAATGCATTCTTCGAATAGCTGGTCCCAACTCGGGAAGTGCATAGCAAGGCCCTGGGCTACGCGGGCCTTTAGCTCAGTCCAGGTCTGAAACGCCTTCGCGATGGCGGCGCTCTTGTTGGACTCCTTCGTTGATTTCCGGTGGGCCTTAGGCTCGCCTGGGATCTTGATGCGAACCTGCCAGATGGGATTCTTCTTTCTGTCCTGCGAGCGCAGGAAGATCATGCACTCGTTCGGGACTACTTCATGCGTTTCTCGATAGTAGGTCACGCGCTCTTGCCCGTTCTTTGATCGTGAAAGCGGCAACTAGCCGATTTCTTTGATCGATCATTGATCATCTTCCCGTCAATAACTCAACGAAAAGATCCTACGATTTCGAGATGTTAGATGTTATCTATCTGCGTTTGCAGATCAGCTCCAGCATTGTTGACGCCTCTTAGTGGTGGTGGCCGCCGGGACCGTGAAGGTGACCGTGGGCGCGCTCCTCGTCGGTGGAGTCGCGGATCTCGGTGATCTCGATGGCAAAGTGCAGCTCAACACCGGACAGCGGGTGGTTGGGGTCCACGATGACGGCGTCG
Organism: uncultured Myxococcales bacterium; assembly: GCA_964545715.1. Lineage (GTDB taxonomy): Bacteria > Myxococcota_A > UBA9042 > CAZJHX01. The sequence continues at coordinate 3,124 of CAZJHX010000144.1, forward strand.
TCACCGACCTCGACGACCCACAGGGGCACGATCTTGCCCTCCTGATCCTGAGCCGCCAGCTGCGTGCCCTGCGCCAGCTCGACGTCGGGCGGAAAGGCGTCTCGGGGGACGCGCTCGAGCTTCCGTGTACGGGCGCCGTAGCCGTCTTCGGGCGGCACAATGGCGTCGAATTTGTCGCCGACGCCGTGGCCCAGCATCTGCTTCTCCAACCCCTGCACGATGTTGCCGGCGCCCTGCAGGTAGCCCAGAGGCTCGCGGCCGCTCGAGGTGTCGATGACGTCGCCCTCGTCGTCCGTGAGCGTGTAGTGGAAGTGGACGACGTTGCCGTCGCTAATGGTCGTTGGGGCCGACATCGGCATCTCCTTGTGCAAGTGCGGTCAGGTCTTGTATCAACATTGGGCATGCGCGCAAGGCTCTTTTTACAAGCACTGTTCGTGGCGCTGCTGGTCACCGGCTGCGCGGGACCCGAGCGAGACCCGGGGCCGCTGGCAGAGCAGCTGCTGGCAGCCGCGGCTGACGAGGAGCCGGAGACCACCCGGCTGATGAAGGCGATGGCTGCCAGGGCGCGCGGCCGGCTCTTCAAGCTGCAGTATCGCCTCAAGACGCGGAAGTCGCTGCTGCGAAAGATCCGCGCGGCTTACCGCGAGCATCCCGACAAACCCGTCTCGATCGGCGACGCCCTCCGCTACACGATCGTGGTCTCGGACGAGCCTCCCGGCTGGCACACGTCGTCGGCGGCCCAAACCCTGCGCGGGCTGGAGGCAGCAGGCCATCGCGTGGTGCGCGTGAAAAACTACTGGCCGCGCGGGGACAACTATTCGGGCACAAACTGCGTGCTGGAGACGCCGAAGGGCCTGCGGTGGGAGCTGCAGTTTCAAACGCCGCAGTCGATCGCGGCCAACAAGGCCACACGCGGGGACTACGAGGAGCTGCGTAAAACGTCCACGCCGCTGGCGGTCAAGCGCGAGATCTTCGACCGCATGACGGCGGTCTGGGCGGATGTGCCGGTGCCTGCCGACATTTTGAAGCCGGGCTCTCTTCACGCGACAGAGGAGATCCGGGACCGAGCCAGACCTTGACCCGCTTCAGCGGGATCATTGTTTTCCTACCCTGCAAAGCAATTCACTGTAAATTTTACACATAACACTAACGCCCATTTGGTTGCGTCCGCAGCCAACGGCTGATAGGAATCCTGCTGAGAGCACCAGGGAGTAAATCTCATGACGGATATCTTTAGTCTCGCGCAACACGGCGTTCACGTGGACCGCATCCTGCGCAATCCCTCTCCCCCGCGACTTTACGAAGAGGCTCTTCGCAACGAGAAGGGCAGCGCTCTGACAAGCCAGGGCGCCCTTCTGGCGCTGTCGGGCGAAAAGACCGGCCGCACCCCGAAAGACAAGCGCGTGGTCGACGAGCCCAGCTCCAACGAGGACGTCTGGTGGGGCCCCGTCAACATGAAGCTCGACCAGGAGGCCTACAAGATCAACCACCAGCGTGCGCTGGACTATCTCAACACACGCGACCAGCTCTTCTGCATCGACGGCTTCGCCGGTTGGGATCCCAAGTATCAGATCAAGGTCCGCATCATCTGCGCCCGCGCCTACCACGCGCTGTTCATGCACAACATGCTCATCCGCCCCACGGCCGAGGAGCTCGCGAGCTTCGGCGACCCCGAGTACGTCGTCTACAACGCGGGCCAGTTCCCGGCCAACATCCACACGTCAGGCATGAGCTCCAACGCCAGTGTGGACGTCAACTTCGCGCGCAAGGAGATCGTCATCCTGGGCACGCAGTACGCCGGTGAGATGAAGAAGGGTGTGTTCACGGTGATGAACTACCTGATGCCCAAGCGCGGCGTCTTGTCCATGCACTGCTCCGCAACCGCAGACCGTGACAGCGGCGAGTCGTCCATCCTGTTCGGCCTCTCCGGCACCGGCAAGACCACGCTCAGCGCAGACCCCAAGCGCCTGCTCATCGGCGACGACGAGCACTGCTGGAGCGACGACGGCGTCTTCAACATCGAGGGCGGCTGCTACGCCAAGATGATCGACCTCTCGGCCGAGGCCGAGCCCGACATCTTCAACGCCCTGCGCTTCGGCACCGTCATGGAGAACATGGTCTACGACGAGGCCAACCGGGAGGTGGACTTCGAGGACACGTCGATCACGCAAAACACGCGTGGCTCGTACCCCATCGAGTTCATCCCCAACGCCAAGATCCCGTGCGTCGGCGACCACCCCAAGAACGTCATCCTGCTCACCTGTGACGCGTTCGGCGTGCTCCCGCCCGTCAGCCGCCTCACCCCCGAGCAGGCCATGTACCACTTCATCAGCGGCTACACCGCGAAGGTCGCCGGCACCGAGGTCGGCATCACCGAGCCGATCGCGACCTTCTCTCCGTGCTTCGGCGGCCCCTTCATGGTCTGGCACCCGACGCGCTACGCGGAGCTGTTGGCCGAGAAGGTCCGTGAACACGGCGCGGCCACCTGGCTGGTCAACACCGGCTGGTCGGGAGGCGCCTACGGCGTCGGCAGCCGCATGAAGCTCAAGTACACCCGGGCGATGGTCGACGCCATTCACTCCGGCGAGCTCCGCGACGTCGACACCGTCACCCACCCGGTCTTCGGCGTGGCCGTGCCGAAGTGGTGCCCTGGCGTGCCCACGGAGATCCTCTCTCCGCGGGACACCTGGGCCGACAAAGCCGGTTACGACGCCACCGCCAGCAAACTTGCCGGCCTCTTCGCCGAGAACTTCAAGCAGTACGACGATCTGGCAAGCGACGCCATCCGCGCCGCAGGCCCCAAGCCCTAGCGCTGCCAGCCCCCGGCCCTAACTCCGTCCTAACAGCCGGTCGATAAGCCCGCCGACGCCGGACCGAGCCGGCGCTTTGGTCGGCACCGGCGACCGGACCGCCTGTCCCAGCCGCGCCTTGAGACGCTCGAGCTCCGCGCTGGCTCGCGGGTGCTTGGCGTCACACCTCAGGGTGGCCTCCAGCTCCCGCCGGCATTGGTTGTCGTTGCCCGACTCGCGCCAATACTCCGCCATGCAGTAGCGCGCCTGGGGATCGTACGGCGCGTGCGCCGCAGCGAGCTCCAGATACTTGCGCGCCAGCGTGAGGCGCTCGGTGCGCTCTCGACTTGGATTGTTGAAGATCGTCCAGCCGAGCTTCAGGTTGTACAGCGGGTGGTCGGGGACCAGCTCCACAGCCCGCTTCAGCAGCGTCTCGGCCTCCGCGTACTCCTTGCGCGCGAAGTGGCGGCAGCCGGCAACATTGAACTTATCCGCGGTATCCGCCCGCTCCTTCTCCTCCGGGGTGAACCGCATGAGTCGAATGACCTCGGCGCCACCGGGCAGCTTCTGGGGCTCGGGCGCGTGGGGTCCGCCTCGACGCTGCTTGTGCTCGTAGTTGGCCCGCCGCAGCGGGTCCGAGAGCGTGGCGAAGGCCCGGTCCAGAGTCAGCCGAATCTTGTCGGTCATAAACCGCAAGTCGGCGTTTTCGGGCGCGGACAGCGCGGGCTCGGCGAGCAGGGCAGACAGCCGCTTGTACGCGATCTTGACGTCCTGGGTCGTCGTGTCGCGGCCCAGGTTCAGCAACGCGTAATAGTCGTCCCGCTCACAATGAGCGGCCTTCTCCGCGATTTGCTCCCGAATATTCAGCGCTGCTCCAGCACAAACCAATCGTGTTAGGACGCCCCAAGTGGGGGCCAAGAGAGCTTAGCATAACTTCGCCCGCGGGAGGCCCGCGACCTAGGCGCCGAAACGCACGACGGTCGTGCGAATCAGGCCGTCGGTGCCGGCATCCACTGTACCCAGCGCCCACGTCACACGATGAGCGCTGCGCTCGTACGTACCGCCATCCGATACGGAGATAAACGCCGAGCCCGGCGGCAGATCGTGCTGCACGACGGCATCCGTGGCCGGGGCGTCTCCGGGGTTCGAGATCGTCAGCGTAAACGTCAGGTTGGCGCCGACAGGCATCATCTGCGCCTCGCCCTCCTCCACGCGCTGATCCTCGCCGCCAGAGCGGGTCGCGATTCGGGTCCCCACGGCGGCCATCGCCACCGACGTCTCGCTGGTCACCTGCACCCGCAGATCCGAGACAGCGCGCACCTTCAGCTGCGGTACCTCTACCGGCACGCGCGGCTGCTCGTTGCACACGATGCTGACCTCCGGCGAGATCAGCGACTCCCCTGCCGGGAACGACTCGTCCAGCTCCAACCAGACCTCGATACCAGTCTCGGTGCCGGCATCGAAGTCCGCCACATCCCACACCCAGGCGTCGCGCGTCGACAAGGCGCCCCCCGGCCCCTCCACCAGCGTGGTGCCGGCCGCCGGACGCACCATGATCCGGGTCTGGGTCGCAGCCGCGTCACCCGTGTTCTGCGCTTCCAGCGTCCAGCCGATTCGTCCGCCCGTCACCGGCGTCTGCGTATTCGCGCGCACCGCCAGCGCCAGCTCCGGTCCGGCCACGACGGGCACCTGCACGGCCGCGTCTTCAGTCGCCGGCGCGTTGCTCGCCCGGATGCCCGCCACCGTCGTCAGCGTCGTGGTGCCTGCCGGGAAGGTGTCGTCCAGCTTCACCACCACCATGCGCTGCACCGACGCCTCGGACCCAACCGTCTCCAGCGGCCACGACACCTGCCGCGCCGCCTCATCCAGCTCCGCGTCTGCTCCCGAGGCGATCAGCTCACAGCGCGGCGGCAAGGTCAGCGTTGCGCGCACCGACTCGGCCGGCGCATTGCCCACGTTGCTGATCCCAAGCTCCACCTGCAGCTCCTGCCCCGGGCGCGCCCGATCGACGTCCGCGGACATCGCGATGGTCAGCTCCGGCGCCGCATGCACCCACACCGTCGCGTCGTCCGTCACCTCGCCAGCTTCCGTATCCAGCGCCGCCACAAACTGCGCCGGCGTCGTCCCGGCCGGGAACGACTCCGCCAGCCGCATCAAGATCGTCAGGGTCTCGCGCGCCTGCGCCGCCAGCCGTCCGCGCGGCCACAACACCGTCACCAGGTCCGGCTGCAGCACTCCGCCCAGCGTGTCGAGAAGCTCGGTGCCCTCCGGCACCGTGAACGCAAAGCCTGCATCGGGCGCGTCGGCCGTCCCGTCGTTGGCCAGCGTCACCTCCGCCGACAGCGCCGCACCGGGCGCCAGCGACGACGCGTCCAAAACAACTGCGACCTGCGGCGTGATCGACGCATGCACAACCGTCGTCGCCGACTCGGTCCACACGGGCTCGCACCCCTCGGCGTCAAACCGCGCACGGCCCTGAACCTCGGTCACTCCCGCTACAAACGACGACTCCAGCCGCAGCGTGACGTCAAACTCAGAGCGCTCGCCCACGCCCAGCAGTCCAAGCGTCACGTACAGGGTGCGCGTCGCAGGATCGAGTCGCGTCGCGCCACCACCGGCCGAGATCAACTCGGTCCGCTCGGGCAGCGGGAAGACCAGCTCCACACGCCGCGCATCGGCATCCCCGACGTTCTGCACTGTCAGCGACCACGTCACGGCCCCACCCGGCTCGCACTCCGCGGGCTCCACGCGCAACCCGGACTCCAGCCGCGGCGTCGCGCGCACAACCGTCACCGCCGGCTGCGCCTCGAACGCCAGGTCGTCCCCAGCCTTCAGCAGCGGACGAATCGCGATCTCCGTGTCCCCCGCCTCCAGCCGCGGATCGATGCGCACCGCAAGCTTCATGGTGCCCGACGCGCCCGCCGGCAGCTCCGCCAGGTTCCAGCGCACCGCGTTGGTAGTCGCATCCACCGCTGCCTCGGGAACCGCCGACTCAAAGTGCACATGAGAGGGCAGCGCCACGCTCAACAGGCCCCCGTCCACACCGGCGCCGCCGTTGTTCGCCCACGTCAGCTCATAGTTCAGCTGGTTGCCCGGAGAGGCCGCCCGCTGATCCACGCTGGCCAGCGCCACCAACTGCGGCTGCGCCTCTACATGCAAGGCGCCATGTCCGCTGACCGAGCCCGCCTCATCCGACGACAGGGTCGCTTTGATCGGCAGCGCCGTCACACCGCGCGGAAACGGAGACTCCAGGACCAGCTGCACGACCGCCGACCCCTCCGCATTGGGGTGCACCGCGCCGATCGGTAGGTACACGTCCGTCCCGACGCGCTCCAGCTCACGGCCGTCCTCCGCCCACACCGACTGCACGCCATCGGGCAGCTGCATGCCCAGCCGCGTCCGACCCGCCACAGCGTCGCCGCTGTTGGACCACGCCAGCTGGCACGGAACCGTCGTACCCGGCTCGTATCGATCGTCACTGAGCGCCAGATCCAGCGCCAGCACGGCACGCGCGACCACGTTGGTTGTCACCTCGCCGCTCTCGGCCTCAAACTCGCCGTCGTTCGACTGCGCCATCGCCAGGTTTACAAACGCGGTTTCGCCGGCGGTGAAGTCCGTGCTCAACTTGAGCGACCACTCCACAACGCGGCTCTCGCCCACGCCCAGCGTGCCCAGCCGCCACGCCACGGCATCCGCCAGCTCGTCGTAGGCGCCGCCGTCGGTAGCCGACTCGATGGCGCAATCCGGCGGCAGCGGGTTGACCAGCACCACGCCGGCAGCCATCGCCAGGCCCTTGTTGGCGACGGTCAGCGTGTATCGCAGCCCCTCTCCCGGCCGCGCCGAGTCCCGATCGACCGACATCTCCAGGGACAGCTCGGGAGCGGCGCGAACACATAGCTCAATCGGCGACGCCGTGGTCGGCTCCAGCTCGACCGCATGCGCCCCGGCCCGGCACTGCAGCACCGCCCCATTGCCCAGGTCGGTCGCGACGCGCATGCGGCATCGCAGCGTACCCGAATCGCCGACTGCGCTGCGGCCGGGTGTCCAGGTCATCGTGTCCTCGTCCGCCACGCCGCCATCGAGCACCTGCTCGACAATGAGCCCGTCCGGAATGGGCACTGCGATCCGCAGCTCGCCTGCATGCGCTGTCCCGGCCACCGCGTAGTCGACCGACAGCTGCAGTTGATCCCCGGGCTGCACATCGGTGCGATCCGCCTCGATGGACAAGTCGACCTGCGGCGCGCCCCACAAGGCCACCGTGCGCGCGACGTCGGCGTCCACAGCACCAACCGCGCGCGCCCCAAGCTCCGTCACCACGCCGGACCGGCCGGACGCCAGCACGGGCGCCACCTCCACCTCGACAGCGCAGCTCCAGTGACCGCCGGGCGGAAGCTCCTCCAGCGTCCAGACAAAGCACTTCTCGACGTGATCGTATTCAGCGCCCGCCGCGTCGGCCACCAACAGCTCCGGCGGCAGCGCCAGCGAGACGATCGCCGGACGCGCCAGAGCGCTGCCCGTGTTGGCCAGCTGCACCGCAAACGACACATAGTCGCCGGCCTCAACCGCGCCGGTACCCAGCGATGAGCCGTCCGCGCCAATCGCTTGCAGCGTCGGCTTCAGCACGGGCTCCGCGTCTACCACACTGCGCGCCGGACGCTCCGCCGCCAGCGGCAGGTCGTCATCAGCCGCCACCGCTGGCCGGTTCACGATCGGCCAGCGCCCAGCCGGATAGCCCGACGTCGCCAACCGGCCCTGCCACGTAACCAGATGCGCGCCGTTGGCGTCGTCTGCGGTCACACCCAGGTCCCACCGAATCTGGCCACTCTCCTCGTCCAGAGCGCCGCCATGCGAGGCGGTCAAGAACGTGAGATGCGCCGGCAGCTGGTCGGTCAGCAGCGTCTTCAGCGCCGCCGTGTCGCCCCCGTTGGCCACCTGCACCGTGTACGTGAGCACGTCACCAGCGACGGCCTCCACCTTGTCCACCGACGTGGTCACGGACATGCGCGGCAACGCCTCGACGTCGGCGCGCGCCTCCACAGTGTGCGCATAATCGGTCTCGTGGCAGGTCAGGGAGCCGGTCACGCTCAGCGGCGTCAGACCGCGGCGGAACTGCCCCTCCAGCACGATAGGCGCCTCGACCGTACGCTCGTCCCCGGGATCCAGCGTGTCGAACGTAAACTCCTGCGCCGCCCAGATCGTCGGCTCGTCGCTGCCCACCGGCCCCTCAGGAACCAGGACGCCCAGCCGGATGGCGGTCGCCGGCGCGTTGCCGCTGTTTCGCAGCACAAAGCGCGCCTGCACCGTGTCGCCCACGCGCGCCCGCGCCGGGGCGACCTCCGCCTCCAGCGCCAGCCGCGCGTCCGCCGTCGCGGTCAACGTCACCGGCGCCGACAACACCAGGTCCGCAGCGTCCGCATCCGCCGACGCCACCAGCCGGATGTCATGGGCCCCGGCGGTCATGATCGAGGGGACACGCAGCGTGCACGTCCGGTGCAGCGAGCCGCCGACGGCCACCTCGCCGCAGTCCCAGCGGACGATGCGCTTGCCGTGCTCCTCGGTCGCCAGGCCGAAGTCCGACGCCTCTTCCAGACGACAGCCCGACGGCAGCTCCAGACGCAGCACCAGGTGACGGGCATCCGCGCGCCCCTTCACGTCACACCACAGCTCCACCGGCAGCGCATCACCGGGCGCGACGGACGCACCCTCGCGTACCCCGTCCACCCGCACGCCAAGCACGGGCACAACGCGCGCGCGGACCGACGCCTTACGCTCGAGAGCCGGCCCGGACTCCGTCGTCGCCGTCACGCAGATCGGCAGAATGCTCGTGCCCGCAGGCAGCGCCGACTCGGCCACGAAGTCGACAGTCCACTCGTCCACGGACCCAGCCGGCACAACGCACTCGCCCGACGTGGGCGACAGCGCGTGCAGCCCGTCGGGAACAACCGCCGACAGCGACACAACCGTGTCCGCCGCGCCGGCGTTCTCCAACCGAAGGCGGCACACCACCCGATCGCCGGGCTCGACATCGGGCGGCTCGATTTGAATGTCGGCGCCGATATCCGACTGCGATGTCACGGCCACCGATGCGGGCATGCACATGACGCGCGGCTCGACCGGTCCCGCACCCAGCTCCACCGCGATCAGATCCGGCCCGCGCGCAAGCGGCCCGTTGCCGACCTGCGTCACGCCCGCCGGGAAGGCCGGGTTCAGCCGCGCTGTCCACGAGAACACGCGCGGCGCGTCCCCTGGATGAACCGCGTCCAGCCGCCAGCGCAGCGTCCCCGCAGACTCGTCCAGCTCACCGTCACCGTGGATCGCCTCGACCACACAGCGCGGTGGCACGACGTCTTCCAGCACCACGCCTTCCGCCGTCGCCGTCCCACTGTTCAGCACCGACAGCTCAAACGTGACCAGATCGCCCGGACCGGCCGCGTCCGCATCCACTCGGCTGCTGACCTCGATGCACGGGTGCGCAGTCACCTGCAGGTGCGACGGGGACATCTCGATAATCACGTCCTCGGCGATCACCTGGCCGCGCAGCAGCATCTCCGTCAGTCCGACGGGGAAGCTGTCCCCCATACGCAGCAGCGCGGTCAGCGTCACAGGCTCGCCCGGCGCCAGCTCGGTCAGACGCCACCGCAGCATGCCGTCCTCGCAGACCTCGCCGTCGTGCGTCAGCTGCACAACCTCGACGCCACCCGGTTCGGCTTCGTGGTCATCCGCCTCGAGCGGCTCCGCGTATGCGGTGACGACCACCTCGGGCGCCGTCGCCGTGCCGGTGTTGACGACCGCAATCGTGGCTGCGAGCGGGCTGGCGGGCATCAGCGACTCGCAGTCCAGCGCAATCGCGCCCTCCATCGCAACCTTGGCCGACACCTCGACGGGCACGGGTCCACTGTCCGTGGGCTCATCCAGCTCGTCCGCGGCGATCAGAATGTGGTTCACAGCCGTCGTGACGCCCGGTGGGAAGCCCGGCTGCGGCACGACCCCCAGCGTCACCACAAAGGACTCGCCGCAGGGCAGCAGAGGCATCTTCCAGATCGCCTTGTCCACGGCCTGCTGCGCGACACCCGCATCGCCACCCGCGGAGACCACACGCAGCCCCTCGGGCAGGTTGTCCGTGACCTCCAGGTTGGTCAGCGGCACGTGGCCCATGTTGCGCACTTCAAAGGTGTAGCTCAGCCGGTCGCCCACGGTGGCGGTCGACGGTCCGACATCGCCGATGGCAATCAGGCGCGGCACCGCGATCACGTCTACGTTGGCCGGCGCACAGCCACTGACGATGCCCCCCTCGCTGGTCGCAGCGCCCGAGAAAGCAACCCGCGAGGCGCCCGACGGGAACACGGCCCGCGGCGTGACCAGGAACCGCGTCGTCCCGCCCGCTCCACCGCCGTCAAGGCCGCCCACGTCCCAGGTCAGCGCAGGCGCCTCCTCCGAATCGTCGGCAGCGACAACGCTCTCCGCCTCGACAGGCTCGAAGCCGTACGGAAGCGGGATGGACACGACCACGTTGGCGGCGGCCGCGTTGCCGTTGTTTGCCACCGAGGCGGTCAGCTCGATCTCCTCGCCCGGCGACACGCTGTCGTCCTCGAACTCCAGCGACAACAGCAGCTCAGGCGCGGCCTCGACGTGCACCGTCCACTCGGAGGGCTCGGGCTCGGGCGCGTCCAACGACGTGGCCTCCAGCCGCACCGCGTAGGTCGTGTCGCCGGCCGGCATCAGCGGCTCCAGAACACAGGTCACGACCGACGACAGCCGCTCGCCCGGCGACATATCAGCCAGCTCCCATGCGATGGTGCCCGCTTCGCGATCGATCACCCCGCCCTCGGTCGCCAGGACCGGGCGCATGCAGGGCGCCAGCGTCAGCACCGGCCGAACGTCACAGGCGTCCGCGTGCCCACCGGCCTCGCACATCACGGTGACCACGACCTCGGCCCCCGGGGTCGCCGCGCTCGCAGAGCCCTGCACCGACAACCGCAGCTCGGGTGCGGCGTGGACCTCCAACAGGTGCTCGTTGCTCTCGACGGCGGCCGAGTCGTCGACAGACGCGGTGGCCTGGTTGCCGATCTCGGTGGTCCCCAGCGGGAAGCGCGACTCCAGGCGCAGCGTGACCATGACCTCGAGACGACACCCCGCAGGAGCGGCCCCGAAGTGCCAGCGAACGGCGTCGCCATCAGCGTCGTACGTGCCGCCGTGCGTGGCGGACACAAACACCATGCCGGGAGGCACGGGATCGATCAGCTCGACATGGGTCGCGGCCGCGTCACCCACGTTGTCAAAGGTCAGCGTGTAGATGATCGGCTCGCCCGGCAGCGGATCCGGACGGTCCGCCTCGACGCCGAGCTCGGCGACCGGCGACGCCAGGACCGTAAACCCGTCGGAGCGCGCCTCGGCCGAGTCCTGCGGGCAGGTGATCGTAGCGGCAACCGGGATCTGCGTGTCCCCGGCGGCGAAGGTCGGCGCCAGACGCAGGTCCAGCCAGCAGGCCTGCTCGGTGCCGGTCACCGGCAGCGGCGCCAGCTCCCATGTCACCAGGCGCGACGCCGGATCGTGACGACCGCCCGTCGAGGCCTCTTTGAAGTGCGCGCGGTCCGGGATCCGCATCGCGAGTACGGCGCCCGACGCAACCGCGTTGCCGAGGTTGGCCGCCGCCATCATCACGCGGACCTTGTCGCCGGGCACGGCGCTGGTCGACGCCAGCGTAACGCTCAGCGCCAGCTTGGGAGCCGCGCCGACGACCACATTGACGGTGCGCTCGACCCCGGTTCGCGGCTCTGCACACTCGGCGTGCACGGCCATGGCCAGCTGGGTCTCACCGGCGGGGTAGCAGTCGGCCAGCGACACCACGACACCGACCGAGGTCGCGGCGCCGGGCTCCAGCCGATCCGCCTGCCAGCGAACCGAGCCGGCGCCGGGAGCCTCGGCCAGCCCCCATCGCGAGTCGTCTTCGGCCGGTTCGAAGCGGGCGGCGCCGCTGGCGGACAGAAGGGTGCTGCCGGGCGGCAAAGCAGCTTCGATTGCCAGGTTGGACGCGGGCGCATCGCCGGTGTTGACGCACTCGATCTTGTAGGCAAGCGACCCGCCGGGCTGGGTCCGGTCGCGATCGACGACCACGCTCAGCTCCAGGGACGGCGCCGCGTACGCGCGCACAACCGCATGTTCAGCCGTGGCGGTGCAGACGTGGCCGCCGCCGCGGGCCTCGATAATCGCGTCGGCGGAGAGCACGGTCTCCCCGGCCGGGAACGTCGAGGCCAGGCGCGCGAGCACGTGGAAGCCGGTGGACTCCCCGGGCGCGATGTCGCCAATCTCGAACGCTGAGCTTGGCGAGAACGTCAGCGAGCCGGAGAGATCGCAGAGCAGCGCCTCGATCCAAGCGTCGTCCAGGCGAAAGAGCACACGGGCGTCGGCGGCGACCGCATCGCCGGTATTGGCACACTCGATCCGATATCGAACGCTATCGCTGGGACGCGCGGTGGCTGACAGCGCCTGAATCGAAAGCTCCAGCCGAGGCGCGGCGACAACGGTGATCCGTGCGGGCCGACCGACCGCCTTGCCGCCGTCCCAGGCCACGTGAACGGGCACAGCGATGGCCGTGTCGCCCACCGGGAAGACGTCGTCGAGAGCGAGCTTGACCGACACCTGCTGGTCCTGGCCCGGCCGGACCGCGCCGGCCTGCCACGTCAGCTCGCCGGCACTCGCGTCGAACGTGACGCCAGGCGAGCCGCTGACCACGGACACGCGCGGCGGCAGGGTGGCCGTGACGACGATGGAGCCACCGGGAGCCGAGCCCGTGTTGCTCACTTGGAGGGTGACGTCCACGCGCTCGCCCGGCGTACACGTGCGGGCCTCGGTACCGGCTACGACGGTCAGCTCGGGAGACGCCTTGACGAGCACCGCCACGGGATCGGTCTGGATGAGCTCGATCTCGCGGGCTGCGGCGCTGGCGCGGCTTGTGATCTCGGTGGTGCCCTGCGGGAACTCGTCGTCCAGGCGCACGCCCAGCCGAATCTCACCGTCCGCGCCGACGGGCAGGTCACCCAGCCGTACGATCAGCTGGCGACGAGCCGAGTCGACCGTGCCGGTGGTGAGCTCGGGCACGGGGACAGCGTAGTCCGGCAGGGGGATGCCGACCGCCACCTCCGCCGCGGGCGCGGTGCCGGTGTTGCTGTAGCGCGCCAGAAAGACCACCGTACCGCCGGGGCGGGGGTCGCAGTGGTCCAGCTCCAGGCCGATCGCCAGACGGGGCTCCGCTTCGACGACGAGCTGCGGACCGTCGATGACGACAGGGCTGCTCAAGGGCACGTGCAGATGCGCTGAGGGCTGAACGCTGGTGGCCCCGCGGGGGAAGGCCTCGGCCAGCTCCAGCGTCCACTGCATGGTCACGGTGCAGCCGACGTCGATCACATCGGTGGCCAGCTCCAAGGAGCCACCGGCGCCGGGGACGCCGTCCAGGCTCAACACGCGCGTGTGCTGGGGGGCGGGCGCGACCACGCGCACGTCGCGGGCGGGCGCGTTGCCGGTGTTGGTGATGGTGAGAAGCGCGGGGACGCGGTCGCCCGGGGAGGCGTTGAAGCGCGGCAGGCGCAGGGACGCGGCGAGCAGGGGAGAGGCAGCGACCTCGGTGCGAACGGGGTTTGACCGCACCGGGGACGGAAGGCCGGGCGCCTCCAACATGGCGTCGGTGCGCAGCACGGTGGCACCGGCGGGAAGCGTGCTCTCTACGCGCGCCGTGACGAGGACGGTGTCGCCGTGGCCCGCCGTGAGCGGAGGCGTGTCCCAACAGACGAGCCCTTCGCCGCCCTGGACAAATCCGCCGCCGGTCGCGGAGACCAGCGTGGTGTGTTCGGGCAGCTGCAGACTGAGGCGTGCGGCGCCGGCGGCTGCGCCCTCGCAGGCGTATGTGACCGTGTACAGCAGGACGCCTCCTGGACCGGCCTCGGTCGTGTTGACCGACATCTCGACCTTGACGGCGGGCACCTCGACCTGGACGACGGGGGCCACGGCAAGAACGGGCTCGAGGCCGGCGCTCTCCAGACAGCCGCGCACGGTGATGATGCGCGCCGTCTCGGGACCGGAGATGACCTCGGTGGCCAGCTCGCGCTCGCCGGAGGCGCCCGGCAGCAGCACGCCGAGGCGCCAGGTGAGCGTGGAGGTCTCGGGGTCGAAGACACCTTCGTCATCGGCCGAGAGGTACCGCAGCGCGTCGGGGAGCGTGCACTGCAGATGGGCGTCCAGGGGAGCGGACGACGTGTTTTTGAAGGAGAGGCGATAAGTCAGGCGCTGGCCGGGCAGAGCTGTCCGCGCACCAACTGCAATCGTCAGCGTGGGCTCACCGACCGTGCCGTCGGAGGCCGTATCGCCGTTGTGTCCCGCGTGCTTGTGTCGCGCGTGTTCTTCCACGTCTCGCCTGTCAATCCCCTTGTTACCATATATGGCACCGTACGTGCGGGGTCAACATGAAAGACCGTAAAAAGCGCTCCTAGCAAACTGCGGGAAAATGGCACAGCGTCGGCGTGGTGAGGCCGCGGTCAGACCGTGTGACGGTACCGCGGGCCATAGTGGGGCTACGGCCAAGGTGCCGGAGCGCGGGCTGGCCCGGCCTCGCCGCGACCGGCGCATGCCATTTCCCCGCAGTTTGCTAGACGTCAATCGCGGGAGAATGGATCGTCGTCGTCATTTCGGGTAAACAGCATCCAGATCCCGCCGACGACGAAGCCCACAATCGTCAGATAGAACAGCGGTGTCTCCAGCTTGTAGAAGATCTTGTCGACCATGGACTGGACCAAGATGGCGGCTGCGGGTGTGATCACAGTGGTATCGTAACACCGACACTGGTAGGTTTCGCGCCCGATGGTGTGGCGGGCCACAGTGATAGGGCTTCTCCTGGCGGGTTGCAGCCCTGCGTCGGGCGCCGATCCGGACGCGCCCAACTACACGCGACGCACGCATTGGGGCTACCACTGCGAGACGATGAAGGACTGCCGCGAGTACCAGCGCTGCTACTATCGCTTTCCCAACTCGGACGGCTACTGCGTCCCTATCGTGTATTACGACAGCCACCCCAGGGGGTGCGCGACCGACCGCGACTGCGAGGCGACCGAGGTGTGCAAGCCGATCTCCGGCGCGGAGTTCGGTGACTGTCAGCCGCACTACGAAGGAGAGGATTCCAAGCAGGTCACGAAGTGATCACACGCCGGTCAGGTGGCGCGACCGGCTGAGTGCCAGATTCGGGGCAGAGACAAATCCCCGGAGCCCCCATGAATCGCGCCGCCATCATCTTGCTCATCGCCCTGTGCGCATGCAGTCGCACCCAGCCACCTACCCCATCGCCCGCTGCCGTGCCGCCGGACGACGCCGCCATCGGCGAGCTCTTGAATCCCTATATCGAGCTGTTGAACCGGCACTCACAGCCCGCCTTTCAGAGCCGGGAGACCTACCTGTCTGCAGTGGACCGGACCGCCGGACCTCGAATGGGGCCGGGGGCAGCCCGAATTGTCGTGATCGCGACCAAGGCTCCGGCAGCGGTCGAGCCGGTCGACGCCGGAGCAGCGCAGGTGGAAGGTCTTGCGGCCGCCGGGCTGGCCTACGTCACGTCGGTAGAGCGCCTTCACGAGCTGACGACCGAGGCGCACATCTACTACGAGAGCGGCGCCTGGCGACGCGACGAGCTGGGGCTGGGTCGCGCGCTGCATGAGCCGCTGGTCGCCGGTTACGACTCGGTGGTTTCGGCCGACGCCCGGCTGAGAGCCGTCATCGAGCGAGAAAACGGCGCATTGCAATCCCGACGCCTTCAGTCCGCGCACAAGAAGCATGGCCGGACGTTGCCCTTTCTGACGCGGCGCCTGCTGGCGGTGTCCAAGCCGGTCGTCGCGGCGGCCAACGTCGACACGGTGCAGGATCTCAATCCGCAGTCGATGACCGCCATGCTGCGCACGCTTCGAGCGGCGTCAGCGGAGCTGGTCGCCTACGTGGCCAAGCACCCGGCCGAGGCCTCCGCGGTGGCCGGATTGAAGGCCCTGATGCGACGTACGGCCGCGTTCGAGACCTCCGCCGGGCGGCTGCTGAAGCGACGCCGGCAGGGCCTGCAGTTTTCACGCACGGAGCGCCAGGTGATCCGGGCGGGCAGCGCGGACGCCGTGGAGGGCCATCCCGCGCGCGTGGTCGAGGAGTTCAACGACCTGATCGACGCATCCAACAGTCTGTACTTTAGATAGAGCCGACACTTAGGTAATGTTAGCCCCGCTCAAGAAAAAGGACGATTTATGCAGTTGCGCACAATGGCTGTGATGGTGGCGACGGTTTCCCTGGCGACGTTTGGCTGCTCGCCCACTGGTGGCGGACGCACAGGCGGCGGAAGCGGAAGCGGCAGTGGGAGCGGCAGCGGTAGCGGGTCAGGCACCGGCCCCGGCGGCAACGGCGCGGGCTGCTTCAGCAACGCCGAGTGTGCAGACGGGCTCATCTGTCAGCTGCCGGGAGGCAAGCCGGGCGACGGACCGTGCTGTGAGATCAAAGAGAACCCGGGCTGCGACGAGGTCTCGGTCGAGTCCTGCGTCTGCGAGCTCGACCCGTATTGCTGCGAGACGGCCTGGGACGAGACCTGCGTGAACTACGCCGTCGTGGACTGCGCGGCGTGCGGTGACTCGACGACCGGCGGCGGTCAGACGACGACCACGACCACAACGACCACCGGCTCGACCACCAGCGGCGAAGGTACCGGCGAAGGCGGCGGCGCAACGACGGGCGGCGAGGGCGGCTCAGGGCAGTCCGGCAGCGCGGCGGCGACCACGGGCGGCGGCGGCGAGCAGACCGGCGCAGCGGGCGGCGAGACCACGGGCGGCGGCGGCGGCGACTCCGGTGCAGGCGCGCAGCCCCCTCCGGGCACATGCGTGCCGGATCCCAACGCGGGCGGCACAGGCACAGGCACAGGCGCCGGAACCGGCACGGCCACAGGCGGGGGGACCGGTGGCGGCGCGGCCGCAAACTGCGAGTCACGGTGCAACGCCAAGACCTCCACGTGCGGCTTCCCGGCCGAGGTTGCCGGGCCCGCGTGCAGCAGTCTGTGCGCGCAGAACGTCACCGAAGAGCAGCTGTCATGCGTCGAGGGCACAGACTGCGCGGCGATTCAGAGCGCCGTCACAAGCGGCAGCGCGCTGTGCGATATCGGCGGCACCGGCACCGGCGGCGGCAGCGGACAGAGCGGCGACGACGAGAGCAGCACGACCACGACGACCACAACCACCGGCGGCGGAGGCAGCGGACAAGGCGGCGACGACGACGAGGGCACAACCACCGGCGGTGGAGGGCCCGAGTGCGCACCGCTCGGCTCCGTGGGCGTTTGCAGTGGCATCAGCGGTCCGCAGTGCTGTGACGGCGCGCTGTGTGACGCAGCGCAGGACAATCGCTGCTGCATCGGCAGCGGTCAGTCCGGCTGCCAGTCGGACGCCGACTGCTGCTTCTCGGGCGATTCGTTCGGCTGCATCGACGGCCAGTGCGACTTTATCGGGCAGTAGACTGCGCTCAGCCCAGCCCCATGGCGTCCGCCAGATGAGCCTCGCACAGGGCGGTCTCGTCCCCGGTTGCCGCGCGCTCCTTCCCACAATCAGCACAGTCCGCAGCGCCATCGTAGGTGCGCTCGCGCCGGGTCGCGTCGCCCAGGTCGCGCAGCTGGGTCGCGGCGTCCGGCCGATCCGAGCCCGCGGCCGGATTCCAGCCCGGCTTTTGTTGCAGGCGACGCAGCCCGGCCGCCACCGTCCGCTTCCTGGAGCGCTCGCTGGGCGGCTCCATCAGGGCCCTGTCACGTGAAGCGTGTACGGACCACCGACATCCTTGTTGTTGGCCTCGCCATCCACCACGACAAAGACCACCTGCCCGGCGTCCAGCGCCAGCGTCAGGGTGTCGCCGTGCAGCCCGTCGGCCGCGCCCAGGCAGGTGCCGGCGATGTCCAGGCAGTCGGTCACCGCATACAGCGCTGAGTCAAAGCCCTCGGACGCCACCTGGATCACGTACGTCCCGGCGCTGCCGGCGGTCAGCTGCCAGACCTGATCTTTGGACGCGCCGCCTTTGCCGACCCAGCCGGCGCAGTGCTCGTCACCCGAGACGTAGTGGTTGAAGGCCATAGACGTATCGCCCTCGCCCGAGAACGGCAGCCCGCCCACGACAAAGGGCGCGCTGCAGGCGTTGCCCTCGATGGTGCCCGGATCGGTGCACACGCCGTCCGCGTTGCAGAAGTCCGTCGGGGCCTCGCAGGTACCGCACGCGCCGCCGCACTTGTCGGAGCCGCAGTTCTTGTCGTCGCACTGCGGGACACACTTGGCCTTGATCTTCAGTGTGTACTTGCCCTTGGCGCCGTCGACCTGCAGCCGGATCGGCTCGCCTTTGGTCACGTCAAGCTCAAACGTCTTGCCTGAGGCCAGGCACGCGCCTCCGCACGCATCGAGCGCATTCAGCGTCCCGTTCAGAGCGCCACTCAGGGTGAAGACGTAGGTGTCGCTGGACTTGGGATCGAAGTTATAGAAGACGTCCAGGCCCGGCTCGATCGGGTCCGCGCACACGGCCTCCCCCGTATCGCTGAACTTGCCGGTGTCGTCGCCCTTGTTGTCGTAGGGCAGCTTGTCGATCTTGATCGGCTTGTCGCAGAAGTCGCCCGTCCGCGGCTTGCACTGGCCGCCGCTGCAGGACTCGATGGTCTTGCACCCGCCACACCCGCCGCCGCACCCGTCCGAGCCGCAGACCTTGCCGTCACAGCTGGGCGTGCACGTCTTGATCGTCAGCGTGTGCGTGCCCTTGTGACTGGCCTTGGACGCGCCGTCGACCACGACGTAATACGTCTGCGCGGCGTCCAGGGTCAGGTACAGCTTCTCGCCGCTCTTCTTGTTCACGTTTTTTGAGCCAACCTTGGACCCATTCAGGTCGGCGCAGTCGGTCACCACGTACAGCGCTGTGTCGAAGCCGGCGCTCAAGCTGAGGGCGTACAGGTCGCTTGCGGGCGGCGTGAACGCGTAGACGACGTCCGGCGCGCTCTTGCCGATGTCGATCGAGTAGTCGTTCTCCAGCTCTTTCGTGTCGTTTTTCCCGGTGAAGGGGACCTCGGTGACCTCAAAGGCCGTCGAACACGCGTCCCCGGGCTCGATGGCCTCGCACTCGGACGAGGGCAGGCAGATGTACGGAATCGGGTCACAGCCCGCCTTTTCGATGCAGCGCTCCACGTCCAGGCAATCACCACACGAGCCGCCGCAGCCGTCAGAGCCGCACGTCTTGCCGGCGCAGCTGGGCTCACAGGCCGCCACCCGCAGCGTGTAGTACCCGTGGGAGTTGCCGTTGTTGCCGGCGCCGTCCACGATGATGAAGACCTCCTGACCGGCCTCCAGCGTCACGTTCAAGCGCTCCGCGCCGCTGCGGCGGTTGGCGGCCAGGCAGGTGTTGGTCACGTCCTCGCAGTCGCTGACCACGTACAGGTTGCTGTCGAACGCGCCGTTGAGAACCACGTTGTAGGTGTCCGCTTCGGGCGCCGTGAAGTGCCAGGCAGCGTCGGAAGACGCTTTGCCGTAGGTCGCGTTCCAGCCGGGACAGTTCCAGTTGCTGTAGTGGTAATCCGGCGCTTGTCCGGTGGTGTCGCCCGCGCCCACAAACGGCAGCGCTCCTACCTCAAAGGGGGCGTCGCAGCGATCGCCTGGGCCCACCGCCACACACTGGCCTTCCTCGGTGCACGTCTCGCCACCAGGGCACGTCCCACAGCCTGTACACCCGGCCTTGCCGCACACCCGGTCGCCGCACTCCTGATGCTCGCAGCCGCGCGTGATCTCCACCGAGAACGGCCCCACGTGCTGCAGCGAGCTGCCGTCCACGATCACGTAATACGTCGTCCCGGGCTCCAGCTTGGACCACAGCTCACCGCTCTTGATCTGCCCCACACACGTCTCGGCGGCTGCCGCGCAGTCCGTGGTCACGTACAGCAGATCCGGACCCGTCGGCGGATCGTCTTTGTGCGCCTTGGGCGGCACCGCCAGCCGAAAGCGGTAGTCCGCACTCACAGTCGGCGTGAACGCGAACACGGCGTCGCGACGCGTGGCGCCCTTGCCCGAGACGCAGTCGGTGTAGTCATCTGCCATCAGTGACGTGTTGCCACGCACGAAGAAGGCCGCCGAGTCGGCGTCCAGCACGCCCGCCGTCTCGCACGTATCGCCCGCGACCGCGCCGTCCCCGACCGCCACCGTCGCATCCCCGGGCCCCAGCACCGGTGGCCCCTCGCCCGCCAGCAGAGTCCGGAAGAACTCGATCCAGATCGCCTCGGCCTCGGCGTTGTCAAAAGCGACCCAGTGCGTGCCGTCCTGCCATTGCTTCAGGGCGCCCGTGAGCTCGCCGAAGTTGCCCGCCACCGGCATGTCCAGCGGCTGCAGCCCCCGCAGCTCGTGCGCCAGGCTCGACTTCGCGATCGGACGGATCAAAGGCGCCGCCGCGGCGGCCACCATCGTGTTGTTGGAGATGGCCGGGGACGCATGATCAGCGGTGCCCTGGGTCACGAACACGTGCCGGTCTTCCAGCCAGTACCCCGCGTAGTTGATGGGATCGGTCGCGTCCACCATCATCTGGATGACGCTCAGAACCGGGTGAAACCCGTCGAACTCGTCCGGCCCGATCGCCAGCACCGCGCGCAGCAGCTCAGAGATGTCGAGCGGGTCCTTGCGCAGCAGGATCGTGTTGATCAGCCCTCCGCCCGCGCCCGACAGCACGGCGGCCTTGATCAGCGGGTCCACCCCGGCCAGCAGCGCGCCCGACAGCCCACCGTGGGAGTGGCCAAAGAAGTAGATGCGGTCCGGGTCGAACTGCAGCGGGTCGCCCGACACCGTCGCGCCGGCCGACACGTCGAAGCGCCCGTCGAACAGCATGCGGCCCAGCACCATGGAGTCGATCGCGGCCTGCCGGAAGTTGGTCCGCCCGGCCCGCGGGTTGAGGAAGTTGAACGAGAAGCTGACCAGCTCCACATAGTCCAGCTCCTCCTCCAAACCGGCGGGGCCACGGCTGCCGTGCAGCGGCTGATCAATGCACGCCAGCGCGACGCCCAGCGGCAGCAGCTCATCGGAGACTCCGCGACACGACTCGTAGTCCCCGCCCGTCCCGTGCGCGTACATGATCACAGGCCAGCCGCCGGGCGGCATCGCCTGGTCGCGCGGGATCAGCAGCATGAAGCGCAGCGTCTCCTGCGACTGGACGATGGGGGCGCCGTCGTCGTCAAACTGCAGATCGCCGCCCTCTTCGTACGGCTTCTCGCCGGCCTGGAAGTTGGGCGCCTCGTACGTGCCGTGAAACTCCCCGTAGACCTGCGGCTCGCTGATCTCCGTAACCTCGGGCGACGGCACCTCGTCCAGATACTCACGCACCGCCCGCAGCCCGGCGGTGGCCACGTGGGTCGTGAAGCAGCTGGCCACCGACACGTCCTCGGTGTGCAGGTCGCTGTCTCGCAGCCACGCGGTCAACGGCTGCAGGGTCGGCTCGGTGCCCAGCGCCTCCACAAACCCGGGCGCCTGCGACAGATGGCGGCCCCCGGCGTCCTTCACGCCACGCGTGATCACGGCGCAGTACGTCTCACCCTCCGCCAAGGGGTGACCGAACACAGGGCGCATCACCAGGGTCGGGCCCAGATAGAAGGGGTCAAACCCGGTCGCATACCAGCGAAACTGCAGAGGCGCGCGCTGACCATAGCGGGCGCTGTCGGGGGTCACGTTGACCAGCTGAACAACCGACAGCGAGTCCGTCGAGCCGGCCGGATCCGGCAGCGACTCCACGTCGACGATGCCGTACATCTCAAAGTAGACGCCGCCGTTCAGCCCAAAGCCATGCAGGATCTCCTCACCGAGGTCCAGATAGCCCTGCAGCAGCTCGCTGCCGGGGTTGGGGAAGATGCTCAGGTCGACGCGACCGTCCTCCAGGCGCAGCATGTCGTTGGGCCAGCCCACAGCGCTCCAGTCGGTGGACTCGGGATCGTAGCGGGGCTGGTCGCCGGGGGCCTCGTTTTCGTAGTCGATGCCCAGACCGGGCCCCGTCTCGGCGGGTGGAGGGTCCGGCACGTCCACGCTGTCCGGGGCGTCTATTTCGGTGCCGTCGATCGTCGCCGTGTCGCCCGCGTCGACGAGCGGCCCCACGTCGGCCGGCGGGGCGTCGACGGGATCGTCGGGGCAGCCACAAACGACAACCCAACACACCAACACCAGCAAACGCCGCATCCGAACCTCCAAGTGGCAGGCATGATACCGATGAGGCTCTGTCGCGTCACATGCCCGTGCTGTACCATGCGCCCCGTGAGTGACCATGCGCAGTGTTGGTTTTGTTCAGAGCGCCCGGCAGAGGCGAGCTGCGCCGTGCAACGAGATGTGGTCCCGCCACGCACGCTGACCGACGCGCTGGGGCTCGAGCACTTTGAGATCCCAAGATGTGCAACCTGCCGAGACGCGCACGCCGAGCCGCCGCGCACGCGCACGGGCGCGATCGCGTTTATCGTCAACGCCCTGGTTCTGGGTGTGCTGATCAGCGCGGGCGCCATGCTGTATCTGGATGCGATGGACTTCGTGCGGGCCGGCTGGGAGTGGGCTGCCGGGCTGTCCGGCGCCGCCCTGGGCGTCTCGTTGGCGTGCGCCTGCGACGAGCTGATGCGTGATTGGGCCAAGTGTCGCGCCTGCCGCGCCGCGGGCGCACGGACACCGGACGACGTGTTGGACTATCCGCCGCTCAGCGCGCTACTGGCACCAGAAGCCGGTCGCGTCGTCGACCCAGCCGCATGACTGCCCGGTCGAGCCACAGTTCTTGGTCTCGACCTCCCCGTCCCGATTGCACCAACGCACGGTCCAGCTGTCCGTACACTCGCCGCTGAACTGCAGCGACCCACAAGTGCTCGGCACACACCAGTAGCCCCAGGCGTCGTTGGGCACACAGGTCTCGTCACACGCCTCGCAGTTACGCTGCTGCAGGCCGCCCTGATCGCACCAGGAGAGGGTGTTGCCGCCGCAGTCGCCCCAGTTTGTGATGCCGCTGCAGGGATCATCGGCTTTGTTGATGCAGCGCCAGCCGGCCGCGCCGACGTCCCAGCTGCAGACGTCGGGGCCGGTGCAGTTTTCGACGGTCAGCAGCGAATCGGCGCCGCAGTAGACGGCACGATTTGCGTCGGCGTTGCAGGAGCCAACCGTATCGACGTCGCCGCAGGGCTGAGGACCGGGCAGGACGGTGGGCCCCGTGTAGCTCTCGATCCAGTCACGATAGGCGTCGACGCGGGTGAAGTTATCCTGGCCGACGCAGGAGTCCGAGCCGGTGCTGAGCGCGCCGGCCACACGGACGGACCCGTCGCCGGCGATCACCATCAGCGGGCCGCCTGAGTCGCCAAAGCAGACGCCGTGCTTGCCCTCGCCGTCGATGGTCATGGTGTCCCAGCCGAGCCACACGATGGGCTCCGCTGTGAACTCGCGCTCGTTGCTGGCGCCGGTCTCCTGTCCACCGTAACCCGCGGCCTCGGCGGTTTGTCCAAGCCACGAGTCGTCCAGGTCCTCGGTCAGGATGGGCACCGGCTCGACGCCCGGGAGCAGCTGGGTGGCGTCCTGGGACAGCTCCATCAGTGCGATGTCGCCGCTGGGGTGGTTGTAGACGTTTTTGCCCGGGATGCAGACGTTGGGGTTTTTGGCGTCCACGCCGATGCAGAACTCCGAGCTGGACCACAGGCCGCAGTGCTCGGCGCTGAGCACCCAGGTGGGCGCGATCAAGAGGCCGCTGCAGCCCCAGAAGTTGCCGACCGCCATGATCTGCCCGTCCGTCATCGGCAGATAGGTCGGAACCGCGGTGCCGTAGTAGACCTTGGGTAGCCACGACTTGGTCTGTTTGTTGGGCCCGTCCAGGCACTGCTCGCCGGCGGGCGGCGGCGGATCCCCTTCTACGACGGGATCGTCGGGCTGGGCGGGCGGCGGCGGATCGTCGGGTGGCGCGGGGTCATCGGGCGGTGTTGGATCGGGCGCAGGCTCGTTGTCGGCTGGGGGCGTGACCGCGGGCGGGGCGGGCTCGGAGTCGTCGGGCGACCCCCAGAAATAGTCGGCGTATCCCGCGGGCGCGGTCGGCGCAGGCAATGTCGAGGGTTGGTCCACGGTCGGGCTGCACGCCCCCACAGACCC
>CAZJHX010000145.1:0-26636 GCA_964545715.1 uncultured Myxococcales bacterium
CATGCGCCTGGCCGCCGGGCTGCCCTCGCTGCGGCGCGCACGGACCTTTCGCGTCGTCCGCCGCGCGCTGGCCGCCGCCTGTGCCCGCTTCGGCGTAAGCATCACCGACTGGAGCGTCATGACCAACCACCTGCACCTGATCGTGGAGGCGCCCGACAAGCGCGAGCTGTCACGCGCAATGCAGGGGCTGGGCATTCGGCTGGCCCGTCGTCTCAACAGCCTGTGGCGCCGGCGCGGCAAGGTCTTCGATGGCCGCTACCACGCCCGCGCTCTCACCACCCCGCTCGAGGTTCGGCGCGGTCTGGTCTACGTTCTCAACAACGCGCGCCGCCACGCCGCCCGCGGCGGCCACCGATATCCCAAAGACTGGCTGGACCCATACTCCACCTGCCTGGAATTCGAAGGCTGGCGCGAGCACCCGGCCCCGCCGGAACACGCCGTATGCCTGGACCGCGCCCCGCCGAGTACATGGCTGCGCCGCGAAGGCTGGCGAAAGTACGGGCTCATCCCAATCGCACAGCTGCCGCGCCCCTGGCTCTAAGATCTAGAGCGGCCACAAAGAGCGGTGCGCGTAGCCCTTGCTGTACCAGCCCAGCAGCAAGCGCCACAGCGAGCGGCGCTCGATTACGCCGCGCTCCACCAATAGCGGGCGCATGAGCCGCGCCGCCTCGCCGGTACGGTAATACGGGATGCGCTCAAACAGGTGATGGACCAGGTGTCCGTCGCCCGTGCCCCAGAGGAACAGGACGCTCATCAGCGGGCCCGCCCGGTAGAACGTGGCCAGGTGATACGGGTTGTTGGGGTCCACGTCGGCGTGCTCCAGCACGATGCGCACGGTGTTCAGCACCGGCCCGACAGTGAGCAGCGGCAGCAGAAAACCAAAAAACACCGGCCGCGGCCAGATGGCGCCGAAGACCAACAGGCCGACCAGGTAGGCCCGCTGAATGCGCTTTTCGATGCGTACGCGCCGCTGTACCGCGGGCTCCTGTGAGTCCACCTGGCGGTAGTGCCGGCGTTGCTCCAGCTGTTCGGGGGGCGCAAAGCGGCCGGCCTGGGTCATCAAGATTCCGGGAAACGTGGAGAACCACAGCCGGCGGCCGATCGTGCTGAGGTCCTGCTTGTAGATCTCCGAGTCCTTCTCGGTGCCGATAAAGCGGTGGTGTCGCAGGTGCGCCTGCTCGTAACCCGTCGGCGATGAGAAGCGCGGCACGGTAAAGCAGATGCTGGCGATCCACGCGAAGCGCTCGCCGCCCACGCGCCGGTGCACAAACAGGTCGTGGCTGACCAGCGCCATCACCAGCAGCGTCCAGGGCACGCCGACGAAGCACAGACACCACCAAACGCCGAACGGCAGCGCAGTCACGCCCCACACAAAGCTCACGAGCAGCACGGGCGGCGCGATAATGGCCAGCACGTCCAACAGCCGGTTCTCTTTGTGCAGCCGGGAGAGGGTGTCGCGTCCCAGTGCGTCACGGATCGCGCGGCGCACCTCTGCCGCCTCGGCCTTCTCCCCCATGGCGCGACGATACCATGCGCTGCTAGGCTGGCGGCATGCGGTGGACATGGCCGGTGGCGCTTGCGGTGGGGGTGATGGCCTGCCCGGCTGATCCCGAGCCGGCGCCCGAACCCGAGGCCACGCCCGATGTCGTCCAGGCGACGGACCACGGGGTCGAGCCAGAGCCGCCTCAGCCGGATGTTGCGGTCGAGCCGGACATCTGCTCGCCGTTCTGCCAGCCGGGGTGGCAGTGCGGCCCGGACGGATGTGGCGGACGCTGCAGCACCGGATGCGACGCGGGATGGGAGTGCAACAACCTGTCGCACCGCTGTCAGCCGCCGGAGAGCCCACCCTGTGACAGCTTCGGCCAGCACTGCGGCCGCACGGGGGATTGCCAACCGATGATCGACACGGCGGATGGGCCCGTCGACAACCCCAACTGGCCTGCATGCATGAATGCCCAGTGCATGACCGGTCAATGTTTCGAGCCGGTGTGCATCCAGCATTGCATCATTACCAAGGACGACGTCGATCACGCCGGCGAGCCCGGCTCCGATGGCATCAATGATCCGGATGCGGCTTTCAACGACTGCGGTTGCACTGCGTTTCAGGGGGTGATGGGCAATAACGCGGCGTGTGTCTCATTTGGCCACCCCGAGCAGACCCAGGGGGTGAACTTCTGCATGTTTGGTACGACGTTTGCGCCCTGCAGTCACACCGGCGAGTGTCCGGACGGCGAGACGTGTCAGCTGCATTACATCCTGGGCAAATACACGACGCGCTGCTCGTCCACGCACCAGGCGGCCGTGGCGATCGGCGAGTACTGCAACCGTAATCCGCAGGTGGGAAACGTGCAGTACTGCGAGACTGCCCAGTGTCTGGCGCCCGGATGTACCGGGTTCTGCGCTCATGACAGCCACTGCCCTGCCGACTCGATGTACTGTCGCAAGGACTTCGCCGTCTTCGGCGAGTCCTACCCGGAGCTGACCGTCGATATGTGCTGGGGCAAACCGTGCTCGGTCAACGCGGACTGCCCGGGCGGCGACCACTACTGTCGCGTCAATCTCGATGGCGCCGGCGCCTGGGCGCACTTCTGCGCGGCCGCTGCGCCCAACGCCGCCAAGCTGGGCGAGGCGTGCGAGGACAATCAATACGACAGCGTCCCGAAGCCGCCCTGCGCCGGTCCCTGCCCGGACAGCGGCGTGTGCTCCGCCATTTGCGAGTCTGACGCCGACTGTGCGGCCGGCGGCGTTTCGATGAAGTGCAGCGTGAAGGACCGGTTTGTCGGCGACGTGGCCCTGCCCCTGGGGCTGTGCCGAGACTAGATCGGTCATCCGGCCTAGCCGCTGCCGGGCTCACGGGACGACTCGTCCCAAAAGATGCGAGAGAAGGTCTTTTTGCGGGACATGCCGTCCCAGATGCCGGTTTTTTATTTACATCGTAAAGTGGCTGATTTAACTTGGGCTTATCGGACCGGACGAGAGTCTGGGCCTCACGGAAAAGATGGAAGGAAGGGACACGTGACAGCTACGCATGTGACGAAGGCAGTGGTCCACGCAACAGCCGGACTTATGGGGGGGATCGGGCTGATGAGCGCCACGCTCGTCATCGGCTGCATGGGCGGACCTGAGCCGCCTGACGCCGGCCACCAACTGGCGACCGTGGAGGCTGCGCTGGTGGTCTGCACCCCCGGCGACGAGGCCTACTGCTACTATCAAGGCCAATGCAACTCCGACGGCACCGAGTGCGAGTGCTACGACCCCGACCACCGCAGTCCGGCCGAGCGCTGCCAGATCTGGCACAGCGTCGTCGTGCCGCCGGGCAAGCTCTGCCTGCCGGGCGACGCCTCTTACTGCCACTACAACGGCACGTGCGACGCGGACGGCCAGGGCTGCACCTGCAAGGACTGGTTCCACGGCCCCAACTGCGCTGTTACGGCAGCCGACTGTCCCGGGTACGGCGAACAGCCGGACGGGGGGTGGAGCAACGCCGTCTGCGGCGGTCACGGCGTGTGCGTGGCAGCCGGGGTGTGCGAGTGCGAGGACGGCTTCACGGGCCCCGCCTGCAGCGGTGTGGACGTGGAACCCTGCGATCCTGACCCGTGCGAGAACGGTGGCGTCTGCGCTGAAGTCGGCGCCACATTTGACTGTGACTGCCCGCCCCAATACCAGGGAGATACCTGCGACCAGGACGTCAACGAGTGCGCCGACGGCACGCACAATTGCCCGGCTACGAAGGTGTGCGCAAACACGGTCGGCGGCTTCACCTGCGAGGACACCAGCGTGGGCGCCTCGACCGGAAACTTCGACCACATCAGCGCCGGCACCGCCACCATCGGCGAAGCGATCATCGGCAAGCTCACCGTGGACACCTTCAGCGCAGGCAGCAGCGCCGTCGGAGCCGATCTGTTCGTCGACGACACTTCGAATCGGGTCGGCATCCTCACCGAGGCCCCCACGTCCACGCTGGATGTGAACGGCACGGGGCGCTTCCGCAGCGCTCTCACGGTCCAGGGCAGCACCAACCTGCGGTCAACCCTGCAAGTCGGCAGCACCGGCAGGATTCTCTACGTAGACAACGGGTCCCGTCGGGTGGGCGTCAACACCAGCAGCCCGCAGGCATCACTGCATGTGGTGGGGACCAGCCGGTTCACCAGCGCGATGGTGGCACAGACGACCCTCAATGTGAGTAGCGACCTGAGGGTTGGAACGGGCTCCAGCGGCAACGATCTGTTCGTTGACGACAGCCGCAACCGTGTCGGCATCGGTACATCCCTACCGGACCGCACGTTGGACGTGAACGGGCCGGCGCGCCTGCGCGGCTCGCTTCAGGCTGACGGCAACATCAGGACCGAACAGGCGCTCACCGTCAGCAAGGCCGCTCAGGTGACGGGGGATCTCAGCGTTGGATCGGGCGGCCAGGTCATGAGGGTGAACACACAGACGCGGCGCGTGGGCATCGGCGACTCTACCCCGAGCGAGAAGCTGGACGTGGCGGGCAACACCCGGGCCCACAGCTTTCTGTTGCGAAGCCCGAGGTCGGCCGTCTGGAAGGTCTCACCGGCGGCGTTCCGGCCCCAGACCCAATACACGACCGTGTGGCTCCCCAACACCCGCATGTTCTCCTGGCCGCATTACGCGGGCAGTGGAACCGCGTTCTGCGGGGACTCCGGGTCCGGGTGCAGCGCGCGCGCCTACGCCCCGGTCAATCTGCCCGATGGGGCCACCGTCAGCAACCTGACCTGTCGCTATGCAGACGACAGCTCGGCGAACGACTTCGGGCATACGACAGTCGAGCTGACGCGCCGCAGTATCCTCAGCGCAACCCAGACGACGATGGCGGAGGTCGACTGGAAGACGACTGGAGACAGCCCGAACGTCCTCACCCAGGTCGACACGTCAATCTCAGATGCCACCATCGACAATAATCAGGCCGACTATCAGCTGACGCTCTCGGCCCGCGTGACAGGCCACGGGACGGCGCTGCGCTTCTACGGCTGCCGCATCGTCTACCGCTACGGCAAGCTGGGCCACTGATCCGCGGGGCAACCTGCCCGCCGCATCGGACGGCTGCGGGTTAGGTCGGCCATTCGGCCGAGCCGCTGCTTGGCTCAGTCTGAACAATAGGTGGCATGGGACGAGCGGCGCGCGGCTGGGTTTTCAACGTGCAGCGATTCTCGGTGCACGACGGGCCGGGTATACGCACCACCGTGTTCTTCAAAGGGTGCCCGTTGCGCTGCGTGTGGTGTCAGAACCCCGAGTCGCACTCGAAGCGCCCGCAGCTGATGGTTTACGCGGACCGCTGTCGTGACGACGGCCACTGCCAGGCGGCGTGCCCGGCGGGGGCGCTGGCGGGCGGCGGGCCGATCTCGACTCGACTGAAGCGACAAGACTGCGATGCGTGTGGCCAGTGCGTGCCCGCGTGTCCGTTTGGGGCGCTGCAGGTGGTCGGCCGACAGGTGACGGCGGCGGAGCTGACCCAAGAGGTGCTGCGCGACCGCGCTTTTTACGACGCCAGCGGAGGCGGGGTTACGGTCTCGGGCGGCGAGCCGACGCTGCAGCGACCGTTTCTGGCGCGCTTTGTCCGCGGGTGTGCTGACGCGGGCCTGTCGGTCGGTCTCCAGACGTGTGGTGCGTTCTCCTGGCGGGCCTTTGCGCCGCTGCTGCCGGCGCTGGCGTTTGTGCACTATGACCTGAAGCTGATCGACCCCAAGGCGCACCGGCGGCTCACCGGGGCCGACAATCGGCGCATCCTGGCCAATGCGCGCCGCCTGGCACGAAGCGGCTTGGACGTGACGTTTCGCATGCCGCTCGTACCCGACTGCACTGACTCGCTCCAGAATCTGCACGACGTCGCGGCCTTCTTGCACGACATCGACGTGGGGGGCATCGAGCTGCTGGCGTATCACCGCATGGGCGTGGTCAAAACGGCGCGGCTCGGTGCGGCCCCGCCACCGCCGCACCTGGATACGGCGCTGGAGCCCGCTGGGGAGCGTCTTGGACGGGCGGCTGCGTTGCTCGCCGAGCAGGGGATAGAGGTTCGTCATGCCCACGCTCAGTGATCGCGTCCACCGGCTGCACGCGACCGTGCGCGGTACACAGCCGGCGGTGAGCGCCGAGCGAGCGATCCTGATCACCGAGTATCGGCGCCGCCGGGACACGGGACGGCTGCCCGCGATCGCCCGGCAGGCCGGCGCGATGGCTCATGTGCTGCGTCACAGGACGGTTCGCATCCACGCCGAGGAGCTGCTGGTGGGCAGCTTCTCGGCTCACCGCGTTGGGGGCGAGCTGTTCCCCGAGCTGCACGGCGTCGCCATGCTGGAGGATCTGCTGAGCTTTGAGCAGCGCGCCGTGAACCCGCTGCAGATCGCGCCGGCGGATCGGCGCCGGCTGCTCGCCGACGTGGTGCCGTACTGGCTGACGCGCTTCATGGCGTTGCAGATTCGGCCGCGCCGCGCCATCCCGGGATTTCTCACCCGCCAGCTGTCGCCGCTGGGGTACCTGATCAACGAGACCGGCGGAATCTCCCACTTCGTCCCGAATTACGAGCGGCTGCTCGCGGACGGGATGGACGGGTTGCGGGAGGACGCCGCAGGCAGGTTGGCCGCTGTGCCGCCGGGCTCCGACGCCGCCGCGTTTCTCCGCGCGTGCATCGACGTCTGCGGCGCGATTATCGCCTTTGGTGATCGATATCGCGCCGAGGCCGCCCGGCTTGCCGCCCTTGAAAGCGATCCCGTTCGCCGGGCGGAGCTGGATCTCATCGCCAACGTCTGCGCTCGGGTGCCCGCCCGCCCCGCAACCACGCTGCAAGAGGCGCTGCAATCGATCCTGCTGGTCCAGATCGCGCTGAACTGCGAGTCGCTGGACAACTCCGTCAGCCCGGGGCGCCTGGATCGCCTGCTGAGTCCCTTTTACCTGGCCGACTGCAAGGCCGGCCGCACCGATCCCGATCGCGCGCTGGAGCTGTTGGGCTGCTTTGCTGTGAAGCTGTGCGAGATCGTCCCGGTGTTTTCGCGGCGCGCGACGCAGTTCTTTGGCGGCATGTTCAACGGGCAGGTGGTGGTGGTTGGAGGTACGGATCGCGCGGGCGCCGACGCGACCTGCGAGCTGACGACCTTGATGCTGCAGCTGATGCGCGACCTGCACACGCGCCAGCCCAACTGGCACGCACGCGTGCATCCCTGCAACCCGCCGGCCTACCGGGCGTCGATCGCACAGGCCCTGGCGGCGGGCGCCGCGTCACCGGCCGTGTACAACGACTCGGAGATCGTGCCCGTGCTGACGGCGCGCGGGATCACCTTGGAGGATGCTCGCGACTACGCCAACGTCGGGTGCGTGGAGCCCGTGGCGGCCGGGCGCGGCTACATGTCGACGGACGCTGCGCTGGTCAACCTGCCGCTGTGCCTGGAGCTGGCGCTGAACGAGGGGCGCCGGCTCGGACACCGCCGCCGGATTGGCGCTCGCACGCCTGCCCCGGCCGAGTTCGGCTCCATGGGCGACGTCTTGCGCGCGTTCGACCGCCAGGTTCAGCACCTGGTGCAGCGCCTGCTGGCGGATCTGAGACATATCGAGCGGGCCAACGCCGACGTCCATCCGACGCCGCTGACGTCCGTGATGGTCGACGGCTGCGTGCAGTCCGCTACAGACGCGTCCGCCGGGGGCGCGCGCTACAACGGCAGCGGACTGCAGGGCGTGGGCGTTGTGGACGTGGGCGACAGCCTGGCCGCCATCGAGTCCGTGGTCTTCCTCGACGGGCACGCCGATCTCAAACAGGTTGTGGCGGCTTGCCGGGCCGACTTTGACGGGTGCGCCGACCTGAGGGCGCGCCTGCGTGCGGCGCCGCACTACGGCAACGATGATCCGCGCGCGGATGGCTGGGTGGCGCGCGCGATGGCTGTCTTTGCCCGTGCACTGGACGGCGCGGTGAGCGTCCGCGGCGGGCGCTACGTCGCCGGCTATTACTCGGTCACGAGTCATCTGGCGTTTGGCCGCCGCGTGGGCGCATCACCCAGCGGACGAGGTCGCGGCGAGCCGTTCTCCTCCGGCCTCTCGCCGGGCAGTGGCGGCGGTGCAGCCGGTCCGACGGCGGCGCTGTCCTCGGTCGCAAGCCTGCCGTCCGCGCTGGCCCCCAACGGGGTCAACTTCAACCTGGAGCTGTCGCCCGACCTGCTCCGTGGCCCGGGCGGACCCGCGGTGATCCAGGCCCTGTTGGACGGCGGAATGGCGCAGGGCTGCATGCAGCTGCAGATCAACGTGCTGGACCCGCGGCTGCTGATCGAGGCGCGGGACCATCCGGGACGGCACCCGGGACTGCTGGTCCGAGTGTCGGGCTACTCCGCCTACTTCGACGACCTGGACCCCGAGGTGCAGCAGGAGGTCATCGACCGGGCGCGGTTTGGTGGCGGCGCTCAGTAGTGGATGACGGTGTAGTAGACGTCGCCGATCGCCACGCAGTCGCCGGGAATCGCCTCCTGGTCGCGCAGGATCACCACGCGGTGCCTACGCGATCGGCAGGCGTCCATCGTGATGCCGCCGTCGTGGTAGACCTTGCGGACGGTGCGGCCGTTCGGGTCGAGGATATGCGCGTACAGGGCGTCGCCCTGGTGTGACTCGAACCGCCAGCCGTTCAACAGCGAAATGCGTGCGTCCAGCGTGTCCTCGCATTTCAGCGGCTCCCAGCCCTCCAGCGATTGGGGACCCGCCGGCGCGCTTTTGGTCCCGGCCAGGCGGCTGAACGAGCGCTGAGTGCGAGTTGTCGCCTCGCAGTCGCCCTGCTGCACATTGACCTCGTCCTCGGTCACCATGAAGCGGCCGTCCGGTGACAGCGCCGGGTACGAGCTGCACTTATCAGCGGTGCAGGCGGGGACCTTCTGTGCGGGTGTGGTCGGGGCGGCGGGTGGTCGACGCAGGGACCTGGGCAGCTTCACGGCGCGCATCCACTCGGACGGGCACGCCTTGCCGGCCTCGGCGATCTCGATGCGCAAAAACAGCCGGCCTCCCCGGGGGCCGAGCGCGGCGTGCGTGATTCGCGCGGGTCCCTTGCGGTCGATCGTAGCCAGCGGCGACTTTGCCCCGTCCGCGCTCGACATTGCGACCAGCAGCTTGCCGTCCGCGGCGCCCACGCTGAGCGTTTGGCCCTTCAGCGGCGGCAACAGCGCGGTCGAGGCAGCGTAGGCCTGGTCGAGGAGCACGGGCGCCAGGCTAAATCCGCGCGCGGTCGTTTTGGTCAGGAGCTGCTCGACGTCCCCGTCCTCCACGGCCTGGGTGTGGGTGACCTTCAGCTTGGGAAACCGGGCGACAGTCCCCCGACCGCGGCTCGGCCCGCACGCGCGCTTCACCCGTTGATTCCAAGCCACCGAGAAGCCCGAGTGCGACCACAACACTGCGGGCGTTCGCGCGGCCGTCTTCGGGGTGTGCGCGCCGATGACCACGTAGCTCACCTGGCTGAGATCCTCGTGCGGCCCCTCGTCCTCGTCTTCGCCCTCATCGTCCCAGATGGCGCGGTCATCGATCTCGACCACAAACGCCTCCGACGCGCCAATCCAGTACACGCCTGCGATGGCGCAGCCCGAGTAGGTGCACTGGTAGGTCGCGGTCGCCTTCTCTGCGCTCTTTCTGGATGCGGAGGCGACGAAGCGGATGACCTGATCGTCGCCGGGCGCCGGCGTCTCGATCTCAGAGTCTACCGCCAGCCTGGCGGTGGATCCCGACGCCCGAAGCCGCTGCTTGCCGCCCGGGACCCCGGTCTTGAACCCCTGCTTCTTGCCCAGCACCGTGATGTGGCGGGCGTCGAGCTTTGCGCTGCGCAGCGCAACAAAGCGCTTCTGAACGGTTGCCTGCGCCTCCACAGGGTCGGGTCCGGCCTCCCCGAATGTCCAGATTTCGGCCAGCGCCTCCCGCCGGGTGCGCAGCAATCGGTCCGGTCCCTCCCAGATGTGCAGCAGGACCCCGGTGCGGGTGGGCGTGGCGTGATGCGCTTCTTCGCCCTCCACGCAGTACACGACCGCGCCATCCGCCGTCGCGCCGTGACACCCCACCCGATCCAGCTGAGGTTTCGGGGGCCGCGCCTCGCACAAGGGCGCGTAGACGTGCACGACGGTCAGTGCGGCAGCCAGTACTCGCATCCGCCCAGCCTACCAGCTTGCGACCGGGCGTGTGTCGGCCCTCCGCCGTGTGTGCAAGACTGCCTGGAGCGGCGATGTTCCCGAAATGCCGGGCGGACGCTCTCCCACATACCTGATCCTGGTCTTGGAACACCGTCTTTTGACGGGGTCGCGGCGGGGCGCATCCTGGCCCGCTTTGCCGTGCTCCTGCCCGCCCCGCTGCTGAATTCGGGCCCAGGTCAGAGCGGTCCGGCGCGGCTTCCTGCGCGATTGTTGTGCTGGAAGAAGGCGCGTTTGTGGAGTATCCACCGCCAGCAACACCGGGAGGCTCTGATGACGGCATACGACGCGAGCACGACGACAGTTCTGAAGTGGTTTGAGCAGCTGAGCGCCATCCCGCGCAAGTCGGGCGATGAGGCGGCGATCCGCAGCTGGCTGATCGCGTGGGGCGCCGAGCACGGGTGCACGGCAAAGACCGACGAGGTGGGCAACGTGGTCATTCGGGTACCCGGAACAGCGGGTTACGAGAGCGCGCCGCCGGCCGTGATTCAGGGACACATGGACATGGTCTGCGAGAAGACCAAGGAGTCCACGCACGACTTTGCGACCGACCCCATCCAGCTCGTGTACGACGGGGAGTGGCTCACTGCGAAGGACACGACGCTGGGCGCGGACAACGGCATCGCCATCGCGATGGCGCTGGCGCTGGTGGACGGCGGCTTTGCGCACCCGCCGCTGGAGCTGCTGTTTACCGTCGACGAAGAGACCGGGCTGACCGGCGCACAGGCGCTGCAGCCGGGCTTCATCGAGGGCAAGACGCTGCTGAACCTGGACTCCGAGGACGAGGGTGTCTTCACGGTGGGCTGCGCGGGTGGACGAGACACCCAGAGCGAGGTGCCGGTCGAGATGGGGCCGGTGCCCGCTGGACACGCGGCCGTCCGCCTGGTCGCGGGCGGCATGAGCGGCGGACACTCGGGCGTCGACATCCACGAGCAGCGCGCCAACGCCCTGAAGGTGCTGGCGCGGGCGTTGGGCGTGCTGCTGCCCAAGACGGACGTGCGCATCAGCGAGTTTGTCGGCGGCACGGCGCATAACGCGATCCCGCGTGACGCTGAGGCCGTGTTGTCGGTGCCGGCGGGTGACCTGGACATGGCGCAGGCGGCCATCGCCGACCTCGATGGCGTGCTCAAACAGGAGTACGCGACGACCGATCCGCGGCTGGCCCTGAGCCTGGAGCTGCAGGACAGCGTGGCGGAAGCGACCACCGCGGCGGGCTCACAGCGCCTCGTCGATTACGTGCTGGCCGTCCCCGACGGCGTGTGGGCCTACTCGCCGGACATCGCCGGGCTTGTGCAGACGTCGAACAACCTGGCGAAGGTTGCGCTGACCGGCGGCAAGGTCCAGGTGCTGACGAGCCAGCGCAGCTCGTCGATGCCGCGCCTGCACCTGCTGACGGCCACAGTCGAGGGCGTCGCGCGGATCGCGGGCGGCACGGCGCATAGCGATGAGGGGTATCCGTCGTGGGCGCCTGATATGGACTCGGCCCTGCTCGCGCGCTGCGTTGCGACGTACAAAGACCTGTTCGACGGCAAGGAGCCGGTTGTGGAGATCATTCACGCCGGACTGGAGTGCGGTCTCATCGGCGACCGGTATCCCGGCATGGATATGATCTCGTTTGGGCCCACCATCGAGAACCCGCACTGCCCCGACGAGAGGCTGCACCTGCCGAGCGTCGGCCTGGTCTGGAAGTTCCTGGTGAAGCTGTTGGGAACGCTGCGTTAGGGGATGAGCATGCGGTCAAAGTGGGTCCGGCTGTTGCTGCTGACGGCTCTGATGGGCTGCAATCGCGCCGACGGGCAGAAGTCCGCGCCCGCCGAAGAGTCCGGCGAGCCCGCACCGCCCCCGACCGCGGAGTCGAGCGCGGAGTCGACCGTGCCGGCGCCCGACGAGACCAGCCCGGCCACGGTGCTCCAGCGGCGAATCGAGGAGATCGGGGCGCTGAAGCTGCCAGCGGTAAGATCGACGCGCCCGTTGTCCGAGCTGTCTCGGGTGTTCGTAACGCGCCGGGAGATCGCGGTGGGCGACAAGCGAGTCGTTCCCGTCGTGTGCAAGTGGCAGGGGCGCGAGTGTTTGCCCGAAGACCTGGCGGCTGCCGGTGCCTCGTTCTCCATCGATCCGGTGAACAAGGAGCACGGCAAGCGTGAGGCGCTCACAATCCCGGCGTTGCGTGAAGAGCTTGCCAAAGCGCGCGCCGGGGCGGGCACGCACAAGCGCGTCTCCCTGGCCGTGGACCAGCGCGTTCCCTTCAGGATGCTCGCGGAGGTCGTGTACACCTGCGCTATGGCCGGGTTTGAGGGCGTGGAGCTGATCGTAGCCTCAAAGACGGGCTTCGGGACCTTCGAGGTGGGCTTCCCGCAGATGGCCACGCCACGCCCGACGGGTGCGGCGCCGCCGAAGCCCCTGAACCCACTCGTTTACGTGGGCTCGAAGGGCTTCGCGCTCGACTGGGACCAGTCTCTGAAGCGCGACGCGGAGAAGACGCCGCGCATCGCCCCGCTGGCGCCCCCAGGCTCGGCCTGCGAGGGTGCGCAAGCGGGGTGCTTTCAGGGGCGGGACGGGTGCCAATGCCAGGACTTCGCCGCTCTGTACACCGAGCTTGCGCGCCTCAAAGCGCGCTATGGGGCACGCGCCGGCCGCCGGATCATGCTGTCCGCCGACCTCAGCGTGCCCTGGGGCACGCTGGCCAGGACGATGTGGACGGCCCAGTGCCTTCGTGACAAGCCGAGCTACGCGTCGATGGCGGCGCTCGACGCCGCGCCGCCCCGCGTCCGGGCTGACGCTCAAGCCACGGGCGCCGAGCGCTGCGCGGAGCTCTTCGGGGAGTCGGTCATTGCATTGACGGGCGGGCCCCCCAGGCAGGAGGGGGCGAAGGACTCGGCTTCACCACAAACGGACTTACCGCCAGGCGCGAGAATCCGAATATCGGTCGGCAGCGTGACCCTGGAGGGCGGGGCGCTGATGAAAGCGATCATCAAGAAGTACGTCAATCGACGGAAGAGCTTCGCGGTGCGCTGCCACGACAAGAACGTGCCGGCCGGGCCAGGGCTCGAGGGCGAGGTTGTTGTCGGCTTCACCATCCTGCCAACGGGCAGAGTTTCGGCGACGTCGATCGTCTCCTCCGACCTGGAGAACACCGCTGTGGAGGCCTGCCTGACGCGGAAGCTGGGGCGGTGGCGCTTTCCCGCTCCCGCAGGCGCCCAGCCCCTTCTGGTAAAGGTACCCATACAGTTCGCTCGACCGTGACAGCGAGCCACTCGTCGTCCTGAGCCACCCTTCGGATGGCGTCCCAAGCCAGTCCGCGATATGACGTTGCGTATGAGCAATGACAAGAAGAGGAAGAAGACGAAGAGCGGTGTTCGAACTCGCGGCAACCTGCCCATCCGGGATCAGCTCCACGCGATAGATGACGTCACCATTGCAGTCACTCAGGCTTACTGTCCGCAGGGGCACAACCTGGTGTGGCCGGACAATCGCAACTTCAAGGGCTTTGCGGGCTTGAAGCTCTCGGTCACCACCGAGGTGACCGGCACGGTCAACGTAACGCTTTCGCCGGTTCACGGGCACCACGAGAGGCACGGCGGTTGGGACATCACCGACGGCACCCGCTGCAAAGTAGCCTGCCCGACGTGTCAGACGCCGCTACCGGTTCACGAGAAGCCGTGCGAGTGCGGCGATGGACGGCTACACACGGTCTATCTCACGTCCAAGCTGGAGGACGGCGATATCGTCCTTCTGTGCGACGTATGGGGCTGCCACCGCTCGCGCGTGCTGGACCACTTCGAACTCCTCAGCGAGTACATCGAGGACGACGACGACGAGTAGCGCGGGTTGATGCGTGGCGGGCTACTTCACCTGGGCCCGCAGCTGGTTACGGCACTTCGAAGGTCGTGGTCCCCAGCCCCTCTCCGACCGCGATCATGCACTCGGATTCGGCGCCTGGCTTGGACGGGCAGTCGAGGTCGGTTGCCAGGTAGACCGCGTAGGGCTGGGCCGTGCCGCCGACGCTCTCGTCGAACTCGAAGATCGTGACGAGGGTGCCTGGCTCAAGGGCCTGGCCGCCGAATGTGCCGGCGACCCAGCCACCGCCGAGAGAGAGCTGGTCGCTGGTCGGCGCGCCGATCGTGACCGTGGCGTCGTCGTTGTCGTTGCTGCAGTCGATCGCCGGGAGCTCCGCGACTACGTCGGTCCAGTGCGAGAGCACTCCCAGGATGCCGATCAGCTCGGCGCCGGTAATGTCCGCGCCAGGCGCGTTGAAGCTGCTGCATTGGCCGTTCCATTGGTCGAACACGACGACCGCCGTGTAGACCGCTTCGGGCTGGTCGCAGGAGCCGTCGATGCATTTGTCGGGCGCACAGGACTCCAGGTGCTTCCACATGCCGTCGACGCAGCCGATGACAAACTCCCCGGAGCAGCCCGTTTCGCCCTCTGCGCATTGCGGCGGCTTCTTTGTGTCGGGCGTGGGCGGCGGCCCGGCATCGGTGGGCGGCGCCGGTAGTTCGGGAGGCGGCTGCTGCGTGTCCTTTGGCGGGATGTCGGGTGGACTCAAGACATCTACCGGGTCGGCCCCGGCGTCCGGCAGGTCAGGGACGTCCGCGCCGGACGTCGCATCGCTTTTTGGCGCCTGTCCGTCCTGGGGTGTGGCATCCACGCCCGCCGCCGTGGCCGGCTCCAGATCGTCCGAGCACGTGGCCAGAAGCCCGATTGCGATAAACAGTACCGGCAGCACACGTAGCGGCATCGTCCCACAGTGCCATGACCCGGCGCTGTTCACCATCGAACATTGGTATGTGCAAGACAGCACGTGCCCTCCAGGCTGGTCGCGGCTGTCACCCCCACACCCACAGCCGCCCGCCGTGCACCCTGCGGAAGCGGAGCAGCGACGAGTCAGCCGGGCGGGTCCGGGCAGGGCTGCTCGCTGCACGCACAGAAGTCGGCCGGACAGAAGGGCGGCACGTGCGTGCAGTTGGACTGGCACCAGGCGTCGTCAGCGTTGGCGTCCTCGACGGCCGTGCAGACCTGGCAGACCGGCGGGTCGTCGGTCTTCTCCTGCTCCAGACCCGCGATGGTCTCTGGGCTCAGGGTCTCCTGCGGGGAGCAGACGATGACGCCCTCCAGATCGTGTTTGTGAGGTTGGGCCGGCGGGCAGGTGACGTCGTCCACCGTCAGGAAGCCGGTCTCCTGGATGACGCAGTGGTCGAACCCGCCCGACGAGAACAGGCTGCCGATGCTGCAGATGGCGCTGCTGCCCGGGTCGGAGCCGTCGTCGGCGCAGCCTGGTGCCAGGAAGAGGGTCAGGATGAGGGCGGCGATTCTCATGATGGGGGCTCCTCGTCGCTCAGCGAGCGGATCAGCGTGCGGATGTGGTCTTTGGGGGCCCAGTGCAGCGCCACGTCCACCTCGAGGGCGTCGTCTGCGGCTTCGGCGGCCTCGTCCAGCTCGACCAGGCGCGGCCAGATGATCTCTTCGTACAGCTTGTTCAGCTCGGCGACGTCGTCCGGGCGTACGTGCATGCTCACTGTGCGGGCGAATGCGGGTTCGTCGTCGCCCGCGAAGAAGCGGGCGTGTGCGACGTCTCCCGCGCTCATGACCAGGTGGCCCAGCGCGTCTATCCGCGACATCCAGTCGTCGCGCACCAGGCGCATCTTGGGGGTGCGGCGCTCGTAGACGACGACTCGGCCCGTCCGCTCTACCACGCGGCCGTCCGCGATCAGCTGGGTCAGAGCGTCGCGGATGGCTTCTTCATTGGTGTCCGGTAGGGCTTGGCGGATCTTGGCGACCGACAGCGGCGCGGCCCACAAGACGAACTCGATGCGGCGCGGCAGGGTGTGGTGGCGCTCGGGCGGTAGGAAGGCGCGCTTCAGCTGCTTGGACATCTGCGCGGTTTTTCGGCGGCTGATCCCCAGCAGGCGGCCGATCGTGTCCAGCTGGCGACCCGAGGCGCGCAGCTCGTGAAAGCACGCCATCTGCAGCAGACGCCCGACGTCTTTCAGCGACAGCGAGAAGCTCAGGCCGAGCGCCGCGCCCGCGCGCAGAAACTCGTAGACCACGCGCTCGCGCAGCTCCCGATCGGCGTTGGGCTGGGGTGTCGTCATCCATCTGCAGGCTACCGGCGCGCGGTGTGGTGGTCAATGCAAAAAGTGCAGAAAAATGCATTTTGTGTTGACTCAGGCGCCAGCGGACCGCTAGCTTACGGCTGTGACACGACCTGAACACACGACGGTTCGGCGCCATCAGCGCCGGTTCTTTCTCAAGGCGCTCG
Source organism: uncultured Myxococcales bacterium (assembly GCA_964545715.1). Lineage (GTDB taxonomy): Bacteria > Myxococcota_A > UBA9042 > CAZJHX01. The sequence goes on from CAZJHX010000145.1 coordinate 16,417, forward strand.
GTCTGGGGCTGGCCGCGCCGCTGGCCGCCCGGATGAGTCGGCTGGCGTTTGCCGAGCCTGACGCCCAGCGACCCAAGCGGCTGCTGGTGGTCTATGTGCCGCACGGCATGCCCGCCGAGCACTTCGATCCGGCCGGGGCGGGCACCGACTTCTCCCTCAGCGACGGGCCCGGGCGGCGCATTCTGGGGCCGCTGGAGCCCTGGAAGGATCAGCTGATCCTCTTTCGCGGCATGGACATCAAAGGGCACAACAACCATCCCGCGATTCGGGCGGTGCTCAACGCCGACGCCGAACGGTCCGTCGAGCAGGTCGTGGGCGACGCGCTCGGGCTTCAGGCGCTGACCCTGGGCGCCGTCACCGTGCCCAGCTACGGCTTCACGTCGGACAGCTGGCTGTTCCGAAACGGCACCTGGATCAACCCCAACCCGAGTCCCGTGGCCGCCGCCGATGCCCTGTTCGGGGTTCAGCCGGCGTCCCCCGGCGCCGGTCCCGTCGACGAGGCGACGCTCCGCCGTGAGGCGTTGAAGCTGACGATCGGCGAGGTCAGCGCGCTGCACAAGTCGCTGCTGGGGCTGACCCGAGAGCGCACGAAGCTGTCGACCCACCTGCAGGCGCTGGAGACGCTCAAGGTCAAGCAGACGCCGGGACCCGGCGCGTCGATCTTCGAGCCCACGTGCGACGGGGCGCCCGTCATGCCTACCGTGGACGCCATTCGCGCGCAGGAGCCCGGCGCCGGCTGGTTCTATGACGAGGGCCACTTCTCGCAGATCCTGCAGGCCCAGCTGGAGGTCGCCACGCAGGCGATGATCTGCGGCGCCGCCCGCGTCATCGGGCTGCAGGCGATGTACGCCAACGCCCAGATCAACTTCGGCTTCATGGGGGTGCCCAAGGACCACCACGATCCGATCTCGCATTCGTCAGGAGCCACGGGGCGCGATGAGTTCGCCCAGTGCCAGCGCTGGTTCATCGAGCGCATCGCCGAGACCGTCATCACGTCGCTGGACCAGCCCGACCCGCTGGACCCCGAGCACACCGTGTTGGAGAACTCGGTCGTGCACTTCTGCACCGAGGTCGCGGACGGCAACGAGCACAACTCCAACAAGACCCAGATCTGGGTCACGGGCTCCGGCATGGACGCGTACGTGCCGCTGCTGACCATCGGTGGCGCGGGCGGGGCGCTCAAGACCGGGCGCATCGTGGACTTCGACAACCGCCCGCACGCGGATCTGCTGCTGACCCTGTGCCACGCGATGGGCGTCGTCGTACCCGGCTTCGGGCCGCACTCCACCGGCGTGATTCAAGAGGTGATGGCATGAGAGTTGTTCTTGTCCTGATGGCGCTCGCGCTCGGCTGCGGCGGCACGACACGGGCACCGCAGCCGGTCGATGATGCCGCGCCCGACAAGCCCGTGGCCGACGGGACGACCGACGGCACGGCCGAGACTGGCGATCCGCCCTCGGAGCAGGTGTCCGGCGCCTGCAAAGCTGCGCGGGTGGGGCCCCGCTTGCTGCGCCGATTGACCCGAGACGAGCTGCGCGCGTCGGTGCGGGCTGCGTTTCCGGTCGCTACCGCCACGTGGGATGGCGGCACGCTGTCGCCCGATATCGTCTCGGAGCACGGCTTTACCAACGACGCAGACGTGCTGGTCGTCGGCGCTCAGGCGGCCGCGGAGCTGTTGGCGGTCGCCGAGGAGGTCGCCGCGCTGATCGCCGAGCCCACGGCGCTGGCCGCCATCCTGCCGTGTGCCGCGTTTGCGGCGGATAAAGGCTGCGCTGAGACCCTGTTGCTGGCGCGTGGACGCCGCCTGTTTCGGCGCCCGCTGACGGCCGAGGAGGCCGGTCCGTATCTCGATCTCTACGCGCTGGCCGCCGAGCAGGGCGGCTTTCACACCGGCGTGCGTTGGATGCTGGTCGCGTTGCTGCAGTCGCCGCACTTCCTCTACCGCCCCGAGCTGGGCGCCGAGGACGGCCAGGGGTACGCGCTGACGGACTATGAGCTGGCGACCCAGCTGGCGTTTGCCTTTACCGGCGCGCCGCCCTCGGATGCGCTGCTGGATCTGGCTGAAGAGGGTGGCTTGAGCGACCCGCAGGCGCGCGTCACACTGGCCCGGGAGCTGCTGGAGTCGCCCGAGGGCCGCGCCAAAGCGCAGGACTTCGTGCGCGCGTGGACCCACTACGGCCAGGTCGGCGCCGAGACCAAGCCGGGCATCGCGGACTTCGACATGCTGCGCGCCGCCCTCATCGAAGAGACCGAGCGCTTTGTCGAGGAGGCGCTGTACACCGACGAAGGCGACCTGGCGCACCTGCTTACCGCGCCATACACCGTGGTGGACGGCAGCCTGGCCGCTTATTACGGCATGACGCCGGGTGGTGCGGGCTTCACCCGGATAGCGCGCCCCGAAGGACACGGGGTCGGGTTGCTGGCGCAGGGCTCCATTCTGTCGGCTGAGGCGCAGTCCAACAGCTCGTCGCCGACCCAGCGCGGGCTGCTGGTCTACGAGCGTCTGCTGTGCCGCCCCAAGCTGCCGCCGCCGGATGTCGTACCCAACATTCCGGCGCCTGAGCCCGGTGAGATGACGACCCGCGACCGCTACGAGCTGGTTCACGCCGCGTCGCCCGCGTGCAACGTCTGCCACCAGTTCTTTGACCCGATCGGCTTCGGTTTTGAGCACTTTGACGAGGGCGGACGCTATCGTGCGGACGAGAGTGGGCTGCCGATCAACGCTACCGGCGAGATCGTGTCCCTGAACCTGGAGACGCTGTTCTCGTTTGACGGTCAGGCGGAGCTGGCGAGCGTGCTGGCGACCAACCCGGTGGTGACCACCTGCGTCGGCGATCTGATGAGCGCTTACACGTTTGGCGGCGCGGGCGGTGACGTGTCGTGCATCGCCTCGGACGCCGACACGCTGGCGCTGCACAACGGCGAGATCGGGCTGCTGGACTACTTCGCGCGCCTGGCCGCCGCCCCGCATTTTTCGCGCCGCGTGCAGCCGGACGAGCTCGATCCGCAGCCTGAGGAGCCTGACGATCCGGTCGTGGGCGTCGATCCGCCGCCCGAGCCGCAAGACCCCGAACCTGAGCCGGACCCTAAGCCCGCCGCGTGCGGACAGGTGTGCAGCGTGGTCCCGGGCGCTGCGGCGTCAGACGAGTGGTGTCAGCTCAACTGCAACCACGACCCGCCGTTCTGCCCGCCGGAGCATTGCAGCTGTGAAGACGTGCCCTGCGAGTAGTTACAGCCGCTCGATGATCGTGACGTTTGCCTGCCCACCGCCCTCGCACATCGTCTGCAGCCCGTAGCGGGCGCCGGTGCGCTGAAGCTCCCACAGCAGCGTCGTCATCAGCTTGGCCCCGGTGGCGCCCAGCGGGTGGCCCAGCGCGATGGCGCCGCCGTTGACGTTGACCTTGGCCATGTCCGCGCCGGTCTCCTGCTGCCAGGCCATAACGACCGGCGCAAACGCCTCGTTGATCTCCACCAGGTCGATGTCGTCCATCGTCATGCCGGCCTTCTTCAGCGCGTAGGCGGTGGCCGGGATCGGGGCCGTCAGCATCCAGATCGGGTCGGCTGCGCGCACGCTGATGTGATGCACGCGCGCCTTTGGCGTCAGGTTGTGCTCTTTGACCGCGCGCTCAGAGGCGACCAGCAGGCTGGCGGCGCCGTCGGAGATCTGGCTGGCCACCGCCGCCGTCATGCGGCCGCCCTCGAACAGAACCCGCAGGCCGGCCATCTTCTCCATCGTGGTGCCGCGTCGTGGCCCCTCGTCCACCAGCACGTCGCCATAGGTGGCGATCTCCCGCTCGAAGCGGCCCTCATCGATGGCGTGCAGCGCCCGCCGGTGGCTCTCCAGGGCAAACCGCTCCATGTCCTCGCGCGAGATGTCCCACTTTTTGGCCATCATCTCGGCGCCGTGAAACTGGTTGACCGGCTGCTTGCCGTAGCGCGCGACCCAGCCCTTGGACCCGTGAAACGGCTCGGGGTTGGAGATGCCCAGCGTCTCGCCGCACGTCCAGCTGGTGCCGATCGGGACCATGCTCATGTTCTGCACGCCGCCCGCGACCACCAAATCCTGGGTGCCGCTCATCACGCCCTGCGCAGCGAAATGCACCGCCTGCTGCGAGCTGCCGCATTGCCGGTCGATCGTGGTGCCCGGCACCTCCTGGGGCAGGCCGGCTGCCAGCCAGCTGGTGCGCGCGATGTCACCCGCCTGCGGGCCGAGGCAGTCCAAGCACCCGAAGATGACGTCCTCGACGGCATTGGGATCCACGCCGGTGCGCTCCATCAGCGCGGTCAGCACGTGGGCGCCGAGATCCGCGGGGTGCTCCTGGCTCAGGCCGCCCTTGCGGCGACCCACCGGCGTGCGAACAGCATCGATAATATAAGCGTCGGCCATCTGTCCCTCCTCCATCAATGTCGGGCGGCTGCGGAAAGCTGTATCACAGTTGACCTGCGGGGACGTGCGGGGCGATCATGGGTGTCAATGTCCGATCGTCGACTCGTTTTCTGTCCGTCATGCGGCAAAAAGCTCGCCATCCCGGCCGAGACCCGCGTGGGCCGCAAGTTGAAGTGCGGCGTGTGCGAAACCAAGTTTCTGGTGCCGGCCGAGACACCCCACTCCAGCTACGTGCCCGACGCGCGCACCCGCGCGCATTCGGTCGATCTGCAGGAGGCGCCCGACGAGCTGCGGGCGGCGCTGCGCAAGCGAAAGACGGACGACACGCCCACCGTGCTTGACCGGCCGGCCCGCCGCTTCACCGACACCGGGGCGGAGCGAAAGGCCTTCGATCTGGACAAGAAGGGCCGGATCAAGCCGCGGACCGGCGCGCACCTGGTGGACCTGTCCACGCTGGAGCTGCCGCTGCTCGACGAGGATGACCTCGAAGATTAGCGCCGCGGTCAGGGCACGATGACGAGCAGCTTTACGTCCAGCGGCACAAACGACAGGTTTTGCACGGCCACGGTATTGGTGTCCGGCTGAAAGACGCGCAGCGGGGTGCCGCTGGTGCCGATGGTGTTGGACCCGCTCGTGGCCGGCGGTGTCGTGGCGCCGCTGATCGAGAACGCGTCGATGCGGATGCGTCCGACGCCGCCTTTGCCACCGTCCGAGCCGTAGCAGCCCTGCTTGTCCGTGATGCCCGCCGCGCCCGGGAGCGCCGAGACCGTACCTGAGATCAGGACGGAGCCCGAGACGATCCAGATCGCGCCACCCGCGCCACCACCGCCGCCACCGCCGTCCCGGTCGTTGGTGACGTCGCCGCCCTTGCCGCCGTTGGCGTTGATGGTTCCCGTGATCTGCACGCTTGGCGCGACCATCTTGATCGCGCCGCCGCCGCCTCCGCCACCACCGCCGGCGGAGTTTGCCGCGCCGCCGTATCCGCCGCCGCCACCGCCGCTGCCACCGGCCAGGATATCGGCGTCCAACGAGGCGAAGGCCGACCCACCGGCGCCGTTGCTGCCCGTGCTGCAGGGCGCGGGTTTGGAGGCCTCACCGGCAGACGCGTGACCGCCACCGCCGGCGCCGCCGCCATAGCTGCCGCTGCCGCCTGCCTGGCCTCCACCGAGGCCGCTGCCCTGTGTCGCGCTGCCGCCGTAGTCCGACTTGCCGCCCTTGCCGCCCCCGCCTCCGCCGCCCGCGCCGCCCGCGGCGTTGGGTCCCGTGGACGTGATCGTCTGGCCGTCTTTGCCGTTCAAGCTCAGCGTCCCGGCGATGGTCAGTGGGCCCTTGGACCGCACGATAAGCGGTGCGAGACCGGTGACGGTGACGTTGACGCCGGCCGGGATCTCAAACTCCGTAAAGTTGTGCGTACCGCCGCTCAGCGTTGTGTCGCTCTGCGGCTTGAACGCGCCGCTGGACCCGTCGCCGAGGTCCTCGCCGGACACGCTGGACCCGGTCAGGCTCCACTCGCCCGTGGCCAGATCCTTGAACCAGGCCTGCGCAAACACCAGATTGGTGCCGGCGCCGTGTGACAGCGTGGTGTTGCCGCCGGCGGCCAGGCCATCGATCTCCTTGGTAAAGACGCGGTCTTTGAACGACGCGTCGACGTACGCCTTGTTGGCCGCGTCCGTCCCGTCCGTCGGGGCGCCCAGGTCCTTGATCTGCTTGCCGTTGCCGTACATGTCGCCGGTGAACTGCAGCTTCTGGTTGGACAGCGTCGTGATCGCGATGTGCCAGGTCAGCAGCTTGCCGTCCACGGTGTTGGTGTCGAACTTGTCGTCGATGACGTTCAGCAGCCAGTCGCCCTCGATGTTGGTGTCCACATAGACGTCCAGGCCGTTCTTGTTTGCCGGGTTCAGCGTTAGTGTCAGCCCCGTCTCGCCCGGCGAGGTCTTGTTGTAGAGCACGTGCGAGTTGCCGCCGGGGGAGAACATCGAGACCTTCACCTCGCCCAGGTCGCTGTGCTCGGTGAGCTCAAAAGACACCTCAAAGCTCTTTGCCACACCCACGTCCGGGATGCTGATGGTCGACGTGGACCCGATCGGGTGCTGGTCCTTGATGTCCAGCGGCGTGTCATTCGACGCAAACGTGTCTTTGAACGTGGTGGACAGCAGCCCGCCCGACACCTCGTCCAGCCCGTCGGCCGGCAGCAGCCCCGCGGAGATGCCGCCCGCTATCTTGGTGTAGAAGAGGTCCGACGCGATGACCGCTGCGACGGCCTCACCGTCGGTATAACCGGCCTCGGCGGCGGCTTTGATCAGCGCCACCACGTCCTCGTCCAGCGCGTCGCTGGTGATGCAGCCCGAGCACGACAGGTCCAGCGACCGGCCCGCCACCAGCGCAAACGGCTGAGACGCGATCTGCTTGCGGGGCAGCTCCGGGTCGCCCTCGATCGCGACGCCGATCCAGATCGCGGCGTCCCCGGCCAGCACGTCCAACGGCAGATCGGTCAGCGCCAGCGCAAACACACCGTCGGTGACCTGCTGGTTGTTGAACTCACCGGACCACAGCACCGAGCCGCCGGTCTCGGCGTCCCAGGCCTTGATGACAAAGTCGTATTCGCCGTCGACGCTCTCGCCCGCTGTCGAGCTGGCGCGACCCTGCAGCACGGTGGTGTTGGGCGGCGCGGCAAGCGTCACGGCGGCGATCAACGCAGCAATCTGGCACATCGCGGTCTCCTGCTGTTTGTCTGAACCCGCCCATTGTACGGAAGCGCGATCGGGTATGCTACCGGGCGATGAACCGCATGACGCGACTGCTGTGGGTGCTCTGTTTTCTGTCGGGTTGTCCCGACTCGGACCCCGATCCGGCGCCCGTTCCCGATGCACAGCCCGATGTGTCTGCGGACGCCTCGGCGGATGTTGCGGATGCCGATGCCCCCGACACCGGCCCGCTGCCACCGCTCTTTGCCGGCGGCTGCCCCACGCCGGGGGTGGCCGAGGCGCGCATTATCGCGGATCCGGCGCTGCGGATGTCCGGTCCGGACGGCAGCGCAGGCGTCGGCGATGCGCTGCTGATCAACGAGCACGCGGCGTTTGTGGTCAGCGCGATAGACAATCTGAAGACCTACTGGGCATACGGCGGGATTCTGATCGACGCCGTAGCACTGGACGGGTGTGCGCAGGCCGGTGAAGAGCGCTTTGAGGAGCTCGTGCCGCTGTTGGGGCACCTGGACGTGTCGGACTTCATCGGCGGGTCCGTGCTGCGCGGCTTTCGGGGCGAGTCGATCGAGATCCTGAACGACGGCGCCGACGGTGAGGCGGCGCGTGTGCGCGTGCACGGTGTCGACGACATGTTCTGGCTGGTCGAGCTGACGCTGGTCGCGGCCGCGTTCGAGAGCGGCAAGCCCCGCACGCTGAGCGGGCCGATGGGCGTGGAGGTGTGGATCGACTACATCCTGCCGCCCGACAGCTCGGTGCTGCGCATCGAGTTCAACGTGCAAAACACGCTGGCGGACGAGCAGCCGATCCTGGTGGGGACGGCGCTGTGGCTGGGCGACTCGACCCAGCCGTTTTACAAGGCCCACACCAACATCGATGTCGGCGGCTTCGGCATCGATCTGGGGCTGCCGTGGCTGGCCACTCAAGGCCCCGACGGCGCGCTGGCCTTCAATCTGCCCGAGGCGGAGGCCGGGACCCTGTCGATCTCAGGTGTGCGTGGCTTCTTGGATCTGGGCGCGGCCATCTTCGGCGCGCCGGTGCTGGACCCGGTCGGCGGCCTCGGCGACACGCTGCAGGAGGTCATGCATGTCAGCGTGGGTAAAACCGACGCCAACTCGGCGACCCGCGCGCTGCAGCCGCTGGACGACGTGACCATCGGGGAGCTGCTGCCGATCGAGGGCGTGGTCGCCGATCCCGACGGCGTGGCCGTGGCCGGCGTGATCGTCGACGTGGAGATCCAGGACGACACCGGCTGGGGCGTGCTGGACAAGGTGCGCACAGACGCCGACGGTCGGTTCTCGGGTGAGATCGCCAGCTTCGACGAGGACCGTCCGTACCGCCTCGTGGTGCAGGATCCCTCGCGCGACAACGGCCAGCCGACGCCGCTGTCGCTGCCTGCTGACGGGCCGATAGACATTGAAGTCGGCCGCGCCGGGACGCTCACGTGGGACGTGCGGGACGAGGACGGCGCCGGCATTCCTGCTCGCGTGATGCTGTTTGAGGGCACCAGCATGGTGCGCCGGACGTACGCCGACAGCACTCCCGGCGAGGAGGGCGTGCCCCCCGGCGACTACACAATCGTCGTCATGCGCGGCTACGAGTACGAGCCCGTGCATGTGGACATCACCATCCCCGATGGTGGGCAGGCCCACGTCGAGGCGACGATGAAGCGCGCGTTTGACACCACCGGCTGGGTGTCCGCCGACAGCCACATTCACGCCGGACCCAGCTCAGACAGCGACGTGGACATCACAACGCGCGTGCTCACCGCTGCGGCCAATGGGCTGGAGATCGCGATCTCCACGGACCACGAGGTCGTGTCCGACTGGTCGGTCGGCGTGGCGGAGCTTGGGTTGGACACCTGGATTCGGACCGTCATCGGCGAAGAGGTGACTGCGACGCTGCCCGAGCACATGAACATGTTTCCGGTGCCCGCCGCGCCCGACCACCCGCGCGGCGATCCGGTGATCTGGTATGGGCTGGACATCGAGGAGCTGACGGACGCCATGCGCGACCGTGGGGCGGGCGTCGTGCAGCTGAATCACCCAAAGGCCGGGTGCAACTATCTATGCCTGATCGGCTGGGACCGCGTGGCTGGTGCGCCGTCGCTGCAGGACCCGACCGCGCTGGGCTTCAAGCCGGACGCCGCGCTGTGGACGTGGGATATCGACGCGGTCGAGCTGATGAACAGCAACAAGAACCCGTTCTTGAACCCGGACAAGCCTGAGAGCAGCGGGCTGTTTGACGACTGGCTGGGCTGGCACAACCTGGGCCACCGCATCACGGCGGTCGGGGTCACGGACACCCACGGGCATTCGCCGCCCGGCAGCCCGCGCACCTACCTGGCGCTGCCGACCGATGAGCCGAGCGAGGTCACCGACGATCAGCTGACCAACGCCTACCTGGAGGGGCGCGCGTTCATCAGCACCGGGGCGTTTGCGCGCGTGACGATCAATGAGACGGCGGGGCTTGGCGACACGATCACCGACACCGATGGCACCGTGGCGCTGAAGGTTCAGGTGCAGGCGCTGGAGGCTATCGACGTCCAATGGATCAGCGTGTTTGCCAACTGTGACGAGATCGCCAAGGTCGCGGCCGACGCGCCCGATTCGCTGATGAAGCTGGACACCGTGCTGGAGCTGGAGGTGGCGGCGGACGCCACGATCGTCGTGGCGGGCTTCGGCACCCAGCCGATGCCGCTGGGCTTTCGGAACTTCTCCGCGCCCGGCGTGCCGCGCTTTATGACCAACCCCATCTTCGTGGATACGGACGGCAACGGCGCGTATGACCCGCCCGGCGGCAAAGAGTGTGCGTACTCGATCGCGCCGCCGGCGGCCGAGTGACACGCCGCAGAGTCGCGGTCGGGCTCGTCGCGCTGCTGCTGCTGGTGTGGGCCTACGACTACTTCTGGCTCACGCGCGCGCGCACGCCCACGCACCTTGGGACAGCGCCCGCGTTCGACCTGCCCGATCAGAACGGCGACCGGGTCACGCTGGACCAGCTGCTGGCCCGGGGACCGGCGCTCGTGGTGTTTTATCGCGGGTACTGGTGACCGTATTGTCGCAAGCAGCTCGGCGAGCTGCAGACCATCGCAGGGGACCTGGCCGCCGCCGGTGCCGGCCTGGCCGCCA